>NZ_JAANTE010000009.1:0-216187 GCF_011291845.1 Actinopolyspora sp. BKK2 | reverse complement strand
CGCCGCGGCAACCCCGCCAGCATCTGCCCCGCGAACTCCTCGATCCGCGGAGCCACAACCTGCATCTCCTCCGGTGTCACACCTCCATCATCACACCCACCACCAACGAGTTAACAAAGCCCTACTAGGTGAGCACGCTGCACACCCGAGCTTCACCTGATCGAGGAATTGTCGACTTTGGTGCCAGGTGCCAAATTTATGTCACCAACGGTACCAGCATGGTGGCTGCCCTACCTATCGTGCACAGGAGGTAATCATGTCCCATCCGTTCACCTGGGTGCCGGGCGACCACGCGCGGCACGTGAGCGAGGACCCGGTCCCGCCACCGGGGGTGGAGTTCCCGCCGGACCTGACGGTCACGGCGCTGTGCGGCCGGGAGGTCACCTCGGCCGCGGGGGAGATCGCCTGGCTGTGGCCCACCTGCCCCGACTGCGACGACAGGGCCCGCGAACTGGTCGGCGCACCGCCGCGCACGGACTCCGCGGACGGTGAGCAGTGCTGAACGCTCCGAACGAACGGACTGCCGCGCTGCTGCGGCAGTGCCGGTGGCACTGCTCCGAGGCCGCCTTCGCCCTGGGGAACGGGCGCTACACCCCCGCGCACTGCCGGGAGCTGGCCGACGAGCTGATCGAGCTGGCCGCGGTGCTGCGCCAGTACGCCACCGCCCACGAAACCGCCCCCGCCGAAGAGATCACCGCCGAAGAAGCCGTCGGAGAAACCGCCGGGAACACCGCGACAACCCGGCCGCCGACCAACGCGGAAGGAGGAACGTGATGCAGCACCAACTCCTCGTGCCCATGCTGCTGACCCTGCTGGCGATCGCGCTGCTGGCCTGGCCCGAGCACCCCGCGGCACCGCGTCCCCGAACGGGCTCGCACCCCCGCCCGCACGTCCGACACGCCGACTCCGGGCCGGGAGCGCTGAGCGTGTGGCAGCTGCACGCCCGCCTCGCCCCTGCTGGTGCCGCCGGAACCGGCGAGCTCACCCCGCAGGTGCCCGCCCGCGCCGCACCGCAGCCCCCGCCCGCGGCACCAGCGCGATCGGAGCCGCCCGCACGGCCGGAACCACCGGAGACCCCGCACGCACCGGTGCGCTGGCCCGAAACCGACCCGGACGAACCCGCCCCGGAACAGGTCAGGCCACAGTGGATCGACCGGGAATTCCCCGCGGCACCGCCGCAACCGCTGGTGCCCGCCGCCCGCACCGTGTGGCGCGAACCCCACCCCGACGGGCGCGACAGCGCCTGGAACGCGGCACCCCACGCGTCCAGACCCGCGCCACCGCCTCCGGACCCAGCCCTGGAAATCATGCGTCGCGTCCGGGACGGCCTCCTGCTGCTGTGACCGCCCCGAGCGAGCCGCCGGGAACCGAGCCCGCCCGTCGCGCACGAGAACGGCCCCGGCCCCGCCGAAACGGCGGAACCGGGGCCGCACGCGCTCCCACCGGCCCGCAGCGGGAGCCCCGAGGGCGCTCAGAAGTCGTCAATGACGCGACCGGAGACATAGCCGCGATCCGCACCGCACCGGATAACGACTGGTGCGAGTGTGCCTTCTGGCAACCTGCTTCGGCCCAGAAGGACACCTCGAAGACAAGCAGCGGCTAACGACCTACCCTGTCTCGAGTGCGCCCGAAGGGAGTACGGCAGCGGATTCAGCAGCTGCGTGAGCACGCCGAGCAACAGGACCGAGCCAATCCACATCTGGCATTGCGCCGTGGCCTGACCCAGTTCATCCACGGGTGCGCCGCGTTGGGGTACTCCGACACCCCCGGCACCACCCTGGTGAAATCCTATCGAGAAGTGCGTGCGCTGTTGGACGATCCCGGTCAGCGACGCACGCACAGCACGCTGGAACGGGCGAGCCTGGACTGCATCGAACAGCTGGGAAACTGCGACGCCTTCGCCGAAATCGCCGCTGACCCGCAGCGCAAAGCAGGACGTGACGACGAAATCGCCGAACCGGTTCTGCTGCGGATACCTCCGAGAGCACTGATGGGCCGCGACACCCCCGACGTCTACTTTCCCATGGCCTGCTTCAACGCTGCCGGGACCTGTCTGGACGGTGTTCTCTCCCCATATCGCTCCTGCCTCCTCATCACGAGCTTGGGCTACTACGAACCGGCCGAGGAACGTGAGCTGCTCGACGCTATGCGCACCTTCCGCACCGACTACGAGGACCAACCGGACAACCGCGCAGCCATCGCGGAACGGATCACCCACCGGCTGCGAGACTTCGTTCGGCGGTTCGAGTAGTTCCCCGACCTGCGGCGGCACGCTGGGATGACCGTGCGAGGCCGAGGTTACGACCTCGCACGAGCCGTGCAACGCACGATCGAGCCGCGCCCACAGCTGGGAGAGCTACCGGAACGGGCTGATCACCCAGTCGGCCGCGGCGTGGGGGCTGTGACCGCCCCGAGCGAGCCGCCGGGAACGGCCCGTGCACCAAGCTCGCCTCGTGACCGAGCTTCGACCACAGCTCCTCGGCCAGGTGCGGGGCTACCCACGGAGCCGCTCTACTAGTTGATGTCGATGATTCCGCGGAGCACGAATTTGATCTTGTTGATCTCGTCGGGAGTCAACCGCGCACGATGAGGTCGCCGCAGTCGTTGTTGGCTGATGGACTTCACGTGGTCGCACATGGCGAACGTGGTCCGATTGAGGCTACTCAGCTGTGGTTGGTACGGCAGTTCTCGATCCGTGGTGGTGCAGGGCACCACGATGATCAGCCCGTTGGGCAACGCGCATTCGAACGAGGTGGAGACGATCACGGCGGGACGGAGTCCCGCCTGCTCGTGTCCGACCTGAGGATCGAAATCGGTCCACCACACCTGCCAGGGGCGCGGCTGCTTTTCGCTCATTCGGACACAGCCACATCGGCCTCGGCCAGGTCGTGTTGTTCGTCCTGGTACTCCCGCAGTTCCTCGTCGGACAGCCTTGCCAGCGCGGCGAAGGACTCGTGTTCGAAGGCCAGCCGAGCCACGGTCTCGTCCAGACTCGCACCGCCGTAGTCGCGCTCGGCGATACGTGCGAGCGCGTCCCGATTGGCGGAGTCGATCCGCATACTCGTTTGCATACCTCAAGCATACACCGGTCGCGAAGCCGTGACCACCCTCAGTGCTCGGCACGATCGCCCGTGCCCGCTCATCACCGACGAGCACACCGGGGCTCCGGTTCCCGTGCGGGGGACCGAAGCCCCGGCGAGGGCGCCGTGGCGGCGAGCCCGCCACGACGGAAAAAGCGATCAGCCGACCACGTTGACCAACCGACCGGGAACCACGACCACCTTGCGCGGCTCGGAACCGTCCAGCAGCTCCTGGATCCTGGAATCGGCCAGCGCCGTGGCGCGAAGCTCCTCCTGCTCGGCCGAGGCGGGCACCGTCATCCTGGACCGCACCTTGCCATTGAACTGGATCGGGTACTCCAGCGTCTCCTCGACGAGGTAGTTCTCATCGGCCACCGGGAACGGCCCGTGCACCAGGCTCTCCTCGTGACCGAGCTTCGACCACAGCTCCTCGGCCAGGTGCGGGGTCAGCGGGGCCACCAGCAGCACCATCGGCTCCATCACCGAGCGCGGCGGCCCGGCCGCACCCGAGTACTCCTTGGTGACCCGGTTGTTCAGCTCGATCAACTTGGCCACGGCCGTGTTGAACTGCAGGCTGTCGTAGTCGGAGCGCACGCTGTCGATGGTCTTGTGCAGCGCGCGCAGCAGCTCCTCGTCGGGCTCCTCGTCCGTGACCCGCGGCTGCCCGGTCTGCTCGTCGACGACGTTGCGCCACAGCCGCTGCAGGAAGCGGTGCGAGCCGATCACGTCCTTGGTCGCCCACGGGCGGGAGGAGTCCAGCGGACCCATGGACATCTCGTAGAGCCGCAGCGTGTCCACGCCGTAGGAATCGGCCATCTCCTCCGGCGAGACCGAGTTCTTGAGGCTCTTGCCCATCTTCCCGTACTCGCGGTTGACCTCCTCGCCGTTGTAGAAGTACTTGCCGTCCTGCTCGACAACCTCCTCGGCGGGGACGTAGACCCCGCGCGAGTCGGTGAACGCGTAGGCCTGGATGTAGCCCTGGTTGTACAGCCTGCGGTACGGCTCCTCGGCCGAGACGTGCCCCAGGTCGTAGAGCACCTTCTGCCAGAACCGCGCGTACAGCAGGTGCAGCACCGCGTGCTCCACACCGCCGACGTAGAGGTCCAGCCCGCCCGGGTCGTCCGCACCGTGCCGGTCGGGGCGCGGCCCCATCCAGTACCGCTCGTTCTCCGGGTCCACGAACCGCTCGTGGTTGTCCGGGTCGATGTAGCGCAGCTGGTACCAGCAAGACCCGGCCCACTGCGGCATCACGTTGGTGTCGCGCTGGTAGTGCTTGAGCCCGTCGCCGAGATCCAACTCCACCTCGGCCCACTGCTCGGCCTTGGACAGCGGCGGCTCCGGCCTGCTGTCGGCGTCGTTCGGGTCGTAGGTGCGCGGGGAGTACTCGGCCACCTCGGGCAGCTCCACCGGCAGCTGGTCGGCGGGGATCCCCAGCGGGAAGCCCTCCTCGTCGTAGACGACCGGGAACGGCTCGCCCCAGTAGCGCTGCCGCGCGAACAGCCAGTCGCGCAGCTTGTACTGCACGCTGCCCTTGCCGTGACCGTGCTCCTCCAGCCAGGAGACGATCTTCTTCTTGGCCTCGTCCACGTCCAGCCCGTCCAGGCTCAGCCCGGTCACCTCGGACGAGGAGTTGATCGCCGGTCCGTCACCGGTGTAGGCCCCGCCCTCGAAGTCCTCGGGCGGCTGCACCGTGCGCACGATCGGCAGCCCGAACTTCTCGGCGAACTCCCAGTCGCGCTGGTCCTGCCCAGGCACGGCCATGATCGCGCCGGTTCCGTAGCTCAGCAGCACGTAGTCGGCCACGAACACGGGAACGCGCTCGCCGTTGACCGGGTTGACCGCGTGCATCCCGGTGAACACGCCGGTCTTGTCCTTGTTCTCCTGGCGGTCCAGCTCGGACTTCATCTCGGCGGCGCGCCGGTACTCGGCCACGGCCTCGGCCGGGCCCGAGTAGCCGCCGGTCCAGCGCTGGTCGGTGCCCTCCGGCCAAGAACCGAACTCCTCCGGGGCGGCCAGGATCTCGTCAGCCAGCGGGTGCTCCGGGGCCAGCACCATGTACGTGGCGCCGAACAGGGTGTCCGGCCTGGTGGTGAACACCTCGATCCGCTCGGAGCGATTCTCCAGCCCGAAGTGCACCTCGGCGCCCTGCGAACGGCCGATCCAGTTGCGCTGCATGGTCTTGACCTTGTCCGGCCAGTCCAGCCGGTCCAGGTCGTCGACGAGCCGGTCGGCGTAGGCGGTGATCCGCATCATCCACTGCTTGAGGTTGCGGCGGAACACCGGGAAGTCGCCGCGCTCACTGAGCCCCTCGGCGGTGACCTCCTCGTTGGCGACCACCGTCCCCAGACCGGGACACCAGTTCACCGGCGCCTCCGAGAGGTAGGCCAGCCGGTACGAGTCGATGATGCGGCGCTGCTGCTCGCGGTCCAGCTCCTCCCACGGAGTGCCGTCCGGTGTGGACCGCTTACCCGCGGCGAACTCGGCCTCCAGCTCGCTGATCGGGCGGGCCCGGCCGCGCCCCTGGTCGGCCTCGGTGTCGTACCAGGCGTGGAAGATCTGCAGGAAGATCCACTGGGTCCACTTGTAGAACTCGATGTCGGTGGTGGCGACCCTGCGCCGCTCGTCGTGGCCGAGACCGAGCCTGCGGATCTGCGTCAGGTAGCGCTCGATGTTGTTCTCGGTCGTGGTGCGCGGATGCGTGCCGGTCTGCATCGCGTACTGCTCGGCGGGCAGCCCGAAGGCGTCGAAGCCCATCGTGTGCAGCACGTTGCGCCCCCGCATCCGGTGGTAGCGCGCGTAGACGTCGGTGCCGATGAACCCGAGCGGGTGACCGACGTGCAGGCCGGACCCCGAGGGGTAGGGGAACATGTCCTGGACGAACAGCTTCTCCGCGGCCGCGTCCTCGCCGCTCAACGGACCCACCGGGTTCGCGGCGTGATAGCTGCCGAGCTCCTCCCAGCGCCGCTGCCAGTTCCGCTCGATCTCCCCCGCGATCCGCGCGGTGTACCGGAAGGGGGGCGTCTCGTCGCCCGCACCGTCCGTGCCCTGCGAGTTCCGTTCCGCGCCACTCATCGTGTGCGTTTCCTTCCCTAGTTCGTCGCCCGGGCTCACCGGCCGGCGCTCCGGACGACCCATCGGTGTGCCGCCCCTGGAAAACTAAAAACCCCTCATCCCGAGCCGGGCATGAGGGGTCGCCGCGCCGAGGGTCACGTCGTCTCAGCGCGGCACGACAAGAAGTCGGGCGATGGCCACGCGAACAGGATAACCGGTGGGTAAAGCACGTACGCGGGCCGGGACTGGCCGCGACGGGCCGGGGCACCCGCCCGCAGGGGCGCACGCGCGACCGCCCGGTGTGCTCCCGGGCACGCCGCGCGGCGGTGTGCCCGGCAGCCGCGCGGGGAGCGAAAACCACATGTTCCGACAGCAAATACTACGTCCAGGTGTAGTGATTGCTGTATCCCGCTGTGTAACCTGGGGCTGTGAAGACGGCGATGGCTCTCAAGGCGCTCGGTGATTACTCAGCGGGACAGTGGGGAATGGTGACCTCGGCCCAGGCCCGCCGGGCGGGAATCGACACGGTCACGCTGACTCGGCTGGTCGAACAAGGTCTGCTCGTGCGCCCGCGCCGCGGGGTGTACGCCATCGCCGCGGCCGAGGAGGCCGAACACACCGACATCAAGGCCGCCTGGCTCGCGCTCAACCCGAGCGTTCCGGCCTGGGAACGGCTGACCCCCGATACCGACGGTGGAGTGGTCTCGCACCGCAGCGCCGCTACGCTGCACGATCTCGGCGAACTGGTCGCCGAGGACGTCGAGATGATCGTGCCCCGCCGCCGCAACCCGCGAGATCCCTCGCTGCGCCTGCGGAAGCGAGCCGTCGCGGAGTCCGACGTGACACTGGTCGACGGACTTCCGGTCACGACGATCGAACGTACCGTCGTCGACCTGCTCGAGGAGCATGTCGACGCCAGTCACGTGGGGCCGATCGTCCACGACGCCGCCCGCGACGGCAGGCTGGATCTGAATCGACTGGCCCCCCGCATCGATGGCTACAGTCGCCGCTACGGGCTCGCGGCCGGTGATGGTCGTGCCCTGCTGGACCACCTGCTCAATCACGTCAGCGCCGACTCGCCGAGCGAACGCGTCCTGGCCGAGATCCTGCGGTCCTTCCCCGAAGTCTACGAGGAAGCCCGAAGGAACGTGTGCCACACGGCACCCCTGCCCGACTCGGCCCCCGGAGGGGAGTCGTCGTTACCAGATCTCACCGAAGCACGTATGGCACCGGTACGCAGGGCGCTCAACGCGGTGACATGCTCTCCGCGTTACCGAAACGAAAACCTGCTCACCAGCATTCGAAGTACCCCACGGCGAACCAGCGATCAGCTTTAGCAGCCTCCCTGGACGATTCCCGCCCCTGATCAAAGCAGAGGTAGTACGTGGATAACCTCGTCACCCCGATCCAGCTCCAGAACGAGCTACGCAGGATCGCCCCAGGAAGCATAGGCCACCGGAAGGTCCAAAGCGGTGAGCTGTGGCGACAGTTCTTCCTGGAACGGCTCATGGCTCGGGTATTCACCCACAACCCCGACGGGTGGCTACTCAAGGGCGGTTTGGCGATGCTCGTGCGCTACCCCGGTGCTCGCTACTCTCGCGACCTGGACTTGTTGCACCGCACCCCCGAGGCCGACCTGGAAGAAGCTGTCCAGACACTACTCGCAGCCGCTGCAATCACTCTCGGAGATGCAGTGCGCTTTGCTCACATCAGCACCAGTGGAGCTCCGCCCGGGGGCGGACCGGACGCTGTCGCGGGACGCCCGTGTCGATCGGTGACGTTCAAGCCGTTTCTCGGGACAAAGAAGCAGAACCACATCACCGTCGACCTCGTGACCGATATGGATCCGGTCGGTCAACCCCAACAGCGTCACCTCGAACCGCTCATCAACGAACTACCGGGTAGTGACGTGCAGTTGCAGCTGGTAGCGCTGGAAGATCACCTCGCGGACAAGATCTGCGCCATGTACGAACTCCATAACGGCATTCCGTCGAGTCGTGTCAAAGATCTTGTCGATCTTGTCTACGCGATCAGTCACGACGTCGTTGACGGACGTCTTCTGAACCAGGCCCTGAGAAAAGAAGTGCAGCGTCGCACCGCGCAGCGCACCGAGATCACTCTGCCGATGGGGTTCGATATTCCCGATCACCGCAGCTGGGCCGAGGGTTACGCCAGACAGGTCAGCACGACGGATGGATTCCACGAACTGCACTCGTTCGAAGACGCCGTCGCCCTCGCCGACGCATTCCTCACTCCGATACTGCGCGGCGACGCCGTGAACCAGTGGAGTCCCACGACGCAGCGTTGGGAGCAGTAGGAGCCGGGAACGTCTCTCCCCGCCGCCCGGTGTGCTCCCGGGCACGCCACGCGGCGGTGTGCCCGGCAGCCGCGCGGGGAGGTCGTAGGCTGTCGGGGTGGCGCTTGCATTGCTGATCATCGTGTGTGTCGCCGTGATCCTGCTCGGCGCGGCCGCCCTGACCCTCGGGGTGCGCGGGCTGCGCGGCACGCTGCCGCGCAACCGCTACGCCGGGGTGCGCACCCCGGACGCGCTGCGCGACGAGCAGACCTTCCGGCTCGCCAACCGGGTGGCCGCGCCGCCGATCCTCGCCGGGGGAGCGGTGGCCGTGATCGCCGGTGGCTGCGCGGCCGCGCTGGGAACAGCGGCGACGAGCTGGCTGGTCGTGGGAATCGGTGCCGTCGGCGCGGTGGCGCTGATCCTCACCGGGGGAATGCTCGGGGCGCGCGCCGCGGCGGCGGCTCCGGTCGAATCCGGCTGCTCCGTCTGCGCGGCCTCCTCGGGAAGCGGCCAACCCGCCGGGGCCGGTTCGGCCGGAGGCGGCTGCGCCGCGGCCGGGCTCTGCTCGGCGGGCGGCGGCTGCGCGGCCGCGCTGCTCGGCCAGCAGGAGTCCTCCTCCCCGTCTCCCGAGTGACCGGCACCGCCGCGAACCGGCCGGGCCGACGAACTTCTGCCAGGAACTTCCAGCAGAAGGAATCCACTCCAACGCAAACGCTGTGAGCCTGCGCAGTCGGCACCGCCGCGAGCCAACCGAGCCGCCGCAAAACCCGAACAGGAACTCCCACTCAAGGAGTCCACACCAACGCGAGCGCTGTGAGCCTGAGCAGTCGGCACCGCCGAGCATCCCGATCCACCGATAGCCCGAACTGGAACTCCCGACCAACAGGCCCACGCCAACGAGAGCGCTGTGAGCCTACGCAGTCGGCACCGCCGCGGGTTCTCAGTCGAGTGCCCGGCGAGGACAGCCTCGACGTTGTGTAGGTCGCTACCCGATGTCGAGGATCCCGCAGCCGGGCGCCGACTGAGGTTCCGCCAAGCGACCGCCCAAGCACGGGACCGACCACACCCAAAAAAACTCAGTTGAGTTGGACATCGCCGGGGTGCGTGGCCAAAAAGGCCAGCGGCGGCCCCTGCCTGCGCAGCACCCGCCCCCACAGGTTCACCGAGGGGTCGGCGATCACGTCCTCCGGCAGCGCCGGGATCACGTGCCAGTCCCCGCGATCGATCTCGCCCTCGAGCTGCTGCTTGCCCCAGCCCGCGTAGCCTGCGAAGAAGCGCATCCCCCTGGCCAGCCCGGCCAGCTCCTCCGGGTCCTGCTCGAGGTCGACCAGCCCGACCGGCCCGTTGACCCCGACGACTCCCTCCAGCTCACCGGTCTCCACCCCGGTGCGCAGCGCGGCCAGGCAGATCGCGGTGCGCTGGTCCACCGGTCCGCCCACGAACAGGGACTGCGGCTCGCTGGAGTGCTCGGCCCACTTGGGCAGCACGTCGTGCACCGGTATCTCACTCGGTCGGTTGAGCACCACGCCGAGAGTGCCCTCCTCGTGGTGGTGGATGACGAACACCACCGCCCGGCGGAAGTTGTCGTCGTACAGGGTCGGCGCCGCCACGAGCAGCGTTCCCGGTTTCACGTCCGCGTCGGTTCCCACGTCCGGCATGATCTCACTCCGAAGCCAGTTTGGGGATCGCCGCAACTGGACCGCGCAGTCGGCACCCGCGGACCTCGACGACCGAGCCGCCGAGCTTTCCCACGACCGAGCCACCGACTCCTTCAGTCCGATCGGGTGAGATGACGGTCACCTCGGTGGCGTTTCGATCACCGACCACTGCGTTTCGTTCGTCGATTAGGGTGATCGTGGCCGCTCGGTGGTGTTGTTGGTCGTGGCGAGCGGGCTGGCGAGTTCGAAGGGGGCGGTGATGACCGATCCGAACGCGGAGGAAGCCGGTTTCGCGGGGGCGAGCGCCGCGCTGGGCAGCATCCAGGCCGAGAACTCCTGGATCCAGCAGCAGATCGACGGTGGCGGGCTGAGCATGGAGCCCAGCGCCGCCGACGAGGCGGCCAAGGTCTACGAACGCGAGGCCGATGAGGTCGAAAAGCTGATTACGAAGGCTGACGGTTTGCAGCAGGTGCCGGGGTTGGGGGACTACCCCTCGGGGCGGCAGCTGGCGGCCAAGTTCGGGCAGAAGGCCCGCAACGGCACCAACGGCGCGGCCGACCTGCTGGGACAGCTGCGCGACGAGCTGCGTCGCAAGGCCGATCTGTTCCGGCAGGCCAAGCAGAAGTACCAGGCCACCGATGATCAGGTGGCCCAGGACGTGCGGAGGAGTGCGCAGTGAGCAGCTGGCAGCGTGCGGTACTCGCGGCCGTCTCAGGCGTGGCCCTGCTCGGGGCACTCGGGTGCTCACCGAGCGGGTCCGGGGACACCTCGGACAGTCCTTCCGAGACCCAAGCCTCCGGGGACAACTCGCTGGAGAGTCTCGACCCGTGCAAGCTGCTCTCCGAGGACGAGCTGAAGTCCTTCGGACTCGAGTTGCCGGGCGAGCTCGATGAGGATCTGCCGTGGCGCCCCGGATGTCACTACAGTGGTGATCCTGTTGCCGCCAAGTTGTCCAAGGACACGCGGAACACGGTTTCCTCCAATGCGGAGAAGTCCACCTGGGCGGAGTTCGAGCGCATCCAGGTCAACGGCCGTTCCGGAGCGCGGGCCATCACCAAGGGTTCGACGCAGGCGCGGATCTGCAACGTGATGTTCGACGCCGGAGACGGGCTGATCCAGGTCCAAGCTACCGAGTCCCGTCTCCCCGAGAGCGTCGATGAGTGTGCCAAGGCGTTGGAGATCGCGAAGAAGGTCGAACCGGACATGCCGGAGCCTGCGTAGCGATGCGCCGTGCTGGTTCGCCCCCGGTCGGGGGCAAGCGTGCGCTGCTCGCGGCCGTCTCGGGCGTGGCCCTGCTCGGAGCGCTGGGATGTTCACCGAGCGGGTCCGGCGACACCTCGGACGACTCCTCCACGCCCCAAGCCTCCGGGAGCAACTCGCTGGAAAACCTCGATCCCTGCGAGATGCTCTCCGAGGCCGAGCTGAAGTCCTTCGGGCTCGAGCTGCCGGGCGAGCCCACGGAGGATCTGCCTTGGAGTCCAGGGTGCTACTACAGCGGTGAACCCATTTCGGCCGCGCTGTCCAAGGACACGCGGAACACGGTCTCCTCCAATGCGGAGAAGGACGTCTGGGCGGAGTTCGAACGCATCCAGGTCAACGGCCGTTCTGGAGCCCGGACCATCACCAAGGGCGCGACGCAGGCGCGGATCTGCAACGTGATGTTCAATGCCGGAGACGGGCTGATCCAGGTCCAAGCCAGCGAGGATCGTCTTCCGGACGAGGTCGACGAGTGCGCCAAGGGGTTGGAGATCGCAAAGAAGGTCGAGCCGGACATGCCGGAGCCTGCGTAGCGATGCGTCGTGCTGGTTCGCCCCCGGTCGGGGGCAAGCGTGCGCTGCTCGCGGCCGTCTCGGGGATGGCCCTGCTCGGAGCGCTGGGGTGCTCACCGAGCGGGTCCGGCGACACCTCGGACGACTCCTCCACGCCCCAAGCCTCCGGGAGCAACTCGCTGGAAAACCTCGATCCCTGCGAGATGCTCTCCGAGGCCGAGCTGAAGTCCTTCGGGCTCGAGCTGCCGGGCGAGCCCACGGAGGATCTGCCTTGGAGTCCAGGGTGCTACTACAGCGGTGAACCCATTTCGGCCGCGCTGTCCAAGGACACGCGGAACACGGTCTCGACCAACGCGGAGAAGAACGTCTGGGCGGAGTTCGAACGTCTCCAGGTCAACGGGCGTTCCGGAGCACGGGCCATCACCAAGGGGTCGACGCAGGCGCGGATCTGCAACGTGATGTTCAACGCCGGAGACGGGCTGATCCAGGTCCAAGTCCGTGAAACTAATCCCCCCGACACTCTCGACGAGTGCGCCAAAGGGGTGGAGATCGCGAAGAAGATCGAGCCGAACGTGCCGGAGCCTGCCCGCCCCTGAACGCCCTCAACGCGCCGTGAGAACCGCTCACGTCTCGTTCCGCCGGACGCAGCCGACGCCGCGGCACCCAGTCAGCCGGGATCGTCCTCGGACGGCAGGACGCCCTCCGCGCGCGCCCACCGGTACAGCTCGGCCACGGCGTCCTCCCGGTCCAGCGGCCCCTGGTCGAGCCGGACGTCCTTCAGGTGACGCCACGCGCGCCCCACCACGGGCCCGGGGCTCACGCCGAGCAGCTCGATGATCTCGTTGCCGTCCAGGTCCGGGCGAACCTTGGCGAGGTCCTCCTCCTCGGCGATGCGCTGGATCCGCGCTTCCAGGTCGTCGTAGGCGCGCTGCAGGGCGCGCGCCTTGCGCTTGTTGCGGGTGGTGCAGTCGGCCCGCACCAGCTTGTGCAGCCGCTGCAGCAGGTGACCCGCGTCGTTGACGTAGCGCCGCACCGCGGAGTCGGTCCAGTTGCCCTCGCCGTATCCGTGGAACCGCAGGTGCAGGTAGACGAGGTTGGACACGTCGGAGATGGTGTCCTTCGAGTAGCGCAGGGCGCGCAGCCGCTTGCGGGTCATCTTGGCCCCGACCACCTCGTGGTGGTGGAAGCTGACCCCGCCGCCCGGTTCGAAGCGGCGCGTGGCGGGTTTGCCGATGTCGTGCAGCAGCGCGGCCAACCGCAGGACCAGGTCCGGCTCGCCCTCCGGGTCGGCGGCCCGCTCCAGGTCGACGGCCTGGTCCAGCACCACGAGCGAGTGCAGGTAGACGTCCTTGTGCTGGTGGTGCTCGTCGATCTCCAGCCGCATCGCGGGCAGCTCGGGCAGCACGTGATCGGCCAGCCCCGTGTCGACCAGCAGCTCGACGCCCTTGCGCGGGTGCCGCCCGCACAGCAGCTTGGACAGCTCGGTCTGCACCCGCTCCGGGGTGATCCGCTTGATCTCGTCGGACATCCGGCGCATCGCCTCCAGCACCCGCTCTGCGGGCTCGAAGCCGAGCTGCGCCGCGAACCGGGCCGCGCGCATCATCCGCAGCGGGTCGTCGGCGAAGGACTCCTCCGGGGTGGCCGGGGTGTCCAGCCGCTGCTGGATCACGTCGCGCATCCCGTCGTGCGGGTCGACGAACTCGCGCCCGGTGAGTTCGACGGCCATGGCGTTGACGGTGAAGTCCCTGCGGAACAGGTCCCCGTGGATCGAGTCCCCGAAGGCCACCTCGGGGTTGCGGCTGGAGCGGTCGTAGGTGTCGGCGCGGAACGTGGTGATCTCGACCGTCACGCCCCGCCGGTAGGCGCCCACCGTGCCGAACTCGATGCCGGTGTCCCAGACCGTCTCGGCCCAGCCCTCCAGCAGGGCCTGCACCCGGTCGGGGCGCGCCTCGGTGGTGAAGTCCAGGTCGCCGCCGAGCCTGCCGAGCAGCGCGTCGCGGACGCTGCCGCCCACGATGTAGAGCGTGAAACCGGAATCGGCGAAGAGGCGCGCCAGCTCCTCGGCGACCGGTGCCTGCCTCAGCAGCTCCTCGACCGCGTTGTGCCGCGCCGTTAGCGCCGGGTCCGCACCGGCACCCGGTGACTGCGCGGCGGAGGCTCGTGGACCGTAATCGGAGTCGGCGGCGTCGAACACGGAAGGGGACACGGCAGACCAGGGTATCGGCCACCCCGCGGCGGCCCACGGCGGTCACCGCGAACCGCGTTCCGCCCCGGTGAACCCGGCGCGAACGGCCGCCCTCGGCCGAGATCACTCTCCCGGTCCTGGACAAACCACCCTCGAACACGCACGGCGACGATGAAATGATCATCCGCGAGCGGAGCTCTCCACCGAACGGGGCGGAGCGGAACCAGCCGCACGACACGTCGAAACACGGTGCGTTGTCAACAACGACGATTGACCGGCGAAGCGCATTACCATCGGGCCCATGCCTCCTCCGCCCGGTGGTCCCGGCGGATCCGGCCCGAAGCGCCGGGGTCCGCGCCGGCGACGCAGGTTGCGGACCGTGGACGAGACGTCGGCGGGCGGACTGGTCGTCGACGCCTCGAAGCGGTACGCGGCCGTCATCGGGAGACTGGACCGGCAACGGCGCCTGCTGTGGTCCCTGCCCAAGGGCCACATCGAGCCGGGAGAGACTCCGGAGGAGACCGCCGTCCGCGAGGTCGCCGAGGAGACCGGCATCATCGGAAGGGCGGTCCGCCCGATCGGCACGATCGACTACTGGTTCGTGGCCGACAACAGGAAGGTGCACAAGACCGTGCACCACTTCCTGCTCGTCGCCACGGGCGGCGAGCTTTCCGACGAGGACGTGGAGGTCACCGAGGTGGCATGGGCGCCGCTGGGTGAACTGGACGAGATCCTGGCCTACGCCGACGAGCGCAGGCTCGTGCGGCACGTGATCGCACTGTTCGGAAGCACTCCGGGCAGCGTGGAGTTCGGTAGCTGGACGGAGCACGGATGAGCCCGCAGCCGGGCGCGCACACGCCGCGGATCCCCGCGAGCGCGCGGACGTGGACGAGGGCCGCGCTGGTCGCCGTGGTCGCGGTGCTGCTGTCGGCCCTCGCCCCCGCGGCCCCCGAAGCGGCCGCGCAGCCGGGCGGACAGATCGGAATCGACGTGTCCTCGATCACGCCCGGCGTGGTGCGCTCCGACTCCGGTGACGTTCTCAAGGTGTCCGGGAGCCTGCACAACAACAGCGACGAGACGATCGACCAGCTCGAGATGCGTGTGGAGCGCGGCGAATCGCGCGCGACGCGTCCCGAGCTGGTCGAGGCGATGCGCGGTGGTGTGCGAACCGCGAACCGCACCCGCTTCACTCCCGTGACCGACCGGCTCGCACCCGGGCAGAGCACCTCGTTCGAGCTGCGCGTCGAGCTGAAGGGCAACGGCCCGCAGGCGCTGGGCCTGGAGCACCCCGGGGTGTACCCCGTGCTGCTCAACGTCAACGGCGACCTGGCCCCGCAGCGCAGGGCGCGGCTGGGGGTCACGGACTTCACGCTCCCGGTGCTGTCCTTACCCGGGGGATCGACCCAGGCCCCGGCGCAGAGCACCGGCATCACCACGCTGGTACCGCTGGTCGACTACCCGCACATGGCCCAGGAGCAGCTGCCGGGACGGCCGACCATCCTCACCGACGACCGCCTCGCGAAATCGCTGGCCCCCGGCGGTCGACTCTCCGAGCTCGTCGACGCGGTCTCCGAACGGGTCCCGGCCGGCTCCGAGCTCGGCAAGAGCGTCTGCTTCGCCATCGACCCGGACCTGGTGGTCACCGCCAAGGCCATGGCCGAGGGCTACCAGGTGCGCCAGCAGGGCGGCAGAACCGTGCCCGGCACCGGCTCCCGAACGGCCGCCGACTGGCTGGACCGGCTGCGGGAAGCCGTCGAGGGGCGCTGCGTGCTCTCCCTGCCGTACAGCGACGCGGACCTGGTCGCGCTGGCCCGGGCCGGGCTGCCGGACCTGATCCGGGGATCGCTGGACGGCGCCGAGCTGCTGAGCCGCGAGCTGAACGTCACCGTCCGCGACGACGTCCTCTGGCCCGTCGACGGCTCCCTCGACCGCTCGACCGCCTCCCAGCTGGCCGACACCTCAGTGAGCAGCGTGCTGATGCACCCCGACTCGCTGGCAGGCACCAGCGGGACGCTGCGCCCCGCGCGGCTGAACACCGGCAACCCGGACTACGCCCCAACCGCGCGCAAGATCGACCCGCTGCTCGCCGACGCGCTGAACCCGGCGCGAGGGCAGCAGGCGGGCGGCTCGACCGGGCTCGCCCCGGTCGGGGACGGAATGCCCGCCGTGCTCGACGGGCTGGCCGCGCTGACCTTCCGGGCGAGCGAGGCCGCCGTGGCCGGCGACACGCTCATCGCCCCGCCCCGCAGGTGGAACCCGGGCGGAGCGGAGCTGCGCGAGTTCTTCTCCGGGCTGCGGAACCTGCAAGAGGCCGGTTACGTGCGGCCGGAACCGCTTCCCGCGCCGGACGAGGGCGGAGCCGGCGGCGGCGGCGACTCCTCCGCGGGGACGTCCAGCTCAGCGGCGGGCGGGAACCGGCGGGTCGCACCCACCTACCCGACCAGCAGCGAGCGCGCGGAGATCCCGCCGACAGTGCTGGACGAACTCGCGGCGCAGAACTACAAGGTCGGCCAGCTGTACAGCGCGGCCGAACGCGAGCCCGCGCTGAACGTGGCCCCGGCCAGGGTGACCACCCCGCTGCGCAACGGACTGCTCCACGGCGCCTCCAGCGCGTGGCGGGGCAACGGCTCAGCCGCCTCCCACTGGGTCGACGTGGCCAGCAGAACCCTCGAAGGCGTGCTGGACGGAGTGCACACCTCCAAGTTCGACGGGCAGATAACGCTGACCTCCTCGCAGGGCAAGATCCTCGTCACGGTGCAGAACGACCTGCCGGTCAACGTCCGGTTCAAGCTGCACGTGGACAGCCCGCCGGGAGTCCAGGTCGACGACCTCGGAGTGCTGCGGGTGCCCGCCAACGGCAGCAGGCTCTTCCTGCCGGAAACCACCGTGGAACGGTCGGGCAAGTTCACCGTGGACGTGACCCTGCGCACCGAGGGCGGGGCCAAGCTGGGCCAGACGCGCAGGCTGCGGGTCGACTCGAACGCCTACGGGACGGTGCCCCTGATCCTCACGATCACCGCGGCCGCGCTGCTCGTGCTGCTGTCGGCCCGCCGCATCGTGCGCAGGGTCCGCTCCCGCGGCAACGGCTCGAACGGCGGCGGGAGCGACTCGAACGGCAGCGGGGACGGAACGGATCCGAGCGGACCGGGCGGCTCCCCGGCGAGCGGGGAGACCGAGACCACACCCGCGCAGGACAACCCGACCGCCCCCGAGACGTCCCCGGGTGAGGAGACTCCCCGTGCGGAGGACCACGACGGCCCACCCGAGCGGGGGGCCGACGAGGACGGTCCGGCCGAACCGGTCACCGACAATGATCCGCGGCGAAGCTGATCGGAGTTTTCCAACGGGTCGGTGGGGTGCCCGCTCGGCGACGCCGGTGGGCAACGTTCCCGCTCCGGCGTCGCCCGCGCCGGAGCGGGAACGCCCCGGCCGTCGACTCGGTCGGGGGACCGCAGTGAGAGCCTTTGCGAGGGCCTCCTGCCCGGAGGCGAGCGGAGACCCCGGCGGGGTCATCGTGCTTTCAGGTGAGACCCCGGCCTTTCGGCATCCGGACACTCGGCGAGAGCAACCGCCGAAGGGGCCGCTTCCGCTAGCATGGCCGGGTTGTACACGCACGGGTGCGCACACCGAGCGAAGGAATGAGTTGGTGAACGGAGAGAACCGCGCCGGAGCCCTCGGCTACCAGCGGCGGGGTCCCGGTGAGGAGGAAGCTCACCAGACCGAGCCGATTCCGCGGGTGGCCGGTCCGCTGACCGGAACCGCGTTCCCGGAGCGGGACGGCATCTCCGGCAACGCCGACGAACTGACCCAACCGATCCCGGCACTCGGACGCACCCCGGGCAACGTGCGCTCCGAACAGCACACCGAGGTGATCCCCGCAGTGGGCGAACCACACGGCAGCGGGACGTCCGAGCACCCCGAAGCCGAGGACGCGGAACCCGAGACGACTGAGCAGCAGCAGGAGGGCAAGAAGTCCCTGCTCAAGGCCAGCGGCTCGATGGCGGTGGCGACGCTGGTCAGCCGCATCACCGGCTTCGGCTGGAAGCTGGTGCTGGCCTACACGGTCGGCTTCGGCGTGGTCAACGACTCGTTCACGGTGGCCAACACGCTCCCGACCAGCATCTTCGAGCTGCTCATCGGCGGTGTGCTCACCAGCGTGATCGTCCCGGTGCTCGTGCGGGCGCAGAAGAGCGACGAGGACGGGGGCCGGGCCTACGTCCAGAAGCTGCTCGCCGCCTCCGGGGTGGTGCTGCTGGCGGGCACCCTGCTCTCGCTGCTGGCCGCCCCGGGACTGGTGTGGCTGTACATGGGCGACTCGGAGAAGGCCAGTCCGGAACTGGCCACCGGGCTGGCCTACCTGCTGCTGCCGCAGATCCTGTTCTACGGGGCCAGCGCGCTGTTCGGCGCGCTGCTGCAGTCCAAGCACGTCTTCGGTCCGCCGGCGTGGGCTCCCGTGCTGAACAACGTGGTCATCATCGCCACGCTGCTCATCTACCGGGCGCTTCCGGGGGAGCTGACCCTCAACCCGGTGCGGATGAGCGACGCGCACCTGCTGACGCTCGGCATCGGGGTGACCTGCGGCGTGTTCGCCCAGGCGTTCATCCAGCTTCCCGCGCTGCGCAAGACCGGGCTGAGCTTCGTCCCGCGGCTCGGCTGGGACTCCAGGCTCTCCGAGTTCGGCGGGATGACGCTGTGGATGCTCGGCTACGTGGGCGTCAGCCAGGTCGGCCTGCTCGCGCTGTCCCGAGTCGCCACCTCCTCCGATCCGGGTTCCTGGGCCATCTACAACTACGTGTGGATGCTGCTGCAGCTGCCCTACGGGGTGATCGGCTTCTCCGTGATGACCGCGATCCTGCCGCGCATGAGCGCCGCGGCCGCCGACAAGGACCACGCGCGGATGATCGACGACCTGTCGCTGGGCAACAGGTTGTCCACGGTGGCGCTGCTGCCGATCAGCGCGATCATGACCGCGCTGGGGGTCCCGATCGCGGTGGCGCTGTTCTCCATCAAGGACGGCAGCGGTTCGACCGAGCAGCTCGGCCTCGCCCTCGCCGTCTCCTCCTTCGGCGTGCTGCCCTTCGCGATCACCATGATGCAGATGCGGGCCTTCTACGCGATGAAGGACGCGCGCACCCCGACGCTGATCATGGTCGTGATGACCGTGTTCAAGGTGCTCATGGCGATCGCGGTCGGAGCGCTCATCGCCCCGGAGAACGTGGTGCTCGGGCTGACCTTCACCAATTCGTTCACCTTCGTGGTCGGCTCGCTCGTGGGCGAGCTCTGGCTGCGCTCCCGGCTGGGTCCGCTCGGCAGCAGGCGCTTCCTGAACACCCTGGGACGCACCCTGCTCGCCTCGGTTGCGGGCGCGCTGGTCGCGTGGCTGATCAGCAGCGGCGTCGACGGTCTGGTCAGCGACGGTCTCGTGAGCGGCTGGCTGCGGCTGGCCTCCGGCGGGGTCTGCGGAATGGTCGTCATCCTCGCCTGCATGTGGCTGCTGCGCGTTGCCGAACTGCAACCGGCGTTCAGCCGAATCACCGGTCTATTGCGTCGCCGGTGACGGCAGCGTCACGTACTCTCGGACGGGGAGTCTCTACGGCGGGGTGCGGGCAAGCGGCGTTCTTTTTCCGGCCGCGGAAACACCCCTGGCACGAGCGGGGATCGCGTTCGGCGACTCTTCGCCGACGGGAAGAATCGGGAGACGTCAGGTGAGCGGAAAACCGACCGGACAGGCGGGTGCAGGCAAGCAGGACGCCAACCAGTACGACGACACCGTGCACCAGGGAAGTCCCGCGAGCACGGGGCACTCCCAGGAGCCGCCGCTCGCACCGGGAGCCGTGCTCGACCACGGTCGATATCGGCTGCTCGCCAAGGTCGGTTCGGACAGTCGCTGCAACGCCCAGCTCTGGCGCGCCAAGGACGGTGTCCTGGGCCGCGACGTGGCCCTGACCATCATCGTGGGGGACCGGGCCGACGCCGAGCAGGCCGCCAACGCGCGGCGCACCCTCGAGCGGGCCATGCACGCGAGCACCTTCAACCACGTCGGCGTGGCCAGAGTGCTCGACGTGGTCCACAACTCCCCGGGCGACCCGGACGGCGTGCTCGGCATCGTCATCGCGGAGTGGACGCACGGCAGCGACCTGACCGAGCTGATCTCGGACGGCCCGCTGGCGCCCGGAGGGGCGGCGCGGTTGCTGCAACCCCTGGCCGCCGCGGTGGAGGCCGCCCACCACGCCGGGCTGGTGCTGGGGATAGACCACCCCCAGCGGGTGCGGGTCACCGCCTCCGGCGAGATCCGGATGGCGTTTCCCGGGCCGATGCCCCACGCGGGCTCCGGGGAGGACGTCCGCGGGCTCGGGGCGGTGCTGTACCTGCTGCTGACCGGACGGTGGGCTCTGCCCGGCGCGCCGGAAGGGATCTCCTCCGCCCCGACCGACTCCGAGGGCAACGTCGTCCCCCCGCGCACTCTGCGCCCCGCCGTCCCGCTCGAACTGTCCACGGTGTCCACTCGGGCTCTCGGCAGTCCCGAGTCGCACGGAACCACGGGAGGGGTGCGCACCGGTGCCGCCGTCCTGCGGGTGCTGGAGCAGTACGCCCAGCAGGAGGCGGCCGACACCGTGATGCACTCCGCCCCCGCGGGTGGCGGCGAGTCGCAGAGCAACGAGGTGTGGAACCGCGAGGAGCCCAAACCCGACCCGGCCAAGCGGCGCAAGCTCATGCTCAGCGTCAGCGTGCTCGCCGTGGCCACCGTCGTGGTGCTCGGCTGGCTCACCGCGAACCTGATCGGCCTGTTCGCCGGCTCGGGCACCTCCGGTCCTCCGGTGGTGCTGAACCCCGACGAGAACGGCAGCACCACGAGCGAGCAGTCCGGGCAGGGCTCGCAGCAGCAGCCGAAGCCGAAGCCCGTCGCGGTGTCCGACTCGAGCGTCTTCGTCACCGAGAAGGACCGCGACCACAAGGACGAGATCGACAAGGTGCACGACGGGGACTCCGGCACGCACTGGCAGACCGACAACTACAACGACCAGCTGGGCACCGGGTTCAAGAACGGCATCGGGGTCATGCTGGAGCTGGAGAACCCCTCGAAGGTCAGCGAGGTGGAGGTGCGGTCCCCGAGCTCGGGGACCGAGGTGGAGATCCGCAGCGCTTCGAACTCCTCGCCGAGCCTCTCGGACGCCGAGGTCATCGGCAGCGGGACGCTGAAGGACGGCACCACCAAGATCCCGGCGGAAACGGACGGCTCGACCTCGCACGTGCTCGTGTGGATCACCGAGCTGGCCTCCGGGGACCGCTACAGCTCCCAGATCGACGAGATCAAGGTGATGGGCACGTCCGCCCAGTCCTGAGTCGTCGGGGTGCCGGTTCCGGTTGCCGGGGCGGTTGCTTAGCCGGCACGTGAGTCGGCGCCTCGGGAGCGTCGGGCACGCTCTTGAGTAGCCACAACAGCCACCTACGCTGCGAGCGGCCCGATCCGCCGAAATCCTTGCCAGGAACTTCCAGCGAAAGGCTCCGCTCAACCCAGGCGCTCTGAGCCCGAGCAGTCGGCGCCGCCGCCCCTCGAACCGAGCAACCGGCACCGCCGACCCGCTTACCCCTTCCAGTGATCAGTAGGGTTCTGGGCGTGTCAGAAACCGCCAGTTCGGATGCCGATCTCATAGCGGCCCACCTCTCCGGGGACCGGCAGGCCTTCTCCGAGCTCTTCCGGCGGCACCGCGATCGGCTGTGGTCCGTGGCGCTGCGCACGATGCGGGACCCGGACGAGGCCGCCGACGCGCTGCAGGAGGCGATGATCTCCGCTTTCCGCAACGCGAGCTCCTTCCGGGCCGAGTCGAGGGTCACCACCTGGTTGCACCGGATAGTCGTGAACTCCTGCCTCGACCGGATGCGCAGACAGCGCACCAGAGCCACCGTCCCGTTGCCGGAAAGCGGTCCGGGAGAGCCCGCGCACCCGCACGACAGGATCTCCGAGCACGACACGAGGATGGTCGTCGAGGACGCGCTCGCCCAGCTGCCCGCCGACCAGCGTGCCCCCATCGTGCTCGTGGACGTCGAGGGCTACCCGGTGTCCGAGGCCGCTCGGATGCTCGAGGTGGCCGAGGGAACGGTCAAGAGCCGTTGCGCGCGCGGCAGGCTGAAGCTCGCACAACTTCTCGGGCACCTGCGGAACCCGAGTGCGCGTACGGACGTCCCAGATGGAGGCATGGCCACGCGTCGACGGGAGGGACGATGAGTGGCGAGGAACTGAGCGCCGGGACACCTCGGGACCCGGACCGGTCCCCGGACGTGTTGGCCGATCTGCACGCGGACGCCCTCGACGAGGAAACGGCGGGGCGAATCGCCTCGGCCGCGCGAACCGACCCGGATGCGGGCGCCGTCCTGACGGCGCTGGAGAACACGCGAATCGAACTGGCGGGCAGGCCCGCTCTCGAGATGCCGGAGGAGGTCGCGGCCCGCATCGAGAACTCACTCGCGGCCGAACCGCTGCCCCCGCCCGCCGCGGAGACCGACCGGCGGGAACACCCCGCCGCGGAGACCGAGCAACCCGAGCAGCCCCTCCCCGACAACGTCGCCCCCATCGGCGGGGCCCGCGGGCGCGGCAGCCGCCGCAGCCGCCGCAGGGCCTTCGCACTGGGCTCCGGCCTGATGGCCGCGGCAGCGGTCCTGCTGGCCGTGGTGCTGACGGTCCAGCCGGACCAGCCGAGGCGGGAGGAGACCAGGGCCGACGACACGACCGCGGCCCAGCCGCCGGAGGACGGAGAACCGTCCCCGCTGGCGCTGACCGGAGACCGGGTCGAGCTCGACGGGCAGCAGCTCCAGCAGGTGCTCTCCTCCGAGCAGTACGTCGACTCCCTGGTCGACCCGCAGCGACTGCTGACGTGCTTACGGGCGAACGGCATCGAGGACGGCTCTCCCATCGGGGCCAGGGAGATCAGTTTCAACGGGCGGCGGGCCCAGCTGATGGTGCTGTCCACCGGCGAGATCGGCCAGTTCCGGCTGCTCGCCGTCGGCCCGGGGTGCGGGCCGGGCAATCCGGCGACCCTCTCGGACACCGTCGTGGGCGGTTGACCGGCCGGAGGGCGGCAGGCCGCGAACCAGGACGGCGGACGACGCCCGTGGCGGAACCGCTCGGCGGCCCGCGTCCCCGTCCAACATGTGGGTGCGGGCACGTGCACGGAGGGGGCGGGAACAAGCGGGACCTAGTATCGCGTTGACGAACAAGCGCGGGGACACCTACCACCCGCGAACGACGTGACCGAGGGAAGGGGCGCGGTGACTGGCGACGTCCGGAACCTGATCATCGTTGGCTCCGGCCCTGCCGGCTACACCGCAGCGGTGTACGCGGCCAGGGCCGAGCTGCAACCACTGGTCTTCGAGGGAACCCAGTACGGCGGGGAACTCATGACCACTACCGACGTGGAGAACTACCCCGGCTTTCGAGACGGGATCATGGGCCCCGAGCTGATGGAGCAGTTCCGCGCCCAGGCGGACCGCTTCGGGGCGGAGCTCAAGACCGAGGACGTCGACGGGATGGACCTCGGCGGCCCGGTCAAGACCGTGACCGCGCACGGTGTCGAGTACCGCGCGAAGGCCGTGGTCCTGGCGATGGGCGCGGCGGCGCGCTACGTCGGCGTTCCCGGGGAGGAGCAGCTGCTCGGGCGCGGCGTGTCGGCGTGCGCGACCTGCGACGGATTCTTCTTCCGCGACCAGGACATCGCCGTGGTCGGCGGGGGTGACTCCGCCATGGAGGAGGCGACCTTCCTCACCCGGTTCGCCCGTTCGGTGACGATCCTGCACCGTCGCGAGGAGTTCCGCGCCTCCAAGATCATGCTCGAGCGCGCGCAGGCGAACGAGAAGATCCACTGGCGCACCAACGCGGTCGTCACCGCGGTCAACGGCGAGAGCACCGTCTCGGGGCTGACCGTGCGCGACACCGTCACCGGCGCCGAGTCCGAACTCCCCGTCACCGGCATGTTCGTGGCGATCGGGCACGACCCGCGCAGCAAGCTCGTCTCCGATCAGGTCGAGGTGGACGAGGAGGGCTACGTGCAGGTGCACCAGCCCTCCACCGCCACCAACATCCCGGGCGTGTTCGCGGCCGGTGACCTGGTGGACAAGACGTACCGGCAGGCCGTCACGGCCGCCGGGTCGGGTTGCTCGGCGGCCATCGACGCGGAACGCTGGCTCGCCGAACAGGAAGCCTCCGAAAGCGCCGAGGTCACCTCGGAGCTCGTCGGGGGCGGATACGGTCCCGCCGCCGAGGCCGACGCGGCGGCAGCCCGCTGACAACCATCCGCAGCAGAGCACAACACCGCAAAGGAGACGACATGTCCAAGCCGGTTACCGTCGACGCCGACTCGTTCAAGACCGAGGTCCTGAACAACGACAAGCCCGTGCTGGTCGACTTCTGGGCCACCTGGTGCGGCCCGTGCAAGATGGTCGCCCCCGTCCTGGAGGAGATCGCCTCCGAGCACGAGGGCAAGATCACCATCGCCAAGCTCGACATCGACCAGAACCCCGGCGTCGCCAGGGACTACCAGGTGATGTCGGTTCCGACGCTGCTGCTGTTCTCCAACGGGGAACCGGTCAAGCAGATCGTCGGTGCCAAGCCGAAGGCCCAGCTGCTGGAGGACCTGGCCGACTACCTGTGAAACCGCGGCGAACGCCTCCGGCGAGCACCCGGGCGCGGAGCTGATTCCGCCCCGGCCTGCTTTCCGGAGCAACCGCACGACGTGATCCCACCGTCCTCGCGGAAACGAGCGAGGACGGTGGGATCACGTGTTTGCGCGGATTTCGATCAGCACACCACGGCCGGGTGAGCACCCTCCGATGTCACGAGGGTCCGGCCCGTGACGTCACCGCGAGGGCGACAAGGCACAATGCATCGGAGCGAGTCGCATACCTCACTGGTGTTTTACGGTTGAGTCGACGGCCCGGTTCGGGGTGGCGCCCGGCGCGACGGCGCGGGGACGGCCACGCCGCCCATCGGAACCGTCGCGGGTCCTCCCGTCCCGTGCCCTCGCGGGAAGGCCCGGATCGACGTGGGTGGAGCCCCTCGGAACCGGGGTGGCCGCAGCGGGGAGGTTTCGCTCGGCAACCACCTGCGACAACCGAAACGGAAAATCTCTATAAACTGATACTTGGGGGTAATGACACGTCCTTAGCGTCGGATCCGTCCGGCGCCTGAATCGAGCGAGGAGTGCATGCAGCTGCTCCACCGCGGTGACGTCGGCCCGGCAGTTTCCGAGATCAGAAACGTTCTGGTCACGCTGGGCCTCTTACCACCGAACGGTCCCGCGGGACCGATCATGTACGACGCGTCGGTGGAACACGCGGTACGGGCCTTCCAACAGCAACGGGGCCTGATCACCGACGGAGTCGTGGGACCGGCCACATACCGAGCACTCACCGACGCCAAGTGGCGACTCGGCGACCGCTCGCTCGCCTACTTCGTCTCCCGCCCCATCAGCGGCGACGACGTCTTCGCGCTCCAGGAACGGCTGCTCGAGCTCGGCTACGACGCCGGACGCCCCGACGGCATCTTCGGCAGGCAGACCGAGCACGCGCTGCGCAGCTTCCAGCGGGAGTACGCCCTCAACTCGGACGGCATCTGCGGCCCGGCCACGCTGCGCTCGCTGCGCCAGCTCGCGCCGAAGGTCCGCGGCGGCAGACCCGTCTACCTCCGCGAGCAGGAGAAGGTCCGGCGGGCCGGCCCCAAGCTGCGCGGCAAGCGCATAGTCATCGATCCGGGACACGGCGGCAGTGACCGGGGAGCCGTGGTCAACGGCGTGGCCGAGGCCGACCTGGCCTGGGACTTCGCCCGCCGTCTCGAGGGCCGCATGGTGGCCACCGGGATGGAGGCGCTGATCGCCCGCGGGCCCAACTCCTGCCCGCCCGACGCGGACCGGGCCGCCTTCGCCAACGAGGCCGGCGCCGACCTGTTCCTCTCGCTGCACGTGGACTCCAACAGCTCACCACAGGGCCAGGGAGTCGCGACCTTCCACTTCGGCACCGGCAACGGGACCACTTCGAACGTGGGGGAGGCCCTCGCCGGTTTCCTGCAACGCGAGATCGTGGCCCGCACCGGCATGCTGGACTGCCGCACCCATCCCAAGACCTGGGAAGTGCTGCGCTGGACGAAGATGCCCGCGGTCCGCGTGGAGGCGGGCTATCTGAGCAACCCGGAGGATCACGCCCGCCTGCTCGACCCCGGCTTCCGGGACACCGTCGCGGAAGCGGTGCTGGTGGCCGTGAAGCGGCTGTACCTGCTCGGCGAGGACGACCAGCCCACGGGGACCTTCACCTTCGACGATCTGCTGCGCTACGAGCTCGCCCGCGCCGAGGGGGCGTGAGTCCCGCGGGGCGCACCGCCCCCGATTAGTGATGTCAGCCACTTTGGGCGAGGATTGTTCGAGGCGAACGTTACACGGCCGAGAGCCGCACGCGATGTGATGGTTAGAATCGCCGGTTAACCCGATCAGATCCTTCCGTACTGATCGGGACGACCACGCGGCGCACCACCGACCCCGGAGCGCGGAAATGTCCGATCACTCGAACCAGCCAGACTCGAACCAGCCCGAACAACCGGCCGAGCAGGCGTCGAACGAGTCGCAAGCCCCCGTCGCCCGCACGGGGAGCATGGGCAACCTCGACACCCACTCCGAACGGTATGCCGAGCGCACTGCGGGCATGACGGCTTCCGAGATCCGAGCGCTGTTCGCAGTGGCCAGCAGGCCCGAGGTGGTTTCCCTCGCCGGGGGGATGCCGAACCTGGCGGCTCTGCCACTGGACTCGCTGTCCGAGGAAGTCGCCCGACTGGTTTCCGAGCAGGGGCAGACCGCGCTCCAGTACGGCTCCGCGCACGGAGTTCCCGAGCTCAGGGAGCAGATCTGCGAGGTCATGGCCCTGGAGGGCATCTCGGCCCACCCGGACGACGTGATGGTGACCGTGGGCTCGCAGATGGCGCTGGACCTGGTCACCAGGATCTTCTGCGATCCGGGCGACGTGGTGCTGGCCGAGGGGCCGTCCTACGTGGGCGCCATGGGGGCCTTCGCCACCTACCAGGCCGACGTGGTGCACGTGGCCATGGACGAGCACGGACTGCGCCCGGACGCGCTGCGCCAGGCGATCGACGAGGTGCACCGCCAGGGCAAGAAGATCAAGCTCCTCTACACGATCCCCAACTTCCACAACCCGGCCGGCGTCACCCTCGCACCCGAGCGCCGCCCGGAGATCCTGGAGATCTGCTCGCGGAACGGCATCCTCGTGCTGGAGGACAACCCGTACGGACTGCTCGGCTTCGAGGGGCAGACCTACCCCTCGCTGCAGGCCCAGGACCCGGAGAACGTGGTCTATCTGGGATCGTTCTCCAAGATCTTCGCCTCGGGGATGCGCGTGGGCTGGGTGCTCGCCCCGCACGCCGTGCGCGAGAAGCTCGTGCTCGCCGCCGAATCGGCGACGCTGTGCCCGCCCACGTTGAACCAGATGATCGTCTCGCGGTACCTGAGCACCCACGACTGGCTCGGCCAGATCAAGGCCTTCCGCGAGCAGTACCGGGAACGCCGGGACGCCATGCTCGGCGCGCTCGAGCAGCACATGCCGGAAGGCTGCGAGTGGACCCACCCCGAAGGGGG
Source organism: Actinopolyspora sp. BKK2 (assembly GCF_011291845.1). Taxonomy (NCBI): domain Bacteria; kingdom Bacillati; phylum Actinomycetota; class Actinomycetes; order Actinopolysporales; family Actinopolysporaceae; genus Actinopolyspora; species Actinopolyspora sp. BKK2. Next base: position 188,520 of record NZ_JAANTE010000009.1, on the reverse strand, counting down.
CTTCTTCGTGTGGTTCACCGCACCGGAAGGCGTGGACGCCAAGGCGATGCTGCCGCGCGCGGTCACCCAGCGGGTGGCCTACGCCTCCGGCACCGGGTTCTACCGGGACCAGCTCGGAAGCAGGCAGATGCGGCTGTCCTTCTGCTACCCCACGCCGGAGCGCATCCGGGAAGGGGTGCGCAGGCTCGCGAACACGCTCAACGAGGAGATGGAGCTGCTGCGCACCTTCGGGTCGACCGGGCAGCGCGACATCTCGGGGCCGCAGGCCCCCTCACCGGACACGGCCTGAGAAGCTGACCGAGGTTTTCCGCTCCGCCCGCCCGGGCGGAGACGTCGAGACGTCACGTCCACTGCGCCCGCGGGGACTCCGCGGGCGCAGTGGACTTCGTTGTTCAGGAGTGGAATTGACCGATCGCTGGGTTGCCGTTCTCTCCGGCGGGCTGTCGCACGAGCGCGACGTCTCCCTGCGCTCCGGACGCAGGCTGTCCGCGGCGCTACGTTCGGCCGGACTCACGGTGACCGAACAGGACGCCGACCACGACTTGCTGCACCGGCTGCGCAACGAACGCCCCGACGCCGTGCTCGTCGCCCTGCACGGCGGAGAAGGGGAGAACGGCGCCGTGCAGTCGATTCTGGAGCTGCTCGACATCCCCTACGTGGGAACCGACCCGCGGGCCTGCCGCCGCGCCTGGGACAAGCCGACGGCCAAGGCGGAACTGGCCAGGGCCGGGCTGAACACCCCGGAGTGGACGGTGCTGCCGCAGTCCACGTTCCGCGAGCTGGGAGCCCAGCCGGTGCTGGACGCCCTGGTGGACAAGATGGGGCTGCCGTTGATGCTCAAGCCCGTTCAGGGCGGCTCAGCGCTGGGTGCACGGGTGGTCCGGGACCGGGCGGAGCTCCCCTCCGCGATGATGGGAACCTTCGCCTACGGCGACACTGTGCTGGCCGAGAAGCTCATCGAGGGCACCGAGATAGCCATCGGTGTCGTGGAGGAGTCGGACGGGCCGCACGCGCTCCCACCGGTCCGCATCGAACCCACCAACGGGATCTTCGACTACACGGCGCGCTACACCGCGGGACTCACCAGCTACCAGGCGCCGGCCGAGCTGTCCGCCGCGGCCACCGCGGAGGCCTCCGAGCTGGCCGTGTCCGCGCACCGCCTGCTCGGCCTGCGGGACGTCTCGCGCACCGACGCGATCGTGGATGCCGCGGGACGGGTGCACTTCCTCGAGGTGAACGTCTCGCCGGGACTGACCGAGACCTCCCTGCTGCCGATGGCGATCGAAGCAGCAGGGCGGAGTGTTGGAGAGGTATTCAGCAAGCTGGTCGAACACACCGTTGGTTCTTGAAGGTTCGGCGGCGCCGGTTGCGTGCGTGGTTGCCTAGCCGTCACGTGAGTCGGCGCCTTGCTGTGTTGGGCCGCTCTTGAGTAGCGACCTACGCGGCGAGCGGCCCGGCCGTGCAATGCATCCGACTCACGCACCGGAGCTTCTCCTCCTGCGTGGGCTGAAGCGCTTGCGTTGGGGTGGGGCTTTTTCGGCGGTGCCGACTGCGTGGGCTGAAGCGCTTGCGTTGGGGTGGAGGCTTTTGCGGGGACTGGCTTGGCGTAGGTAGCACTTGGCGGAGCCTCGGTCGGCGCTTGGTTGCGGGCTCCTCGACATCGGGTAGCGATCCAGGGGTAGCCGTTTCACGTGAAACTTCGCTTCGGAGGGAGTTCGGGGAGTCGGAGGCCCGCTGCGACAAATCGTCACCGTGACTGAATGTCCCCGGGTGAAAGATCGGGAGCTGTACACGGCGTCTCATCGCTCGCGGGCCGCTTCCGGAGTCGACCTTCCCCGATCGGATTGGACCAGCCCGAACACAATGAACCGCTCCGCGGTCACGCGAAACGCGCCACTGCGGAGCGGCTGCTGGGGGAGCGGGAATCCGCTCACGTGACGGCTCACCGGTCACATGAGCAAAGCACCGCCGGGTTCATTCGGAATCATCGGGAAGAAGCAGCGCGCTCAACCGACTGAGGTCCTCGGGGGAGCCGAACTCGACGACGATGCGTCCCTTGCGCTGCCCGGACTCGACCTTCACCCGAGTGTCGAAGCGATCGGCGAGCCGCTCTTCAAGCTCCTCCGCGCCCGCGAGCTCCATCTTGCCCCGCTGCTTGGGCTTCGGTTTCTCCGTCACCTCGCCCTTCTTCAGGGTCACCTGCTCCTCGGCCGCGCGTACCGAAAGTCCCTCCGCGACGATTCTCGTGGCTATCTCCTCCTGAGCCGCGGGGTCCTCCAGGCTCATCAGCGCCCGCGCGTGACCCGCGGAGAGCACTCCGGCCGCCACTCGGCGCTGCACGGGCAGCGGCAGCCGCAGCAACCGGATCGTATTGGTGATTACCGGCCTGCTGCGTCCGATCCGATCGGCCAACTCGTCATGGGTCACGCCGAACTCGTCGAGCAACTGCTGGTAGGCGGAAGCCTCCTCCAGCGGGTTGAGCTGCACCCGGTGGATGTTCTCCAGCAGCGCGTCCCGCAGCAGGGCGTCGTCCTTGGTCTTGCGGACTATCGCGGGCAGCGTCGCGAGCTCGGCGCGCTGGGCGGCGCGCCACCGCCGCTCACCCATGATGAGCTCGTACTGGCCCCCATCGAGTTCACGCACCACGATCGGCTGCATGAGGCCGAACTCTTTGATGGAGTGTTCCAGCTCGGCCAGCGCGTCCTCGTCGAACACCTGGCGCGGTTGCCGCGGATTCGGGGTTATGGCGGCTATCTCGACTTCGCGGTAAATCGCCCCGGCCACCTCCCCGCCTGTTTCACGTGAAACACCGGCGCGCTCCGCGCCCTGTTCCACGTCCTGTTCCGGCGTCTCCGGAGCCGTGCTCTCCTCCGGAGGCTTCGCGGGGGAGTCGTGGGCGGGAGTGTCCGCCTCCTGCTCCTCCTCGGTGGGACCGCTCGGGATGAGCGCGGCCAGTCCACGTCCCAAACCGCCACGACGCTCGGTCATGCCGTCTCCCTCTCCGTCCCTCGCTCGGCTATCTCGCGAGCAGCGTCCAGATAGCTCATCGAACCGCGGGATCCCGGATCGTAGCCGAGAATGGTCTGCCCGTACCCCGGAGCTTCGGAAATCTTGACGCTGCGGGGGATGACCGTGCGCAACGCCCGCTCGCCGAAGTAGCCGCGCACTTCCGCGGTGACCTGCTCGGCGAGCTTGGTGCGCCCGTCGTACATGGTCAGCAGCACGGTGGAGATCCCCAGGTTCGGATTCAGGTGGGACTGCACCAGCTCGATGTTGTTCAGCAGCTGCCCGAGCCCCTCCAGGGCGTAGTACTCGCACTGGATCGGGATCACCACTTCGTGCGCGGCCACGAGCGCGTTCACCGTGAGCAGTCCCAGCGACGGGGGACAGTCGATGAGCACGTAGTCGTAGTCGAGCTCGTCGAGCACTTCCGGAGTGAGCGCCTCACGCAACCGCGCCTCCCGCGCCACCATCGTGACCAGCTCGACCTCGGCGCCCGCCAGGTCGATGGTGGCGGGCACGCAGTCCAGGCGTTCGGACTGAGCGCTCCGCGCGGCGACATCGCTCACCCCGACGTTGCCGAGCAGCAGCTCGTACACCGAAGGCACCCCGGACTGGTGCTCCACGCCCAGCGCGGTGCTCGCGTTGCCCTGCGGGTCGAGGTCCACCACGAGCACGTTCAGCCCCTGGACCGCCAGCGCGGCCGCCAGGTTCACCGTGCTCGTCGTCTTGCCCACGCCGCCCTTCTGGTTCGCGACGGTCATGATCCGGCGCCGGTCCGGGCGGGGGAGTTGGGCGGCATCGGAATGCAGCGCGTCGGTCGTCTTCCTGCCCTCCTGCACGACCGGACTCCACCCGATTCCCTCGGAGGCAGTGGTCTCGGTCTGTGCTCCGTCGCTCGCCCCGCCGGGGAAGCGCATGCCGCCCACGGAGCGCCGCTGTGTTTCACGTGAAACACCGGGCTGGTTCGATTCCGGAGTCACCGTCACCGTTCCTTTCTCTTCCGCCGATTGTCGGCCCGACGTGCCCTTGAGCCGTTCACCTTCCGACCCGCGGCACCCGGCTCCGGGGTTTCCGCACGCCGTATCGCTACGACATTGGCCGGAGTCCGCAAGGCAGCGGCTCCGCACTCGCGAACCACCGCCCGCTCGCCACCGCGCCGCTCGATCGAAGCGCGATCCCGCTCCAGCTCCTCGGCGGCACTCGCGCCCTTCTGCGCGAGCAACCACCCTCCGGGGCGGAGCAGCGGCAGACACCACTCGGCGAGCCGGTCCAACGAACTCACAGCACGTGCCACCACGTAGTCGAAGTCGTACAACCGGGAACGAGTCGAGGTCTCCTCGGCGCGACCGCGAACCACGGCCAAGGGCAGCCCCAGCTCATCCGCGATCTCCTCCAACCAAGTGACCCTGCGTGCCATCGGTTCCAGCAAGGTGAGCTCCAGATCCGGGCGGGCGATGGCGAGCGGAATTCCCGGCAACCCCGCCCCGGACCCCACATCCACCACAGTGGCGCCCTCCGGAAGCAGTTCCGCGAGCACCGCGGAGTTGTACAGATGGCGTTCCCAGAGACGTTCTCCCTCCCTGGGGCCGATCAAACCACGCTGAACCCCGTCTGTCAGGAGACGTTCCGCGAATTTCTCCGCCAACTCCCGCCGAACTCCGAACAACTCCCGCTCCGGAGCACTGCCCGCGTCCTGCGGGTTCCCTTCCGCTCCGGTCGCCTCCTGCCACGTCCCTTCGACGGGCTCCGCGCCCCGAGCAGCGCCGCTCGCGGCCTCGTCCGACATCCCCCTGGACCCCTGCTCTCCGGTCACACTCATCCCCTCGTGATTTCGTGTTTCACGTGAAACCGCACAGCGCTCTCAGGCACTCTAGCCCGCCGCCACTCACGCGCGAAGGCGCGACCGGAAGCCTGTCGTGTTTCACGTGAAACGGGCCATACGAACAAGGCTGCCCCCGTGACTTCCGATCACGGGGGCAGCCTCTCACCAAAAGATCCACTCTTGCGTTTTACGCGCCGAGCAATCACTCGACCCGGTAAACGACCACCCGCCTGCTGGGTGGCTCACCATCGCCTTCGCTCGTGACTCCGGAAACGGCGGCAACCGCGTCGTGCACCACCTTGCGCTCGAAAGGAGTCATCGGGCGCAAACGCTGCGTCTTGCCGTCCTCGGCCACCTTCTCCGCGGTACGCCGGCCGAGCTCGGTGAGCTCGTCCCGCCGGTTCGCGCGCCAGCCGGCTATGTCCAGCATCAGCCTGCTGCGGACGCCGGTTTCCTGCTGAACGGCCAGCCGGGTCAGCTCCTGCATGGCCTCGAGCACCTCGCCCTGCGAACCGACGAGCTTCTCGAGGTCCTTGCCGCCTTCCACGCTCACCACGGCACGACCCGACTCCACGTCCAGATCGATGTCCCCGTCGTAATCGAGCAGGTCCAGCAGCCGTTCCAGGTAGTCACCGGCTATATCGCCTTCCCGCACCAGATCGGCCTCGCCGCTGCTACCCGACCCGGCGTCAGCGGCCTGTTCGGCACCACCGGCCACGGACTGCTCGTCCTGGCCGGCTTCCTGCACGGTCTCGGACACTGCCTGTCTCCTCTCTGGAGGTGCGACGGACTCACCGGCGCTCGTCCGGAGCATCCGTCTCGCTGGAACGATCTTCCGGTATTCCGGGCAATTCGGCTTGTTCGTCACTGCGGGAGCGCTCCGGCGGGTCTTCCGCGGAGACGACGGTCGAATCGACGACAGCGGCGGTCGCCGCGGAGTCCTCGGACGGAGCGCGCTGCGCTTCCTCCCTGTCGATGCGCCGGTACACGACGTACTGCTGTCCCAGGGTCCAGAAGTTGTTCGCCAACCAGTACAGCAGGATCGCCAGGGGGAGGAACGGTCCACCGATTATCGCGAACATCGGGAAGACCCACAGCACCATCCGGTTCATCATCGCCTGCTGACCGGGTGCTCCGAGACCGGACGAGCGCTGATCCGTGCGCTGTCGCTCAACCGAGTGACGAGAAGTGAAATGGGTCGCGACGGCGGCCGCGATCATCAGGGGAACGCCGACCAGCAGCATCGAGGCGCGGTCGGTTCCGAAGGAAGCGAGCTGCTCGGCGGGCGCGCTGATCACTGTGGACAGACTCGCGCCGAACAGGTGCGCGTCGAGGAACGAGTTCACCCCGGCCTCGCCGAAGACGAAGTTGCTGTCCTCCCCCGGGTGGAAGCCGTTGAGCACCTGGAACAGGCCGATGAACACCGGAACCTGCACCAGTATCGGCAGGCAGCCGCTGACCGGGTTGAACCCCTGCTCCGACTGCAACTTCTGCATCTCGCTCGCGAGACGCTGGCGATCGTGGGCGTACTCCTTCTGCAGCTCCTGTATCCGAGGAGCGACCTCCTGCATCTTGCGCATGGAGCGCACCTGGTGCACGAACGGCTTGAACAGCAGCGCTCGCAACGTGAAAACCAGGAAGATCACGGACAGGGCCCAGGCAAAGCCGCTGTCCGGATCGAGCAGCGATCCGAAGACCGAGTGCCAGAACCACAGAATGGCCGACACCGGGTAGTTTATGAAGTCCAGCACCTTGGCTACTCCTCAGCAGGGGGCTCGGTCCGCTTCGCTGTCACGCTGCTTCGGCGGTGGCACCGGATCGAGACCCCCTGGATGCCAGGGGCCACAGCGCAGCAGTCGCCACACACTCAACCAGCCGCCCCGCAACGCCCCGTGCGTGCGCAACGCTTCCACCGCGTAAGCGCTGCAACTCGGGTAGAACCGGCACATGGGCGGAAGTAGTGGTGAGATCACCTTGCGGTAGACGTGAACCGGCAGCAGCAACAGCCGTGCCACCGGGCTCGGCCGGGGCGCGGGCGCTACCGACTCGTCGAGTGCGCCGGACTCTTGCTCTGCCATTACGCGGGATCCGTGGATGGGTGATTACCACCACCTGCTGAATCACGGAGAGTCGGCAGACGCAGCTTGCGCATGGCCTTGTCGAGATCCCGTGCGAGCTCCTCGCTGGTGGAGGCCGCCGCAGGCGGCAGTGCTCTTACCACCACCAGTGTGCCAGCAGGCAACACCGCGATGCGCTCGCGCATCAAATGACGCAACTGCCGTGCCACCCGGTGTCTGCGCACCGCGTTTCCGACGGCCTTGCTGACGACGAAGCCCACCCTGGGGCGCTCGTGGTCGCCCAGGGTGGGCGAACTGTTCGAAGTATCGCTCTCGTGCGTGCCCTCGCCGCCCGTCCTGGATACGTCCGTGGCCGCGGCGACCGGTCGATCGGCCGCTCCGGACGCGGACGGGTCGCGCCTGAAGACATGCATCACGAGACGTGGCCTGCCGGCTCGACGTCCCCGGCGCACGACCAGGTCGAAGTCCTGGCTGCGCCTGAGCCGCGCTGCCGCTGGAAGCACGGCCCGTCTCCTATCAGGCGGTGAGTTGCTTACGACCCCTGCGGCGACGAGCGGCCACGATGGCGCGGCCGGCCCTCGTGTGCATCCGCTTCCGGAAGCCGTGGATCTTGGCCCGCTTACGGTTGTTCGGCTGGTAGGTGCGCTTGCCCTTGCTCACGGTCGGCTCTCCCGGTTACTACAGGCCAACCACGCGCCTTAACAAGGCACAAGATGGCCGGTGTGGCTCGGTCAAGTGTCCCCGCACTGGGTAGCGGAAGCGGCTGCGAGCAACATCCGCGCCGAGACCGAACACGACTGAGCGTGCAAGGCCCCGTGCGGACGAACCAGGCTCCGTGCCGCGAGGAAGTGTCGCTGACACGCACCAGGAAAACGCCCGCTTTGTGGCGGGGGACCTTACGAGGGTACTTATCCGCGCCACCGGACACACAGCCGGGGGCCCGGTGCCCGGCTCCGACGCCGGTGGATCGGGTGGTGACAAGGCGGCTGCGCCGCTTGCTCGACGCGCCCATCACGCGAACGACCTCCCGACGTCACACGATCGAGGCTGCCTCCGGGGGAGCGACACGCTTGAAAACCGTTCACCTCCCACCTGCGGCAACCCCGAGCACCGAGAGTCACTCGGTCTGTCGTACCTTCGGCAGCGCTGTGGACAACTATGTGGATATTTTGCCCGCCCGCACGTTGTGCACAGCGGAATCGATCCGTCTCCACGGAACACGCGCGGCCCGAGAACCGCATCACGAACCGACCGGCCCGGCACTACCGGCCACACACCAACGAGGGGAGGGGGCTCAGCGGTGTCCGACCACCAAGCCGATCTCGGCAGAGTCTGGGACGAGGTGGTGCACGAGCTGTCTTCTGGAACGCTCTCACCCCAGCAGCGCGCGTGGATGCGCGTCACGCGCCCCATCGGTCTGCTCGACGGCACCGCGCTGCTCGCAGCGCCCAGCGACTTCGCCAAGGAGGCGATCGAGCGCGCCCTGCGCGACCCGATCACCGAGGCGCTCTCGCGCAGGCTCGGCAGGGAGGTCTCCCTCGCCGTGAAGGTGGACACCGCCGTACCGGCCCCGACCCGCCCGGTCACCCCCCAGTCGATGGAGGAGGAGGAACCGGAGGACGAGCCTCCCCGGAACGAGTCCGCGGAGGAACCCGCGCAGCGGGAGGACAACCCCCTCGGCCAGGCCGAGCTGCCCTACGAGACCGGCTACGGCACCCAGCAGCCCACCCATCCACAGGCGATGCCGGGGCACTCCCCCGTCGGGGAACCGGAGGGCTGGCACGGCAGGCCGAGCGAGACCCGGCCGCGCCCGCACTCGCCCCACGAGACGGAGGACTACGGCAACACCGCCCACACGGGCTCGATCAGCGGGGCCTTACCAGCGAGCCCTCCCGAGCAGCAACGCCTCCCGCTGCCCCCGCAGGAGCCCACCCGCAACCCCGCGGCGTCGACCCCGGCCGGGACGAGCCCCCCGCTGAGCGGGGAGTCGGAGAGCGACTCCGAGCAGGAGGAGGACGAGGAGGGCGAAGCGCTCCAGGCGGCCAACGAGATCTGGCCGACCTTCGGCGGGGAGAACAAGCCCGAGCAGCAGCAGGGCCAGCCGTACACGGCACCCAAGAACGGCCCGCCGACCTCGCAGACGCGGCTCAACGCCAAGTACACCTTCGACACCTTCGTCATAGGCTCCTCCAACCGCTTCGCGCACGCCGCGGCCGTGGCCGGGGCGGAGGCGCCGGCCCGGGCCTACAACCCGCTGTTCATCTGGGGTGAGTCCGGGCTGGGCAAGACGCACCTGCTGCACGCGGTCGGGCACTACACCCAGCGGCTCTTCCCCGGGATGCGGGTGCGCTACGTCTCCACCGAGGAGTTCACCAACGACTTCATCAACTCGCTGCGCGACGACAGGCAGGTGGCCTTCCAGCGCCGCTACCGCGACGTCGACGTCCTGCTCGTCGACGACGTGCAGTTCCTGGAGGGCAAGGAGGGAACCCAGGAGGAGTTCTTCCACACCTTCAACACGCTGCACAACTCGAACAAGCAGATCGTGGTCTCCTCCGACCGCCCCCCGAAGAGCCTGCACACCCTGGAGGACCGGCTGCGGACCAGGTTCGAGTGGGGTTTGATCACCGACATCCAGCCGCCCGAGCTGGAGACGCGAATCGCGATCCTGCGCAAGAAGGCGGCCCAGGACCGACTGGCCGCCCCGGCCGAGGTGCTGGAGTTCATCGCGGCGCGCATCGAGCGCAACATCCGCGAGCTCGAGGGGGCGTTGATCAGGGTCACGGCGTTCGCCTCGTTGAACCAGCAGCCCGTGGACGTCCAGCTGGCCGAGATCGTGCTGCGCGACCTCATCCCGGACGACGCGCAGCCCCCGGAGATCAGCACGCAGACCATCATGTCCATGACCGCCGAGTTCTTCGGCGTGACCGTGGACGATCTGTGCGGGCCGGGCAAGACCAAGGCGCTGGCCCAGGCGCGGCAGATCGCCATGTACCTGTGCAGGGAGCTGACCGACTCGTCACTGCCCAAGATCGGCCAGAGTTTCGGCGGCCGGGACCACACGACGGTGATGCACGCGGACAAGAAGATCCGCAAGGCCATGGCCGAGCGGCGCCGCGTCTACGACCACGTGCAGGAGCTGACCGCGCGCATCAAGCAGCAGGCCTCCTTCCTGTGAACCGGTGAACCCACCGCTGCCGCGAGCTCACCGGTGGGGCCGTGAGCAGGCCCGACTCCACCGGTGAGCGGTTTCCGCCCGCGCCTTCCACAAGCCTTGCGCGGGACTCGCCGCAGACCGGGCGAGGCCACCGGACGTCCCGCCGCCCGTCGTCGGCCCCTCATCGACCAGCACCACGTGCCGGGCGAGCGCTCAGCGCGTCCACAGCACCGCGGGAAGCGACCGGCCCCTTCGAACGAGTCCTGATCCCGTCGGAGGTGACCGCGGGAGTCGTGGATCTTCGGCGGACACGCCGGTGATCAGTGCTGGAGGAGACGTGGATCACGGTATAGCTTCGATCAGCACTGGGTGATCTCGGCAGGCGGACACCGCGAAAGCGGACGAAACGGGTGGGGCGATCTTGTGCACAGCCGTGGGGCCACTTTCCGTGAAGGGCTCGCGCAAAGATCACCCACATGTGAATTTCCACATCCGAAGCCGCCTGAAAATCACTCGAAGGTGGGCTTGTGCACAGTCTCAACGCTCCCCAGGGCTGACCAGCGGCAGGGCCCAAACCGCCCACATGCTGTACACAAACCTTCCCGGGTTGCCCACAGGCGCTCCCCAAGTTGCCCACAAGATGTCCACAGATCTATCCACAACCTGATCGAGGGAAGCGGCGTTATCCACAGGCAGTGGGGACAACCTGGGCAAATCCTGGGGATCGACTGTGGATCAAACCCCCCTCAGCTGTGGACAGCTCGGCTTGTGGACAAATCAATCCACATCGAAGCTGATTCATCCCCAGATTGCCCACAAGAGCATCCACAGCGGTGTACAGCCAGTAAGCTGCGAAAAACCGGCTTGTCCCCAACATCCACAAGCCCTACTACGGTAACTGCTCTTCTAAATCTCCTTATAGGGAAGAAGAGAAGAAGAAGAGCGCGTGCGGACGTGGACAAGCGCCTCCCGCCGCCCTCGGACACGCCCGACTGGCCCCGGACCCGCGTAGTGAGCACACAGCGAACGCTCTACCGTGGAAGGCCCATCGAGCTTTTGAGAGCCGCCGGCGGAGTACCCACCCCGGTTGGGGTCCTCGGTACGACTCGGCCACGAACCCGCTTCGGTCCGCGGTAAGCACATCCGCATCCCGTTCGATCAGGCTCTCCTCGGCAGCAGCGCCAGGGGAGCGGAACCGAAAGGACACTCATGAAGATCCGTCTGGAACGTGACGGTCTCGCCGATGCTGTCGCCTGGGTCGCCCGCAGCCTGCCTTCGCGCCCACCGGTTCCCGTGCTGGGCGGGATGTTGCTGGACGCCGAGACCGAGGGCAAGCTGACGATCTCGGGCTTCGACTACGAGGTCTCCGCCCAGGTCGGGGTGGACGCCGAGGTCGAGTCCTCCGGGCGCACGCTGGTCTCCGGGCGGTTGCTGGCCGACATCACCAAGGCGCTGCCCCAGCGCCCCGTGGAGATCACCGTCGACGGCTCCAGGGTGAGCATCTCCTGCGGCAGCTCCCGCTTCAGCCTCCCCACGATGCCCGTCGAGGACTATCCACAACTTCCGCAGATGCCCGAGCTGGCCGGTTCCGTGGCCGGGGACGCCTTCAGCTCGGCCGTCGCCCAGGTCGCGGTGGCAGCGGGCAAGGACGAGACGCTGCCCATGCTCACCGGGGTGCGCGTCGAGATCAACGAGGACCAGCTGACGCTGGTGGCCACCGACCGCTTCCGGCTGGCCATGCGCGAGCTGAACTGGCAACCGGCCGGTTCGGCCGAGGACACGGCCGTGCTGGTGCCAGCCCGCACGCTCTCCGAGTCGGCAAAGACCCTCGGCGGCTCCGGCACCACGGTCGAACTCTCCCTGGCCTCCTCCGACGGGCTGCTCGGCCTGTCCGGAACGACCCGGCGCAGCACCACCCGGTTGCTCGACGCGGAGTTCCCCCCGTACCGCAAGCTGCTGCCCGACGAGCACGCCGCCTCGGCCGTGGTCGAGGTCGGCGCGCTGGTCGACGCCATCAAGCGTGTTTCGCTCGTCGCCGAGCGCGGTACCCAGGTACGGCTGGAGTTCTCCGAGACGAGCCTGCGGCTGACCGCGGGAGGTGACGACGAGGGCAGCGCCGAGGAGGAGCTGCCGATCGAGTTCGACGGTGAACCGCTCACGATCGCGTTCAACCCGTCGTACCTGCAGGACGGGCTCGCCGCGCTGAAGACCGATCGCGCGCGAATGCTGTTCACGACCTCGAGCCGGCCCGCGGTCATCAAGCCGGTCGACGACGAGGGGGAGACCGTGCCCGGCTATCTGTACCTGCTCATGCCGGTTCGGATGCCGAGCTGAGGCGTCCGGGTGCTCGCGGGGCGTGGCGGCACGTCCCGCGAGCGCTCCGGTTCGGCGCCTTTTGCGAAAAATGGAGTGTGAAAGGGAGTTCTTGGTGCAACTGGGTCTGGTCGGCCTCGGCAAGATGGGTTTCAACATGCGCGAGCGGTTGCGCGCCGGGGGCCACGAGGTCGTCGGCTACGACCGTGATCCGCAGGTCACCGACGTGTCCTCGATAGCGGGGATGGTGGAGAAACTCTCGCCGCCGCGCACCGTGTGGGTGATGGTTCCGCACGGGGAACCGACCAAGAGCACCATCCGCGAACTGGCCGGGCTGCTCGAGTCCGGCGATCTCGTCATCGAGGGCGGGAACTCCCCCTACAGCGACGACCAGGAGAACTCCGCGCTGCTGGCCGAGTACGGGATCTCCTACGTCGACGTCGGCGTCTCCGGAGGAGTCTGGGGCGCCGCCAACGGGTACGGCCTGATGGCGGGCGGTGACGCCGCCGACGTCGAACGGGTGCTTCCCGTGTTCGACACGCTGCGCCCGGAGGGCGAGCGGGCCAGGGGCTTCGTGCACGCAGGCCCGGTGGGTGCGGGGCACTACGCCAAGATGGTGCACAACGGCATCGAGTACGGGCTCATGCAGGCCTACGCGGAGGGCTTCGAGCTGCTGGCCGCCTCGGACGTGGTCACCGACGTGGCAGGCACGATCAAGGCGTGGAGCCACGGGACGGTGGTGCGCTCCTGGCTGCTGGACCTGCTGGTCCGGGCCATGGAGGAGGACCCGGAGCTGGAACAGCTGCAGGGCTACGTCACCGACTCCGGCGAGGGCAGGTGGACCGTGGAGGAGTCCATCAACAACGCCGTGCCCACCCCCGCGATCACCGCGGCGCTGTTCGCCCGCTTCGCCTCCAGGCAGGACGACTCGCCCGCGATGAAGGCGGTCGCGGCCCTGCGCAACCAGTTCGGCGGGCACTCGGTCAAGCCCAACGACGACTGACCGGGGCGCTTTTCGAGTTTCCGGCCGAGTTGAGGGGTTGGCCGGGGTTTCCCCTCCGCGCGGACAGCGCCGGAACGTCCCCCGCGCCAAGCCGAGTGGTCGTGGTTCTCTCGTGAACGAGGCCCGACGCCGACGTGGCCAGTGGGCCGCTCGAGGTCGGGCCCGCCCGGAAGCGGGAGCCCGCGAGAGGTCCCGTCGACCGAGCACCTACGCCAGCCGCCCCGGAAGAGCTCCATAGGACCGCCGTGCACGTACGCCATCTCCAGCTCACCGACTTCAGGTCCTGGCAGCAGGTGGATCTCCCGCTGTCTCGGGGGGCCACCGCGCTGATCGGAGCCAACGGTCAGGGCAAGACGAACCTCGTGGAAGGACTCGCCTACATCGCCACCCTCGGTTCCCACCGGGTTTCCACGGACGCGCCGCTGATCCGGCACGGGGCGCAGCGCGCGGTCGCCAGGGCGGCCGTGGTCAACGAGGACCGCGAGCTGCTGGTCGAGCTGGAGATAGCGCAGGGGAAGGCGAACCGGGCGCGGATCAACCGCGGTTCACCGACCCGTCCCCGCGACGCGCTCGGGATCCTGCGCACGGTCCTGTTCGCCCCGGAGGACCTGACGCTGGTGCGCGGCGATCCCACTCAGCGACGCTCCTTCCTCGACGAGCTGCTGGTCGCCAGGGCTCCGCGCTACGCGGGCGTGCGCTCCGACTACGAGAAGGTGCTCCGGCAGCGCGGTGCCCTGCTGAAGTCGGCCGGGCGGGGTGCGGGACCCGACGACCTGCGCACCCTCGAGGTCTGGGACGGGCACCTGGCCAGGTGCGGAGCCGAGCTGCTCGCGGGCAGGCTGGACCTGGTCGCCGATCTGGAGCCGCACGTGACGCGCTCCTACGCGGAGGTGGCAACCGGGGACCCCGCGGCCGCGGAGGAGTCCGCGACCAGCGCGGCGCGGTTGGCCTACCGGAGCAGCGTGGAGGACCTTCCCGCGGACGGCGGGACTCCGGGCGGGCAGCGGGTCGATCCGGCCGCTGTCGAATCGGCGCTGCTCGAGCAGCTCCGGCGGGTGCGCAAGCAGGAGCTGGAGCGCGGGGTCTGCCTGGTCGGCCCGCACCGGGACGATCTGGAGCTCGTGCTGGGGCGGACCCCGGCCAAGGGCTATGCCAGTCACGGCGAGTCGTGGTCGTTCGCCCTGGCGTTGCGCCTGGCCTCCTACCACCTGCTGTCCGAGGATGGTGCCGAGCCGGTGCTGATCCTCGACGACGTGTTCGCCGAGCTCGACTCCCGACGTCGTGCGCGGCTGGCGCGCTCGGTGTCCGGGGCCGAGCAGGTTCTGGTCACGGCGGCCGTCCCCGAGGACGTGCCGACCGAGCTTTCCGGCGTTCGTTTCGACGTGCGTGACGGGGAGGTTAGCCATGTCGAGTGAGTTCTCCGAAGAGGCACCCGAACGGGGGAGTGGTCCCGTGGAGGGTTCCTCCGGAGGGGAGACCGCTGAGTCCGGTCGCGGCAGTCCCGGCGGTTCCGGTGAACGGGCGAGCCGCGGTGGGGACTCCGCTCGCGCGGACGGCACGAGCGGTCAGGACCTGGCCCGCGCGGCGCTGCGCGCGGCCAGGCAGCGTTCCGGCGGGAGCGGGCGTCCCCCGGACGGGCGCAGGAGGGCTCCTTCCCGGCGGAGGCGCGGCTGGTCCGGTGCCGGGGAGGACGATCAGCGTGATCCGCAGGCATTCGGCCGGCTGGCCTCCCGGTTGGCCAGCGACCGCGGCTGGTCGGACCGGCTGGCCGGGGGGCACCTCTTCGGCAGGTGGACCGAGCTGGTCGGGGACGAGATAGCCGCGCACAGCAAGCCCGTGGAGCTGCGCGAAGGGGTGTTGACCCTGCAGGCCGAGTCCACGGCGTGGGCCACCCAGTTGCGCTTGCTGCAGCGTCAGATCGTGCAGCGCATCTCCGACGGGCTCGGGCAGCGGCTGGTGCGCAGCATCAGGGTGCAGGGCCCGGCGGCCCCGAGCTGGCGTTATGGTCCACGACACGTTCAGGGCAGGGGCCCGCGCGACACCTACGGGTGAGTGCTCGTGCTCGTGGAGCCGCGCTCTTCCCCCGTTCGGGGGTGGGATCGGACGGAGCGGGTCGATGCGGTCAGAATCTTCGTATCGGTCTCGCCGCCCTGTAAAGGTGTCCTGATCCGTTTCGGGAGCTCTGTGAGCAATTCAGGGGTGTCCTTGGCGGGTTCCTGACATGGCCGACCAGTAGAATGGTGACGGGTCCGGCCCGACGGCCTCGTGCGAGGCGGTCGCGTCGGGCATTGGCAGGGGTCGTGTCCGACCCGAGCCCGCGCCGGCGGCTTCGCCGATCCCGTCCGCGCAGGCTCCAGACTCAAGCAATTCGGCTCTAGGAGACTCCGAGGCCCGTGACAGCGAAGAAGAACGAATACAGCGCTTCATCCATCACCGTTCTCGAGGGCCTTGAGGCAGTCCGCAAGCGTCCCGGCATGTACATCGGTTCGACCGGGGAACGGGGCCTGCACCACCTGGTGCAGGAGGTTGTGGACAACTCGGTGGACGAGGCCATGGCTGGGCACGCCAGCGAGGTCACCGTCACCCTCCTCGCGGACGGTGGTGTGCAGGTCACCGATGACGGCCGCGGCATCCCGGTGGACGAGCACCCCGTGGAGAAGAAACCGACGCTGGAAGTCGTGCTGACGATGCTGCACGCGGGCGGCAAGTTCGGCGGCGACAGCTACGCGGTTTCCGGCGGTCTGCACGGTGTCGGTGTTTCCGTGGTCAACGCCCTGTCCACGGCACTGGAGGCCGAGGTCTTCCGGGACGGCTACGTGTGGCGGCAGCACTACCAGGACTCCAAGCCGGTCTCGGCCCCCGAGCGCGGGGAGCGCACCGACAAGACCGGAACCAGGATCACGTTCTGGGCGGATCCGGCGACGTTCGAGACCACGCGCTACGACGCCGAGACCATCGCGCGCAGGCTGCAGGAGATGGCCTTCCTGAACAAGGGGCTGCGCATCGTGCTGCGCGACGAGCGCGCCGCGGCCGAGGACACCTCGGGCGAGGACGCCGCGGGGGAGGCGGCCGCGGCCTCCGAGCGCGTCTTCCACTACCCCGGTGGGCTCGAGGACTTCGTCGCGCACATCAACCACACGAAGGAGCCCATCCACAAGAAGATCGTGAGCTTCAGCTCCGCGGGTGAGGGCCACGAGGTCGAGATCGCGCTGCAGTGGAACGGCGGTTTCCAGCAGTCGGTCTACACCTTCGCCAACACGATCAACACCCACGAGGGCGGGACCCACGAGGAGGGCTTCCGCGCGGCGCTGACCAGGGTGGTCAACGCCTACGCCAAGGACAAGAAGCTGCTCAAGGACAAGGACAGCAGCCTGACCGGCGACGACGTCCGCGAGGGGCTCGCCGCGATCATCTCGGTCAAGGTCTCCGAACCGCAGTTCGAGGGGCAGACCAAGACCAAGCTCGGCAACACCGAGGTCAAGTCCTTCGTGCAGACCACGGCCTTCGAGTGGCTCAGCGACTGGTTCGAGCGCAACCCGGCCGACGCCAAGGCCATCATCAACAAGGCCGTCTCCTCGGCGCAGGCCAGGGTGGCCGCGCGCAAGGCCAAGGACCTGGTGCGCCGCAAGTCCGCGATGGACATCGGCGGGCTCCCCGGCAAGCTCAAGGACTGCCAGTCCAACAACCCGGACGAGTGCGAGCTCTACATCGTGGAGGGCGACTCGGCCGGTGGCTCGGCCAAGGAGGGCAGGGAGTCCCGCTACCAGGCGATCCTGCCCATCCGCGGGAAGATCATCAACGTGGAGAAGTCCCGGATCGACAAGGTCCTCAAGAACAACGAGGTGCAGTCGATCATCACCGCGCTGGGGACCGGCATCCACGACGAGTTCGACCTGTCCAAGCTGCGCTACAACAAGGTCGTGCTCATGGCCGACGCCGACGTGGACGGCCAGCACATCCGCACCCTGCTGCTGACGCTGCTGTTCAGGTTCATGCGACCGCTGATCGAGAACGGTCACGTGTACCTGGCGAGCCCGCCGCTGTACAAGATCAAGTGGCCGCGCTCCCAGCCGCAGTACGTCTACAGCGAGCGGGAGCGCGACGCCGCGATGGAGCAGGGCGCCAGCGAGGGGCGCAAGCTCCCCAAGGAGGAGGGGATCCAGCGGTACAAGGGGCTCGGCGAGATGAACGCCAACGAGCTCTGGGAGACCACGATGGACCCCGACCACCGGGTGCTGATGCAGGTGACCCTGGACGACGCGGCCACGGCCGACGAGCTGTTCAGCGTGCTGATGGGTGAGGACGTCGAGGCGCGGCGCTCGTTCATCACCCGCAACGCCCGCGGGGTCCGCCTCCTCGACGTCTGAGCGGGTCGGCGACTCGGTTGGCTCGGGTGGGGTGCTTCGGCGCCGGAGCACCGGAGGAACGCACCCGAGCGGAGAACTTCGACGAGCGTCCGTCCGGGCGGGGATCCCGCCGCCGGACGGACTCCGAGCGAAGCCTGACGAACTCGTGCGACCGCTCGAAACGATCCAGGATCGTCCGGGCGGGCCGCCACAGCCAATTCACTGAGAAGAAGGACGGTATGACCGAGACCTTGCCTCCCGAGGGTGGCCGCGTCGAGCCGGTCGATCTCCAGCAGGAGATGCAGAACTCCTACATCGACTACGCCATGAGCGTGATCGTGGCCCGGGCCCTGCCGGACGTGCGCGACGGCCTGAAACCGGTGCACCGCCGCGTGCTGTACTCCATGTACGACTCGGGACACCGGCCCGATCGCTCCTACGTGAAGTGCTCGCGCGTGGTCGGCGACGTGATGGGCAACTACCACCCGCACGGTGACTCGGCGATCTACGACACCCTGGTCCGACTGGCCCAGCCGTGGTCGATGCGCAACGTGCTCATCGACGGCCAGGGCAACTTCGGCTCCCCCGGTAACGATCCGGCCGCCGCCATGCGCTACTGCGTCGCAGGTGACACCAGGGTGAAACTGGCGCACGGTGCCTCGGTTCGAATCGCGGACGTCGTCCGCGGGGCCGAACCGAACAGCGACAACGAGATCGACCTCAAGGTGCAGGGCCGTTCCGGTGATCCGGTTCTGGCCGAGAAGTTTTTCCATTCCGGGAGCCACCCGACACTCAAGTTGAGCACCAAGGGTGGCTACGAGCTGACCGGCACGCACAACCACCCCGTGCTGTGCCTGACGAAGGTGCTCGGAGTCCCGACGCTGGTGTGGAAGCTCCTCGAGGAGATCCAGCCCGGTGAGTACATCGCCATGCAGCGGACCGAGCCTCCGCAGGACGATGCGCTCGTGGACGAGCGGGACTGGGACCGGGCTTTGCTGGCGGGAGCCTTCGTCAGCGAAGGGTTCGTTTCGCAGAACCGTGCCGGTTTCAACAACCTGGACGAGAGCTTCTTCCGCTATGTCGTAAACCTCTACGACGCTGTGGTCGGTGGGCCGAGGTACGTCTCCTCCCGGAAGATCGATTCCGGCAGCATCATCCACGAGCTCGATGTTCATGATCTGTCGAAGCTTCGTCGGAGCGTGCTCGCGGACCTGATCGGTCAACAGAGCGCGGAGAAGACGGTTCCCGAGTTCGTGTGGCACGGGGATCGGAACACCAAGCAAGCTTTCCTGGTCGGGCTGTTCACCGGTGACGGTTCGTGCTCCGGGCTGCCGCGCAACAGCATTCAGATCTCGTACTCCACCTACAGTGCTGAGTTGGCGAGCGAGGTACAGCAGCTGCTGCTCGAGTTCGGCATAGTGTCCGCGATCTCCGAGTACGCCCGCGGGGAGTACAAGGTCGTGATCAGCAATCGCAGAGATGCGCGGTTGTTCGCTTCCCGTGTCGGATTCGACAGCGTCAAGCAGCGGAAGCTTGCCGAGATCCTCGACGAGATTCCGCTGTCGAGCAGGGCCAAGAGCCACGACTACGTTCCGTTCGTCGCGGACTACATCCGGGAGAACGGTGCTGACCGTTGGACGGAAAGGAACTGGCTGCGGCGGCACAACGTCGACCGAGTCGAACGGTGGGAAACGAATCGTGAGGAGATCACGAGCCGTATAACCAACCGCGAGGTCCTCGACGTCGTCGAACCACTCGTGGACGGAAGGTTCTACTACGCCGAGGTCGATTCGGTGACCGAGGCGGGGGTGCAACCGGTCTACAGCCTCCGGGTGGACAGTGACGATCACGCTTTCGTCACCAACGGGTTCATCAGCCACAACACCGAATCCCGGCTGGCGCCGCTGGCGATGAGCATGCTGTCCGAGATCGAAGAGGACACGGTCGAGTTCTCGGACAACTACGACGGCCGCACCCAGGAGCCGGACGTGCTGCCGTCGCGCATCCCCAACCTGCTGGTCAACGGCGGTGGCGGTATCGCGGTCGGGATGGCGACCAACATTCCGCCGCACAACCTGCGCGAGGTCGCCGACGGGGTGGTCTGGGCGCTGGACAACCCGGAGGCCGAGGACGACGAGCTGCTCGAGGCGTTGATCGAGCGGATCAAGGGCCCTGACTTCCCCACCGACGGGCTGATCATGGGCACCAACGCGATCGCCGAGGCCTACCGCACCGGTCGCGGTTCGATCAGGATGCGTGCCGTGGTCGACATCGAGGAGGACGCCAAGGGGCGTGCCGCCCTGGTGATCACCGAGCTCCCCTATCAGGTGAACCCGGACAACCTGATCGAGAACATCGCCACGATGCACCGCGACGGCAAGCTCTCGGGCATCAGCGACATCGCGGACGAGTCGAACAACCGCCGCGGCATGCGCATCGTGATCACGCTCAAGCGGGACGCGATCCCGAAGGTCGTGCTCAACAACCTGTACAAGCACACCCAGCTGCAGACGACCTTCGGCGTGAACATGCTCGCCCTGGTCGACGGTGTCCCGCGCACGCTGCGCCTGGACCAGGTGATCCGCCACTACGTGCGGCACCAGATCGACGTGATCGTCCGGCGGACGAAGTTCCGGCTGCGCAAGGCCGAGCAGCGCGCGCACATCCTGCGCGGGCTCGCCGTGGCGCTGGACCAGCTGGACGAGGTGATCAACCTGATCCGGAGCTCGCCGACCGTGGACGAGGCGCGCACCGGTCTGATCGAGCTGCTCGGGATCGACGAGGACCAGGCCACGGCGATCCTGGAGATGCAGCTGCGCAAGCTGGCCGCCATGGAGCGGCAGAAGATCGTCGACGAGCTCGCCGAGATCGAGACGAGGATCGCCGATCTCAACGACATCCTGGCCAAGCCGGAGCGGCAGCGCGCTATCGTCCGCGCCGAGCTGATGGAGATCGTGGACAAGCACGGCACGGAGCGGCGCACCAGGATCGTCCCGTACGAGGGCGAGGTCTCCATGGAGGACCTCATCGCCGATGAGGACGTGGTGGTGACCATCACTCGCACGGGATACGCCAAGCGCACCCGCACGGATCTGTACCGGGCGCAGAAGCGCGGCGGCAAGGGTGTGCAGGGCGCCGCGCTGAAGCAGGACGACATCGTCTCGCACTTCTTCGTCTGCTCCACGCACGACTGGATCCTCTTCTTCACCAACAAGGGGCGGGTCTACCGCGCGAAGGCCTACGAGCTGCCGGAGGCGAACCGCACCGCGCGCGGTCAGCACGTGGCGAACCTGCTCGCCTTCCAGCCGGACGAGCACATCGCCCAGGTGATGCAGATCAAGGACTACACGGTCTCGCCGTACCTGGTGCTGGCCACCAAGAAGGGGCTGGTCAAGAAGTCCAAGCTCACCGACTTCGACTCCAACCGCTCCGGCGGGCTGATCGGGGTCAACCTCAAGGACGGTGACGAGCTGGTCGGAGCGGTGCTCTGCTCGCCGGAGGACGACCTGCTGCTGGTCTCGGCCGAGGGGCAGTCCATCCGGTTCAACGCCAGCGACGAGGTGCTGCGCCCCATGGGGCGGGCGACCTCGGGCGTGCTCGGCATGCGGTTCAACGCGGGCGACGAACTGCTGGCCATGGGCGTGGTCCGCGAGAACCGGTACGTGCTGGTCGCCACCCAGGGCGGCTACGCCAAGCGCACCCCGATCGACGAGTACCCCGTGCAGGGTCGCGGAGGTAAGGGTGTGTTGACCATTCAGCACGACGAAAAACGTGGCAGGCTTGTGGCAGCGCTCATCGCCGAACTCGACGACGAGCTCTACGCGATCACCTCCACGGGCGGGGTCATTCGCACCGCTGCCAAGGAGGTGCGGAAAGCCGGCAGGCAGACGAAGGGGGTCCGCTTGATGGATCTCGGTGAGGGCAACTCGCTGGTGGCCATCGCTCGTAACGCGGACGAGGCCGTCGATCCGGATGCCGCCGGGCCGGAGCAACGGAAGTAAGCCACGCGGAGGGCCCGGGTGGCAGACAGTCGACGATCAGTGAAGGATCGCTCGTGACATCTTCGGACAAGCCGCAGGAATCGGAGTCTCGTTCCACTGGTGAGCAGGACACGACCTCGACCACGACTACGACGGAGGCGACGGCAACCTCGGTTTCCGGGGGGATGTCCGCGGACACTGCCGACAGCGGTGTGGACGCGGGCGGTCGCGGCGACTCCGACAGCGAGGTCGACGGTTCCGAGCCTGCGCCGCCGTGGCAGCGCGTGACGAGCTCGACGAGTTCGTCGGGCTCGTCCGCTGCCCCGAGCGGTGGGAGTGGGCAGGAAGCCACGACGCGGGGCGCGCCCGAGTCGTCCGAAGCCCCCGCGGACACGGGGTCGGACTCCGAGGACACCCACAAGATCCCGCATCCGCTGCGGGGGAGTTCCGAGCCGGAGGAGGGGGCCGCTGCGGCGGAGTCGGCGCGTTCGAGCGTCTCGTTCTCCGCCATGGGGGGCGTGCGCGGTTCGGGCACGTCCGCCCAGGGGAGCAGCTCCAGGAGGCCGAACCGCGGTCCACGGCGCGCCAGTCTCCAGGTGCGCCGGGTGGATCCGTGGTCGGTGCTCAAGCTGGCCCTCGTGTTGAGCGTCACCCTGTTCTTCGTGTGGATGATCGCGGTCGCGGTGCTCTACGGGGTGCTCGGCGGCATGGGCGTGTGGGAACAGCTCAACGGCACGTTCAGCGATCTGACCCAGCCGGAGAACTCGTTGGCCGAACCCCTGATCAGCCCCGGACGGATCTTCGGCGTGGCCATGATCATCGGTGCGGTGAACATCGTGCTGATCACCGCGTTGGCCACGGTCGCCGGGTTCATCTACAACGTGGCGGCCGATTTCGTGGGCGGTGTCGAGCTGACACTGTCCGAACGCGAGTGACGGGTGGGTGCCCGGATGTTCGTTCGCGAGAATTTCCCAGCTCAGCGGCCTTGTTGTGCTGCAGTTGGGAGTCGGGACGCGCACTGGGCACCCCCCTTTGAACGCGATCGTGAGCTCGTGTAATGTGTGCAGTGCACGCAGGGCCTATAGCTCAGTCGGTTAGAGCGCTTTGCTGATAACGAAGAGGTCGGAGGTTCAAGTCCTCCTAGGCCCACGTGGCACGTGCCGCCGCTGCGAGTATCGTGGCGGCGGCATACGTTCGTAGTAGGAGGCATCCGAAGTGAAGAAGCTGCTCATCCTTGCTGCTGTTGCAGGTGCGGTCCTGTTCGTCGTTCGGCGCAAGAGTGCGGCCAAGGCGGAGGCCGACCTGTGGCGCGAGGCCACGGCCGAGGCCTGAGCAGGCCGACCGGTCCATGGTTCGCCCCTGCTTCGGAGCTGATCCTTCGGATGGTCACCGATTCGGGCGCCGTTGTCGCACGTCGGCCGGTGAGGATTCGACGTGGCGGACGGGGACGTAGCTCAATCGGCAGAGCACCGCTTTTGCAAGGCGGGGGTTAGGGGTTCGATTCCCCTCGTCTCCACATCGAGGCCCGGTGGACGCGACTGCGTCCCCGGGCCTTTTTCGTGTCCCCCGTGGGGGCGCCCCGGAGGGCTCGTGGCGGAGCTCCGCCGAGCGGGCCGAGCAGTCGGCATGCGAGTCGACACCGCGGGAGCAATTATGTGAGCGTGGTCACAATCCGGGGCTCGGTGCGGGGGTGGTGGCGAGGTACTCGCGGAACCGGTCGGCGGGCAGCGGTGCGGAGAACAGGTAGCCCTGGTACGCATCGATTCCGATGGCGCGGAGCAGGTGGTGCTGAGTTGCGTTCTCCACGCCCTCGGCGATGCAGGTCAGCCCCATGGTGCGGGCGAGTTCGGCCACGGCCCGGGCGATCCCAAGGTCGGTGATCTCGGTTCCGAGCCCGGAGACGAACTTCCGGTCGAGCTTGATGATCTGCGTGGGCAGGTCCTTGAGCCTGGCCAGCGAGGAGTAGCCGCTGCCGAAGTCGTCCATGGCGAACCGCACCCCGGTCTCGGTGAGCTCGCGCATGGCCTGGAGAGGTTGTTCCTCCAGCTCAGCGATGACCGTCTCGACCATCTCCAGCACCAGGTTCTCGGGCGAGGTTCCCGCCTCGCTGATCGCCGCGGAGACCTCCTCGGTGAAGTCCGGTTGTCCGGGGCGCAGCCCGGCCAGGTTCACCGCGACACCCACCGGACGGCCGTCCGGGCACCGCCAACCGACCGACTCGCGCAGCGCGGTGCGCAGCACGCAGCGGTCCAGCTCGGCCAGCAGTCCGCCGTGTTCGGCCACGGTGAGCACGACGTCCGGGCTGAGCGGTCCGTGCTCGGGATGGCTCCACCGCAGCAGTGCCTCGGCCAGGACCACGGAGCCGTCGTTGGCGAGGACGGGCTGGTAGTGCACCCCCAGCCGGTCGTTGCTGAGTGCCTCCCGCAGCTGTTCCTCCATGGCGAGCTGGTCGATTCCCGCCCGGCTGGGCAGCACACGGCCGAGGGCTATGTTCGTCTGGCCCTGGCCGCGCACCCGGTCCTGGAACATCGCCGCCTCGGCGGACTGCATGAGCTCCGTCAGGTTCGTCTCGGGGGACCCGATCACCGTGGATCCGACCGAGGCCGAGACGTGCACCATTCGCTCGTGCAACCGCACGTCCATACGGAAGAGCTCGCTCACGCGGCGGGTGAACTCCTCCAGGCTGCCGAAGACGTCGATGTCGGAGCAGAAGACCACGAACTCGTCCCCGTAGAAGCGGGCCGGGGTGCACTTCGGCGGCAGTTCTGTGGTCAAGCGCTCGGCCACGGCCGCGAGCAGCTCGTCACCGGCCGCGTGGCCCAGCGAGTCGTTCACGCGCTTGAAGTTGTTCAGGTCGCAGAACAGCACCGCGACCTTCTCGGCGATGCTGTGGGACAGCAGATCGGACAGCAGCTCCTCGGAGCCCCTGCGGTTGAGCAGTCCGGTCGTGGCGTCGTGGGTGGCCTGGTAGCGCAAGGCCTCGGTGTGGCGCACCTGGGCGGTCACGTCGTGAAAGGCCAGCAGCCACGACCGGCTCCCGTCGTCGCGCACCGATGCGGTGCTGCGCAGCTGGCACAGCACCGGCTCTCCGTCGGAGCGGGCCAGCACCCGGTGCGGCACGGGTTCGCCCACGTTCCGCCCGCCGGGGCTGTTCGGGCTGGGGAACAGTCCCCCGCCCTCGTCGCTGGGGTGCAGGAAGTCGTGCTCGGCCATGGTGAAGAAGTCCTGCAGCTGGTAGCCGAGCAGCTCCCCCAGAGCGCCGTTGGCGTCGAGCAGGTGCCCGGCCTGGTCGAACAGCGCTATCCCGACCGGGGCGAGTTCGAACAGGTCGGTGAAGCGGCGCATCGAGCGCTGCTGGCGCGCCCCGACCTCGCTCTCGTCGCGGGTGATCTTGATGAACCCGTCCAGCTTGCCCGCGGGGGAGCGCTGCGCGGTGATCACCACGTGGGCCCAGAACCGGCTGCCGTCCTTGCGCACCCGCCAGCCCCGGTCGATGAAGAAGCCGTGCGCGGTGGCCTGCTCCAGCTCCCACCGCGGGTATCCGGATGCGGCCGCTCCCTCGGGGTAGAACAGGGAGAAGTGCCGGCCGATGACCTCCTCGCTGCTGTAGCCCTTCAGCCGGGCCGCGCTGGCGTTCCAGCTGGCCACGTGTCCGGTCGTGTCGAGCGAGAAGATCGCGTACTCGCGCATGTCCTCGGCTGCGAGGACCTTGACAGGGTCAGTTTGGGCCGTCGGGTTTTCGGCGGACTCGTCGAACGTCCCGGACTCCTGCTGCTCCATGTCGGTTCCCCCAACGTGGCGGAGTGGTCGTGGGAGGTCGCGGTTCCGCCCGGGGCGAGCTCGTCCGCGGAAGAGGCCGAGCGCCTCCTCGGGGCGGCGGCGTAGCTCCTCCGGCAGCCTCGGAGGAGAGGCCCACGGTCGTTACCGCTTTCCCGTGAGACTTCGGGCCACCATACATACCCACAGATGGGGGGTGCGCATGCCGCGCGCCGCGGGGCGTTCGTGGGGCTGGGCGACAGCGGCGGACCGCTCCCGGACGGGCGCCGCCCGACGTCGCGGGGCGCCCGAGGCGAGACCTCGACCGGGGGCGGCTCATCGGAACCAGCCGAGCGAACCGAGCCGCGCTCTCCAGCAGCGGCCGGTGGACGGGAGGGTTTCGCCGGGGCCGTGGCCGGGGGCGAAACCCGTTCCGCGTTCCTTCGAACAGTCCTGTGGCGGGGTGCTAGATCAGGCCGAGCGCGAGCATGGCGTCGGCGACCCTGGTGAAGCCCGCGATGTTGGCCCCGGCCGTGTAGTCGCCGGGCATCCCGTACTCCTCCGCCGTCGCGTAGCAGCGGTCGTGCACGGAGATCATGATCTCCTCCAGCCGCTGCTCGGTGAACTCCCTGGACCAGGAGTCCCGCGAGGCGTTCTGCTGCATCTCCAGCGCCGAGGTGGCCACTCCGCCCGCGTTGGCCGCCTTGCCCGGCCCGAAGGCCACACCGGCCTCCCGGAAGACGCGAACTCCTTCCGGGGTGGTCGGCATGTTGGCGCCCTCACCGACCGCGAGGCACCCGTTCTGCACCAGGGCGCCCGCCTCCTTGCCGGTGATCTCGTTCTGCGTGGCCGAGGGCAGCGCCACCTCGCAGGGGATCTCCCAGACCTGCCGGTTCGGCACGTACTTCGCCGCCCGGCGCCGCTCGGCGTACTCCGCGAGCTTGCCGCGCTCCTGCTCCTTGATCTGCTTAACGAGGTCCACGTCGACGCCGTTCTCGTCGAGCACGTACCCCTCGGAGTCGGAGCAGGCCACCACGTGGCCGCCGAGCTCCTGCACCTTCTGCATCGTGTAGATCGCCACGTTGCCGGAGCCGGAAACGACCGTGCGCTTCCCGTCGAAGGACTGCCCGCGGGCGCTCAGCATCTCCTTGACGAAGAAGGTGTTGCCGTACCCGGTGGCCTCGGTGCGGATGTGCGAACCGCCGAACACCCCGCTCTTGCCCGTCAGCACACCGGACTCGTAGCGGTTGGTGAGTCGCTTGTACTGCCCGAACAGGTAACCGATCTCGCGTCCGCCCACCCCGATGTCACCGGCGGGCACGTCGGTGTACTCGCCGAGGTGCCGGTGCAGCTCGGTCATGAAGCTCTGGCAGAAGGCCATGATCTCCTGGTCCGAGCGCCCCTTGGGGTCGAAGTCGGCGCCGCCCTTGCCGCCTCCGATCGGCAGCCCCGTCAGCGCGTTCTTGAAGACCTGCTCGAAGCCGAGGAACTTGATGATCCCCTGGTAGACGGAGGGGTGGAAGCGGAGCCCGCCCTTGTAGGGGCCCAGCGCGCTGTTGAACTCCACCCGGAAACCGCGGTTGATCTGCACCTGCCCCTGGTCGTCCTGCCACGGAACGCGGAAGATGACCTGCCGCTCCGGTTCGCAGATGCGTTCGATGATCTTGGCCTGCGCGTACTCCGGGTGCTTGCCCATCACCACGCCGACGCTCTCGAGCACTTCCCGGACCGCCTGGTGGAACTCGACCTCGCCGGGGTTGCGCGCGACCACCTGGTCGTAGATGGGGTCCAATGACTCGTGCAATGCCATCCTCATTCCTCTTCCCGTTTCGGGCCAACGTATGCGGCCCCACCCGCCGCGCTGAAGGGCTCGCGGCGGGTGGGGCGATGAGATATCTCGTCTTGCGCGGAACCGATGTTCCGTTTTCCGGAAATTTCGCCGCCCTGAGGAGGACCCGCTCCCGGCCGACGGGAGTCCGGGGCTGCTCGTGGTGGGGGAGGCCCGGGGCCGATCCCCGGGTGAGCACCGGTCAGATCCCCAGGAAGGCCTTGGCCACCATGAAGTAGATGATAAGCCCGGTGGCGTCGACGAGCGTGGTCACCAGGGGAGTGGAGATCACTGCCGGATCGATGCTGACCCGCTTGGCCAGCAGCGGCATCGTCGCTCCGATCATGGCCGCCCACCCGCACACGGCGACCAGGGAGACGGCCAGCGTCGCCGCCACCCCCACGCCCACGAAAGCGGTGCCGATGCCCAGGCCGAGAACGGCCAGCGTGACCCCGAGGGTGAGCCCAACGCGGCACTCCCGCCAGGCGACGCGGAGCACGTCCCCGGTGCGCACCTCGCCGACGGCGAGGGCGCGCACCGAGGCGGTGGCCGCCTGCGCCCCCGCGTTGCCCCCGGTTCCGATGAGCAGCGGGACGAACAGCGCCAGCGTGGTCACTTCCTCGAGGGTGGACTCGAAGAACTGCAGGACGTTGACGGTCAGCGTGGCCGCGACGATGAGCAGCAGCAGCCAGACCACGCGGGAGCGCGCCAGCTGGAGCACCGAGACGGACATGTAGTGCCCGCTCCACGGGCTCGCCGCGGCCTGGCGCGCGATGTCCTCGCTGTCTGCGGCCTCGATGAGTTCCACGGCGTCGTCGATGGTGAGCAGCCCGAGCACGCGTTCCTCGCTGTCGACGACGGGCAGGTCCAGCAGGTTGGCGTCCTGCATGAGCCGGGCGGAGTCCTCGGCGTTCTCGCCGGCCCTCACCCGCAACCTCTCCGGGTCGGCCAGTTCGGAGACCCGCCGCTGCCCCGGGGCCAGCACCAGGTCCCGCAGGGAGACGGTCCCGATGAAGTGACGCCGGTCGTCGACGACGAGCAGGGTGTAGACGGTCTCGGCGTCGGGGCCGCGCTCGTGGATCCTGGAGAGCGCCTCGGAGGCGGTCAGGTCCTGGCGCAGGGTCACCGTCTCCGGGGTCATGTAGCGCCCGACCGACCCCTCCGGGTAGCCGAGCAGCGCCGCCGTCGTGGCGCGCTCCTGGGGGCTGAGCCCGACCAGCACCCGGTTCACGAACTTGGCCGGGGACTCCCCGAGCAGTCGGACGCGATCGTCCGGGTCCATGGCCTCGACCAGCTCCCGGAACGAGTGGTCGCGCAGCCCGGCCAGCACCTTCTGCTGCTCGGGAGGGTCGAGCTCCTCGAACACCGCCAGCGCTTCGTCCTTGCCGAGCAGGCGGAACAGGAGCACGGCGTGCAGTTCGTCGGTGCGGCCGAGTTCATCGGCGATCTCGTGCGGCTGGTGTTCGGCGAGCCACTGCTGCAGTGCGGCGATCTCGTTGCGCTCCAGCAGGTCATGCACGGTGGCCCGTGACATGTTCTCCCTTTCCGCTCGCGGAACGACTCTGCGCGGCGTTCACGGGGCTCTTCGATTCGGGTTGCCGGGTGCGGCCGCGGTGAGCGGCGGTGGTCCGCTCGGAGGGGTGTCGTCCGCTCATCCCGCGGTTCCGCTGTCGACGGAGTGCTGCCGACCACGGTACGGGCGGCGAGGTGTTCGGCGCGCGCTGTGCGGTGGTTCTTCCGTGCGGGGGAGGGGTGGTGTTCGCGGGTCGTTGCTCGGGCGGGCTCCGCGGCGGAAGTGCCTCGGCCCGGTCGGCTCGGTCGGTTCGGCACCACGCGAACGCTTCGCGGGGACGTGTGCCGGGCCACGTTCCGGGGGTGTTCAGCGGGGCGACATCGTTCCTGCCGGTGCGAAAGGGCGGGCACGCTGCTGGGTGGCAGCCGGGTCCTTCGCCCGTCCGGGAAGTGTTGAGGGGAGCGGCGGCGATCGTGCCCGCTCGATGTCGGGCACCCGCTCCCGGGAACCGGCGGAAGTCTCCGCCGAGTGACCACCCGTGCGGACCGGGCCGGTGCGCCCTACTGGTCCGTGCCCGGTTGCGCGTGCCGTCCCGAACCGCTTCCGGAGTCCTGATCGGTTCCCTCGGCGGGTTCGTCCGGGACCGGGGACAGCGGGGTGACCTCGTCCTCGTTGTCGCGGTGCCTACCG
Organism: Actinopolyspora sp. BKK2; assembly: GCF_011291845.1. Taxonomy (NCBI): domain Bacteria; kingdom Bacillati; phylum Actinomycetota; class Actinomycetes; order Actinopolysporales; family Actinopolysporaceae; genus Actinopolyspora; species Actinopolyspora sp. BKK2. The sequence continues at coordinate 159,031 of NZ_JAANTE010000009.1, read as the reverse complement.
CTGAGCGCGTCGTTGACGAGCAGCTCGGCGAATTCCGGTGGGGAAGACACGCGCAGATCGGACTCGGTCGGGTCCGCCAGCTCGCGGGTGAGTTCGGCGAAGATCGGGTTGTTCGTCTCGTCCGTGGCGTTGTTGCTCATCTTCTCCTCCCAAATCGGTCGAAAACCTCGACACCGTCGATTCTGGCCCGCTGACCGGCCGGTCCCTGGCAGGTGGTCTCGGCGTGTGCGCCGAAATCGCTCGGGTGGTCGGTGCTCCCTCGACTGTTCTCCTTCGCGTTCCCTCGGCCGTGGGACGTGGGGAGGAGTCCGTCTCCCCGTTCACGGACTCCTCCCCCGCCCGCCCCGCTCGCCCTCCCACGAGCCGGCGAGCCGGGGCCCCGAATGCGACATCCGGGGCGGGTGATCCCCCCGGAGTCACCCGCTGTGGACGGGACGGGCGGGTTGCTCGGGCATGACGCGGTTTCACGAAAAGAGTTGATTTCTTTCGTGGAGGAAGTTTCGATCCCAAAGGAAGGCCGGGCGAGCGCCCGTGGTTCGGCTGCCCGCCGGTCGAGTGCTCGCCGGGGGGCGGCGTGGAGGCCCGCAGGAAGTTCGCACCGGAGGTGGTGCGGGGCTCGACACGCGCGGGGAAGACGAGCGAGACGAGGCGCGCCTCGCGTGCCCCGCGGGGCCGGGGCTGGCACGCGGGCGGGCGGAGAGCTCATCGGCCCGCCCGCGTGCCTCCTGGAAAGATGGCCGGGGCGAGTTCGGAACACGCGCTCACCGGAGCGCGGGAAGTTCCCCCGGCCGAGTCCTCACGTCAGGAGGACGGAGAACTTGCTCAGCGGTTCTCCGAGCTCTGCTGGGACCGGACACCGGAAACCTGCCCGTTCTCGGTGGAGGAGGGCTGCTCGTCCGTCCCGCTCGGTTTGAACTGGCCGCCGTCGTCGATCGGGAGCTCCTCCGGCCTGCGCGACAGCACTGCCGCCGCGGCGCCGGCGAGCCCGGCCAGCAGCAGCACGATCCAGGGCCACTTGCGCCGCTTGGGCTTGGCCGGGTCGATGCGACCGGCTAACTCCTTGCGCGCGACCTTCGCGCCCTTGGCGAGCTGCTTGCGCTGCTTCGCGGTGCGCTTGTCCCACTCCTTGCGGGCCTTCTTGCCGCGCTTGGCCAGCTCCTTGCGCGACATTCCGGTGGCGCGCTGGGCGATCCGCTCCTGCAGGTCGTCGGTGGAGATTCCGCGCTCGGCCAGTTCCTGCTCGGCCAGTGCCACCGCCTGCCTGGTCACGTCCGAACCGACGCGGCTCGCCCTGGCCGCGCCCGTCCGGGCGGTGCGGACTCCGGTGCCCATGGCCCTGCCCACGTTCTCCCCCGCGCGGGACATCGCCTTGACCTCGTCCATGCTCTCGCCTCCTAGTGGTGGGCTCCTCACGAGCCCGTGGTCCGGTGGCACCTGATCGTTCGTCCCGCCACGGCGACCGCGGCGATCGACGGACGTCGGGGCGCGGAAACTCGTGGCGTCTCCATCCCGGGTACCGCGATGTCGATGACGATCAAACCCCATACTGCACCCTGCGGCGGCGGGTGTGCTCGGCGATGGGACAATGTGACGGTGGCAGAAGACAATGGATCGCTTGTGGGGAAGTCGGTCACCGCGACCTTGCACACGACGCAGGGTGCGATCAGGGTGGTCCTCTTCCCGAACCAGGCTCCCAAGACGGTGACCAATTTCGTGGAGCTCGCCGAGGGAACCGCGGAGTACACCGAGCCGAACGCCCGGGGAGAACGGTCCGGTCCTTTCTACGACGGTGTGATCTTCCACCGGGTCATCGACGGGTTCATGATCCAGACCGGTGACCCGACCGGCACGGGTCGTGGCGGTCCCGGCTACGAGTTCGCCGACGAGTTCCACCCGGAGCTGCAGTTCAACCGTCCGTACCTGCTGGCCATGGCCAATGCGGGGCCGAACACCAACGGGTCGCAGTTCTTCATCTCGGTGGCGCCGACGACGTGGTTGAACTACAAGCACACCATCTTCGGCGAGGTGGCCGACCAGGAGTCGCGTGACGTGGTCGACGCGATCGCGCACACCGCGACCGGCCAGGGCGACCGCCCGGTCAACGACATCGTCATCGAGAAGGTCACCATCGAACGTGGTGAATCCGCCTAGGCCCTTTTCGAGCAGACGCGTGAGCGTCGAGCCGACGGGCCACGTGTGTAGTGGGGCCTGACGTGAACGTTCCGCCCGAACAGCCCGACGAGCAGCACGGGGCGCAGCCCATGCCCGGCTGCACCCGTCACCCGGATCGACCCACCGGCCTGCGCTGCACTCGTTGCGAGCGTCCGGCCTGCCCGGACTGCCTGCGCGAGGCCAGCGTCGGCTACCACTGCGTGGACTGCGTCCGCCAGCAGCAGCGCAACACCCGCGAACCGGTGACGATCGCCGGAGCCAGGCTCGGCGGCAAACCGATCGTGGTTCCGGTGCTGATCGCGGTGAACGTGCTGCTGTTCGTGCTCAGCGCCGTTCAGGCCGGATCCGTTGCGGGGAACTCCGGATCGGAGCTCTTCCTCCGGTGGGAGATGGTCCCCATACAGGTCGCGGCAGGCGAGTGGTGGCGCGTGGTCACCTCCGGTTTCCTGCACCAGGGAATGATCCACCTGCTGGTCAACATGATCGCCCTGTGGATCGTCGGCCGCGACCTGGAGATGGTGCTCGGCCGCATCCGCTTCAGCGCGGTCTACCTGCTCGGGCTGCTCGGCGGCAGCATGTTCGTGTTCCTGTTCGGCTCGGTGCTCCAGCCCGTGGTGGGCGCCTCCACCGCGCTGTACGGCCTGTTCGGCGGGATCGCCGTCGCGGCGTGGCGACTGAAGCTGAACATGCGGCCGATCCTGCTGGTGATCGGCCTCAACGTGGTGCTGACCCTGAGCATCCCCGGCATATCGCTGCTCGGCCACCTCGGCGGCCTGGTGCTGGGCACGGCGGCCACGGCCGCGCTGATCTACGCACCGGCGAACCGGCGCCTCGTGTGGCAGTCCGGAGCGCTGGTGGCGCTGCTGCTGGTGCTGCTCGCGGCGATGGTCACGCGGGACGTTGCGCTGGGGCAGACGGTTTGCGGGATGGTGCGTGGTGAGTACAGGTGCTATTCCCTCTAGGTTCGGCGGTGCCGGTTGCTTGGGTGGTCACTTGGCGGAACCTCTCGCGGGCTCTCGCTCCGGCGAGGCCCGACATCGGGTAGCGGCCTACACAACGTCGGGCCTTCCTCGCGAGAGCACCACGAGAGAACCCGCGGTCGGTCGGGTTGCCTGGGCTCACAGCGCTTGCGTTGAACGGCGTGTTTTGGCCTGGAGTTCTGTTCGGGTTTTGCGTCGACTCGGTTTGCTCGCGGCGGTGTCGGTGGATCGGGCTCAAAGCGCTTGCGTTGGTGTGGACCCCTCGATTGGGAGTTCCGGTCGGGAATTCCTGGTGAGCCGCTCGGCGCCCCCGGAAGTGGTGGTCACTCCAGCGTGGGGTCGCCGAAGGGCAGTCGCGGCTCGACCCACGGGAAGACCACGAACAGCAGCAGCGCCACGACCGCCGCGATCAGCACCAGCGCCTGGAGCACCCTGATCGGCAACGGCCCGGGCAGGTGCCGCCAGATCCACGCGTACACTCACACCACCTCCGTCCGGTCGCTGCTGGTCGCACCCGTTCCCACGGGCCTCACCCCTCCGCGAGCTCGGGAGGACGCAGCTCGGGCCGATCGCCCACCTTCGGGTAGCGCTTGGTCAGCACACCGTGCACGATCATGCGCTCGTCCGCCGAGTACTCGGGGTGGCAGGTGGTCAGCGTGATCAGCCTGCTCCGCCACTCCTCCGGCACCGTTCCGGGAGCTCGCCCCGGAACCGGGTTGATCACCTCGCGCCGGGCGGGCTCGACCACGGTCCTGCCGCGCACCCCCTGGTAGGGCCCTCCGATCGGAGCCACCCCCGAGCACTTCGGCCCCCGCTCCGAGCTGTTCCACCCCGCGGCCTCCCCGCGCATGGGCAGCACCCGGTAGACGAACCACTCGGCCCTGGTCTCGACCACCAGCGCAGCGCAGGACCGCAGCTCGTCGAGCTCGGCGAACGGGGCCATGCGCCCCGAGCGGTGGCCCGCCACGGCGAAGTTGCCCCGCTGCCCCGGCAGGGCGGTGTCCGCGTAGTGCCCCGGACCCGCGGCCAGGCTTTCCCGATCGGTCCCCTCCAGCACGGTGAACGGGAACTCCGGTCCCAGCTCCGGTACGTAGAGCCTGGCGAAGCCGTTGCCGGGCATGGGCTCGAGCCGCTGCTCGCCGCCCGAGGGACGATCCCAGCGTTGGCGCAGCTCGTCGGTGGCCGCTTCCTGCTTGCGCGCGGAGAACCAGCTGGTCACCTGGATCTCGTAGAAGACGAACAGCAGCACGACCAGCCCGAGCGTGATCAGCAGTTCTCCGAGTCCGCGCAGCACGGAACGCGAACGGTTCGGCCTCGGATCCGGTGGTGGCGCCTGTGGGGCGGCCCGCGGGATTGTCACCGTGCAGCTCCTCCCCGAATTCGTTCGAGGGATCTCGCGGGAAGCATACGGGTTGTTCGGAAAATCCCGAGATTGCGTTAACGTGTGAGTGTAGATGGGTCGCCGTGGGGCGATTCGGTGCGAACCCGGTCGGGCGGGACGAGGTCGGCCCTTCCGGGGACTTCCGGGTCACCTCGCCGCGCGGCGCACGGAACGTGTCGAGGAGGCCGAGCTCGGCCGCAGGGCGGCGGGGATCGGCCGAACCACCTGGCGAGGACACCATGCCCAAGTCAAAGGTCCGCAAGAAGACCTCCACACCCCCGCCGGTCGACCGCCGAACACCGGTGAAGGCGAAGTCGGCAGGGCCCTCGCACCCGATCTATGTCGGCGTGATGCTCGGCATGATGCTGCTGGGCCTGCTGTGGTTGGTCGTCAACTACCTGGCGGGCCCGAAGATCCCCTTCATGGCCGAGCTGGGGCCGTGGAACTTCGCCGTCGGCTTCGGTTTCATGATCATCGGGCTGCTGATGACCATGAAATGGCGGTGAGCGCGCCGCGAAGCGGGCTCCGGCGAATCACACGGATGTAACCTATCCCCATGTGGACAACTCCTGTGGACAACTCCGTGCGGGGCTGTCGTGCAGCAGGCTGACGAAGCGGGAGGCGCGGGAACCGGTGGAGGCCTGCGCTGGAGCACCTCACCGGCCCTCATCGGGATCGGCTGGGTGCTGGCCTGCGCGCTCGGCCTGAGCCTGTTGCTGACCGGCAACGCTGTGGACACGACTTTCGTCGCCGCGGGAGCGCTGCTGGTCGCGAGCGCCTCCGGCTGCCTGAGCCACCTGCGTCCGCGGCTGCGGGCCGACTCCGCGGGGATCACGGTGCGCACGCTGGGCGGGCAGCACAGCTGGTCCTGGGAGCGGGTTTCCCTCCGGATCAGCAGGACGAGACGTCTCGGACGTGACACGCCCGTCCTCGAGCTGGACGTGCCCGAGGGGGACGTGCTCGGCGGACTTCTCGTGCTCGGCCGGTTCGACCTGGGCACGGAGCCGACCGAGGTCGCCGAGCAGCTCGAACGACTGCGCCGTCAGCTGCCCCCCGAGTAGGTCGCTACCCGATGTCGGGCCTCGCCGGAGCGAGAGCCCGCGAGAGGTTCCGCCACGCAACCACCCAAGCGAAAGGACCCGCCGCCCCTCCCCCTCAAGTCAGGTCGGCGAAGCGCTCCACGTCCCGCGACCTCCCGGACACGATGAGAATGTCCCCGTGGTGCAGCACGGTTTCCTGGGTGGCGTAGGTGAAGCCTTCGCCGAGGCGCTTGATGCCGACGACGGTCACCCCGTACTTGCTGCGCACCCTGGTTTCGGACAAGGGGCGTTCCACCGCGGCGGCCGGGGCCCTGGTCTTGACGATCGCGTAGTCGTCCTCGAACTGGATGTAGTCGAGCATCCTGCCGGTGACCAGGTGGGCGACTCGCTCGCCCATGTCGTGCTCGGGAAGCACCACGCGGTGCGCGCCGACCCGTTCCAGGATGCGGCCGTGCTGGCGACTGACCGCTTTCGCCCAGATGTGGGGGATCTCGAAGTCGGCCAGCAGCGAGGTGGTCAGAATGCTCGCCTCCAGGTCGTCGCCGATGGCCACGACCGCCCTCCGGAAGTCGGGCACGTCGAGCTGGCGCAGCACTTCCGGGTCAGTGGTGTCGGCCACGGCCGCGTGGGTGACGGCGTCGGAGAACTGCTGAACCAGGTGCGGCCGGTTGTCCAGTGCGAGGACTTCGGAACCGCGTTCTACCAGCTCCACGGCGAGTGACCCGCCGAAGCGGCCCAGTCCAATCACGACCACGCGTGACGGGCGTGCTTTCTGCGTGTCCTTACCCAACGATCGGTCGCTCCTCCGGCAAGTCGTAGCGGCGTCCGCGCTCCCGCAGCGCGAGCGCCGAGGCCATGGTGACCGGTCCCAGCCTGCCCGTGAACATCAGGGCTGTGAGCACCAGCTCCCCCGGCTGGGGGAGGTGGTCCGTGATCCCGGTGGAGAGGCCGACGGTACCGAAGGCCGAGACGGATTCGAACAGCACGGCGTCCAGTCCGAAGGGCGTGAGCATCAGCAGTGCCAGGGTGGCCGTGAAGACCATGCCCACGGCCACCAGCACCACGGTCAGCGCCTGGCGCTGCACGTTGCTGGGGAGTTTGCGGTGCAGCACGTGCACCTGGTACTCACCGCGGACCTCGGTGAGGATGACGAAGGCCAGCAGCGCGAAGGTGGTGACCTTGATGCCGCCCGAGGTGCCCGCGCTGCCGCCGCCGATGAACATCAGCACGTCGTTGACCAGCATCGTGGTCGAGTTCATCTCGCCCACGTCGACCGTCGTGAACCCGGCTGTTCGCGGGGTGATCCCGTGGAAGACCCCGGCCATCAGCTTGCCCCCGGTTCCGAACGGTCCGAGGGTGGACGGGTTGTTCCACTCGAAGGCCAGGAAGGTGCACACGCCTATGACCAGCAGCGCAGCGTAGGTGTTGAGGGTGACTTTCGCGTGCAGCGTCCAGTGGCGCCGCTTCCCGCGCAGCTTCCTGCCGATCTCGAACAGCACGGGGAAACCCAGCCCGCCGATGATCACCGCGAACAGCACCGGCAGGCAGACCAGCGGGTCGGTGGCGTAGCGCTGGAGGCTGTCCGGGTACAGGGAGAACCCGGCGTTGTTGAACGCGGAGACGGCGTGGAAGACCCCGAAGTAGGCGGCGTGCCCCAGCGGTTGCCCGTATCCGTGCACGAACCGGGCGGTGAGCGCGCAGGATATGACCAGCTCGATGGTGAGGCTGAGGGCGATGACCCCGGCGATCACCGAGCGGATGTCGCCGAGCCCGAGGCTCTTGGTCTCGGTCTGCGCGTTGCGGCGCATCCGCAGCCCGAGCCTGCGGACCACGAGCATTCCCAGCAGCGAGGCCAGGGTCATGATGCCGAGCCCGCCCACCTGGATGAGCCCGAGGATGACCAGCTCACCGAAGGTGGACCAGTGCCCGGCGGTGTCGACAACGACCAGCCCGGTCACGCACACCGCCGAGGTGGAGGTGAACAGGGCGGTCACCCAGTTGGTGGTGCCGTGCTGGGCCGAGATCGGGAGCATCAGCAGCACGGTCCCGACCAGCACCGCGAGCGCGAAGCCGATGACCACCATCCTGGCCGGGTGGCTGGCCCGGGACAGCTTGCGCAGCGGTCGCACGACGCGCCCCGGCAGAGCGCCTGCGCGCGGTGCGTTGCCCGTGGGGCTCACGGCGCTACCACCGCGTTCGAAGCTGGCGACCGACTTGTGTCCACGAAATGCGTAGGCTATCGCACTTCGGGCCTCTCGGCCGGGTGGCCCGGGGTGTTGTCGCAGCACAACGGGTGATTCGGATGTTTCGGCCGCGTTGGCGGGGTCGCAGGCGGGGCCGCTGCGGGAGCCTTGCGGGGTCGCTTCGCGCGGTGCGCTACCCGTAGGCTGGGGTCGTGCGGGTTCTGGTGGTCGACAACTACGACAGCTTCGTCTACAACCTGGTGCAGTACCTGGCGCAGCTCGGGGCGGAGTGCGTGGTCCGCCGCAACGACGCGGTCACCGACGCCGACGTCGAGCGGGCGGACGGTGTGCTGCTCAGCCCGGGGCCGGGCACGCCGCAGCGCGCCGGGCGGTCGATGGAGCTGGTCTCGGAGTGCGCCGCCGCGGGCAAGGCCCTGCTGGGTGTGTGCCTGGGGCACCAGGCCGTCGGCGCGGCGCGAGGTGGGACCGTCGAGCGGGCCCCGGAGCTGCTGCACGGCAAGACCAGCGAGATCGAGCACGAGGGCGTCGGCGTTTTCGCCGGGCTGCCGCGGCCGGTGGTCGCGACCCGCTACCACTCGCTGACCGTCCGCCCGGACAGCGTTCCGGAGGAGTTCGAAGTCACCGCCCGCACGGCAGGCGGTGTGGTCATGGGCATGCGGCACCGCGAGCTCCCGCTGGAGGGCGTCCAGTTCCACCCCGAGTCGGTGCTGACCGAGGGCGGGCACAGGATGCTGGCCAACTGGATGGAAACCGCCGGGCACCCCGCGGAGGAGGCCACGGTGGAGCGGCTGGAGCGCGACATGCGCGAGGTGGCCGCGAACGCGCTGCGCTGAGAGCCGGTGCTTTCCGCGGGTGGGGCACCCGGGTACGGGACAGCAGAAGGTTCCGTACCCGGAGCCGCGAAAATCCGAACGGAGCCCTCGAGCCGGCTGGTTGCTCATCCGGAAGCTCGTTCCGCCGTGGTCCGGTTTCACGTGGAACGTCGGCTGCACGGCGGAACGCGGAGTCAGACTCATCCGATCATTTGTTCTTCTGGTGGGCTTGGGCGGTTTTGTTGAGCCCTTCCAGGGCGGTTTTCAGCGGTCCCAGCAGGTCTCCCAGCGCCGAGATGGTCTGGACTAGCTTCGCGATAGTGCGAGCAATCTTACCGCCTGTGGTTGCGATTCTTGTCAGCGCTTGTTCGATGACCAATGGTGCGGCAGCTCCCAGCGTTCCGGCCAGCTCGAGAGCGTAGCTGACCATGGCCCCGGCCAGGCCAGCGAGCAAGTCTCGAACCAGACTGCGTACTGCTCCGACTACCTCTGCCATCTTGTAGGAAGCGGTAGCCAGTCCGCGGGCCGCCTCGGCGGAGGACTTACACACTTCGGCGAACTCGGCTGCTTCGGCACGGTAGGCCTTGCCTGCCTCGCTCGGCCATCCGGAAGTCTCACGCACGGAGGAATCTGCATAGTCCGATCCAACGGACTTCATCGTTTTTTCGATATTGTCCCAGGTGGAAGCGTATCCCTTGATCATTCCTGGGTTTCCGGCCAAGGCATGCATCGTCGCGCGTAGCGGTTCTATGTGCTCCAGCATCCAGCTGAACAGCTGCCCTGCGACAAATCCGATCGGGTCGGTGATCGCCCCTACCGCGTCCAAGCCTATTCCGGCTCCGGCCAGCCCGACAGCGACCCAGTCCCCGCTCTCAATGCCATCGGCTATATTCGCGAAGTTGTCGGCGGTCGTGCCGCCAGCCCAGCCGGATGGACTGGAACTCTTATCGAAGTACCCTAGGGGATCTTCAGTGGGGCTAGTGAGGAAGTCGTAGTTCGAGTCGTCTCTGACGTTCGATCGATCGTCAACCAGCGAGTTATCAGAAGATTCATCCAGGATGTCCATTTAGAAATTGCTCGCTTTCAATTTCTCCATCTGGCTGGTTATTTTTTCCAATTCTGAGGACTGATCATCGTCAGTGTCTTCGTATTTCTTGGCAACGTCGCGGAGTGCTCGGGACAGTGCTTCGAAGGTCTCCGCACAACTCCGGATGCCTTGTGCTGCCGAATCTTGCGGCTGCTTGAGCAGCATCGGCAAACCCATCTGGTGACAGAGCAGCCCGTAGGCGTCGTCCAGGCCGGATACGTGTTCTGCAGCATCGGCAGCCTTCGCGGCCTTGTCCTTGAAACCGTTCACGGTGTCAGCATGTGAGCGCAGCTGTTCGGTTGATACTTTGGTCGAATCAGTCATCTCGATCACCTCCTGTGACGCGGTGCGTTCCAGTCGTCGTAGTCATCTGGAACAGCGAGGTCCATGTCTTCGGTACGGGGAGTTGAGGTCTGTTCCGGGGCGGAGTCGACTTCTGGGAAACGTTCGCGGTAGCTGCGGAGGATGTTGTTCGCGGCTTCGTCGTCACCGACTACCGACTCGGTAAGCCGTGCGACCTCCTCGCTCAGTCGCGCGTGGGCCCGGCGCATCGTCTCGTTCAGGCGAGTCGTGATCTGCTCCGGAGAGTACCTGCGCGCGTTGTTCGTTACGGTTAGCTCGGTCGGCACTCCGTTGGAGTCCACCGTGACTCGAACAGCCTGGTCGGAGGAGGTTTCGGTGATCGAAGTATTTCCCAGTTGTTCCCTGAGTTGTCCGTAGCGCTGTGCTTTTTCTTCCAGGCCACGGGCCCATTCAGCTAGTTCTTCAGCCTGCTGCCCTGGTTCGCTCATTGCCTTCCTTCATCCTTTGGGCCGGAGTACGACTCCGCACGGAGCATAGTTGTGACGACTCCTTCTCTGGGGCGGAGTCACCGAATCTCTCTGAGTCCGCGGCCGCGTTTCTGCCGGCTGATCAGCCGTCGAGTGGTGCGGTCTCCCGCGGGGGCGGTGTTCGCAGGCGTTCCCGCAGCTGTTGAGCGAGTTGCTCGGCGGCGACGGCGGGTAGCAGCACCTCGCCCTGCCGCGTCCGCACGTGCACCACCTCGCCGGTGGGAGGAGGTAGTGGTGTTCCGTCCTCCATCACCAGCACCGGCGGGGCACGGTACGGATCCCGTACTTCCGTGACCGAGACGTCGACGATCTCGTCCAGCGGGATCTGGTTCTCCTCACGCGCCAGACGCATCCAACCGATGCCGTTGGCCCCCTGCTGCAGATACCAGAACAACTGGTCAGCCGTTATGACGACCTCGCCTCGCCGGGCGGCCTGCGGAAGAAAGATCGCGTGACGCAGCGGCAGTGAAGTGGCAGCCAGGGCGCTGCCGCCAGGGGCGAACAGCTTCGCGCGGGCGACCGCAGTGAGAACTCCCGCGAGCAGGGCGAGCGCGAGCCCCGCCAGCGGGACTCCCCGGGACAGCGCAGGACCGGCCGTCGGGGGCAGGCTCCACTCCAGAGCGACCACCTGCACGGCGCAGCACAGCGCGGTGCGCAGCCCCCAGAACTCGGTGCGCTCGAGCATCTTCGTGGGACGCAGGTACCACAGGACCACCCCGAGGGACATGGCACTGACCAACAGCGCAGCGGCGTCGACTCCCGTAGGCCGGTCTCGCCACTCCGGCAGCAGCATCATCCCCACCGGCAGGGCCGCCAGCAGCAGAGTCGGGATCGCGAGGCAACCCAGCGCCAGGAGAGCTCTGCTGTGGGACCAGCGCCGGTGAAACTCCGCACGTCGGCTCGAATGCATTGCGAAGGGCGGATCACTAGCCAGGATCACGGGGGCTCCGATCGGCCGTTGAGCGGGGGGACGACTCGGGGATCATCGAACCTGACGGCTCCTGCTCAGCGCAACCTGTCCAGCGCGTCCTGCCAGGCCACCCGCAGCGGGTGGGTGTCGTAGACGAACCTGAGCTCCGCGATCAACCCGTCCGCGTCGAGGGTGATCACGTCGATGCAGTCGAAGTTCGGCGGGTTCTCGGCCGCGGCGGTCCAGTCGTAGCGGAAGCGTACGGCGGCGCGGTGCGGGTCGGTGGTGGAGACGAAGATCTCCTGGGCGGTTATCTCCGCACGCTGCAGCGTCGCCGCGAGTTCGGGGTAGAACTCCCGCGCCGGGATCTTGCCCTGCATGGGGGAGGAGACCACGCCCTCCTCGGCGAAGAGCCCCAGCACACCGGGGACGTCACCGGCGTCGAGCAGCCGCACGTAGCGCTCGACGGTCTCCGAAACCTGATGAGTCACTTCCCCCGAAGTCATACCGCGACTCTAATAGGGCTCCGTCGGCTCGATTCGCGTGGCTGAGCGGGGACGAGAAGCCCCGCGAGCCCCGCCCACCGGACCGCCGCGCTCGCGGCCGGGGGCGGGGCGGGGGAGGTCACGGGAACAGGCCGTCGCTGGGCTCGCTGGAACTGCTGGAGCTCGGCGTTTCCTGCTCCGTGCCGATGTAGAGGGTGACCTTCTGGTTCTTGTCGATCTCGGATCCCGCCGAGGGGGAGGTGGACACCACGGTGTCCTCCTTGGAGGAGTCCGGAACTGGCTTGTCCGCCGTGGAGACGTTCCCCTCGAAGCCCTTCTGGCGCAGCACCTTCTTGGCCTCGGAGGCTTCCAGTCCGCTCAGGTCGGGCATCTGCATCTGCGAACCGTTCGACACCGACAGCGTGATCGTGGAACCGGGTTCGGCCTTCGAACCTCCCGAGGGGCTCTGCTTGACCACGGTGCCCGCCTTCTCGCCCGAGTCCACCCGCTCGGTGGAGATCTCGAAGCTGGAGGAGGTCAGCGTCTGCTTGGCCTGGGCGAGCTGGAAGTTGGTGACGTCCGGGACCGGCTGCTTCTGGACGGCCTCACCGATGGTGACCCGGACCATCGTGCCCTTCATGACCTCGCCCGTTTCGCTCTGGTCCACGACCTTGTCGACCTTGCTCCGGTCCTCGACCGGCTTCGTCTGGCGCTGCGGGTCCAGCTTCAACCCCGCCTCCTGGAGCGCTCGTTGGGCCTCGGAGACGTTCATCCCGCTCAGGTCGGGCACCTTCACCTGTTCGGGACCGATCCCGTGGATCAGGGTTATCGTCCGGTCCGGTGCGTACCTGCCCTCGGCGGGCTGCTGGTTGATCACGGTGCCCTCCTCGCTGGAGGAGGAGTGCTCGTCCTGGACACGTACGTTCTGGAAACCGGCTTCCTTGACCGCGTTCTTCGCCACTTCGAGGCGCTGTCCCTGGTAGGAGCCGAGCTGGATCTTCTCGGGCTGCTGGGGGCCACCGCCGAGCATCGTCGCGGCCAGTCCGGCGACCACGGCGAAGGCGGCCACGCACGCGAAGGTGACCAGCCCGATCGTCCAGCGCCTGCGCCGCTTGCGGTCCTGCTCCTCGTAGCCGTCGTCCTCAGGGGGGAGCGCGGCAGCGGTCTCCGTCGGGGGAGCCTGCTCGTGGTTGACCCGCGTGGGCTCCGGCTCGCCCATCCGCTCGGTGTCCTCGTCCTCGGGCGCCGCCGTCAGCAGCGGCGCCTTCGGCCGCTGCCCGGACAGCACCCGGACCAGGTCCGTGCGCATGTCCGCCGCCGACTGGTAGCGGTTCTCCGGGTTCTTGCTGAGCGCCTTCAGCACCACCGCGTCCAGCGCGTCCGGGACCTGGCTGTTGGACTCGGAGGGCTTGCTCGGCTGCTCCCTGACGTGCTGGTAGGCCACGGCCACCGGCGAGTCGCCCGTGAACGGCGGGTCGCCGCAGAGCAGTTCGAACAGCACGCAACCGGAGGCGTAGACGTCGCTGCGCGCGTCGACGGTCTCCCCGCGGGCTTGCTCGGGGGAGAGGTACTGGGCCGTGCCGATGACCGCCGCGGTCTGGGTCACCGCGGCCTGGCCGTCCGCCACCGCCCGCGCGATCCCGAAGTCCATCACCTTCACCGCGCCGGAGTCGGTGATCATGATGTTGGCCGGTTTCACGTCCCGGTGCACGATGCCGTTCCGGTGGCTGAAGTCGAGCGCGGCGGAGGCGTCCGCCATGACTTCCATCGCGCGGCGCGGGGCCAGCGGACCCTCGCTCTTGACCACGTCACGCAGCGTCCTGCCGCTGACGTACTCCATGACGATGTATGGCAGCGGACCGTTCTCCGAGTCGGTCTCGCCCGTGTCGTACACGGCCACGATCGCCGGATGGTTCAGCGCGGCGGCGTTCTGGGCCTCTCGGCGGAAACGCAGCTGAAAGGTGGGGTCCCTGGCGAGGTCCGCGCGCAGCACCTTCACGGCGACATCCCGGCCGAGCCGAACGTCCCGGCCACGGTGCACCTCGGACATGCCGCCGTAACCGAGGGGGTCCTCGATCTCGTAACGGTTGGAGAGAAGTCGCGGTGAGCTCATCGCTGCGTCGTCCCGATCTGTGTCCACGAGCGTCCCATCAAATTGCCCCAAAAGCCTGTGACGGCCGATATGGTCCAGGTCTGGGTGCGGTGCGCGGTCCCCCCGACTCCATACGTACCGGCTTCCCGTATCTCACCCCGTGCGGCTGTGCCCGGCGTGGTGTGCGTGGTGGTCGACGAGATCGGCTGCTTCCGGCGCGCAGCGGAGCTCCACGAGCTGATCGCCGAGGTGGGAGCGTGCGAGAGCCACCCCTCAGGATGCCGTAACGAGCTCGTGTTGAACTCCCCCGTCGAAGCGAAATCGGCCAATCTCACACGACCCGTGGTGTTCTGTCGAACACTCTCCGAAAGTGTCACTGTTCCCGTGGTCTCGTCGTCGGTTCCGTGCGCGGGCAGTGAGAGGTAGTGGTTGTAGGCCAGCGTGGCCGCGGCGCCGCAGGCGAGCACCAGCACCACTACGACAATCACCACCCAGAGAGTCGTTCCGCGCCCCGGTCGGTGTTTCTTCGCGGGCGGTACGTACTGGTTTCCCCCCGCCGGAGGGCTTCCCGGTGCCGCCTGCGGCGGGATGACCCCGGGAGGAACCGTGCCCGAGGGCTGCGCCCCCGTGGGGTGCGGTGGCCCGGAGGGTGCACCCCCGGGGGGCGGTGTGCTCCCCGGGGGGTTCGGGAACGCGTGCCTGCCGGTCTGCTGGTGCCCGACGGCCTGCTGCTGGTTGATGGTCGGGTGCTGCGTCCCCGTCCGGGGGTGGCCGCCGTGCTGCGGGGGCGGCGTCGCCATGGGCTGCTGCGGCTGCCCGTGCTGCTGGGGAGGCACTTGCTGCGGCGTGACCTGCTGGGGCGTGACCTGCTGGGGAGGCGCGGGCTGCCCCGAGCCGGCTGGTCCCGGCGCGGGAGGAGGCTGCGAGCTCAGCGCCAGCGGTGCGGGCAGCGGTCTGCCCGCGCGCACGCTGGCCACGGCGTTGGCGAACTCCCCGCCCTCGCCGTAGCGCATGCGCGGGTCCTTGACCAGGGTGGCCTCGATCAGCGCACGCGTGCCCGGAGGCACGTCGGGCGGCAGCGGTGGTGCCATGTCGCGGATGTGCATCATCGCCACGGTCACCGCGTTGTCGGACAGGAACGGGCGGTGCCCCCGCAGGCACTCGTAACCGACCACGGCCAGCGAGTAGACGTCGCTGGAGGGGGTGGCCTCGCTGCCCAGCGCCTGCTCCGGGGAGATGTAGTGCGCGGTTCCCATGACCATCCCCGAGCGGGTGACGGGGGCCGCATCGGCGGCCTTGGCGATGCCGAAGTCCGTCAACTTGACGGTCCCGTCCGGGGTGACCAGGATGTTTCCCGGCTTCACATCGCGGTGCACCAGCCCGCGCCGATGCGCGGCGTGCAGGGCGTTGCCTGCCTGCTCCAGCATCTCCAGGGTGTGCTCGGCGGTGATGCGCCCCTCCTTGGCCAGGATCGCGGCGAGCGGCTCGCCCTCGACGTGCTCCATGACCAGGTAGGCGGTGTCCTCCGGGCCGTCCGGGACGGCCGCGGTCTCGCCGTAGTCGTGCACCGCCGCGATGCCCGGGTGGTTCAGCGAGGCGGTGGTGCGGGCCTCGGTGCGGAACCGGTG
This sequence comes from Actinopolyspora sp. BKK2, assembly GCF_011291845.1. Lineage (NCBI taxonomy): Bacteria > Bacillati > Actinomycetota > Actinomycetes > Actinopolysporales > Actinopolysporaceae > Actinopolyspora > Actinopolyspora sp. BKK2. The sequence goes on along the minus strand of NZ_JAANTE010000009.1, from coordinate 143,410 downwards.
CAGGAACTCGGCGTCGCCGCACAGTTCCGGCTTGAGTATCTTGACGGCCACCGTCCGGTCCAGCCGCACGTCGACGGCCTGCCAGACTTCGCCCATGCCGCCGACCGCGATGCGCTGGGCGAGCCGATAGCGCTCGGCGAGCGTTTGACCGGAGTTCGGCACCCGTCAGCCACCCCCCTGCAGGCCGGCGCGGATCACGGCGCGCGCCACCGGTGCTGCGATCTTGCTCCCGGTCGCGTTCGCCCCGACGTTGCCGCCGTCCTCCACGACGGCGGCCACCGCGATCTGCGGGTTCTCCGCGGGGGCGAAGGCCACGTACCACCCGTGGGGGTCCTTGCCCGAGCCGTGCTGCGCGGTCCCGGTCTTGGACGCGATCTGCACCCCGCTGATCTTGCCCTCGTCGCCGGCGTGCTGCTCGGCCTTGACCATCATGTCCCTGATGGTGTGCGCGACGTCGCCGGGAACGGCCTGGCTCATCTGCTCGGGCTCGGTGCGGTCGAGCACGGACATGTCCGGGGCCAGCGTCTTGTCCACCAGGTGCGGCTTCATCATCTTGCCGTCGTTGGCGATCGCCGCGGCCACCATCGCGTTCTGCATCGGGGTCATGCGCACGTCGCGCTGGCCGATCCCGGTCTGGTACAGCGGCGCGGGGCCGTTGATCTCGCCGAGCGAGGAGTTGGCCACGTTCATCGGGACGTTCAGGTCCTCGCCGAAGCCGAAGCTCCGGGCGGTCTCGCGCAGCTTCTCCTCGCCGACGTCACCGGCCACCTCGGCGAAGGCGGTGTTGCAGGAACGCGCCATGGCCTCCCACAGCGGAGCGGTCGGCATCGTCCCGCAGGTGCTGTTGCCGTAGTTGGGCAGCGTCGCGTTGCTCTTGGGCAGGTCGATCGAGGGCGCGGCCGTCACCTGGGTGTCGTAGTCGTACTTGCCGGACTCCAGCGCGGCGGCCGCCGTGATCAGCTTGAAGGTGGACCCCGGCGGGTACAGCGTCGAGGTGGCCCGGTTGACCATCGGGTCCCCGGGGGCGTTCTCGAGCTCGTTCCAGGCCTCCACCTGCTTGTCGCGCGACTGGCCCGCGAACTTGTTCGGGTCGTAGGACGGCGCGTTGGCCATCGCCAGTATCGACCCGTCCTGCGGGTTCAGGGCCACCACCGAACCGCGCACCCCGTCGCCCGCGAGCTGCTGGTAGGCGGTGCGCTGCATCTCGGGGTTCAGGGTCAGCTCGACGTTGCCGCCCTTCTTCTCCTGGCCGGTGAGCATGCCCTGCAGCCTGTTGAACGCCAGCGAGTCGGCGTTGCCGTTGAGCACCTCGTTCTCGGCCCGCTCGACCCCCTTGGATCCGTAGATGAAGGAGTAGAAGCCGGTGGCCGGGGCGAAGGCCGGGCCGTTGGCGTACTTGCGCTCGTACTGGAACCGTTCCTCACCGGTGGGTTCGGAGCTGGCCAGCAGCTTGCCGTCCGCGATCAGCTGTCCGCGCGGTGTGGAGTACTCCTGGTACAGCCTGCGCTGGTTGTCGGACTGCGAACGGAGTTCGTCGGCGCGGATGACCTGCACATAGGTGGCGTTGGCCAGCAGCAGCACGATCATCGCCATCATGGCCATCGCCACCCGACGCAGTGGCTTGTTCATCGTGGACGCTCCACCAACTCGGTATGTGCCTCGGCGATCGGGGGTTGCTTCGGTTGCGGTTTGCTCGGCTGCTGGGGTCGTCGTGACGAATCGGAGATCCGCAGCAGCAGGGCCACCAGCACGTAGTTGCCGACGAGCGAGGAACCGCCCGCGGCGAGGAACGGCGTGGTCAACCCGGTCAGCGGGATCAGCCCGGTGACGCCACCGGCCACCACGAAGACCTGGAAGGAGATCGTGAAGGACAGCCCCCCGGCCAGCAGCTTGCCGAACGAGTCCCGCGCCGCCAGCGCCACCCGCAGGCCGCGCGCGGTCAGCAGCAGGTACACCAGCAGGAAGACCGCCAGACCCAGCAGCCCGAGCTCCTCGGCGGCTGTGGAGAGGATGAAGTCGCTCTTGGCGTACGGGACGATGGCCGGTCTCCCACCACCGAGCCCGGAGCCGCCGATCCCGCCTTCGGCCATGCCGTACAGCGCCTTGCGCAGCTGGTAACCGCTGTCACCGCTGGTCAGCGGGTTCAACCATGCGTCCACGCGCTCCTGCAGGTGCCCGAACAGCGGGTAGGCCACCACGCAGCCCAGGGCGAACAGCGAAAGACCGATCGCTATCCACACCGCGCGCTCGGTGGCGATGTAGATCATCACCAGCACGATGCCGAAGAACAGCAGCGAGGTGCCCAGGTCGCGTTCCAGGACCACGATCCCGATCGAGGCGGCCCAGGCGACCAGCACCGGGGCGAGGTCCCGCGCCCTGGGGAAGTCGATGCCGAGGAACCGCCGGCCCGCCGTGGTGAACAGCTCCCGCTTGGAGACGAGGAACGCGGCGAAGAAGACCAGCAGCAGTATCTTGGCGAACTCGGCCGGCTGGAAGGACAGCGAGCCGATGCGGATCCACAGCTTCGCGCCGTTGATGGGGGGCGCGATGAAACTGGGCAGCACAGCGGGCAGGGCCAGCGCGACCAGCCCGACCAGCCCGCAGGTGTAGGCGTACTTGGCCAGGGTGCGGTGGTCCGAGACGACCTTGAGCACAAGGACGAACAGCACCAGTCCGATGGCCGTGTAGGCCACCTGCGAGGGCGCGGAGGCGGCGGGCCCCTCGGGTTCGGTGGCGTTGCCGATGTCGACGCGGTGGATCAGCACCAGCCCGAACCCGTTGAGGAAGGCCACCAGCGGGAGCAGCAGCGGGTCGCCGTAGGGGGCCCAACGTCGAACGGCCAGGTGGGCCAGGCCGAACAGGGCGAGGAAGGCGAGGCCGTAGTAGAGGACCTGCGTGCCGGGCTGGGACTCCTGGTTGATGCTGATCAGGGCCAGCGCCGAGGTCACTATCACGGCGGAGAAGCCGAGCATGACGAGCTCGATGCCGCGCCGGTTCGGTGTTCTGGGCGGGTTCGTCGCCTCCTGGGCGCCCGAACCCGAGGCGCTCGGGGTTCCGGGGTCGGTGTCGGTGGGAGCCATCAACTCACCGTCCGGCAGTTGACGCCCGGCTTCTGCTCCTCGGACTGCAGCGGTGTGCCGTCGGTTTGCGAGTTGTTCGACGCCTCCGAGGGCTCGTTCGATCCCTGCTGGGGGTTGTTGGGGTCTCCGGACTGCTGTTCGGAGGTCGTTGGGGTGTCCGACGAGGTGGGGTCGCCGCCGTTGCTCCCGTCACCGCCGGAGCCGTTGTCGCCACCGGCGCGCTCGTTGCCGCCCCCGTCGTTCGAGCTCCCGTCGTTCGAGCCGCCGTCGTTCTGCTGGCCGTCGCTCTGCTCGCAGGGCGGGAGCAGGGCGGTGAGCCGCAGCCGGTGGACGGTCTCGCGGGCGTCCTCCAGGCTTTCGAGTTGGGTGATCCCGTCGACGACGTTGGTGCGCTGGGCCTCCTTGAGATCCTTCACCCCGATGGAGTCGCACTCCTCGGCGGCGCCGGGCGGGCAGGAGCCCTCGAGCCTGCGGTGCAGGCTGATCCCGAGCACGCTGCCCTGCACTCCCTGAAAGATCGCCACGTTCTCGGAGTCGTCGGCGCTGACGTAGAACTGGTTGAACACCCACCACCTTCCGGCGAAGACCATGCCGGCCAGCAGCGCGAGCACGCCGCAGCTGACCAGCAGTCCGCGTAACCAACGTCTGCGCCGCGGAGGGTCCGGTGGTGACTCTGCGACCTCGGCGACGTTGGTCTGCCGCTGCTCGCTCGGTTGCGGGCGGGTGGCGGCGGAGGCGCGCGCCGCTGCCGAGTCCGGCTGCGGCTGGGTCTCCTGCTCGGCGAAACCGGCCGCTCCCGCGACGATCGGCGCGTCGTCGCCGAAGTCGACGTCGACCACATCGGCGACGATCACGGTGACGTTGTCCGGGCCGCCGCCCTTGAGGGCCAGTTCGATCAACCGGTCGGCCGACTGCTGCGGATCGTTGATCCGCAGGGCCTCGGTGATGGTCTCCTCGCTGACCACGCTGGAGAGGCCGTCGGAGCACAGCAGGTAGCGGTCCCCGGCGCGGGCCTCCCGCACTGCGAGGCTGGGTTCGACCTCGTGCCCGGTGAGCGCCCGCAGCAGCAGCGAGCGCTGCGGGTGGTTGGCCGCCTCCTCCTCGGTGATCCGCCCCTCGTCGATCAGCGACTGCACGAACGTGTCGTCGTGGGTGATCTGGGAGAGCTCGTCGTTTCTGACCTGGTAGGCCCTGGAGTCCCCGATGTGGATGAGCCCGAGCTTGCTGCCCGCGAACAGCATCGCGGTCAGCGTCGTGCCCATGCCGTCGAGGTCCGGGTCGCTGGCGACGAGTTCCGAGATGGCGTTGTTGCCGGACAGCATCGCGTCGTGCAGGTGTCCGAGCAGGTCGTCACCCGGCTCGTCGTCGTCGAGCGGCGCGAGCGCCGCTATGACGACCTTGCTTGCCACCTCGCCTGCGGCATGGCCGCCCATGCCGTCCGCGAGGGCGAGAAGTCGTGGGCCGGCGTAGACCGAGTCCTGGTTGTTCGAGCGGACCAGGCCGCGGTCGCTGCGGGCTGCGTAGTGAAGAACGAGGGTCATGAGCGCAGCTCGATCACCGTTTTGCCGATTCGGATCGAAGCTCCGATCGGAACCTTGGTCGGCCCCGAGACCTTCGCTCGATCAAGGTACGTTCCGTTGGTAGAGCCAAGGTCTTCCAGGTACCAGTCCTGGCCCCGCTGCGACAGTCTCGCGTGTCGTGTCGAGGCGTAGTCGTCGTCGAGGACGAGCGTGGAGTCGTCGGCGCGGCCGATCATTATGGGGCGACCTTCCAGTGTTATGCGGGTTCCCGCCAACGCCCCCTCGGTGACCACCAGCTGGCGTGGTGATTTCGACTTGGGGCGGGACTGTTTTCCGGAGGCCTTCGCCTTCTTGTCCGAGCCCTTGCCCGAGCTCCTGTTCGAGCCCGGTACGGGCATCTTCAATCCGGAGGCCGACCGCAGGTCGGAACGAACCACGCGCAACGCTGCCAGTACGAACAACCAGAGCAGGGCGAGAAACCCTACTCTGGTCAGCTGAATCACCAGCTCGGACACTTGTCGGTGACGCTCCTACCTCGTCGGTCGGCTCTCGTGATCACGCGCCCCGGGTCAGCCTTGCGCCCGGAACACCAGAGACGAGTGGCCGACACGGATGACGTCGCCATCCGCCAGTTGCCAGGTCTGCACCGGGGTGCCGTTGACCGTGGTTCCGTTGGTGGAACCGAGGTCGGCCAGCATAGCGGCCTGACCGTCCCACTGGATCTCGATGTGCTTGCGCGAGACACCGGTGTCCGGCAGCCGGAACTGGCCCTCCTGACCGCGTCCGATCACGTTGCTGCCCTGCTGCAGGGTGTACGAGCGGTTCGAACCGTCGTCGAGCTGCAGAGTGGCGGTCAACTGCCTCGGTGCGGCGTCGGGGTAACCACCGGGACCGGGCGGCGGCGGGTAGCCGGGCTGGCCGTAGCCCTGGTCGTAGCCGGGGGGTTGCTGGCCGTAGCCGGGGGGTTGTTGCCCGTAGCCCTGGTCGGGGAACCCACCGGACTGCGGGTACCCACCACCGGGCTGCGGCGGGTATCCGCCGCCGGGCTGGCCGTAGCCGGGCGGTTGTGCGTAGGCCTGCTCGTACCCCGGCGGTTGGCCGTAGGCGGGCGGCTGCTGGCCGTAGCCCTGGTCGGGGAAGCCACCGGACTGCGGGTATCCGCCGCCGGGCTGGCCGTAGCCCTGGTCATAGCCGGGCTGACCGTAGGCCGGGGGAGGCGGCGGTGGATAGCCGGGCTGGCCGTAGCCCTGGTCGTAACCGGGGGGTTGCTGGCCGTATCCGGGGGGTTGTTGCCCGTAGCCCTGGTCGGGGAACCCACCGGACTGCGGGTACCCACCACCGGGCTGCGGCGGGTATCCGCCGCCGGGCTGGCCGTAGCCCTGGTCGTAACCGGGCTGACCGTAGGCCGGGGGAGGCGGCGGTGGATAGCCGGGCTGGCCGTAGCCCTGGTCGGGGAAGCCACCGGACTGCGGGTACGCGCCCCCGGGCTGGCCGTAGCCCTGGTCATAGCCGGGCTGACCGTAGCCGTAATTCGGGTCTTGCCCGTATTGGCCCTGGTCGTAGCCGTACTGCCCCTGTTGGCCGTACGGATCCCCCTGGGGATATTGGCCTGGTGGCTGGCTCATGGGTCGGTCTCCTGCGGTACGAGGTGTTGCCGGCCGTCGGCTTACGTCGGGGTCGACGGACGAACTGATTCGAAACTGTCCCGTGTGCAGCGTCTCAGAGCGCTCCAGGGAGACTACGACGTCACCATATGTGTCCCACCGCTGCTCGGTGAGATGCTCCTGAACGCAGTCGGCGAGAAGATCGGTGACCCGATTCTCGTCCTCCATGAGTCGTTTGTGGTCGGTAGGGCTCAGCTGCACCGTGTAGTGGTTGCACGCGAGCAGCCTTCCGCCCGCGAGTTCGCGGACCTGTAGCTCGGCCTCCCGCTGGAGGCTCTGGGCCACCTCCTGCGGAACGACCTTGCCGCCGAACACGCGCGCGAAGCTATTGCCGACGATGCCTTCGAGCCTGCGCTCGAAGCGCTGCACGAGGCCCAACGGCAATCCCTCCACACTCTCGACTCCTGCGACCCATCGTATACGGGGCGATGAGTCGTTACAGCTACTAGTTCTCATTCGGGGAGACCCCTGTTCGGCTCCCCCCGATCGTGCCGTGTTACTCTGATCGAGCCGATCACGGCACGAGGTTCCAGCTCGATTGTACGGGCTCGCTTCGGCGAGGTTGTTCCTTCGGGCGAAAAGACCCCCCGGTTTCGGGGCCGAGTTCGGAGTGTTGTACAGTAAAACAAGCACCCACGGGCGGGTGGCGGAACAGGTAGACGCGCACGGTTCAGGTCCGTGTGTCCGAAAGGACGTGGGGGTTCAAATCCCCCCTCGCCCACAACGAGCCGACGAGTGTTCGTCCTCTCCGGAGGGACACGGTCGCGGATCGAGAACAGGCAGAACGAGAAGGGCCCCACTCTGGTGGGGTCCTTTTCGTGTTTCCCATCGGTTTCACCGCCGTGCCGGGGCCGGTGCGGCCTCGGCGCCGGGGCGTCCCCGCGCCGGATGCGGTCGGCATCGATCGGCTTCGATCGGCATGGAGTAACACCTCTCACACCTCGGCTCGTGGCGGGTGCGCCCCGGATCTTTCGCTCCGCGGAGTCCAGCGGGCCCGGAGCGCGAAGTTTCGCCGTGAGCGGAACGGACCGTTCGTCACCACATCGCGGGAGCCCCGCGTGCGGGGCGTCCGGGAGACGAGCGTTCCGACGGGGAGCGCTCCGGTGAGGAGGACGCTCGTCCGGACCACGCGATCGGTTGCTCCGAACGGGGACGATGCTGCCCCCGGAGGAGGTATCTTGCTCTCCGCGAGAGTTCGTTCGGCGAGAAGAGGTCCGGCGGCGATGGCTGGCAACAGCAGGGAGTCCGGTCGCACGGTGACCGGTCGCGCGTTCAGCGTGCTCGGCGCCTTCGACGCCGAGTCGCCGCGGCTGTCCCTGACCGAGATCTCCCAGCGCGCCGACGTCCCGCTGGCGACGGCGCACCGGCTCGTCGGCGAGCTGGAGGCCTGGGGCGCGCTGCGGCGCGAGAGCGACGGCAGGTACGCGATCGGTCTGCGGCTGTGGGAACTCGGGCTGCTCGCCCCGGTGCACACCGGGCTGCGCAACGCGGCCATGCCCTACATGCAGCAGCTCCACGAGCAGACCGGCGCCAACGTGCAGCTCGCCGTGCGGGACGGGCCGGAAGCGGTCTACGTGGAAAAGCTCAGCGGGCGCCGCTCGATCCCGATCCTCTCGCGCAGCGGCGGTCGCCTCCCGCTGCACCCCACAGGGGTGGGCAAGGTGCTGCTGGCGCACGCCCCGCGCGAGGTGGTGCAGGACTACTGCGCGCGGGGGCTGGCGCGGTACACGCCTTACACGGTCGCCGAACCGGGCAGGCTCGTGCGGGAGCTCGCCGGCGTCCGGCAGCGCGACTTCGCCCGCACCGCGGAGGAGATGACGTTCGGCAGCTGCTCCGTGGCCGTTCCGGTGCGCGAGGAAGGCGAGGTCGTGGCCGCGCTGGGCCTGGTGGTGCAGACCTCCCAGGCCGAAGTGGCCAAGTTGGTCCGGGCGCTGGTTCCCGCGGCCGAGGCGGTCGGCAGGCAGTTGGACGGCTCCACCGTGTTCCGCTCCGAGGCGGACTGACACGGCCGTCGCGTGCTCACCCGAATGGCGGTCAAGCCCGACCGAACCTCAGTTACCGCTCATCGACCGGTCACCGACGTTTGTTGGCCGTCGGTCGCAGCGAACTCGGAGGAACCGCGAACAAATCGCCCACAGCTGTTCTAGTCGGGTGCACGTGCAGATTCGCCGAACAGTCCTCAGCGCCGAGTCCGCTCTTCTCGGCGGCGTTGCTCGGTTCGGCCCCATTTCGCGCAAGCACCCTTGGAGGCGGGAAAGTTGACCGCGACACCGGGATATGCCGCAAGAGACGATCGCAGCAACGGCAGGATCAGCGTCTGTCCGACGGGGGCGCACGGACTGCCCGCTCCCGTGGACGAGCTGGCCGAGTCGGCAGTCGAAGCACTGGAGTGGACCGGAAGCGTGCTTTCCCCGATGCGCCTGCTGGGCCGTCGGATCGTTCCGGTCGCCGAGCTGGTTCCGGACGCGCACGCCGAGCGCGTCTGCGTCGGGAGCGAGCCCGTGCTGGACCGCACGGAGATAGCCACCTGGGTCTGGCCCGAGATGACCGATCGGGTTCCCCCGGCAGCGGCGCGGGTGTCGGGGGTGCTGGCCCCGGCCCGCCACTGGCGGACCGCGTTGACCGCGGCCGTGCCGTTCGCGAGGTTCACCAGCGCCGCGATCCTGGTGCCCCGGCACGTCAGTGACCGCGAGGGCTTCGTGTCCACCTGCCTCATCCGGGCTCGCCAGTTCGGTGTGGCCGTGCTCAGCGCGGACGAGCACGGGATCCGGACTGAGCTGGAGGGCAGGGCCTTCGAGGACGCCCCGTCCACGGAGCAGACCGCGGTTTCCCGCTGGGTCAACGAGGTGGTCTACGACCAGTTGCTGGCCAGCGAGGCACCGGCGCCCTCCTGGGGGTGAGTCGGCGTCGGTTCAACGTCGGGTTCGGCGCGGGCGAGCGCTCGGTCTCCGCCGTTCGGGTGCGCCGGGAAGGCCCCGTGGCGCGCCCGTCCCGTGCGGGGGCGAGGTTCCGTCACTCGCCCAGCACCCGCTCCAGATGGGGGTTGCCGAACACCCGTTCCGGGTCGAGTCGGCGGCGGACCCGCAGGAAGTCGTCGAAGCGCGGGTAGCTCTCGCGCAGCTGTGCGGCGGACAGGCCGTGCATCTTCCCCCAGTGCGGCCTTCCATCCGCCGCGCGGGCGATCCGCTCGAAGGTGTCGAACCATTCGCGGTGGGGCATTCCGCTGAACTGGTGGACCGCGACGTAGGCGGTCGGACGCTCGTGCGCGGTGGACAGCCAGATGTCGTCGGCGGCGGCCACGCGCACCTCGACCGGGAACATCACCGGGTGGTGGAGTCGTCGCACGGCGGCGCGCAGCTCGTTCAGCACCGCGGGGAGGTGCTCGCGCGGGACGGCGTACTCGCTCTCGACGAAGCGCACCTCCCGTCCCGTGACGAACACCCGGTGGGCCCTGTCGCTGTACGACCGCCCGGACCAGCTCGTCGCGCAGAGCCGGTTCAACGCCGGTACCAGTCCGGGCCTGCGGCGGCCCAGCCTGCAGACCGCGCCGAACAGCTCGTTCTCCAGCACCCGGTATTCGAACCAGGAACGCACCGGGTGCAGCGGTCGGGTGGGGGTTGCCTCCGGCAGCCTGTTGTTGCGCTTGACCAGGGTGCGCGCGGTGTGGGGGAACCAGTAGAACTCGAAGTGGTCGTTGTCCGCGGCGTGGTCGTCGAAGTTCCGCAGGACCTCGTCCAGCGGGAGGGGGTGCTCCTCGGCGGCCAGCGAGAACGCCGGGACGCAGCGCAGGGTCACGGTGCTGATCAGTCCGAGCGCGCCGAGGCCGACCCTGGCCGCGGCGAACACATCGGGGTGCTGCTCGGGGGAGCAGCGCAGGACCGAGCCGTCGGCGCGGACGAGCTCCAGCGCCCGCACCAGTGTGGCCAGTCCGCCCAGTCGCGCTCCGGTTCCGTGGGTTCCGGTGGACACGGCACCGGCGATCGTCTGCCCGTCGATGTCGCCCAGGTTCGGCAGGGCCAGCCCCAGCTCGTCCAGCTCGGCGTTGAGCTGGTGCAGCGGTGTGCCGCCTCGTGCGGTGACGAGTCCGTTGCCGCGGTCCACATCGGTGATTCCCGTCCACGCGGACAGGTCCAGCGCGACCGCGCCGGTGCGCTCGCGCGGCGGTCGCGGGGCGGCGATGTCGCTGAACGAGTGTCCCGAGCCGAGCGGCCGCACGCTGTGCCCCTGCTGTCGGGCGTCGGTGATGGCGCGGGCGATCTCGTGCGGGTCGCGCGGCCGCTGCGTGCGCTGACCGGTGGCGGTGCTCGTCGCCGCCCAGTTGGTCCAGGTGTCTAGTGCCATGGTCGGGACTTCCTCGAGAGGTCGAGCGGATTGGCTTGCCCGGGTGGTCGCGAGCGGTCGGGTCGCCGGTCGGACGTTCGGCGCGGTCGGACGGGTTCCCGCGACCGGCCCGCGCGGGACCCCCGGGGGCGTGACAGTACTTCGCGCATCGGGTGGGGTCGTGACTCCGATTGGCGGAAAGTATGTGAAAGCAACTCGCGTAACAAGAGGTGCGGGCTTACCTTGATGGCGTGAACTCCTCCGCAGCACCGCACCCGGCCGTTTCGGCGGCCCGGCTGGACGCGGCCACGTCCGAGCTCGACCCGCCCTTCGGGGTGGCCGATCTGGACGCCTTCGACCGCAACGCGTCCGGGCTCGTGGATCGCGCCGGGGGCAAACCGATACGGGTGGCCACCAAGTCCGTGCGCTGCCCCGAGCTGATCGACCGGGCCGCGCGGACCCCCGGCTTCTCCGGGCTGATGTGCTACAGCCTCGCGGAGGCGCTGTGGCTGTACCGGACAGGGGTGAGCGACGACCTGCTCGTCGCCTACCCGACGGCGGACCGCCGCTCACTGGCCGAACTGGCCTCCGAGCCGGGCGCGGCCTCGGCCGTGACCATCACCGTCGACTCCGCCGAGCAGCTGGACCTGGTCGAGCGGTCCGGCGGCCGCTCCGCGGAGCGGCTCAGGGTGTGCCTGGAGGTCGACGCGGCCTGGCGCCCCCTGGAGGACTCCGCGCTGGGCCGGATCCCGTGGCTGGGGAGCGGACTGGCCGGGCTCGTCCACATCGGGCCGCGGCGTTCCCCGGTGCGTTCCCCCGGGCAGGCCCGCGAGCTGGCGCGGGAGGTGGAGCGGCGGAGGGCCTTCCGGCTGGTCGGCCTGATGGTCTACGAAGGACAGATCGCCGGGGTGGGGGACGCCCCGCCCGGGCAGCCGCTGCGCGCGGCTGCCGTGCGCTGGGTGCGGCACCGTTCGGCCGCGGAACTGTCCCGCCGCCGCGCTGCCGTGGTCGAGGCGGTCGGCGGAGTGGCCGAGCTGGAATTCGTCAACGGGGGAGGCACCGGAAGCCTGGAAACCACCGCGACGGAGCGGGCCGTCACCGAGGTGACGGCGGGCTCGGGACTGATCGGTCCCACCCTGTTCGACGCGTACCACGACTTCAGGCCGCTTCCCTCCGTGCTGTTCGCCCTGCCGGTGGTTCGCCGGCCCGGACGACGGTGCGCGACCCTGTTCGCCGGAGGGTATCCGGCTTCGGGCGCGGCGGGCCGGGACCGGCTGCCCAGCCCGTATCTGCCGAGCGGACTGCGCCTGACCGGCACCGAGGCAGTGGGCGAGGTGCAGACCCCGGTGGTGGGCAGGGGAGCCGGTGCGCTTCGTCCCGGTGATCGGGTGTGGTTCCGGCACGCCAAGGCGGGGGAACTCGCCGAGAGGCTCGACGAATACCACCTGATCGAGTGGCAGGATGCGACTCGTTGCCGAAGGGTCGGGTCCGCGCGGACCTACCGGGGGGCGGGCAGGTCCTTCGGCTGATCCTCCGAGATGCGACTGGACAGGTAGCCGCGGACCAGTTCCCGCGCCTCGTTCACCAGCGTCGGGTCCCCCGTGGAAGCGCGCCGGAAGGCCAGGTGCAGCACCGCGTCGGCCGCTTCGACGGCCACGGACAGCGGCAGCTCCAGCTCGGCGGGGCTCATCCCGAACCGCTCCGAGATGAGGCTGGTCAGCTTCTCCGCGATCACCGCGTTGTTGTCCTTGTTCTCGTGCAGCAGCCGCAGGTCCACCACGTCCCCGAAGTGGAGCTTGCTGAATGCGGGGATCTCCCGGTGCATGCCCAGGTACACGTCGAAGACGGTGTCCACGGCGTCCCACCAGTGGGCGAGTTCCATCCGGTCCAGCCGCTCGGAGACGGTTTGGACGAACCTCTCCAGGTTGCGCAGGGTGAGCTCCTGCACCACCGCGCGCTTGTCCGGGAAGAACTGGTACAGCGAGCCGACCGCCACTCCGGCCCGCTCGGCGATCAACGTGGTGGTCAGGCCGTCGTAGCCCACCTCGTCGATGAGCTGGGCGCAGGCCTCCAACATCCGTTCCACGCGCTGGGCGCTGCGCTGCTGGACTGGTTTGCGGCGCAACGGGGCTACTTCGGTGGGCAAGGTTTCTCCTCGGTCTTGTACGAGCTCTGGGCGTTCTCCGGACTTGATCCGAGACGCGTCGCTGGGAACCTGCTGCCCCGGCGAACGCTACGGCCCACCCAGTCTCGCGTTCCTGCGGCGATCATGCCTTCTGAGCGACCCTTCAGAGTGTCAGTCGATAGGGTGAGCCGAGGCTGGCTGTTCCCCGGAAAGTGGGACTGTCCGCGTGGTCGGAACTTCACCCCGGTGCCTCGCCCCGTCTGCGCGTCCCGGCTTCGCGTCCCCGTCTTCACGTCCCCGGCTCCGCGTGGCGCGGAGCGCGTGACTCGCGATTATGCACTCCCTCACATTGCCGCCGGAAAAGATCGCTCATTAGCGTGATCGGAGTGCGCGTGATCATGGTCGGACACGCGGAGCACGATCGCTCACCGGTTCGGACTCGTAGTCCCGGGGGCTCGCGCAGCGTCCTCGGCGCTGATTTCCCGTCGTGCCCGCGCTCGATGTGGTGCTCTCGGCGTGGCGGTGCCGGAACCACCCCCCGAACGGCTCGTATCGCCGCGAGGACTCCGGCGTTGTGCTCTCCCGAGGACGGCTCGACGTGGTGTGGACGGCTGGTCGGCCTCGGAAAGTCCACTGAGTGGAGAGCGGGAGGTTCCGCCGAGCGGACAGCTGAGCCAACCTGAACAGAAAACCTCGATCCGGCCGTGGACATCGCTGTTCGAATTCCCGGCACGTCCCCCGCGGACCGGCGTGTGTCCGTGCGACCGGGACGAAAGCGATGTACTCATCGCACGCGACATTCCCACGATCGGTTCGTGAACGCGCTTCCTCGCCCGGTGGTCCCCGCTCCGGGCGGTTCACCCGCGGAGCTCGTGAGTCTCCGCGCTCTGTCCGAGGAAGAACAAGGAGATACCCGTTGAACGGTCGGCCCCGGCTTGGCCCCGAGAAGAGCACGGCTACCGTACGGCCCTTCGGGACGTGGCCACTCGAAGCGGAAGAAGCCAACTCCATACTGGCCGGTGGCGATTACGGTCTGCGCGTGGTGTGGCGCGACCACCTGGCCTGGTTGGTGGGCGAACGCGCGGGCAGCGGCATACCGCTGGGCCCCGCTCCCACCTGGACACGGCTCTACCGGGTGCTGATCCGGCTGCGCAGCACCCGCAAGCGCCGCGACCCGGACTGGTTGGCGCTGCTCACCGGAGCCCTGGACCCGTACGCCCCGCTGGAGCGGCAGCGTCGTTCCGACGACGACTGGTGGAACCTGGTCGAGATGGTCGACGGCGACCCGATGCTGCGGATGCACTGCGCGACCTCCGGAGCGAGACCGGGCTCGGACGCGGAGCGCACGGCGATGCCGAACGAGCCCCTGCCCGCCCACCCCGAGTTCCCCGGGGGGACGATCCCGGTCACCGTGCCCGCGCTGCTCGGTCCCTGCTCCGCACTTCCCCGCACCCTGCTCGGCGAGGTCGTGGCCAACCGCTTCGAACGCGACGAGAGCGCGTTGCACTACTTCCTGGAGTACTTCATCCGCCCGCCGCTGCGCGCCTTCCGGCTGGTGCTGGAGAACTCCGGGGCCCTGCTGCTGACCCCGCGCGTGGGAGCCCTGGCCGTGGAGCTATCCCCGGAGCTGCAGGCGACCGGCAGGGTGGTGATCACCTCGGCCGCCGGGGTGTGCGACGCGAGCAGGGTCACCTCGGCCGACGTGCGCGAGGGGGTGCGTGCGCTGGCGCGCACGCTGGACACGCTGGCCGGGGGGTTCGAGAGCTTCGAGTTCGGCGAGCGCGGAGCTCGTTCGCGGCGGACCCGCTCGGCCGTGCAGCACGTGATCGCGGCCGAGCTGCGGGACCTGGAAGCCGACAGCGCCGACGTGCTCTCCGGGCAGCACCCGTTGCGGGGCTTCGTGCACACGGTCCCCGCCGAGCAGGACGCGCTGCTGCGGCGGGTGCTGCACACCGTGCAGGAACGCACCAGGAAACGGCGTTGGGACCGGCGGGTTCCGCAGCCGATGGTGGTGATCGATCTCGATTCGTGCGGCCTCGTCACCTCCGGGGGGAAGCGGACCGAGCGCTTCGGTGATCCGGAGGTCCGGGACCCGTTCGCGCCGCTGTGCCGTGGAGGGCATCTCTCCGCGGAACCGGAGGACCGCCCCGGGCGGGCGGGTGGGGGAATCCCCTCCCGCGTCCGCCCGGGGGAGTTCAAGGGGTGCGCGGTCGACGGGGGAGCGGCTCAGTGGCGAACCGGGGCCCCGCTGTGGGCGGGGTCGGTGCACAGTGGACTTCCCCGGTTCGTGTGGGACGTCAGGGACGCGGGAGGACGGGTGGTTTTCTGCTTCTCCGGCGACCGGGACGGCGAGTACGTGCGAAAGGCGCTGGACGAGACCGGAGTTCCGGAGGCGGACCTGATCCACGTCCCGGAGGAGAGCACCGAGTCGGTCGCCGAGTGGACGGTGCGCCGCCTGCGCGAACTCGGGCAGGCGGAGGTCGTTGCGGTCTTCGACGACAAGATGGCCCGGGACCTCGGCAGGCCCGTCGACGCGCACGGGACCTTCGTGGTCGCGCTCTCCGCGGGTGAGGTGATGCCCCGCCAGCGCGACGGTGGTTCGGTGAACGGGACCGCGGAACAGCGCACCGGTGCCGCGGCGGCATCGGTGATCGACAGCTTCGAAACCTCCCCGCGGAAGCGGTTGGGGCGCCGCAGCCCGGTGCTTTCCAACACGCACTCGCTGGAGGAGCTGCACGTGGCCGCGCTGCGCGAGAACCGCTCGGCCCAGCGCTGGGCGGTGCGCCTCAGCGGCTCCGAGACCGAGTCCATCGTGGCCAACGTCATCGACGACGCGGACCGGGCCGCGGAGCGGACGGCCTGTGGCGCTCTGGCCAAGTTCCCCGGCAGCGGGCAGGCCGGGAACCGGTGGGACGACCGGGAGCGCGTGGGGGCGGTCGTCGGTGCCCTGCACCACGTGTTCACCCGCAAGCAGTTCCTCAAGGGGTCCCGCTCCAACTACGTCGTCGCCGACATGCAGCGCGACGTGGGCGACTGCGTGGCCCGGGGCGAACCCGTCGAGGTGGTGCTGCTCGGATTCCCCGTCAAGCAGTCCCTGAACCGGTTGAAGGCCTACGGCCCGCTGCCGGACATCGCCGAGTTCGGGGGGCTCGTCCGCCTGCGCGAGCTGCAGCAGGCCGTGCGGCGCGTGTATCCGCCGGGGCTGCGCATCAACGTGCTCACCGACGGCAGGCACTTCCGTCCGCGGCCGTCCTCGATGATCCGCGCCTACACCCGCAAGCTCCACGAGTACGCGAGCATGGCCGGCGTCGACGGGTACGTCTCGATCAGGGAGCTCGACACCGTGGCCGCGGAGCGGTTGGGACCGCGGGTCGTGTCCCGCCGCCCGGAGATGTTCCACGACTTCCGCGGTTGTCTGGAGCGGGTGGTGGCCGATTTCGACATCACCGACAACCCGCTGCGAACGCTGGACCAGGTGCAGGAGCGCGCGGAGAAGTGGGACGGAGCGGAGGGGGTGACCGCGCGTTCGCTGCAGCTGTTCCGCGAGATGGTCATGTCGATGGTCTACTCCGTCCCGGTGCCGGTTCCGTCCGGTGTGGACCGGCTCGACTGGGCCCGCACGGTCTACGCGGACGTGTACAACCTGACCGACACGCACATCTCCCCCGAGGTGCGCCAGGCGCGCGTGGCCGTGTTGCGCAGGGCCTGGCACAACGCGATCCGTTACCTGTCCACCATGCGGGTGGACGAGGAGCTGGGCTACGAGGAGCTGTTCAGCCCGCGGGTCCGCTTGACGGTCAGCGCCGTGACGAAGGGACGCTGCGGGTTCACCTATCTCGGCGGGTCCGGGCTGTTGCCCTGGCAGGGAACGGGTGTGCTGGACGCTCGGGGCTACATCGCCGTCGACTTCGCGGTCTCGCTGCTCGACCAGGGGTTCGTCCCCGCGTACTCCGCGCTGCTCGGCAGGAGGCAACCGTTGATGATGGTGCCAGCGCAGTACACCGAGCTTCCGCTGCGCGGAACGCGTTCGGAGGGCACGCGGCTGGACGGGGAGCTGCGCTCCAGAGCCCGGTTGCGCCGCAAGTGACGGCGGGGTGGCCGGGCTCAACCGCCACCGACCCCTCGCCAGGAACTCGCGGAGGAAGGACACCGTCCAACGCAGACGCTTTGAGCCTGCGCAGTCGGCACCGCCGGACAAGGGCTCCCGGAAAGGAACTCCCAACCAGGGCACCACTCCAACGAGAGCGCTGTGAGCCCGAGCAGCCGGCACCGCCGGACAGGGCTCCCGGAAAGGAACTCCCAACCAGGGCGGCACCCCAACGCGAGCGCTGTGAGCCCGAGCCACCGGCACCGCCGCGGGTTCTCTCGTGGTGCTCTCGCGAGGAAGGCCCGACGTTGTGTAGGTGGCTACCCGATGTCGGGCCTCCCGGAGCGAGAGCCCGCGAGAGGTTCCGCCACGGAACCACCTGAGCAACAGGACCCACCCGCCCCAAACGAAGAATGCCGGGATTCCGGCACTCGCCAGGGGGAAACGAGTGCCGGAATCCCGGTACTACTCCACCACCAACGGGGTGTCGGGCAGACGGTTCACCGGTGGTGGAGTGGTGGAATCCGCAAGCCGGTACCGGTTCGGGGGAGGGGAGTAACGTCGGTACCGGCTCGCGGAAATCTTTGAAATCACCCGGTCGACGGGAATTCGACACCCGTCCACCGGTTCGTGATTCCCACGGCGTGTGGTCGTGCGGCATTGTTGAGTTGGCGACGACACCGTGGGGTCCTGGCACGGTGCCGTTCGTTCCCGCGGGCGCGCCCGCGGGGTGGACGGGGAGACCGGTGATCGGCATAGCCGTGGTCGGGGGGCACGTCATGCCGATCACCGGTTCTCAGGCGGGGCATCGGCTCCGAAACCGGTTCGGGGGTGTGGTTGTTCGGAAACCGGGCCCGCCGGGTTTTACGGCACCGGCGCTGCTCGGCGCAGTTCCTGCGCCGGTCGCAGGTGCCGTGCGGGACGGGGGGCGAGGCCGCCGGCGACGAGGTGCTCGTAGGCGGAGCGCCACACCGCGCAGGGTGCCTTGCGCGGGCGCAGCCAGGTCGAGCACTCGGGGCAGTTGCCTCGCTCGTCCGGTTCGTGCGCGGTCAGCAGCGTCCGCCAGCCCGCGGTCAACCGCGGGAGCTCGGAACGCGCCACGGACAGCAGGGACGACGCATCCGCGCGGTTAGTCAGCTCGGAAAGGACATCGAGCCGTTCCCAGACCGCGTTGCGCAGAACCTGTCCCAGAATCGCGTCCACCGTACGTCACCGTCACTTTCTCGCCTGATCAGCGGCGAACCGCAGCGCGGAGCTCAACTGGCCGACCCTTTCGGCCGACAGCGCCGCGGTTGCACCGGGCGGTCCGGCGAGAACCACCCTGTCCCGGTTGACGAGCACCTCGAGGGCCCTCGGCGTGTGGTTCACGTCGAGGCACCGCACCTGTCCGTGGTTCCGTCCGACGATCTCCCCGGAGTCGTTCCGGCGGCTTTCCGATCGGGGGGCGGAGTCCGCCGAATCCGCGGATCCGGAGTGTTCGAAGGAAGCCACTTGGTGGATGTCCTCTCGGTGCTGCGTTGCTTGCGATGACTAGATTGGAACGTGTTGCGGCCGGCTGGCTAGATGATGGGCGACGACCGGACATACCGCGCGATGAGCGGTCAGCGGGTGTTCGGCCCTGCCGATCACCGCTTCTTGCGGTTGCTTCACCGTCTTTTGTGCGGAGCCTTAATCTGCGACCGACGCCCGAGAAGCGTAGAGGGGTCTTCAAATGAACACCATCGGTTCGAGCGGTTCTCTCGTTGCACCAGAGGTCTGGGACGGACGGGAGATGCGGGAAGCTCTGGCCAGCCGGAACATCAGCGACATCTACAAGTTGTTGCGCAAGCACGGTGTTTCGCAGCGTCAGATCGCGGCCGCCACCGGACAGTCGCAATCCGAGGTTTCGGAGATCCTCAAGGGCAGGCAGGTCATCGCCTACGACGTGCTGGCCCGCATCGCTGATGGTCTCGGCGTCCCGAGGGGGTATATGGGCCTCGCCTATGACGGGGCGACGGCAGTGAGAGTCGCCGATTCGGACAGCGGCGACTCCCCGGCTGAGGAGGACGAGACGGTGAAGCGTCGGAAGTTTCTGTCCCATGCCGCGGCGGTTGCTATGGGGGCTTCCGTCTTCGGCGCGGAGGAGAGCGGTTGGGCCGCTGCCAGTGCCCAGACGCCCGCGCCGTCGCGAATCGGCATGGCCGACGTTCAGCAGATTCAGGCGGCGACCAAAGCGTTGCGCGACCTGGACTATCGTTACGGCGGGGGGACTTGTCGTGACGCCGTCGTGGCCCAGTTGCACTGGGCGAAGCAGCTGCTGCACGCCAGTTGCACGGACCAGGTTCAACAGCGGTTGTTCACGTCGCTCGCCGACATGCACAGCCTGGCGGGTTGGACCTCGTTCGACATGGGGCTGATGGATCCGGCCCGGAGCCACTTCGGGCAGGCGCTCCAGTTCGCCAAGCAGGCCAACGACGACAGTCTGGTCGCGAACGTGCTGTACAGGATGGGGCGGGTTTACCTGCACTACCACCAGCCGAACGAGGCCTTGAAGCTGTTCCAGCTCGGGCAGATAGCGGCCCAGGACTCCGGTTCCTCGCTCACGGTCGCGGTCATGTGCGCCAACGAGGGCTGGGCCTACGGGATGCTCAACCGCCCGGACCAGGTCTCGAAGATGCTGGGCAGGACTCAGGACGAGTTCGCGCGGGCCAGGTTGAACGAGGCTCCGGACTGGGTGCGGTTCTTCAATGAGAACGACCTGCACGCGGTGACGGGGTCGGTGCACGATGCGCTGGCCGAGTTCGACCCGGACCACTACGCGCCGCTGGCCGTCGCCGAGACGATCAAGTGCAACGAGTCCTATGACGTGGACATGCAGCGCAGCCACGTTTTCGGGCTGGGCATGCAGGCCACGAACCACATAAGGGCCGGTGACGTCGATCAGGGGATCAAGGTCGGCAGGCAGGCCCTCGACATCGGGGCCCAGGTCAAGTCGGCGCGGGTGCCGGACAGGTTGCGGCCGCTGCAGTTGGAAGCGGCCAAGCACACCACGAACTCGGACGCCCTCGACTTCTCCGAGCAGGTCCGCAAGTTCAGGGAGAACCGTTCGGTTTGAGCGGCTCGTGCGGGAGTGTCCTGTGGGCGCCGTCGGCGCGATTACCCGGGAAGACATAGCATGACATCGGCAAACATGACTTTTCCGCCGAACTCCGCACGGGAGTCCGACATCCCGCCGGAACTGGAATCCGCGCTGGCCGAGGTCTGCGCAGCCGCGGGGTTGGACCACCGTGGGGCGCGACTGCTGCGCTTCGTGAACAACGGAGTGTTCCTGCTGCGCACGGCTCCTGTGGTCGTGCGCATCGTACTCACGCCCTCGTTGGCCTATCGGGCCGACAACGTGGTCGAGGCCGCGCGCTGGCTCGCCGATCGGGGGATGTCCTCGGTTCGGCTGCTTCCCGGCGTGCGTCAGCCCGTTCGGGTGGGCGAGCACGTGGCGACGCTCTGGGAGGAGATCCCCGACTCCGGTGTCGAGCCGACCGGCTATGAGCTGGGTGAGCTGCTTCGGTCGCTGCACTCCGTGGAGATTCCCCCCTCGATGGGGGAGTGGCGCCCGGTCGCGGACGCCAGGCGGCGTCTCGCGGAGGGGGAGCACGAGCTCGAGCGCGCGGATCGGGACTTCCTCAAGCGGCACTGCGACGCCGTCGAACAGCGCGTCGAACAGCTGGAGTTCGCCCTGCCCCGCAGCATCGTGCACGGGGACGCCCACCTGGGCAACGTCATCATGGGGCCGCAGGGGCCGGTGCTGTGCGACTTCGACTCGCTGTGCGTCGGCCCGCCGGAGTGGGACCTCACTCCCATGGCGGTGGGTTATCTGCGGCTCGGGCGCTCTCCCGAGGCCTACCGGCAGCTGGTGGCCGCGCACGGCTTCGACGTCGTCGCCTGGGAGGGGTTCCCGGTGCTGCGCGACCTGCGCGAACTCAAGATCACGATGAGCGTGCTGCCGAACCTGAGCAGCAACCCGTCGGTCGCTGACGAGTTCCACAGGAGGCTGCGCTCCATGCGCGAGCGCGACTTCACCGTGCGGTGGTCGCCGTACCGCTGATCCGGCCGCGCTCCCCGGGGCCGTTTTCGGCCGGGTCCTTCGCGCCGTTGGCCTGCCGGGTGGGCGATCCGCTTCCGGACGTCCGTCGCGGAGCGCGCGAGCTCCGGCGCGTCCGCGGGCCGAGTTCCGGTTCCGCAGTGGAGTTGACCAGGTGCGGCGCGTGATTCGAGGGCTGATCGGCCGAGCCGAACTCGTGCGGCTCACCGACGTGAACCGACCGTTCAACGAGACGGTCGGTTTTTCGCATCGTGGAACTTTGCGTCGTTCCTGGGCGGGGACTTCGGCGCGGGCGAAGTCCGCTCCGGCGCGCCCGCTCCGCGGGGCGGGGCGAACACGACCGCGCCACTTGCGCCGAGGGGCGCAGGAGCGAACCGGGCCGTGGGGGTCAGTGGAGATCCAGAAGGCCACGGTCCCGGCACACTTCCCGGTGGTTCGATCGTTCGAGGGATGGAAAGTGTTACATCGACTTTCCGGTTGTTCCGGAGAGTGGGAAAGGGGTGGGTTTTCACCGGTGACGACCCACCTGCGTAGCTCCACCGGGTGACCACCGGAGCCGAGCGGGTCAACACCCTCGAGCAGCTCAATCGGCGCGCGCGCCGAAGCGGCGCAGCAGGTCGTCCTCGATGCGCCCCAGCTCCCCGTCCACCGCCCGGTGGGCCGCCCGCCTCCTGCTCGCGGGCATCCGCTCGGCCGCGCGCACCGCGCTGGACATCTCCTCGAGCCTGCGCTGGGCCGAGTCCACGAAGCGGGTCACGGACTCGTCCGCGCCGTCCCCGCGGTGCCGCAGCTCCTCCAGGGCTTTGGCGTCGCCTGCGATGCGGGCGTGCAGGGCCGCCCCGCGGCCGGAGAAGCGGGAGACGTCCTCCACGGCCACTCCGAGCCTGCGGGCCCGGAAGCGCTCGTAGGTCTCCCTGGCGCCGGTGGCGGCCTGCGCGGCGTAGGGGGCGAGCACCGGGCCGACGATCTTGGCCACACCCACGACCTTCTTGGCGTTGCCCGGGGTGATGCGCCCGTGCTCGCCCTTCTGCGCGGCCTTGACCGCCCTCTTGTCCGCCTTGCGCGCCGTCCGCTCCGCACGACGCTGCTGCTTGGCCTCGTCCGCGATCTTCCCCGGCTTGCGGCGCGCCCGGGCCGACGCTCGTCGCGTTCGCTTGAGACCTGCCATGACGGCGAACACCTCCGGCCCGGATGGGCGTACGGCTGCTGTGCCGGTCAGTCTAGGCAGCACCGCGCCCCGATAGGCCGCAGCGACACGACGGGACGAGCACTTCGCGTGCTTCGCGGAGATCACCGGCTGTCGGACCGCCGGGGCCGCGTGCGCGGAGCGGGCGACGTGGTTCTGGCGCTTTCGGGTGGCAGCGTGTGCTCCCCGCACGTCGCTCGTGAGAAAAATCGCAGGGCAGAGGCGTTCGTGTGAGCGAAGAGGGAGTTGTTGGCGTATCTCTCACCGGGGTGAGGGGGTCGCGCGGGGGGATGAGGACATACCCTGCAAGCGTGGATTCAGAGGTGCTGCTGGACGGCGGCGTGGTGACGCGCTGTCGCCGCCGAGTGCATCTCGACAACGACCCGAGCATGATCGACACCGAGCAGGCTCCTCCCGATCCGGGAGTGGAGCAGCGCATCGCCGATGCCACCGAGTACCGCAGGCAGCTGGCGTGCCGGCTCGGGCGCGCGCTCGGATCCGAATGGACGGAGATCCCCCGCGAGGCGGACGAGCGGTCCAAGGAGGAGGCGACCCTAGCGGCGATGCGCGCGGGGACGGCCTACATCTCCGGTGCCCGGCTCCCCCGGGACGGCCGGGGCGGCAGGCAGGGCGCCGTGGAGCTGCTGGTGCGCAGCGGCGCGGGCTACGTCCCCGTGCTCGTGGTGCGGCACAAGGTCGCGGATTCGGGCAAGGGCGCACGCACCTCCCCGATCACCGAGCCCAGGCCCGAGTCGGCGGGCCACGACCCGAAGCGCAAACCGCGGCCGCACTCGCGGGACCAGCTCCGGCTGGCCCACGCCGTGCGGCTGCTGCAGGCCTGCGGGATGCAGCCGGGTGGACGTTTGCTGGGCGGCACGATCGGTTCCGACGGCGAGGTCGTGGTCTGGCACGACCTCGAGTCCCGCACCTGGTCCGGCGAGCGCAGCGTGCTGGAGGAGTACGACGAGCGGTTCGCGGACCGGCTGGCCGTGGCCGAGGCGGCGGCCACGGGCGGGGAGGCGCTGGCCCAGCCGACGCGGATCACGGAGTGCAAGGGCTGCCCCTGGTGGCCGGTCTGCGAGAGCCAGCTCCGCTCCGCGCACGACGTGAGCCTCGTGGTGCGCGGGGACGACGCGGTGCGGCTGCGCCGGGTGGGCGTGACGAAGGTGGACGAGCTGGCCGCGTTGAACGTCGCGGAGTTCGCGGAGCCGCCGCTCCCGGCCAAGCGCCTGGGCGAGGCGGTGCTGCTGGCGCGCGCGTGGCTGCGCGGGCTCTCCCTGGTGCGCCGCGTCCCGGAGGTGGACATCTCCAGGGGAGACGTGGAAGTCGACGTGGACATGGAGAGCTACTCGGACTCGGGCGCCTACCTCTGGGGCGCGCTGCTCACCTACCCCGAGGAGGAGGGATCCGGTTCGCGGGGCACGGCCGAGGCGCTGGGTGTGGAGCCCGGCTACCGGGGCTTCGTGACCTGGGATCCGCTGCCCTCGGACGACGAGGCGCGGTCCTTCGCCGAGTTCTGGGCCTGGTTCTCCGCGCTGCGCCGGGCCGCGCACGAGCGCGGGCTCGTGTTCCGGGCCTACTGCTACAACGAGCTCGCCGAGAACCGCTGGATGCTGAGCTCGGCGGAGCGCTTCGCGGGAAAACCGGGCATTCCTCCCGTGGAGGAGGTGCGCGAGTTCGTGAACTCCACGGACTGGGTGGACGTGTTCGCGGTGGTGCGGGACCAGTTCATCTGCCCCAACGGCAAGGGGCTGAAGATGATCGCGCCCAACGCGGGCTTCTCCTGGCGCGATTCCGAAGCGGGCGGGGAGAACTCGATGCGCTGGTATCGGGACGCGGTCGGGTTCGACGGCGGTGAGCCGGACGTCGCCCAGCGGGAACGGCTGTTGGAGTACAACGAGGACGACGTCCGGGCCACGCTGGCCATCCGGCGGTGGATGAGCTCGGGGGCGGTGCTGGACGTCCCCTACGTCGAGGACCTGTAGCTGTACCTGACTGAGAGTACGCGGCTTGGTCTGCTTGGGTGGTTCTGTGGCCGAATCTCAGTCGGGGTCTCGCTGCTCCGATCCTCGACATCGGGTAGGCACACCTCCGAGCTTCACGGCACGATCACGGCCCGACCGGCGATCTCTCCGTGGTGGAACCGTTCGTAGACCTGCGGGGTCTCCTCCAGCGGGAACGAGTCCACGTGCACCCGGACCGAACCGTGCCCGGCCAGTTCGAGCAGTTCCATCAGCTCGCCCCTGGTTCCCCAGTAGGGCGCCGAGACCGCGGCCTCGAAGGGCAGCGTGCCGAAACCGACCGGGATCGTGCCCTCGCCGACTCCCACTATCGCGATCTCCCCTTCGGTGGTGACGCAGCGGGAGGCGATGCGGGTGGTGGCCGCGTTGCCGACGAAGTCGAACACCGCCTCCGCGCCCTTCTCGTCGGTGAGCTCGGAGACCGCCTCCGGCGCTGAGTCGTCGGAGCGGATCGTGCGGTGCGCGCCGACCCGTTCGGCCAGCTCCATCTTCTGGTCGTTGATGTCCATGGCCACGACCTGAGCGGAGGTGAGCGCGCGCAGCAGCTGGATGCCCACGTGACCGAGGCCGCCCGCCCCGATCACCACGGCGGTGCTGCCGGGGACCAGCTTCGGGAGCGATTTCTTGATCGCGTGGTAGGGGGTCAGGCCCGCATCGGTCAGCGGGGCCGCTTCCACCGGGTCGAGATCGCCCAGCGGGACCAGGTGGCGCTCGTCGTCCACGAGCAGGTACTCGGCCATGGCGCCGGGGGCGCCCAGCCCGGGAGGGTTGATGCCCATCCGGCCCGCGTAGCGGCAGTAGTTCTCCTTGCCGTAGGAGCACATGCGGCACAGCCCGCAGCCCCACGGCCCGTACACCGCGACCCGGTCGCCCTCGGAGTACCGGTGTCGACCGGGGCCGAACGCGCTGATGGTGCCGACGCCCTCGTGGCCCAGCGTCAACGGCAATCGGTACGGGAACTGCTCCGCGGGCCAGCCCATCACGGCCAGGTCCGAGTGGCACATCCCGGCCGCGTCCACTTTGAGCAGGATTTCTCCCGGGCCGGGTTCCGGGATGTCCACGTCGACCACTTCCGGGCTGCTGCCCACCCGGCGGTACTGCACGGCCTTCATCGTCGACGTCATCGCGCACCTCGCACATTCTCGGGGTCGGAGGGCATCGTGCAACAGGAACGGGCGGGGCGCAGCGTTCGTTCCCGCCGGGCAACCCCCGAGCACCCCGGGCCGCCACGAAACCCCGGAGGGGAACTCCCGACCAGGGCGCCACTCCAACGCGAGCGCTGTGAGCCTACGCAGTCGGGCCAACCAAGCCGACGCAAAACCCGAACAGAAACTCCTAGTCGAGGCGTCACACCAACGCGAGCGCTGTGAGCCTGAGCAGTCGGCACCGCCGCGGGCCAACCAAGCCGCCACGAAACCCCGGAGAGGAACTCCCAACCAGGGCGCCACGCCAACGCAAGCGCTGTGAGCCTACGTAGTCGGCACCGCCGCAGGCCAACCAAGCCGACGCAAAACCCGAACAGGAACTCCCAACCCAGAGCCTTCACGCCAACGCAAGCGCTGTGAGCCTACGCAGTCGGCACCGCCGCGGGTTCTCAGTCGAGTGCCCGGCGAGGACGGCCCCGACGTTGTGTAGGTCGCTACCCGATGTCGGGGCACCCGCAGCCGGGCGCCGACTGAGGTTCCGCCACGCAACCCACCAAGCCACCGGCACCGCCGCGCCCCACAAAAACTACTTGGGGGCCATCCGCAGCGCCCCGTCCAACCGGATGACCTCCCCGTTCAGGTAGTCGTGCTCGATGATGTTCAGGGCGAGCCGCGCGTAGTCGTCCGGGGTGCCGAGCCGCTTGGGGAACGGAACGCCCGCGGCCAGGCCCTCCCGGATCTTCTCGTCGACCGTGGCCAGCATCGGGGTGTCCACGATGCCGGGGGCGATCGTCATCACCCGGATGCCGGAGGAGGCCAGGTCCCGCGCGGCCGGGAGGGTGAGGCTGGCGACGCCGCCCTTGGAGGCGGCGTAGGCGGCCTGCCCGATCTGGCCGTCGTAGGCGGCGATCGAGGCGGTGTTGACGACGACCCCGCGCTGGCCCTGCTCGTCGGGTTGGGTGTTGCCGATGGCTGCGGCGGCCAGGCGCAGCACGTTGAACGTTCCGACCAGGTTGACCTCGACGACCTTGCGGAACGCGTCCAGGTCGTGCGGTCCCTTGCGGCCGGCTATCCGCGCAGAGGGGCCGATGCCGGCGCAGTTCACGACCGCGCGCAGCGGCACGTCCGCGGAGCTGGCCCGGTCCACGGCCGCTTGCACCTGCTCGGCGTCGGTGACGTCGGCCGAGGTGTGGGTGACTCCCTCGACCTCGGTCGCGGCCGCCACCGCGTCCGGCAGGTCCACGGCGAACACGCGCGCGCCCCGCGCGGCCAGGGTGCGTGCGGTGGCGGCTCCCAGTCCGGAGGCTCCGCCGGTCACGATCGCGGCTGTCTCCGCGAGCAGCATGTGTTCTCCTCGTCCTCGTTGTGAACCAACGTGAAGCCTACTGTCCGTTCGGTCGGTTCGGGAGGGTTCCGCGCGAGCGGATTCGCGGGGTGTGCGGGTGGGTCTCGCTTCCGTGCGAGCCCGGCTCCGAGGTGGTTTCCGGGCGGCGCGCGGCCTGGTCGGATCACTCCGGCCGGGGTCAGCGCGGTCAGGTCAGCGCGGTCAGGTCAGCGCGGGCGGGCTGATCGAGTCGAGCTCGTCGAGGTCCTCCCTGGTGGGGGACCACTGCCCGGCCACGGCGTTGGACTCGACCTGCTCCGGCGAGGTGGCTCCGCTGATAACCGAGCCCACGGTGGGTTGGGCCGCCAGCCAGCCGAGGGCCGTCGCGATCATGGAGATGCCGCGCTGCTCGGCGAAGGCGCGGAGACGTTCTATCCGCTCCCACGGCGCGTCGGCCAGCAGCCGTTGCCTGCCGGAGAGCCTGCTGCCCTCCGGTGGTTCCTGTCCTTGGCGGTACTTGCCGGTCAGCAGCCCGTTCGCCAGCGGGAAGTACGGGATCAGCCCGATCCCGAACTTCGCGCAGGCCGGTACGACCTCGCGTTCGGCCTCGCGCTCCAGCAGCGAGTAGTGGGTCTGCGCCGAGATCGGCCCGACGAGTCCCGCGCTGGAGGCGGTCCAGGCCGCGTCGACCGTCTGCCACCCGGCCAGGTTGCAGTGCCCGACGTAGCGGATCTTGCCCTCCCGGACCAGGTCGTCCAGTACGGACAGCGTTTCCTCGAGCGGGGTGAACGGGTCGGGGCGGTGCAGCTGGTACAGGTCGATCCACTCGGTGCCGAGCCTGCGCAGCGAGGACTCCACCGCCTTCCGCACGTAGCGGCGCGATCCGCGCGCGGAGAAGTCGGGGCCGTTGGCCCCCTGCATGTCCATGCCGAACTTCGTCGCGATCACGGCGTGCTCGCGACGCCCGTTGAGCGCCTGGCCGAGCAGTTCCTCGCTGCGGCCGCGCGGGGCGCCGTACACATCGGCCACGTCGAAGAACGTGATCCCCGATTCCAGCGCGCGGTCCACCACGGCCTGCGCCCCGCGGGGCGATTCGGTCGCCGTTCCCGGTCTGCCCAGGTTGTTGCAGCCGAGCCCGACCGCGCTGACCACGAGACCGGACTTCCCCAGACGTCGCTGTTCCACGTCGACCGAGCGTAGTCGGCAGGGCCGCGCCCGTCACGGATTCGGCGGCGTTACCCACGGAAAGTGTGGAAGTGGGGCAGTGGACGCGGCCGTGGGGCCGCTCCGGGGCCGGTGATCAGCACTCAACCGCGGATGAGGTCGATCCGGACCACGTCGTCGTCGAGGGCGAGGCCGTCGACGTTCTTCCACGCCCGGTCGGCGGTGATCGCCACGCGGCCGAGCCGTGCGGCCAGAGCCAGGCAAGCCCGGTCGCCCAGGCTCAGTCCGGCCTCCCGCGTATGAAGGTACAGTCGTGCGGCCCTGCGCGCGTCCTCGGCGTCGAGTGGTTCGATCCGCAGCCCCATGGCCCGCAGCATGTCGCCGATCCGGTCGGCATCTCCCCCGTGGGCGGAGATCTTCTGCAGCATCTCGGACCAGTTGACCGCCGAGACGACGGCGTCGTCGCCGAGTTGCGCGGCGACGTGGTCGTGCCCGTCCTCACGATAAGTCAGCGCCAGCAGCGCCGAGGCGTCGAGCACGGGCATCAGTACCCGCCCTCGGTCTCGTTGCGTTCGGTCTCGTTCTCTGTCCGACGGGAAGCGATCAGCTCGTCGACCACTGACCCCGACCCGATGCGCGCGCCGAGCGCCATGTTCTGGATCCGTTCCACCATCTCGGCGCGAGGTTCGATGACGACCCGGGAGCCCTCGCGGTACTCGACGAGATCCGTCTCCGGGCTCCAGCCGAGCTCGTTCCGGAACTGGGCGAAGATGGACACGCGTCCCTGCGGTGTCATCTTCACGCTCGCACTTGTCATGTTTTAACTATACCTGTCAAGTCAAATCCGAACGGGTATCGGAAGGGGCGCTGCTGTCAGGCGACGTCGTGTCGCGGAGCTCGCGCGCCTGTCACTCACGCGTGACCTGTCGCCCTCGGGCAGCGGTGGGCGGCGATCGGAGCGAGTTTCGGGAGGGCCGCTCCGGGGCCGGTGATCAGCGCCGGTCCTCGACGGCTATGCCCGAGGTCGCGAACAGCGCCGTGGACACGTCCACCAGCTGGTCCGGCCCGATGGTCGCGCCGCGCAGGTCGCCCGCCCCCTTGATCCCGTGCAGTCGGGAACCGTGCAGCCGGAGGCCGTGCGAGTCGGTTCCGGAGAAGTTGGCCTCGGACAGGTCGCAGTCGTGGATGCCGGTGCGGTTCAGCTTCGCCTCGCGGAAGTCGGCCCGCCCGAGCTCGCTGTCCAGCAACTCCAACCGGTTGCCCGCGATCATGCGCAGGTTGGCGGTGTCGAGTTTGCACTGGAGGAGCAGCACGTCCTCCATCCGAGCGCCTGCCAGGACCGCGCCGCTCATGCGGCACTCGCGGAACTCCACTCTCCGCAGCCCGCTGTCCTCGAGGACCACACCGGACAGATCGCAGTTGACGAAGACGACGTCCACGCATCGCAGCCGCCGGAACCGTCGGCCGGTGAGCCTGCCGCCGCTCCACCGGCTCGCGGTCAGTCCGAGATCGGTCACCACCCGCTCGTCCTCCGGATCCGGTGGGGATCCGGTGATCAGCCTTCCGTCCAGTTCGGTGTCTCCGGTGACCGGTTCCCCGCCGGGTTCGAGGTGTTCCGGCAACCTCGCCGGGCGCCGCGCGCTCTTCCCCGCACCGCCGGTGTCGTCGCTGCGCTGAGTGGGCATGGTCGAAGCCTAGTCGAGGGGGCGGACGTGGCTACCCGATGTCGGGGCACCCGCAGCCGGGCGCCGACTGAGGTTCCGCCAAGTGCCCCACCAAGCAGAGGGAGTTGCCGACTCTCCGTGTCGCTACCCGATGTCGGGCCTCGCCGGAGCGAGAGCCCACGAGAGGTTCCGCCAAGCGACCACCTACGACAACCGAGCCTCAACTCGACCTTAGAGTGACGTGAATGGTCACCACTCGCCCGGAACTGGCAGGCACGCACGGCATGGTCGCCTCGACCCACTGGCTCGCCTCCTCGGCGGG
Organism: Actinopolyspora sp. BKK2; assembly: GCF_011291845.1. Lineage (NCBI taxonomy): Bacteria > Bacillati > Actinomycetota > Actinomycetes > Actinopolysporales > Actinopolysporaceae > Actinopolyspora > Actinopolyspora sp. BKK2. The sequence continues at coordinate 113,710 of NZ_JAANTE010000009.1, read as the reverse complement.
CATGGCCGTCCTGGAGGAAGGGGGCAACGCCTTCGACGCGGCCGCTGCGGCCGGGTTCGTCCTGCAGGTGGTCGAACCCCACCTGAACGGCCCGGCGGGGGAGCTGCCCGCGCTGTTCGCACCTGCGGGCGGGGGGATCCGCGCCCTGTCCGGACAGGGCCCAGCCCCCGAGGGGGCCACCATCGAGCGGTTCGCGGGCGAGCTCGGCCTGGGCCTGGTTCCCGGCACCGGGCTGTTGCCCGCCACGGTCCCGGGTGCCTGGGACGGCTGGCTGCTGTTGCTGCGGGACCACGGAACCATGGAGCTCGGCAGGGTGCTGCGCTTCGCCATCGGATACGCCGCGGACGGTTTTCCCGTGGTGGAGCGGTTGGCCGGCACCATAGCCACCGTCGGCGAGCTGTTCACCGCGCACTGGCCGTCCTCCGCCCGGCTGTGGATGCCTTCGGGGCGAGCGCCGCGCACCGGATCTGTGCTGCGCAACCCCAGGCTGGCCCACACGTGGCAGCGGCTGGTCGCCGAGGGCGAGCGCGCCGGAGGGGATCGCGAGGCCCGCATCGACGCGGCGCGCAGGGCCTGGTCGCAGGGGTTCGTGGCCGAGGCGGTGGACCGCTTCGTGCGCACGCCCGTGCGGGACAGCACGGGAGGTGAGCACGCGGGGGTGCTCACCGGAGAGGACATGGCCCGCTTCAGCGCGCACTACGAGGAGCCGGCTTCGGTGGAGCTGCCGGGCGGTTGGAGCCTGTCGAAGTTCGGCCCCTGGTGCCAGGGGCCGGTGCTGCTGCAGCAGCTGCGGATGCTCGAGGGGACGCCCGTCGAGTACCGGGACGGTGTGGCCGAGCCGGACATGGTGCACAACGCCGTGGAGGCGGCGAAGTTGGCCTTCGCCGACCGCGAGGCCCACTACGGCGACTCCGCGCGCGAGGGGGTGCTGCCGGAGCTGCTGTCGGACGAGTACGCGGCCGCCCGGCGCGCGCTGATCGGCGAGACCGCCTCCGAGCGGCTGCGCCCGGGGCGTCCGGGCGGTTTCGAACCCCGGCTGCCGGACTACGTGGCCCGGGGCAGGGGTTCCGGGCTCTCGCCCGATCCGAGCGGGGTCGGGCTGGGTGAGCCCACGGTTTCGCGCAGCGGGGAGAGCCGCGGGGACACCGTGCACGTGGACGTGGTGGACCGCTGGGGCAACATGATCTCGGCGACTCCCTCGGGCGGTTGGTTGCAGTCCTGCCCGACGATCGAGGAGCTGGGCTTCTGCCTCGGCAGCAGGGGGCAGATGTTCTGGCTGGAGGAGGGGCTGCCCAACTCGCTGGCCCCGGGCAAGCGGCCGCGCAGCACGCTGAGCCCTTCGCTGGCCTCGCGCGGGGGCGAGCCGGTGCTGGCCTTCGGAACCCCGGGCGGCGATCAGCAGGACCAGTGGCAGCTGTGCTTCTGGCTGGCCCACGTGCACGGCGGGCTCGACCTCCAGGCGGCCATCGACGCGCCCGCCTGGCACACCACGGCTTTTCCCGCCTCCTTCTACCCGCGCGGTTGGCAGCCGCGCCGGGTGATGGCCGAGTCGCGGTTCGGTACCGAGCGGCTGGACGAGCTGCGCCGGCGCGGGCACGAGGTGGTCGACGCCGGGGAGTGGGCGCTGGGCAGGTTGTCCGCCGTGGCGCGGGATCCCGAGACCGGGCTGCTGCACGGTGCGGCCAACGCCCGGGGAGCTCAGGGCTACGCGGTGGGCCGTTAGCGGACGCTGCTCGCTCCGGGGCGCCGAGGTCGCGGCGAGCGATTCCTCGCGGGGATGCCGACTGCGGTGAACCGCTCGGCGGTGGGAGAAATCGTTCGACGGTTCGAACGCGGCGGCAGTAGGGTCTCCACGAGATTCACCCGGGTTTTCGCTTACCGGTTCGGGATGTCGTTTCCCCTGTTCAGGTGAGTTTCCAGCGGCTCGGTGAGGGTTTTCGCCGTTCCCGCTGCGGGAATCCGCCTCGTCCGCGGGATTTTCGGCGGCAGCGTTTTCGAGGAGTTGGTCGTGGCACACTATCCGGTCGCACTTTCCGGGGCGGAGGACTCCACGCTCATGTGGGCCCCCGAGGACGAGATCGAACCGGCCGCGCTGGAGCAGTTGCGCAACATCTCCGCGCTGCCCTGGGTGCACGGGGTGCGGGTCATGCCCGACGTGCACCTGGGCAAGGGCGCCACCGTCGGTTCCGTCATCGCCATGCCCCACGCGGTCTCGCCCGCGGCGGTGGGGGTGGACATCGGCTGCGGCATGACCGGGGTGCGGACCACGCTGCGTTCCACGGACCTGCCGGGTGATCTGCGCGGAATTCGCAACCGCATCGAACGGGCCGTTCCGGTCGGGTTCAACGCGCACGAGGAGCCGGTGGACCCGGCCCGCGTGGAAGTGCCCACCGAGCGGTGGCAACGGCTCTGGGAGGGCTTCGACGAGCTCTGCGCCGGGGTGCACGACCGCAGGGCCAGGGCCGGGCGTCAGCTCGGCACGCTCGGCGGCGGGAACCACTTCGTCGAGCTCTGCCTGGACGACGAGGACGCCGTCTGGATCATGCTGCACAGCGGTTCGCGCAACATCGGTAAGGAGCTGGCCGAGCGGCACATGGCCAGGGCGCGGGAGCTGCCGCACAACCGCGACCTGCCCGATCCCGACCTGGGGGTGTTCCTCTCCTGGACTCCCCAGATGACCGCCTACCAGCACGACCTCTTCTGGGCGCAGGAGTACGCGCGGCTGAACCGCTGGATCATGCTGGGGCTGGTGAAGAACGCGCTGCGCGAGTCCTTCCGGGGCAGGAGGGTCGGTTTCGCGGATCCGATCTCCTGCCACCACAACTACGTCTCCGAGGAGACGATCGACGGCCGGTCGATGCTGGTCACCAGGAAGGGCGCCATCCGCGCGGGCAGCGGGGACCCGGGGCTGATCCCGGGGTCCATGGGAACCGGTTCCTACGTGGTGCGCGGGCTCGGTTCGGAGGAGTCCTTCTTCTCGGCCGCCCACGGTGCGGGGCGCAGGATGAGCCGGAACCGGGCCAGGAAGGCCTTCGACGCGCAGGACCTGCGCACCCAGACCTCGGGTGTGGAGTGCCGCAAGGACGCCGGGGTGCTCGACGAGATTCCGGGCGCGTACAAGGACATCGACGCGGTCATCGAGGCGCAGTCCGAGCTCGTCGAGGTGCGGGGTCGGCTGCGGCAGATCGTCTTCGTAAAGGGATGACGCCCGGCCGCGCGAGCTGTCCCCGCGGACAACTCGCAGTTATGGGCAAAATTGCGTCCCCTCCCGGAGCTGCGGATCCCCTCGCGGGGATCGGGTCCCTCGGTTTGGGCAGAATTGACGGCACGCCGCCCGGGCTGACACCGATACCGGGCAGAATCGTGGTGGGCCGGTGCTCGGCGAGTCGAAGGGGGCAGCATGGCTGAGGAAAGCGCTCGGGGGACGCGGCACCCGAGACGGCTGATCGAGTGGACCGGTGAGCGGTGCGTCCCGTGGGCCGACGACGCCCAGGTCGTCTACGAGCACTACCACCGCTACGCGCTCGCCGCGCGGTTGGCGCGCGGCAAGCGGGTGCTCGACCTGGCCTGCGGAGAGGGGTTCGGAGCTGCCCTGCTGGCCGAGCAGGCCTCCGAAGTGGTCGGCGTCGACGTCGACGAGGAGACGGTGCGGCACGCGGCGCTCAACTACGAGTCCGCCGACGTCTCCTTCCGGACCGGCTCGATGACCGATCCGGAACTGCTGTCCGAGGCCAAGCCGTTCGACCTGATCGTGTGTTTCGAGGCGATCGAGCACGTCGCCGACCACGACGCGGTGCTGCGGCTGGTGCGCGCGCGGCTGGCGCACGGCGGGATCGTGCTGCTCAGCACTCCGGACACCTCCGTTTACCACGAGGAGCGCGGTCACGAGAACCCCTTCCACGTCAAGGAGCTGGCCGCTCCGCAGTTCGAGGAGCTGCTCGAGGACTCCTTCCGGCACTCCGCGGTGCTCAAGCAGAACGTCGCCGTCGGTTCGCTGGTCACCCCCTCCGATCCTGGGGATCCGGACATAGCCGCCGACGGGGTCCGGCTGCAGACCCTGCGAAAGCAGGAGTCCGGTGCCTGGCAGGTGCGGCAGGGGGTGGAGCACACTTACTTGCTCGGGATCGCCTCGGACCGGCAGCTCCCCCAGCTGCCGGCGGCGGCCGTGCTGCTCGACGCCGATCTGCGGCTGGTCCGCGACCGGGACAGCGGGGTCGACGAGGTGGTCGAGCAGCGTGACGCGGCGGTGGCCGATGTGGCCAGACTGAACGAGATCTGCCGCGGCAACCGCGCGGAGGCGGCCGAGCTCAAGAACAAGATCACCGAGCTGGAGTCGAGCCGCGTCTCCGCGGAGAGCAGGGCCGACGAGGCGGAGCGGGAGCGCGATCGGCTGCTCGCCCGGCTGCACGAGGTCGAGCTGGAGCGGCAGCGGGATTCGGCCAGGATCGAGTGGTTGCGGGAGACCGTCACCTCACTGGAGTCCGAACTGGACTCAGTGCGCAGGCGGGCCGCCGAGCTGGAGGAGCAGAACTCGGCGCTGGTGCAGCGCGCGGTCACCAAGTACCGGCGCGCGGTCGAGCGGGTGGCCCCGCGCGGGACCACCCGCAGGGACGTCTACGAGCTTGCCATGGGCAGGGAGACGTCGGGATCCCGGCAGGAGGAGCCCGGGGAGCCGGTCGCGGTCCCGCACAGCGACGAGCCGGTGGTCAGCGTCGTCATCCCGGTGCACGGCAAGTGGAACTACACCAGGAGGTGCCTGCTCAGCATCGCCGGGCACCGGCCCCGGGTCCCGCTCGAGGTGATCGTCGTGGACGACGCCTCCCCGGACGACAGCGCCGAGCTCCTCGCGCGGTGCCCCGGCGTCCGCCTGGTGCGCGCCGAGCGCAACCTCGGTTTCGTGGGGGCCTGCAACCTGGGGGCGGAGCGGGCCGGGGGCAGGCACCTGCTGTTCCTCAACAACGACACCGAGGTGACGGGGTCGTGGTTGGACGAGCTGCTGGACACGCTCGAGTCCGATGAGGGGATCGGCCTGGTCGGGGCCAAGCTGCTCTACCCGGACGGGCGGCTGCAGGAGTGCGGGAGTGTCGTCTGGTCGGACGGCAGCGGCTGGAACCTCGGGCGGCTGGGTGATCCCGCCGCGGCCGAGCACAACGTGGCCCGCGATGTGGACTACTGCTCGGGGGCGGCGATCCTCGTGCGGGGCGAGCTGTTCGAGTCGCTGGGCGGTTTCGACACGCGGTACTCGCCCGCCTACTACGAGGACACCGACCTCGCGTTCGCGGTGCGCGAGGCGGGCTACCGCGTGCTCGTGCAGCCGAGGGCCGAGGTGGTGCACCACGAGGGCGTGTCCAACGGCACGGACGTGGGCTCCGGGCTGAAGAGGCACCAGGAGCTGAACCGGCAGGTCTTCGTGGAGAAGTGGGCGGAGACGCTGCGCTCCCGGCACCTGCCCGAGTCGAGCGCCCGCAACCTGTGGCTGGCGCGCCAGCGGGGAACTCACGGGCACTTCGGTCCGCTGGTGCTGGTCAAGGACCACCAGGTCCCCCGGCCGAACTACGACTCCGGGTCGGTGCGGATGTGGCGGCTGCTGGAGCAGCTCGTCGCCCTCGGGGCGCGGGTGGTGTTCTTCCCGAACAACCGCGCGGCGCTGGAGCCCTACACCACCGACCTGCAGCGCCTCGGCGTCACGGTGCTGGCCGACGAGCGGTTGCAGCAGGCCTTCCTCGACGAGGCCGGTTCGGAGATCACCCTGGCGTTGCTGTCCCGGCCGCAGGTCGCCTGGAGCGTGCTGGAGCAGCTCCGGTTGAACGCCCCGCAAGCCGTGATCGCCTACGACACCGTGGACATGCACTTCCTGCGCCTGCAGCGGCAGGCGGAGCTGGCCGAGTCCGAGGCGGAGCCCGAGCGGGCCGGGGCGCTGCGGCAGAAGGCCTTCGCCTCGCGGCAGCTGGAGCTCGGCCTGGTGCGCAGCTGCGACGTCACCTTCGTCGTGTCGGAGGCGGAGCAGCGGCTGCTGCGCGAGACGGTCGAGGACGCCGACGTGCGTTTGCTGTCCAATGTGCACGACGTCAGCGAGAGCGTCGGAGGACCGGAGTCCAGGCGTGACGTGCTGTTCGTCGGCGGCTTCGACCACCCCCCGAACATCGACGCGGCCCGCTGGGCGGCCGAGGAGGTCATGCCGCTGGTCCGCGAGCGCTGCCCCGGGGCCCGGCTGCACATCGTCGGGAGCAATCCCACCGCGGAGGTCACCCGGCTGCAGGGGGACGGGGTGGAGGTCCACGGTTGGGTCGACGACCTGTCGGCCGTCTACGACTCGGCGAGGGTGAGCCTCGCCCCGCTGCGGTTCGGGGCGGGCGTCAAGGGCAAGGTCGGCGAGAGCCTCGCGGCGGGGGTGCCCGTGGTCGCCACGGAACTGGCCATGGAGGGCATCCGGCTGGAGCCGACGCGGGACGTGCTGGTGGCCGACGACGCGCCCGGCCTGGCCGCGGGGGTCGTGCGGCTGCTCACCGACGACGCGGAGTGGCGCCGGTTGTCCGAGGCGGGACGTTGCGGGGTGCGGGCCCAGTTCGGCCCCGAGGCGGCCCTCGCGGAGCTGAAGCGCCTGGTGAACAGCTGACTCCACGGTCGGGGGCGGAGAGCCCCCGGCGGAACGATCCGCCGGAGGACCGCGGCGGGAGGGCTCCCTCCCGCCCCCTGAGCCGGGCCGGTGGCGGGACGGTCCGCCGCTGGCCCCTCGGGCCCCGCCGCGGGCTCACTCGCGCACGGTCGGCGGCGTCTTCGCCAGCTGCTTGCTCAGCAGGTCCTCGAACAGCGAGCGCGCCTGACCCGCGGGCTTGTCGATCGCCCTGACCTCGACCACGACCATCCAGTCGTGGGTGGTGTAGGCGGCGCGCAGGATCTCGCCCGAGGAGTAGACGGGCACGCCCTGGTAGGACAGGTCGTCGAGGACGGTGAGGGTCTGCTGCTGGTCCCGGTACTTCGCGGTGAGCTCCTCGGCCGTGGCCTCGTCCGGCATCCGCACCGCGATCATGCTCGTGCCGATCGGGTTCTGCTTCGGATCCGTTCCCCTGAACCAGCCGTCGGAAGTGCCGTTGTCCAGGGCGAACTTGCGCACCGGCGGGGGAAGCACCCCGGATTTCGCGCCCTCCAGCGCGGCGGGCTTCAGGGCCCCGTTGAACGGGTGCTCCGGGCCTCCCGGCGCGGCGATGAGCACGTTGTCGGCGTTCTGCGGAGCGGGTTTGGCGGCGGGAGGCTCCGGGAGCGGCGGTTCGGTCGAGGTCGGGGGCTGCTCGCTCGTCGAGGTCTCCGGGCCCGCCGCCTGCGGCTGCGACTCGTCCCCTCCGCCGGACAGGAAGAAGAACACGCCGGCCACGATCACGCCGACCAGCAGCACACCGCCGACGGTGAGTCCCGCGACCTTGCCCCTGCCCGACTTGCCCGCCGTTTCGAAGACCTCGGGGCCCTGCCGCATCCAGCTGGAGTCCCCGTGCTCCGGAGGCAGGTCCGAGTTGCCCCACGGGGTACCGGGAGCGTCCGCGGCGGGCCACTGCTGTCCCCAGGCGGCCTGCTCACCGCCGGGCTGCTGCGGGAACTGGCCGGAGTTCGGCCAGCCTCCCGGGGGGACGCCGGGAGGCTGGCCCTGCTGGGGGAAGCCGGGCTGCTGGGGCGCCGCGGGGGGCTGGTTGACGTTGACGACCCGGGTGCTGTCCCCACTGCCCTGCTGCGGCGGTTGTTGAACACCCTGCGGGCCGGAGTGGCCCTGGTCACCGTACTGCTGCCAGCTGAAGGCAGGCGGGAACGGATTCTGCTGCTGTTGCTGCCCGAAACCACCCGACTGCGGGTCGGCCCCGCCGGGCTGCTGCGGCCACGCGGGCTGTTGAGCCGGAAAACCCCCGGAGGGGGAGCCCGACTGCTCCGCCTGTTCCGCGTGGGCACGACCGAGCACGGTGTCGCGCCGTTGCCGGTACTCCTCGGCGGATATGCGTCCGGCCGCGAGTTCCGCGTCCAGTTGTTGCAGCTCGTCTTCCCAGGTCACCGCTTGAGCCCTTTCCGGATTCCCGGCCGCACCCCAATGCGACCACCCCTCATTTTCTCATTTTTCCCCACCGCGCGGGCCCACTGCTCGAATAACGATCGTCGAACTGTGGGGAGCGGCCCCACCCACCCCGCGATCGGAGTTAGGCTACGTCGCGCTGTTGTCGACTGGTCGAGTTGTCGGATGAGGTCACAGGGGATGGGCGATCGCGTGCCACGCGTCGATCACGCGCGTCCCGAGCGCTTCGCGAACCCGAACCACGGCTTCGCCTGGATTCGGATGATCGGCGCGATCCTGGTGATCTACGGGCACAGCTACCCCCTGGTCAGTGGAAACGATCTCTTCCCTCCCGAGTGGCCGGTGCAACCCGATGACGGCGTGCTCATGGGGTTTTTCGCCATGAGCGGTTTCCAGATCACCGAGAGCTGGATGCGCGATCCGCATCCGGCGCGGTTCGCCGTCAAACGAGTGCTGCGGCTGTGGCCTCCCATGCTGACCGTATCGTTGGCCTCCGCCCTGCTGATCGGGCCGTTGGTCACGAACCTGGCCGCGGGGGAGTACTTCACCGCGCACGGGACCTGGGCCTACGTGGTCGACAACACCGGGCTGGTGACCCTGCGGCACGAGCTTCCCGGGGTCTTCGAGAGCAACCCCTGGCAGGGGGCGGTCAACGGGGCGCTCTGGACGCTGCCGATGGAGCTGCTCGCCTACGCGGGGCTGTTCGTGCTGCTGCTGCTCGGGGCGGGACGGCACCGGACCCGCTGGCTCGCGGTGGTGGCCCTGGTGGTGGTGGCCGTCGTCGACCGCAGGTTGGAACAGGACCCGGGCGCCAACAGCGCGGGGTCGCTGCTCAGCGTGCCGGTGGAACCGCTGGTCGCCTTCCTCGTGGCCTTCGCCATCGGGGTGGTGCTGAACCTCTACCGGATTCCGCTCTCGCCGCTGGCGGCCCTGGCCGGGCTGGCCGCCCTGGCGGCGATGCCCATGAACACGGCGACCTCGTTCTGGATGACCCTCGCGGTCAGCTACTCCGTCGTGGTGGCCGGTCACTTCTGGCCCGCGCGGCTGCGGGTGCCCAACCTCTGGGTCAACGGCAGCTACGGCGTCTACGTGTGGGGCTTTCCCATCCAGCAGCTGCTGGTGTTCGCCGGGGTGCGCAACCAGTGGGTCCTGATGCTGTGCGCAGTGCCGCTGGCCTACGTGATGGGAACCCTGTCGTGGCGGTTCATCGAGGACCCGACCATGAACCTGCGCCACTACATCGTTCCCGAGCGCTCCGGCCGGGCCGCGCGCGCCGCTGGTTCCGGCGCGCGGCGCTCGGAGGTGCCGGTCGGGGCGGGGGAGGTGGCCCCGCGGCCTGCGGCGGGGCCGCGCCTCCGCGAGCAGGGCGCCCCGCTTCCTCCCGCGGACACCGGGGCTTCCGTGGACGACCACCCCACCGATCCCGTGGGAACCACCCCGCTGGTTCCGGTCGAGGGCGAGGCGGAGCGGACAGCGCCCGCGCTGCCGCGCGTTCCCGAGGGGGACCGGCGGCCCGCGGGCGACTGACGCGGCTTCGCGGCCGGTCCTACCGGGGCGCGGCGTAGCCTGGAGGTATGGCGCTGTTCGGCAACAAGACTCGAATGATCGAATCGGCTGAGGCCCTCCCGGGGCGCTCCGCTCCGCTGGAAGTACCGGAACGTCACGTCGTTCACCCGGAGCGGAGCATCGTGGGTCCCTTCCCCGAGGGGACCGAGCGCGCGGTGCTCGGGATGGGGTGCTTCTGGGGAGCCGAGCGAACCTTCTGGCGGACCGAGGGAGTGTGGGTCACCGCCGTGGGTTATGCGGGCGGCTACACCCCCAACCCGACCTACGAGGAGGTGTGCACCGGGATGACCGGGCACGCCGAGGTCGTGCTGGTGGTGTTCGACCCCGCGGTCATCGACTACGCGGGTGTGCTCAAGGTGTTCTGGGAGAACCACGACCCGACCCAGGGGATGCGCCAGGGCAACGACGTCGGTTCGCAGTACCGCTCCGCGATCCTGGTCGAGAACGAGCGGCAGCGCGAGGTGGCCGAGGCGAGTCGGGACGGTTTCCAGCGGGCGCTGACCGACGCCGGGCACGGCACGATCACCACCGAGATCTCCCCGCTCGGTGAGTTCTACTACGCGGAGGGCTACCACCAGCAGTACCTCTCCGAGAGCAAGAACCCCAACGGTTACTGCGGGATCAGCGGGACCGGGGTTTCCTGCCCCACCGGGCTGGCGGTGTGACGGGAGCCGCGCGCGGTGCTCTCCGCGCGGCGGTGGTGGACGTTTCGCGCGAAACTGTCGTTCTGGAACCGTTCCAGAAAGGATGTTTCGCGCGAAACGTTTCCGATGCGACGAGCGCGAGCGGCTGACGAGCCCGGTCAGATGTAGGCGCAGCTGGTGTGGACCGGCTCGGTCGGGGCCGGTGAACTCCCCTGCTCGGGAACGGTGCAGCCGGTGCGCACGAACTTGCCCTCGAACTCGAGGTAGGTCTCCCAGTACTGGGGCGCTTCGGCGAAGTTCGGCTCGTAGGTGCTCTGCCGCAGCGCCACGTCCGGGCGGGAGTTGCCGTCGAGCTGCCGCAGGGTGGCCTCGGCGGAGTTGCCCTGGACGTCATCGCTGTGCACGATTCCCTCGTCACCCAGCAGCAGAGCGGACAGCGCGCCCGAGCCGTGCGCCCCGGTGTCGTAGGTGACGGCGCAGCGCTGGGCGTCTCCCTCCCAGCCGCAGTCCGCATCCCGCACCCTCTTGTTCTCCAGCTCGAGCGTGTCGTGAACGCTTCCGCCGGAGTAGTAGACGAGCACGCTGTCCCCGGCGGGAACGGAGCTGTCGCGCCAACCGGCGAAGTGGACGTCGTGCGGCAGCGAGAGCTCGAAGACCTGCTCGCAGTCGGTCGCGCACTCCGGGGGTGGGGGCAGCGTCGCCGACTCGGCCGCACCGGCTGCCGGGGTGGCTGTCACGGAGAGGGCCGCGGTCAGCGCGGCCGCTCCCAGCCCGGCCAGCGCGGTGCGGATTCGGGGGAAGCGCATCGTCGAACCTTTCGTTTTCCGCGTTGTCTGCTCCGGTGAGGGGACGGATTCGCGGAGCGATCGGTTGGCCGGAGATGGATCATTTCATTCTTTCGTGGGGCACGGCCCGCTCGTGGGGCGCGTGCGGTGGAACGTCCCCGGCCTCGTGATTGAGCGGTTCGTCCGGCTCGAGCGCGCGGCCCGCGCGATGCCTCCGGGAGGTCTCCCGAGCGGCGGAACGTGCCCCGGCGCCGCAACGGGAGGCGCCGAGGCACGGTTCCGCTGTGCGGGCACCCTACATCCGGATCATCCGAAGTTCACGTCCGAGCACGTGTAGAAGGCGTTGCTCGTGTCCGCGACCTCCCAGACCCCGAAGATCAGGTGCTTGCCGCTCTTGTCGGAGGGCAGCTGCCCGGTGTGGGTGACGGTGAAGTCGGGCTGCCTGCCGTTGTAGTCCTCGGTGTGGAACGGCTGGAGCTCGAGCTGGTCCCTGGTCAGCGGCCGGCTCGGGTCGTAGCTGTCCTTGGTGATGAAGTAGCGGAACGACTCGGTGGAGTGGGCCGCGGTGAGCTCCCAGCGGAACTGCAGGTCCTGACCGGCCGAGACGTCGGTCGCGGGCCAGTTGCCGTTGCGCGGTTCGTCGAGCTCGGAGAAGCGGCCGTTGCCCCCGCTGCAGAGGTTGCCGTCGGCGGGCCCGCCGGAGGGGAAGTTTCCGGGGCCTTCCACGCTCTGCGGTTCCCACTGGATGGCGCCGCAGTTGCTGACCGTGCCGTCGGCGCACAGCGCCTGCCTGCTCATCGGGTTCTGCGTGTAGCCGTGCCCCGAGGCGGCCCCCGCGGTGAGCACGGGCAGTGCCAGCGGGACGATGCCGAACGCGGCCACTCCCACGGCCCGCTTGATGCGCTTGGTGAGCATGGTTGCTCCCTTCTTCGCTGTTCGTAACCGGAAAAGCTACGGGCTTCGCTCCGGCCGTGGACAGCTCCGTTTCGAGTAACCCGCTGGCGTTGATCACCATCGCTTTGGTCCAGACCTGATAACCGGTTCTGGTCTAGACCTGTACTCCGTTTGGTGGAACGCACCACTCTGAGGGATGGCTGCTCGGATCGTCCCTTGCGCGGTTCGGGCACTGCGCCGGTTCCGAGGAGCGGGCCCGCTTCGCGGGAGGCGGACTGCGGGCGGGGACGTCGAACGGCGGGGATCTTGCCAGGAGAACCGCCCCGGGGGGGCTCGAGAGGGGAATTAGCCAAAAAGCGAGCCCGCCGGGAATTAACATCGACGGGCTCGTTGCGGAGCGGATGACGGGATTCGAACCCGCGACCCTCAGCTTGGCAAGCTGATGCGCTACCGCTGCGCTACATCCGCGTCGAAGTCGACCCTGCGATCGCTTCGGCAACAACTGTACTCCACGCCCGCGACGGCTTCGCAGGGGGGTGGGACAGTGGTGGCGACCCGCCCGGCATCGGGGGTGCCGGGCGGCAGGGGCTCGGTCAGGAGGGGCCCGCGCGGGTCGGCTCGATGCGCAGCAGCACCCTGTTCTCGGCGCGCATCGCGGCGCGGTACTGCTCCCAGTCCTCGTGCTCGCCGGAGACGGAGCGGTAGTACTCCTCGAGCAGCGGCATGGCCTCGGGCAGCCTCACGATCTCGGTTCTGCCCTCGATCTGGACCCACCTTCCGAAGAACTGGTCGGGCAGCACGCACAGCCACGCCCGGTCGTCCCTGGTCAGGTTGGCCACCTTGGCGGTGTTGGCCGTGGTGCTGACCACGATCCTGCCTTCCGAGTCCACAGTGGCCAGAACGGGGCTCTGCTGCGGTGTTCCGTCGGAGCGCGAGGTGGCCAGCACCGCGTGGTGCTGCTCGCGCACTATCGAACGGGCCTGGTCCGGATCCATGTCTCCCCCTCGTGCGGCGGTGTCGGGCGGTGGTGCCGGCCGGTGGTGCCGGTGCGCGTCGGTTCCGCCCTTTCCTCCGGAAGAGTAATGCCGCTGCGGCGAGGGGCGCATTCACGAGCTGTGCGCGGTACGGTGTTGCCGAATGCTGATCAAGCCGGAGGCGGGTGACCGCGAAGGCGGGCAGGCGAAGTCCCGGCCCAGTGCGTGGAGGCGGCGATGAACCGCGCGGTGCGTGGATCCGACGGGCGGAAGTGGAACTTGCGGACCAGCATCGAGTGGAGCGACCCACTCATGGTCGACGAGTGGGAGCACGACGTCAGCGGTGGTCGTTCCCCCGGGGTCGTTATGGGCTCGGTCGTGTTCATCCTGATCACGGCCTTTCTGGTCTGGACTCCTTCCGAGGTGCTGATTCCCGGCTGGCTGGTGCTGGCGCTGCTGCTGCTCGTGCTGTTCTTCCCCGTGCGCTGGTTGCTGCGCAGGCCGTGGTCGATCATCGCCGAGACCCCGGGGGACACGGACGAGCATCCGCCGGAGCGCTGGGTCGGCGTCGTGCGCGGCACGCTCACGGCGCGCCAGGAGAGCGCTCGGGTGGCCCGCAACATCGAGGTCTACGCGGAGCCGGACATGAACGGCCCGCTGCAGCCGGTCGAGTGAGCCGAGTCCGCACCGGAGTGCCGGGGAGTGCCGCGGAACTCGCGCGGTGACCGGTGCTCTCCCGATCCGGTGAGTTCTTCCGGGACGGGTCCCTCCGGTGGGGGCATTCGGGGGCGGGTGTTTCCGGAGCGGCTTCGGACGGACGTGCTTCTCACTCGATCGTGTGGGTTTTTTCCGTTCTACGGAAGGAGGACGAACCGCTCACCGATGCCAACGGTGCACTGATCGTGATGTCCTTGCTTCCACGGGTGATATCCGGTGAACATGTGAAGCGTGCTCGAACTGTTGTCGGAGCGGACAGTACTGACTCTGATCGCGGCGCTGGCCGTGCTCGGGATGTTCGTGATGCTGTGCCGTTCGCGTCGGGTCAGTACGTCTAAGGAGGACGCCACTCTCGCCGCGTTGCACCGGGTCACGAGCGCGGCCCCGCACCTGCGTCGCGGCCTCGACCAGGAGGCGGCCGACGAGACGGCCCCGCACCTGCGGGCCCTGCTGTCCTGCGTGGCCGTCGGCATCGTCGACGCGGAGGGGACGCTGCTGAGCTGGGACGGCGGCGTCAACGAGCACTACCGCGACCTCACGGGGACGATCGACCGGTCGCTGCGCACGGGCAAGAGCGAGTACGTGGACCACGCCGACCTGCCGTGCGACGAACGCCCCTGCCTGATGCGGCACGCCGTGGTCGTCCCGCTGGAGGTGGACAGCAACAACCGGGGTGCCCTGGTGCTGATCACCGCGGGGGACCGCAAGCGCCTGTTCCGGGCGGCGCAGGAGGTCGCCGACCACGTCTCGGCCCAGCTGCAGCTGGCCGAGCTGCAGGTTTCCCGGGAGAAGCTGGCCGAGGCCGAGGTGCGCGCGCTGCGGGCCCAGATCTCCCCGCACTTCGTGTACAACGCGTTGAACACCATCTCCGCGCTGATCCGCACCGATCCGGACCAGGCCACGGAGCTGATCACCGAGTTCGCGGACTTCACCAGGTATTCGTTCCGGTCCAACGAGATGTACACGACCCTGGCCGAGGAGATCCGCAACATAGACCGCTACCTGATGCTGGAGAGCGCCCGGTTCGGGCCCGAGCGCCTGAAGGTCCAGCTCAAGATAGCCCCCGAGGTCCTTCCGGTGGTGCTGCCGTTCCTGGCGCTGCAGCCGCTGGTGGAGAACGCGGTCCGCCACGGACTGGCGAAGAAGCCCGGTGGTGGAACGGTCTCCGTCTTCGCGGAGGACAACGGCAGCGAGGCGCTGATCAGCGTGGACGACGACGGCATCGGTATGGATCCGCAGCAGCTGGAGGAGGAGCTCGAGGGCAGCCACACCGACGGCTCGCACGTCGGCCTCGGCAACGTCAACGACCGGATGCGCGCGACCTTCGGCAACGACTACGGGCTGGTGGTGGAGACCGAGCAGGGCGCGGGCATGAAGGTGATCATGCGGGTGCCGAAGTTCGCCCCCGGGGTCCAGCCCTTGTCCTCCCAGCCCTTCGAGGAGGCGGACTGCCCGGAACCCCCGCCACCCGCCGAGTCCGCGGAGGAGTCCGCCCCCTCCGCGGAGGCCGTGCCCGAGCACGCCGCGACCGAGGAGTCCGTGGCCGGGTGGGACGCCGCCCCCGCGCAGGACGCCGCCCCCGCGGATACCGCGGCCGAGCCGGAAGCCGCGGCCGATCAGGAGAACAGCCCCGCTCAGGGGAGCGATCCCGTGGAGCTCGCCGGAGTGGAAGCCGCCGAGCGGGACGTCGTGGAGGAAGTGCGGCGGGAGGAGACCGTGCGCCCCTCCGGAGCGTGACCCGAGCGGGGCGCAGCGCGTTCTCCTGGCCCGGTCGTGTCACTGCTGCGGGCTCCACGGCCAGTAACGTGGAAGCATGAGTGAGAAGTCATCCCAGAAATTCACCCAGGCGCTTCCCGGCAAGCTCTCGGAGAAGCTGCCGGGCAAACTCGCCGAGCGGGCCGAGCGGGGCCCCGTGGTACCGGTCGTCAAACTGCACGGCCCCATCACGCCGATGCCCTCCCCGGTGAACCGTCCCTCGATCTCGCTGCAGACGGTCGACTCCGCCCTGAACCGCGCGTTCTCCTTCGACAGGACCTCCGCGGTCGCGCTGGCGATCAACTCGCCGGGAGGGGCAGCCACCCAGTCGGCGCTGGTGGCCGAGCGGATTCGTGAGCTCGCGGAGCGCAAGAACGTCCCCGTGCTGGCCTTCTGCGAGGACGTGGCCGCCTCCGGCGGGTACTGGCTGGCCTGCGCCGGGGACGAGGTCTACGCGCACGCCAGCTCCATGGTGGGCTCGGTGGGCGTGGTCAGCGCGAGCTTCGGCATGGAGGAGCTGCTGCACCGGGCGGGCATCGAGCGCCGGATCCACACGGCCGGGGAGAACAAGTCGCGGCTGGACCCGTTCCGGCCGGAGAACCCCGAGGACGTCCAGTGGCTGCAGGGGATGCAGGAGGAGCTGCACAAGCAGTTCGCCGACTGGGTCCGGCAGCGGCGCGGCGACGCCATCTCGCAGGCCGAGGAGGACCTCTTCTCCGGTGAGGTCTGGACCGGGCGGCGCGCCGCGGAGCTGGGGCTGGTGGACGGTCTGGGCAACCTGCGCGGGGTGGTCTCCCACCGCTTCCCCGACGCGCACCTCGTCTCCGTCGAGCCGCGCAAGCCACTGCTGGCCCGGTTGGGAATGACGGGTCCCGGTGGCGGTGCCGCCGGGATAGCCGCCGGAGCGGTCAACGCCGCTTTTGATCGGATTGAGAGTCGCAGCATGTGGGCGCGTTTCGGACTGTGAGTGGATCGCCTCACGACGTCTTCCCCTGCTTGGCGGTGCGGGTGGCGGAACCTCTCGCGGGCTCTCGCTCCGGGGAGGCCCGACATCGGGTAGCCACCTACACAACGTCGGGCCTTCCTCGCGAGAGCACCACGAGAGAACCCGCGGCGGTGCCGACTGCTCAGGCTCACAGCGCCTGAGATGGCGTGAGCCTGCTGGTCGGGAGTTCCTGTTCGGGAGTCCTTGTCTGGCGGTGCTGACTGCTCGGGCTCGCAGCGCTTGTGTTGGGGTGACGCCCTGGTTGCGAGTTTCCGTCCGGGGCACGTCGACTCGATCGGGCGCGGTGGTGCGGTCTGGGCGGAGGAGGACCGGAGTTATCCAGTTAGGACGGTTTGGTGGAAGGTCGGGCGGGGTGCCCCGCGGGTGGGACCGCGTGTTCGCGTGTGGTCGACTGTGGACCGGATTTTCCGCGGTGGATTGCGACGATCGTGCGAATGCACGTGCACCCACCGCGCGAAACATGAATGCGGGGGCTTAGTTTGAATGCGGTGAGTCACACGCTTCACCCGCGGTCGGTGTTCACGGGTGGCGCCGCGGGCGCCGCTCCGACGCGCTCGGTCGACCGTGGACGTGAGTTCGGTGAGCGCGGGAGGATTGGGCTTTGCCGTGAGTACACCACAGCGCATCAGCGGCCCGCCCGAGGGTCGTAACGGCAGCGGCGGATCGAGCAGGGCGGGACTCGTCATCCTGATCGTCGACGACGAGATCCCCGGGCTCGAGACGACGCAGGGAATGATCGAGAAGAACCCGCGCGTCGGCAAGGTGCTGACGGCGTTCGACGCGGCCGAGGCGCTGCGGATACTGCGCAGCGACAATCCCGAGCTGCAGGGGCGTCCCGCCGACGCGCCGCTGGTCGACGCCGTCTTCATCGATGTCGCCATGCCGGGTCTGACCGGAATGGACCTGGCCAGGGTGCTCTTCTCCTTCGAGAACTCGCCCGCCCTGGTGTTCATCACCGCGCACGGCGAGAACGCGCTGGAGGCCTTCGACCTGGGCGCCATCGACTACGTGATGAAACCGGCCAGCCCCGAGCGGGTGGAGCGCGCGCTGCGCAAGGTGCAGCGCATAGCGGCTCCGCCGGAGGTGGGCGGCGACGGCGCTCGCGCGTTGAGCTCCGGCGGCCAGCAGGTCGAGGGGCAGCAGCGGCCCGACGATCACTCGGTCATCCCCGTGGAACTGGGGGGAACCACTCGCCTGGTGCAGCGCTCCCAGGTGCGCTGGGTGGAGGCCCAGGGGGATTACGCGCGGCTGCACACCGACGAGGGGTCGCACCTGGTGCGCATCCCGCTGGCCCAGCTGGAGGAGAAGTGGGCGGACGCCGGGTTCGTGCGCATTCACCGGTCCTACCTGGTCGCGCTGAACCTGATAAACGAGCTGCGCATGTCCTCCTCCGGGTATTCGGTGCTCATCGCCGGAGGGCAGTACCGGGAGATCCGCGAGCTGCCGGTCAGCCGCAGGCACACCCGCGAGCTCAAGGACCGGCTGGTGCGCTCTCCGCGTCAGTGACCGCGGAACCGTTGTCCGGACCGGGGTCGGCGTTGGATGATCGCTTCGACGGATCGTGCAACTTCCGCGAGAACGGGGGGCTGTCGAGTCGTCGGCCGTTGCGACTTCGGCGTGCGGCGCCGAAAAACCACCCGAGCCCCCGGCACCGCCGGGCAGGGCCCCCGGAAGAGGAACTCCCGGAGAAAGGACACCGCCCAACGAAAGCGCTTCGAGCCCGAGCAGCCGGCACCGCCGGACAAGGGCCCCAAGCAAGGAACTCCCAACCAGGGCGCCACACCAACGCAAACGCTTTGAGCCTGAGCACCTGGCCCTGCCGGGCAAGGCGGGCTCCCAGAGAAGAACTCCCGGAGAAAGGACACCGCCCAACGCAAACGCTTTGAGCCTGAGCACCCGGCACCGCCGGACAAGGGCCCCAAGCAAGGAACTCCCAACCAGGGCGTCACACCAACGCAAACGCTTTGAGCCTGAGCACCCGGCACCGCCGCGGGTTCTCTCGTGGTGCTCTCGCGAGGACGGCCCCGACGTTGTGTAGGTCGCTACCCGATGTCGGGGCACCCGCAGCGAGAGCCCGCGAGAGGTTCCGCCACGGAACCACCTACGTCAACCTGGGCGGGATACTTCGATAAACAAGGTGGTGGGGGTAGTGACCACGGGATCTTCAGCACCCCAGCAGCGCGCTCCGCGGCGCAAGCGCGTGGTGCTGGCCGACCGGCGCGGTTCGCGCGACGTTCCGCGCACGATCATCGACCTCGAGAACCAGAGCACCATGGGCGAGGCGATGGTGCGGAATCTGGTTCGGGCCCAGCTGCGCTCCGCGCTGTGGCTGGCCGCGGTCAGCGTGGTGTTCCTGGGGGCGCTGCCCGTGCTGCTGCGCTACGTCCCGGTCCTGTCCGAGGTCCGGTTGTTCGGCATCCCGCTGCCCTGGTTCCTCCTGGGGGTGTTGCCGTTCCCGTTCATCCTGCTGATCGGTTATCTCGGCACGCGCAGGGCCGAGCGGCACGAACGCGAGTTCATGGACATGGTGGACCGGTGAATCCGTGGGCCCTCGGCGGTGTCGCCCTGGTGGCTGCCGCCACCTTCGTCCTCGCGATGTGGGGGGCGCGCGGAGCGCGGACCACTTCGGACTTCCTGCTGGCCCGCCGCATGGTCGGGGTGGAGCGCAACGCTGCCGCCATCGCCGGTGAGTACCTCTCGGCGGCCTCCTTCCTCGGGGTGGCGGGGATGCTGCTCAAGGACGGCGTCGAGGCTCTCTGGTACCCGATCGGCTACACGGTGGGGTACTTGGCGCTGCTGCTGTTCGTGGCCGCGCCGCTGCGCCGTTCCGGCGCCTACACGTTGCCCGATTTCGCGCAGGTGCGGCTGGACTCGACGCGGGTGCGTGCCGTGTCGACGGTCCTGGTGGTGCTGATCGGCTGGCTCTACCTGGTTCCCCAGCTGCAGGCGGCAGGCGTGACGTTGTCCACGGTCACCGGAATCACCTACTCGAGCGGGATCCTGGCCGTGGCGATCGTCGTGCTGGTCGGGGTGCTCAGCGGGGGGATGCGTGCGGTCACGCTGGTGCAGGCCTTCCAGTACGGCGTCAAGCTCTTCGCCATCAGCGTGCCCGTGTTCGTGCTCTTCTTCGTCTTCCTCGGACAGGACGAGCAGCACCGCAGAGGGCTGGACGAACCCGTTCCGCCCGCTTTCGAACGCGCGACCACGGTGCGGGTCGAGACGGACGTGCGGCTGCGGGTCACCGAGCCGGTGTGGGTGGACGTGCTGTCCGGCCCCGGTCCGGAGGAGCTGGACGGGGTCGCGGGCTCGGAGGGGGACGGTTCCGGGGACAGCGTTTACCTCACCGAGGGGGTCCACTCGGTGCGGTCCGATTCGGAGCTGCGCTTCCCGCAGGGCAGCGCGGTCCCGACGGTGGCCGATGCGGAGCCGGACAACCGGTCCTGGCTGCTGCCGCAGAGCGGTGACTCGTACGAGCTGTTCGAGACGTACTCCCTGATGCTGTCGACCTTCCTCGGGACGATGGGGTTGCCGCACGTGCTGATGCGCTTCTACACCAACCCGACCGGGCAGGGGGCGCGGCGCACCTCGTTGGTGGTGCTGGGGCTGCTCGGGGTCTTCTACCTGTTCCCGACGGTTCTGGGGGTGCTGTCCCGCTTCTACGTGCCGCAGCTGCTGGTGACGGGCAACACCGACGCCGCGGTGCTGCTGCTGCCCACGGAGATGCTGCAGGGGTGGCCGGGCGAGCTGCTCGGGGCGATCACCGCGGCGGGGGCCTTCGCCGCGTTCCTGTCGGCTTCTTCCGGGCTGGTCATGAGTGTGTCCAATGTGCTGTTCACCGACCTGCTCCCCGGAAAGCTCGGGAACTTCCGCCTGATCGCCCTGGGTTCGTGCATCCTTCCCGTGGCGTTGGCGCTGATCTCCATCGGGCGGGACATCTCGCAGAGCGTCGGCCTGGCCTTCGCCATGGCCGCTTCCACGTTCTTCCCGCTGCTGGTGCTCGGCATCTGGTGGCGCAAGTTGACCGCGGCCGGGGCCATGGCCGGATTGATCGTGGGCGGGGGGTTGGTGCTGCTCGCGGTGCTGACCGGCGCTTTCCTCGGTGACGGGTACGGGTGGTGGTCGGCGGTGCTGCTGCAGCCAGCCGCGTTCACCGTGCCCGCGGCCTTCGCGGTGACGGTGCTGATCAGCAAGCTCACCGAGCGCAACGTCCCCCCGGCGGCCGGGCGCGTGATGCTGCGGATGCACACCCCGGACCGGCTCGGTTTCCTCCGGGACCGCTCCGTGGACCAGGGGGAGGTGGCGGAGCGGAGCTCCGTGGGCGGCCGTGGCGGTCGTGGCAGGCACCGCCTGGTCCGCCGCAGGCGGCGGAGCTGACCGGGTGCGGCGTGCCGGAGCGGTGGTGCGTGCTCGGTAGTTCGTTCGTCCGGTTCGTCGACTGCGGGGGGCGTGTTCGGCGCGCGGCGTGGCAGCATCGAGGTGTGACTACTCCGATGCATGGTCGAGTTCCGGCGGTCTCGCCCGAGGAGCTGCCGGAGCAGCTTCCCGAGGGCAGCCTGCTCGACGTCCGCGAGCAAGAGGAATGGGACGCGGGGCACGCGCCGGGCGCGGTGCACATCCCGATGAACGAGATCCCGCAGCGGCTCGACGAGATTCCCGAGGTGGACCAGCTCTACGTGATCTGCCGGTCGGGTGGCCGCTCGTCCAAGGTGACCGCTTATCTGAACGCCAGCGGTTGGGACGCGGTCAACGTGGACCGGGGGATGAACGGCTGGTCGTCCATCGGTCGTCCGGTCGTGGCCGACGACCCCGACGCGGAACCCCAGGTGCTGTGACGGGCCCTCCTCCGCGGTCCGGGCCCCCGGTGGAGTGGACGGCCACTCCACCGGGGGGTCCGAAGGTGCGGCGGCGCGCCCGGCCGCGTCCCCCTTACACCGGGCCGCCGGCCTACCCGGCCCCGCCGCGCTGGGGTTTTCCCCCGCTGACCTGGCGCTGGCCGCTCTCGCTGCCGGAGGCGCGGCGCGCGGATCCGGCGGAGCGCGTGGCCGCCCTGTCGGGGACGGCCGTCTCGACCCTCTGGATCACCGCGGTGCTCGGGGTGCTGGCCGCGGGGGCGGAGTCGTGGCGCTACGTGCTGCTGCTGTGGAGCCGTTCGGGGGCGCTGGGCCGCACCACGCTGGCCGTCTCGGACGCGCTCGTGGCAACGGTCGGCATCATGACCTGGTTGTTCGGGCTGCTGAGCGCGGTGGTCGGGGTGCTGTGGGCGCTGCGGGCCCGCTCCTACGCCCACGAGCGGGCCGGGTTGAGCCCCGCCCGCGCGGACTGGCAGGTGGTGCTGGGCGTGCTGATCCCCGGGGTGAACCTCTTCGTCCCCGGCTCGGTGCTGGCCGAGCTGGAGGACGCGGCGCTGCGCGGTTCGGGGGAGTCCGTGGCGGGCGTGCGACCCGTTCCTTCGCGGTTGGTCCGGTTCTGGTGGGTGTGCTGGGGCTGCTGCCTGCTGGTCGGCTGGGTGACGATGCTGTGGGGGCTGCGGGACGGTGTCCAGGCCCTGGCCGACGGGGTGCTGCTGCACGCCTTCTCGGACGTGCTGCTCGTGGTGGTGGCCGTGGTCTCGGTGCGCGTGGTCAAGCGGTGCACTCGGCTGCTCGTTCCGCCGGATCCGACCGCTCTGCGGACCAGGCGGGTGCTGCGGGTGCGGGGTGCTCCGGTGCCGCCGCGCGCGGCTCGCCCGCCGCACGCCGTGCGGTGACTGGGAGGAGCGGGGTTCGCTCCGTTCCTGGTCGGGCTGCCCGGCTGCGCCGGTCGGGGCGGTGTTCGATAGCGTCGCCCGGATTCGAAGGTGACGCCGGTGCGCCCGCGCGTCGGGTTTCCCGGTGGGGGCTTCACTCTTCTGCGGGAGGAATTCGCTGATGCCTTCCTGCCGCGTTGACGATTCGGCGTGGTGCTTCGACGCTGCCTGCGCCGAAGCTCATCACCGGAGCGGCCCCCTGATCGACCTGAACAGAAGAACTCGGTGAGTCGGTCGGCACGCGGCGTTCGTGGGCGTGCCGTTGCGGCTCGCGGAGCTGAACGCGCCAAGGAGAGCGATCTTGAGTAAACGAACCGCGTCGGAGCAGGAACCGGCCGAGGACGTTCCGGTGGTCGGACGCAGGCAGCCGTGCCCCTGTGGTTCCGGCAAGCGGTACAAGGCCTGCCACGGTGCTTCCGGGGGAGCGGCCAAGGTCAAGGTCACCCGCCCGTTCGAGGGCTTGGCGGCGGAGTGCGAGCTGGTCGCGCTGCGTGAGTTCGTGCCCTCGGCCACGGCGCGGCTGCCGCTGGCCTCCGGGAGCGAGGAGGTCCAGCTGGCCACGGTGCTGCCGATGGCAGCGGCGGCGCTGGTGCGCACCGACGGGGTGGCCTTCGTCGGTTTGCAGGTGCAGACCAAGTCCGGTGACGTGAGCAGGGATCTGGCGCGGGCCGTGGAGTGGGTGCGCACGGCCGAGCCCGGTGAGTCCCTGGCCGTGGTCGGCCCGGAGGACGCGCCGGCGGGCAGCGTTCCGACGCGGTTGCAGGACCTGCTGGATCCGGAGGCGCACCTGGACGTCCAGGTGCACGAGGACTTCTCCTGGTGGATGCCCGAGGGGGTCGAGGCCACCGGCGAGGTCGCGATGTCGCTGGAGCGGGCGAACTCGGCGATCATGCCGACGCAGCGCCTGGAGGTCGAGGGCGTGCACGCGGCGTACTGGGTGGACGCCACCGACCGCGCGCACCTGCGCTGGGTGCGGCCCGAGCCGGAGGAGAAGTTGATTTCGGCGCTCGCGCGGCTCTCCGCCCGCGGTGAGCTGGCGCTGGGGGAGGACAGCCGCTACGCAGGTTCGTTCCGCGCGCACGGCCTGCTGGTTCCGGTGTGGGACCTGGACCGGGAGAAGCACCCGGACGAGTGGGCCGAGCCCGCCGCCGCGCTGGGCCGCCGGTTGGACGAGGCGTTGGCCTCGTTGGACGAGCGGTCGTTGGACGCGGACGAGCGACGTGCCAGGGACGGGCTGCGCGGCAGGCAGATCACCGTCCGGTGAGCGCCGGGATCGCGTGGTGCGGTCCCGTCGGGTGGCGGGGCCGCTTCCGGAGCTCCGCGGCGTTTCCCCGGGAAAGCGGCTTGCTGCGGTGAACGGGTTCGGATTCTCGCCCGGGTGGGGGATCTGAATGGAGTAAGCCGATGCCGCTTTTCGGACGCTTGGTAACGAGAACGCTCACATTCATGCTGCGACTGTGCTACACACCACACGTTCGCAGAACTGTGAGGAGTTCTCATGACGTATCGAGCGACCGGAAGTCGCTTACGTCGCCTGTTCCCGTCGGTGGCGGGCCTGGCCGTGGTCACGCTGCTGACCGCGGGGCTGGCGCCCGCTTCGGCGGGGACGTCGCGGGCCGACTACCAGGACCCGTCCCTGCCCGTGCAGCAGCGGGTGGACGATCTGATGTCGCGGATGTCGCTGCGGGACAAGATCGGCCAGATGGTCCAGATCGAGCGGGACGCGGCTGGCCCGGCCGAGGTGGCGGACAACCGCATCGGTTCGGTGCTCAGCGGCGGCGGCTCGACGCCGGAGTCGAACACGCCCGAGGCGTGGGCCGACATGTACGACCGCTACCAGCGCGCGGCCCTGGACACGCGGCTGGGAATCCCGCTGCTGTACGGGGTGGACGCCGTGCACGGGCACAACAACCTGCGCGGGGCGACGGTCTTCCCGCACAACATCGGGCTGGGCGCCGCGGACGACCCGAAGCTGGTCCAACGGATCGGTGCGGCCACGGCCGAGGAGGTCGCCGCTACCGGCATCGACTGGACGTTCTCCCCGTGCGTGTGCGTGGCCAGGGACGACCGCTGGGGCCGCACTTACGAGGCCTTCGGCGAGACCCCGGAGCTGCCCAAGAAGATGACCAGGGAGATCACCGGTTATCAGGGCAAGCAGCTCGGCGGGGACCCGACCTCGATCATGGCCACGGCCAAGCACTACGTGGGCGACGGTGGGACCACCGGCGGGCAGGACCAGGGGAACACGCAGCTCAGCGAGCGCGAGCTGCGCAAGATCCACCTCAAGCCCTTCCGCAAGGCGGTCAAGCGTGACGTCGCCTCGGTGATGGTCTCCTACAGCAGCTGGAACGGCGCGAAGATGCACGCCCAGAAGTACCTGGTCCAGGACGTGCTCAAGCGGGAGCTGGGCTTCGACGGCATCGTGATCTCCGACTACGACGCGTTGCACCAGCTCGACGGGGACGACTCGACGCTGACCGCCTCCGAGGTGCGCAGGTCGGTCAACGCCGGGCTGGACATGATCATGCTGTCCTCCGACCACGCCAAGTTCCTGCGGCTGCTGCGTCAGGAGGTGGAGGCGGGCAACATCCCGATGCGGCGCATCGACGACGCCACCTCCCGCATCCTGACCAAGAAGTTCGAGATGGGGCTGTTCGAGCACCCCTTCGCCCAGCGCGATCTGCTGTCCACCGTGGGCAGTGACGAGCACAGGGCCCTGGCGCGCCAGGCGGTCCGCGAGTCGCAGACGCTGCTGGAGAACGACGGGGTGCTGCCGCTGTCGCCCGAGAAGGACGAGGTGTTCGTGGCCGGTTCCAACGCCGACGACATCGGCAACCAGAGCGGTGGCTGGACCATCAGCTGGCAGGGTTCCAGCGGTGACATCACCGAGGGGACGACGATCCTCGAGGGGATCCGGCAGGTGTCGAACTCGAAGGTCACCTACGACGAGCAGGGTGACGGCGTCGACGGCAGCTACGACGCCGCGGTCGCGGTGGTCGGCGAGAAGCCCTACGCCGAGTACGAGGGCGACCGCCCCAACGGGGTGCGGATCAGCGAGCAGGACCTGAACACGATCGCCAAGCTGCGTTCCGCCGGGATCCCGGTGGCCGTGGTGACGGTGTCCGGGCGTCCGGTGGACGTTTCCGAGCACGTCGACGACTGGAACGCGCTGCTGGCCTCCTGGTTGCCCGGCACCCAGGGCGGTGGAGTGGCCGACGTGCTGTTCGGCAAGCACAACCCCACCGGCAAGCTCCCGGTGTCCTGGATGCGCTCCTACGATCAGCAGCCGATCAACAAGGGCGACGGCAAGGATCCGCTGTATCCCTACGGCTACGGGCTGAGCTACCGGAGCTGACGGAACTCCGGCGAGCTCCGGCACCCCGGCTCCGCGCCGGGGTGCCCACCGGAGTCTCGGGCGGCGTCCTGCCGATGTGGGGCGCCGCTCACGGTCTTTCTCAGAGGGCGCCGCCCGCGGCCTCGGGCGCGGAGGGGTCGGCACCCTCGTCGCCGACCTGCTCGCGGGCGAGGAAGTTCTCCACCTCGAACAGGTTGCCCTCGGCGCGGTCGATCACGTTCAGCAGCGTGGACATCTGCGCGACCTCCTCGACCTGCTCCTTGAGGAACCACTGCATGAACTGCTCGCCGATGTAGTCGTCCTCGGAGCGGGCGGTCTTGGCGAGGGTCTCGATCTCCGCGGTGACCTCGCGCTCCTGGGACAGCGCCAGGGCCACGAGCTCGCGGGCCTCGTCGAATTCGTTGCGCACCTCGTCGACGGACGGAATGCTCACGGAAATGTCGTTGTCCATCAGGAACTTGACGATCATCATTCCGTGGTTGCGCTCCTCCAGGGCCTGCTTGTAGAAGTGCGCGGCCAGCCTGGGGAGATCGTTCTTGTCGAACCACACAGCCAGCGCGATGTACTGCTGTGAGGCGTTGAACTCGCTGCGCACCTGCTGCTGCAGCAACAGGTGGAACTTGCTTTCCTGGTTTTCGCCTCGTTGCTCCGTCGTGGTCATGCCACGAATATACACATTCCGCGGAAGAGGGCTTTTATTCAGGTTCGCCTCAAGTAGTTTTGACTTTCCTAAAATAGGTGAGCCTTGTTTAACGAAGGCAAGCTTTACTTTTCCCGCGATTCGCGGGCGGGAATTGCGCGTCGTCGCCGCGATTGTGGCACGGGTAACTTCTCCGCGCCGTTCCGGGAGGGGTGGGGGTTGTTCCGCCCCGGGAGTCGCGCTCCGGGGGAGTCGCTCCGGAGCGGGGCGGGTGCTCAGCTGAGGCGGTCGGCCTCGAGCGCGGTGCTCGACGCCCGCCGCTGGTGGTGGGCGCCGCTGGTGGTGCCCGGCCGCGCGGTCCCCGTTGCGGAGTCCCCGCGTCCCGCGCGGGCGGGGGTCCGGGTCCTGCGCTTCGTCCTCCGGGGCGCCACCGGGCCCGGCCGGCCCTCCAGTTTTGCCTGCAACTGGAAACACGGCCCATCACGCCTGGTTTCGTTCCGTGAAGAAAACGCGTTCGTTGTGAGAACACTCCGCTGTGCTTGGTCAGTGCGGCGGCTCAGCTTCCGTGCTGCGCAGTATGACGCAATCCTCGACAGCACGGAAGTGGTCGTTTTCTGTGGAAAATGCTCCCGGAAAGCTCTCAGTGCGGGCCGCCCGCATCGTGCCGCGGCACGATGCGCGACGGATCAGCGGGGTGGTGCTCCGCGGGGACTCGCTCAGCCGTGCCGCCCGCGGACCAGCTGGTTCCCCGCGGCGAGCCCCACGGGGAGGTGACGGCGTAGGTGGCGGATGGCCGCGTAGCGCCCGTGCTGCTCGTGGACTCGCTCGGTCTCGGCGACGAGCTCGGGGCGCTGCGCGCGGAGCAGCTCCCGGGACTCGGAGTGGTTCGCGGGTGGGACGGTTCCGCCCGCCATGCTCCTGGCCAGGACGCGCGCCCGCGTCAGGGGGACTCCGGTGGCGCGCCGCAGGCGGGACACCGCCCGCACGTTGTTGCCGCGCCGGAGCAGCTCGGTGACGACCTCGCGGGTCTCGTGCTCCACCGGGATCAGGCGCACGGCCAGGTCGTGCTCAGCGGAACTCCGCGCCGAGCCGCGCGCGATCGCCCCCACCGCCCACAGGATCCCGCCGAGGACCAGCAGCGCGCTCCCGACGAACGACAGGGCCTCCATTTCCGCACCTCCCGCGCTCTCGGCAGTGCTCCCGGGCGTCGCTCCGTCTTCAGTGGACGCTCGTGCCGTCGCACAGCCTCCCATCTCCCGGCCGGCCCGTGGGCCGTTCAGCCGGAATCCCCGGTCCCGTCACCCGGAGGGGAGCTCTCCGCGATGGGGTCCCAGACTCCGCGGGCCGTCCCCCGGTTCACGTGCTGCTCGTAGATGTCCGTCTTCCAAGTGATCAGGTCGAGGCACTCCCGCAGCTCGGTGATCCGCGCCCGGACGTGCTCCCGGTGCTCGTGCAGCAGGGCCAGCCGTTGCTGCTCGTTGCCGGGGCCCTGGCGCACCAGCTCGGTGAACTCGCGCAGCCGTTCCAGTGACATCCCGGAACTCCGCAGCCTGGTGCAGATCCGCAGCCAGTCCACGTCCTCCTGGTGGTAGCGGCGTCGCCCGCCGGAGGTGCGGTGCACGGGTGAGAGCAGCAGACCTCGCCGCTCGTAGAAGCGCAGGGTGTACACGCTCAGCCCGGTGCGCTCCGCCACCTCGCCGATCCCCAGCGTGCTGCTTCGTGCCTTCTCGGCAGCCATGAGGAACAGATTAATCGTTGATCTGGAGCGCGCTCCAGGTCTTAGCGTCACTTCCGAAATCAGCGACGTGCGAACAATGGGAGCGAAAGCGACGATGGCCAGGTTCACGGGAAAGAGAGTGCTGATCACCGGCGGAACCAGCGGGATCGGGTGGGCCGGAGCGCGGCGGATCGCCGCGGAGGAGGGGAGACTGATACTGACCGGCGCCACTCCGCACCGGGTTGCGACGGTCGGGGAGGAGTTGCCGGGAGCCCGAGTGCTGACCAACGACGCGGCCGAGCTGGACTCGGCCGAGGCCCTGGTCTCCGAGGTGGCCGAGTGCGGCGGGCTGGACGGGCTGTGGCTCAACGCGGGCTACGCGCGGGTTTCCGGGGTCGACGAGGTCGACGCCGAGTTCTTCGACCGGATGATGGCCACCAACGTGCGCGGGCCGGTGCTGCAGCTGGCGCGGCTGGCCGAGCACCTCAACGACGGCGCTTCGGTGGTGGTCAGCTCCTCGACGGGCACCTACGAAGGGGGCGGTGTGGCCAGCGTCTACGCGGCCACGAAGGGAGCGCTCGTGGCAGCGGCGCGCGGTTGGGCCACGGCGCTGGCCGCGCGGGGAGTGCGCGTCAACGTCCTCGTCCCCGGCGCGATCGACACCGATTTTCGCGGGTTCATGGGCGAGGACTTCCGCGAGTCGTTCGAGCGGGACGTACTCGGCAGGGTTCCGCTCGGCCGCATCGGCACGGCCGAGGAGGCCGCCGCTGTCGCGCTGTTCCTGCTGTCCGACGACGCCTCCTACGTCACGGGCAGCCAGTACGTGGTCGACGGCGGGCTCACCAAGCTGTAGTCGCGGCGCGATCGTCGGGGCGTTCGGGAGCACGAGGGGCGGCATCCGCTCGTCCCTCCTGGACGCTGGGTCCGGTCCCGTCACCCGGAGCAACCCCGTGCGCGAGCCCCGCTGAGCCAGCTCGCCCGGCTCGCCCGGCTCGCCTGCGCTCACCCCTCGCGCAGCCAGCCGCGTTCGACCAGCTCGGCGCGGAAGACTCGGTAGTTCTCGGCCAGCGCGGCGACCTCCCGCTCGGCGGGCTCCACCAGCTCGCCCCGCGGGACCATCTCCTCGGCCGCGCCGGCCGGATCCGCGTGCACGGTCCCGCTCGCTGCCAGCAGCGCGGCCCCCAGCGAGGTCTCCGCGCCGCGCAGGCGCAGCACGGGCCGCCCCAGCACCGAGGCGCGCACCCGGCACCACAGCTCGCTGCGCGCCCCGCCGCCGACGGTGCGCACCGGCCCGGTCACCTCCACCCCCAGCCGGGCCAGCCTGTCCAGCGCGAGCTTCTCGCAGAAGGCCACCCCCTCCAGCCGCGCCCGGTGCAGCTCCACCTCGTCGGGATCGCCCAGCAGGAAACCGCGCGCCCCCTCGGAGCGGAACGGGAAGCGCTCGCCACCGCGCCGCAGCGGGTAGCAGACCGCGCCGGCAGGCCCCCGCGCGGAGGCCGCCCCGTCCAGCTCACCCAGCCGTGAGGGGTCCACATCGGCCAGTGCCTCGCCGCCGGTGTTGGAGGCGCCGCCGGGCAGCCAACCGCCCCCCGGGTGCCGGTGGCTGTAAACCACCCCGTCCGGGTCGTGCACCAGCTCCCGCGAGACCGCCTTGAGCACCAGGGTCGTGCCCAGCACCGTGACCACCTGACCCGCGCGCACCGCCCCGGCGGCGAGCTGGCCCGCGCACCCGTCGGTCATGCCGGAGCGCACCTCGCAGGAGGTCGGCAGCCCCGTCTCCCGCGCCGCCCGCGGGCAGACGCGCCCCAGCCCGCGCGCGGGCTCGACCACCTCGGGAAGCCGCTCCCGCGCGACCCCAAGCGCCTCCAGCGCCTCGTGCGCCCACTGGCCGCGAACCGGGTCCCAGCCGCTCTTCAGCGCGTGGCTGCTGTCGGTGGCCACCGGGCGACCGACCAGCCGCTCGCCGAGCAGCTCCGGGGTGTGCAGCAACCGCGCGCCCGAGTCGCCGAGCCGCTCGGCCAGCACCCCCAGGTGGGCCAGCCCGGAGGCGGCCGAGGGGGTGATCCCGATCTCGGCCCAGCGCGCGGCCCCGGCTTCCCGCGCCAGCTCGGCCTGGCGTGATCCGCTCCGGTCGTCGTACATCAGCGCCGGGGCCACCGGTTCGGCGTCCTCGTCGACGGCGGCCACGGTCCCGGAGGTGGCGCTGATCGCCAGCGCTCGGATCCCCGCGGCGGCGGGTCCGAGCTCGGCCGTGCACCGGGCCAGGCAGTCCCGTACCGCGGGCCACCAGCTGCGGGCGTCCTGCTCGGAGGCCCCCGTCTCGTCCCTGCGGGGCGCGGGCAGGTCCTGCGCGGCCGCGGCCCGGCGCCTGCCGCGGGCGTCCAGCACCAGCACCCGCACCTCGGCCGTGGCCACGTCCACCCCGGCCACCAGCGGCTCGGAATCCCCCGAGCCGCCGCGTGCTCCTCGCTCGCTCACGGTGCTCCTCCCCGGAGGGCGTCCAGCGCCGCGGGCAGCTCGTCCAGCGAACCGATCACCGCGTCCGGCTCGGCGAGCTGCTCGGCGGTGGGCTCGGGAGGAGCCTCGCCACGGGTGATCCACACGCTGCGAATGCCCACGGCGGCGGCGCCGCGCACGTCGGTGTCCAGCCGGTTACCGACGTGCACCGCGCGTTCGGCGGGCACCCCGGCCTCGTCCAGCGCGTGCCGGAATATCGCGGGGTCGGGTTTCTCCGCCCCCACGACCTCCGAGATCGCCCACACGTCGATGTGCTGGTCGATCCCGTCGCGGTGCAGCGCCTCGGCCACCAGCCTTCGCTGGTTGGCCACCACCGCCAGGCGGTAGCGCGCGGACAGCCGCCGCAGGACGGGCAGCACGTCGGGGTGCAGCGCCCCGGGCGGGTACTCCCAGTGGCTTTCGGCCAGATCGGACAGTTCCTTCCTGCGCTCCGCGGTGAGGAAGTGCTCGACCATCGCCGTGCGCAGCGAACCCCGCTGGCGCTGCCGCTGCGCGTCGTAGACCCGCAGGAACTCGGCTTCGTCCACTTCGCGCTCGGCGAGTTCGCGGGTGGCGCGCAGCAGCGCGTCGCGGTACACGGCGTCGTCGTAGATCGGCCCGCCCACGTCGAGCAGCACCAGCTCGACGGGGGCGGGCGCGGAGTCGGATTCGTTCATGGCTCCCGTTCGTCGTGTCGAGGGCGGGGAGGGGGCGATGGGCACCGCGTCCCGGAGGATCTCGTCCGGGGGTCAGTTCTGGGCAAAACCGGGAACACCACCCGAGCAGATCGACCCGCGCACTCTCCCGCGGTCACCACGAGGTGAACCCACCGTCTATCACCACGTTGCTGCCGGTCATGAAGCTGCTGGCGTTCGAGGCGAGGTAGACGGCCAGCGGCCCCAGCTCGGAGGGCTTGCCGACCCGCCCCATCGGGGTCTGCTCCAGCCAGGAGGAGTACCACTCCGGCTGGGTTCGCTGGACCCCCTGGAGCAGGTCGGTCCCGATGTAGCCGGGCGAGATCGCGTTGACGCGCACCCCGCGGTCGGCCCACTCGCCCGCCAGCGACTTGGTCATCGTGATCACCCCGGCCTTGGAGGTGTTGTACGAGACCTGCGCCTGCGGGTGGTTGGAGACCATGCCGGACATGGAGGCGATGTTGACGATGGAACCGCGCCCCTGGTCCAGCATGGCCTTCCCGACCTCGCGGCAGCAGTAGAACACCCCGTCGAGGTTGAGCCGCAGTACGTCCCGCCAGGACTCGTCGGTGGTGTCCTCGGCGTTCTCGTTGCGCACCATCCCGGCGTTGTGCACCGAGACGTCCAGCGAGCCGCGCTCGTCGACGACGTCCCGCACGACCTCGGCCACCCGGGAGGAGTCGGTCACGTCGAGGTGGACGAACTCGCCGCCGACCTGCTCCGCTGCGAGCTTGCCGTTCTCCTCGTCGATCTCGCCGATCACCACCTCGGCCCCGTGCTCGGCCAGGGCCCGTGCGATGTTCAGCCCGATCCCCCGGCCGCCTCCCGTGACCAGGGCGGTGTTGCCGTGCAGTGCGAAGTCCTCGTTGCTCATCGCGTTCTCCAGTCGCGCGGGTCCCTCGGTGGCTGCGTGCGGTGCGTCCCCGGCGGGATTCTCGCCGCCGGCCTGCTCAGGTCGTGGCCGTTTTCGTCGGAGCGTCGTCCGGAACCCCTCGTTCGGCCCTGGCCTCGCCCGGGTCACTGGGGTCCTTGACGTAGCTGGACAGCACGGCCACCACCACGTACATCAGCGCGAAGGTGATCGCGACACCGCCGCCGCCGAGCACCGGGTGCACGAGGTAGACCGTCACCGGGCCGAGGAAGGCGGCACCGCCCGCGCCGAAGTTCAGCACCGCCAGCGAGGAGCCCTTGTCCTTGGTGGAGACCATCGAGGGCATCAGCGCCGACAGCGGCACGAAGCCCGCCAGCAGGACGCCGTAGACCGCGCCGAGCACGGAGGCGACCGCGAAGCTCTGCGAACCGACGGCGGCGAAGTACCACAGCGGAGTGGCTATCGCGCACCCGACGCAGCCGAACCAGGTGACGGTGCGCCGCCAGCCGAAGTAGTCGCCGAGCACCCCGAAGCCCAGGTTGGCCGCGATGTTCGCGGCGTAGGTGATGCTGCTCAGCGCGGCCACCTCGGAAGTGCTGAGGAAACCGCCGCCCGGGGTCTCCGGCCCGAAGACGAAGGGGAACATCGCGAAGAAGCCGAACTCGGGCGCGGTGTTGACGATCCTGGTCAGCCCGCCCGCCAGGGTCCGCTTGTCCCGCCAGAGGATGTCGACGCCCTCCAGCAGGCGCTTGGGGCTGCGCGGGTTGGTCACGCTCTCGTCGGCGATCGGCTTGGTGCCGTGCGGTTCGTGGATGCCGAAGCAGCCGATGAGGCTGCCGAGGGCGACCAGCACCAGCGACAGCACCAGCGTGGCGTGCAGGCTCATGCCGAACGGCCCGATGGCCAGCGCGGCCACCGCCGCGCCGAGGGTGGGCAGCCCGCCGGTGAACACGAACCAGAACCAGCCTGCGACCGAGCCGCGCATGTGCACGGGGCTGGCGACCTGGGCCCAGACGAGGAAGGCGTAGGAGAACAGCGGGTAGGCGAACCCGCGTATGCCGTAGATCGTCACGATCAGGGCGTAGCTGTGGGTGGGCACCGCGACGAACAGGAAGAGGATCTCGAAGACGATCCACCAGGCCGCGCCGAGCCACATCACGTAGCGCGGGCCCCAGATGGACGACAGCGTTCCGGAGAACCACGAGGCGATCATCACGGCGAGCCCGTAAACGGTCACCGTCGCGAACGTCGCCTGGGAGCCCTCCAGCCCGCCGCCCTCGGGGCGCTGCAGGTAGTCGGTCAGGTAGGTGATCTCCACACCGTCGCCGATCATGAAGATCAGCACGCCGACGAATCCCCAGAACAGCGGCTTGGGGATGCCTATTCTCTCCAACCAGGGCCGGTTGTCCGGCGCGGCTTCCGCGCTCGCCGCGCCTGGTGGCTGCTGTGCCAATGTTCCCGCCTCCGAAGCGACTGATGATGCCGGGTTCACCACGCGGGTGGCCCGTGTACGCGGCGGATGGGCCATCGGGAGTTGTGATGCGCGTCATCGCCGGTGTTAAGCGAGCATCATGCATCTAGTTACTTTCACGCGCAAGGTGTTAATCCGAAGTTTTCGCATGTTGAACCCGTATATCCTGGTGAAGGCCTTCTGGATCTTCGGGGTGGCGCTGCGCTGCTCGGGTGAGGTTAACGCGGGCTCTGGACATATAAAGTGTGTGTCGTTAATTTAACCTCAAGCTTGTGAAAGGACGGCGCATGACGGTCAGCCAGGTAACCGAGCCGCGGTCGACGGACCGGCTGCGAGCGGTCGTGTTCGACATGGACGGCGTGCTGGTGGAGAGCGAACACCTCTGGGAACGGATGTGGAGCCGCTACTCCGCCCGCCACGGACACGAGTGGAGCTCGGCCGACACCGCGACGGTGCAGGGCATGAGCTCGCCGGAGTGGTCGGCCTACCTCGCTCGGGTGTGCGGGGAGCCGGAACCCGCCTCGGAGGTCGAACGGGCCGTCGTCGACGACATGATCGCCGCGCTGGACGCCGGCGAGATCCAACTGCTCGACGGGGCGCGCGAGATGGTCACCCAGGTCAGCGCGGTGGCCCCGATCGCGCTGGCCTCCTCGGCGGCGCGGCGGCTCATAGACGCCGTGCTCGACCGCAACGGGCTCGCGGACCACTTCGCGGCCACCGTGTCCAGCGCCGAGGTCCCCAGGGGCAAACCCAGCCCCGACGTGTACGCCGAAGCAGCCGCACGACTCGGACGCACCGGAGCCGAGTGCGCGGCCGTGGAGGACTCCAGCAACGGCATCCGGGCTGCTCACGCGGCCGGGATGAGCGTGGTGGCCATCCCCAACCCCGAGTACCCGCCCAAGCCGGACGCCGTCGAGTCGGCCACCGTCGTGGCCGATTCGCTGTCCCACGTCCGGCGCACCCTGCTGTCCATGCTGTCCGCACCGGTGATCGAAAGCGAAGGTGCCTGATGACCGGACTGATCGACGGTGACTCCTTCAAGGAGTCCTGGCTGGAAGGGTTCGTCACCGCCTACGGAAGATCCGTGGCCCGTGTGCCCGGAGCGTACGGAGTGGTGGGGCGGCACGCGCCCCGCGAGGGCAAGGTCTCGGTGATCATCGGCGGCGGCTGCGGGCACTACCCGGCCTTCGCCGGGCTGGTCGGCCCCGGGCTGGCCGACGCGGCGGTGATCGGGGACGTGTTCACCAGCCCCAGTGCGGAACAGGTCTACCGCACGGCGCGCGCGGCCGACGGCGGCGCCGGGGTGCTGTTCGGCTACGGCAACTACGCCGGCGACGTGATGCACTTCGGGCTGGCCGCGCGCAGGCTGGCGGCCGAGGGGATCGACAGCAGGACCGTGCTGGTCACCGACGACATCGCCAGCGGCAGCGCCGAGGACGCGGCCGAGCGGCGCGGCGTGGCCGGTGACTTCTTCGTGTTCAAGACGGCCGGTGCCGCCGCCGAGCGCGGCGACGACCTGGACGCGGTCGCGGCCGTGGCGCGCAGGACCAACGAGCGCACCCGCACCTACGGGGCCGCCTTCGGCGGGTGCACCCTGCCCGGCAAGTCCGAGCCGCTGTTCACCGTCGACCCGGGGCGGGTGGAGCTGGGCCTGGGCATCCACGGCGAGCCCGGCGCGCGGGGAGCCGACGCCATGGGGGCCGAGGCGCTGGCCGCCGAGCTGGTGGACAAGCTGGTCGCCGAGCTGCCCGCCGGAACCGAACGGGTGGCCGTGCTGCTCAACGGCCTTGGCCGCACCAAGTACGAGGAGATGTTCGCCTGCTACCCGGCGATCGAGCGGCGCCTGCGCGCCGCCGGGCTGCGCCCGCACCGGCCCGAGGTGGGCGAGTTCGTGACCTCGCTGGACATGGCCGGGCTCTCGCTGTCGCTGCTGGCGCTGGACGACGAGCTCGCCGAGCTCTACGACGCCGACTGCGACACCCCCGGGTTCCGCCCGCTCAACCCGCTCGCCCCCGGAGCGGAGCTCGGCGGGGCGGACGAGGCGGGGACGCCGGAGACCGAGCAGCGGCACGAGAGCCGCGGGGGCGTGGTGCACGCCCTGCTGAACGCGGCGCTGGAACGCGTCTCGGCCGCCGAGGAGGAGCTCGGGCGGCTGGACGCGGTCGCCGGGGACGGGGACCACGGGCAGGGCATCGTGCGCGGGCTGCGCGCGGCCGTGCGCGCGGCCGACTCCGCGGGCAGCCGCCCGGACGACGCGGGCTCGATCGGTGACGCGCTGCTGGCGGCGGGGACGGCGCTGGCCGACGCGGCGGGCGGGGCCTCGGGAGCGCTCTACGGTGCGCTGCTGAGCCAGACCGGGGCCGGGCTGCGCGCCCACGAGGGGCGGGTGGACACCGCGGCGCTGGCCGAGGCGGTGAGCGGGGCCTGCTCCGCCGTCGCCGAGCTCGGCGGGGCGAGCCGCGGGGACAAGACGCTGCTCGACGCGCTGGAGCCCTTCCGCGACGCGCTGGTGGAGCAGGCCGAGTCCGGAACGGCCCCGGCCGAGGCGCTGACCTCCTCGGCGCGGGTGGCGAGCAAGGCCGCCGAGGGGACCGCCG
The DNA here is from genome assembly GCF_011291845.1 of Actinopolyspora sp. BKK2. Classification (NCBI taxonomy): domain Bacteria; kingdom Bacillati; phylum Actinomycetota; class Actinomycetes; order Actinopolysporales; family Actinopolysporaceae; genus Actinopolyspora; species Actinopolyspora sp. BKK2. The sequence continues at coordinate 77,689 of NZ_JAANTE010000009.1, read as the reverse complement.
AGCTCGCCTCCGCGCGCGGACGCGCCTCCCGGCTCGGTGCCAGGGACCGGGGAACGCCCGATCCGGGGGCCACCTCGCTGGCCCTGCTTCTGGAAGCGGCCGCCGCGGAGCTGGCCGACGGGGCCTGCGCGCGGGCCGCCTGACCGGGGTGGTCCCACGGAACCGCCCGAGCGAACCGAGCCGCGCACTCTCCCGACGAGAGGGGAATCGAAAATGACAGTCACCGTTGCGCTCGCCGCGGACGACGCGGGCTTCGAGCTCAAGCAGCTGATCGCCGAACAGCTGAGGGCCGACGAGCGGGTCGGCGAGGTGCTGGACTACGGCGTGCACGACGCCTCCGACGACCGCGCCTACCCCCGCCTCGGGCTGACCGCCGCCGAGGCGGTGGCGGCCGGTGATGCCGAGCGGGGCGTGCTGATCTGCGGCACGGGGATCGGCATGTGCATCTCGGCCAACAAGGTGGGGGGAGTGCGCGCCACCGTCGCGCACGACTCCTACTCGGTGGAGCGTTCGATCAAGTCGAACGATTGCCAGGTGCTGACCATGGGGTCCAGGGTTGTGGGACCCGAGCTGGCCAAACGCCTGGTCGACGAGTGGTTGGGCTACTCCTTCGATCCGGCCTCAGCCAGCGCCGAGAAGGTCGCGCACATAACTCACTACGAACACCAGCACTGAACAGAGGGTCGGTGGCTCGGTCTGCGTGGCGGTGCGGGTGGCGGAACCTCTCGCGGGCTCTCGCTCCGGTAGGCCCGACATCGGGTAGCCACCTACACAACGTCGGGCCTTCCTCGCGAGAGCACCACGAGAGAACCCGCGGCGGCGCCGATTGCGTAGGTGGCGTTTCGGCGCAGGCGCCGAGGAAATGCCCGGCTCGGACAACCGAACGAACACACCTGACGAAGCATCATCAGAGACGGGGAATCGATCGTGCGCGTTTTGGCTGCGGGGGACCACTTCGTCGGTCCCGACCTGCTCGAGTCGGCACTGCGGTCCGAACTGGAGGGGTCCGGGAAGCAGGACCCGGAGGTCGCCAAGCTCAAGCTGCCCTGGCCGGTGGAGCCCTTCGGCCCGATCGGCGGGGTCGAGGAGGCCAGCGGAAGCGAGGAGCAGGTCATCGAGGCCGTCGAGGGCGCCACGGCCTGCGTCACGCAGATGGGGCCGTTCACCGAGCGGGTGTTCGCGGCGGCCCCCCGACTCGAACTGGTGTCCGTGTGCCGGGGAGGTCCGATCAACGTCGACCTGGCAGCGGCCACCGAGGCCGGGGTCGCGGTCACCTACGCCCCGGGGCGCAACGCCGCCGCTGCCGCCGAGTACGCGGTCGGCATGATCCTCGCCGCGCTGCGCCGCATCCCCGACTCGGACTCCGAGCTCAAGAAGGGGAACTGGCGCGGTGACTTCTACGCCTACCCCGAGGCCGGGGTCGAGCTGGAGGGCGGCACGGTCGGTCTCGTCGGCTACGGGGCCATCGGCAGCAGGGTGGCTCGGGTGCTGCGCGCCTTCGGGGCCGAGGTGCTGGTCGCCGATCCCTACACCGACCCGGACCGGCTCCGCGCCGACGGTGTCGAACCGGTGGACCTGGACAGCATGCTGCCGCGCTGCTCGGTGGTGAGCCTGCACGCCAGGCTCACCCCGGAGACCAGGAACCTGCTGGACGCGGACAAGCTCGACCTGCTTCCCGAGGGGGCCGTGCTGGTCAACACCGCCCGCGGCGGGCTGCTCGACTACACCCCGCTGCCGGGGCTGCTGCGCTCCGGCAAGCTCGGCGCGCTGGCGCTGGACGTCTACGACGTGGAACCGCCGCCAGCCGACTGGCCGCTGCACAACGCCCCCAACGTCATCACCACTCCGCACCTGGCCGGGGCCACGCGGCAGACCGCGCACCGCGCGGCCGGGATCGTCGCGGCCGAGGTCGGCCGCTTCGCGCGGGGTGAGCCGCAGGCGCATCTCGCCAACCCCGAGGTTCGAGGGAACCGGACATGATCACCGCTGTCGACATCGGAACTTCGCTGACCAAGGCCGCCGCCTTCGACGACGGAGGCCGGGTGCTGGCCGAGGCCAGCAGGCATTCCCACCTGGAGTACTACGCCGACGGGCGGGTCGAGCAGGACCTCGACGACGTCGTGTCCACGGTCGCGGCCGTGGTCCGCGAGGTGGTCGAGCGGACCGGCACGCGCCCGCGCGCCGTCGCCCTCACCGGGCAGGGGGACGGGCTGTGGCTGCGCGACGCGGGCGGCAGGCCGGTGCGCAGCCCGATCTCGTGGATGGACGGCCGCGCGGCGCCGATCGTGCGGCGGTGGCAGCGCGACGGGGTCAGCAGGAGGGTCTACGAGCGCACCGGAAACGGGCTGTTCCCCGGTTCGCACGGGGCGCTGCTGGCCCACCTCGCCGAGCACGAGCCGGAGTCGCTGCGCGCCGCCGACGTGGCCGGGTACTGCGTCGACTCCGTGCTGCACGTGCTGACCGGCGAGATCAGCGTGGACGCCTCGGACGCCTCGGTCCCGTTCCTGGACGCGGACACGCGCTGCTACGACGACGCCGCGCTGGAGGCCTGCGGGGTGGCCGAGCACAAGCACCTGCTGCCGAAGCCGGCCAAGCCGCGGGAGGTCTTCGAGCTCGACTCCAACGGGGCCGAGCTGCTCGGGCTGCCCGCGGGCACACCGGTCACGGCCGGACCCTTCGACCTGCCTGCCTGCGCGGTCGGGGGTGGGTTGAACGAGTTCGGCGACGGGCTGCTGACCGTGGGCACCACGCTGGCCTGCCAGGTGCTGACCGAGGTGGGCAACCGGCGTTGGCAGGACGAGCCCTCCGGGATGTGGTTGTGCACGCCGGAGGAGAACCAGCTGCTGCACGGCATGCCAGCCATGGTGGGCACGGCCAGCCTGGACTGGGTGCTGGAGCTGCTCGGGCTGGGCATCGACGACCTGGGTGCCCAGCTGGAGGCCAGCCCGCCGGGGGCCAACGACGTCTCGGCGCTGCCGTTCCTGGCGCCCGGCGGGGAGCGTTCCCCGTTCGTGGATCCGGGGGCCAGCGGTCAGCTGAGCGGGGTGCGGATCGGGACCACGCGCGCCGACGTGGTGCGCGCGGTCTGCGAGAGCGTCGCCTACGCCGCGCGGCACTGCTTCGAGGCCGCCGGCCTGGACGGCAAGCTGGTGGCCTGCGGCGGGGGAACGCGTTCGCACCCGTGGGCGCAGGTGTTCGCGGACGTGCTGGGGCAGCCGCTGCACCTGCCGGACGATCCGGGCATGGGTGCCAGGGGGGCTGCGGTCACGGCGGCGCGGGCCCTGGGCGATCCGGTGGATTCGGGGGAGTGGACGCTGCCGACGCGGGAGGTGACCCCGAACCCGCAGGTGCGGCAGTGCTACGAGGACGGTTACCGCCGCTACCGGCGGACCCTGGCGAGCATGCGCGAGCTGTGGCGCTCGGACTGAGCTGATCCCGGCTGGGCGGTTCGCGCCGCGGGACGGTTCGCGCCGCGGGGCGGTTCGGGAGCATCGCTGCACCCGCCGAGCGGCACGCCGGTGGGCGGGTGCGCGATTTTGCCTGAAATTGGGAGTTGTCCACACCCCCCGCGCTCTTGCCGATGCGTCCCGGCCGGAGCTGTGCGGGCTTTCCGGGTCCGCGTCCGGTGAGGATTCATCGGGATTTCCGGGAGATTCTTGTTTTCGCGGCTCTTCGCCTGTTGCGGGAAACGTTTCCCGGTGAGGCTTTCTTCCTCTTCCGTGTAATCTTTTCTGGGGCAAAAGCGTGCTTCTTCGTCGCCTCCCGGAGTGATTCCTGTTTTTTCCGTTGTGCTTCCGGTGTGCGCGCTGGCGTAATCGGCCACGTACCGCAGGAACTCGACGGGAAGGGAGGTGAGCACGATGCGCGTCATCACGATCCAGGCCGCTCCCGTGGTCCGGAACGACCGGAAGAACGGTCCGTTCTGGTGGGTTTGGCAACACTCCTGACCAGGGGAGAGTGCCCTGTCCAGAGATGAAAGTCGCGGGGCGGATCACTCGATCCGCCCCGTGGCGAACACCGCTGAATTCACGGTCGATTCCGGATTCTCTTGGAGCACGCATGCGTCTGCGCCGTCGTCACGGGCTGGTCTGCTACTGGTACGACGGGTCCTTCGTCGTCCACCCCCACCCGGGTGGTGATCCGCTCGCCCTTCATCCGGCCGTGGCCGAGATTCTGTCCGCCTTCTCGGAATGGACCGAGCAGGCGGAAGCGGCCGAGAACCTGAACCACCTCTCCGCGGAAACGGTCGAGCAGGCGGTGGAGGAGTTGCGCGGGAGCGGGCTGTTGCTGGCCGCCGACACTCCCGAGGCTGCGGCCGATGAGCGGTTCGAGCGGCAGTGGTCGACCTGGAGCCCGGAGGCCGCCTTCTTCCACTACGCGACCCAGGACGTCAAGTATCCCGAGAACGACCCCGCGGGGGAGTCCCCGGCGAGTCGGGATCCGCAGGTCCCCTTCGTGCTGTTCACCGGCTATCCGCGGGCCGACCGGATCTTCCTGCCCCGACCACCGTTCGCGGAGCTGCACGCCCCCTACGAGCAGGTGCTTCGCGCGCGGCGCACCTGCCGGGACTACGCGAGCGATCCGGTGCCGCTGCCCGTGCTGAGCGCGCTGCTGGCCACGACGTTCGCCCCGGTGGACTTCATCGACTGCGGGCGGGGCGCGCTGTTCCGCCGCACGAGTCCAGCGGGCGGGGCGCGGCAGGAGCTGGACGCCTACGTGGCCGTCCGGAACGTGAGCGGGGTCGAGCCGGGGGTGTACCACTACAACCTGCGGGAGCACTCCCTGGAGCTGCTCTCCGCGGGGTTCACCTCCGCGGACGCGACCCACTTCTGCGCGGACCAGGAGTGGGCGGGTGGGGCTGCCTTCCTGGTGGTGCTCGGTCTCGTGGTGGATCGGCTGCTCAGCAAGTACCCCACACCGCGCTCCTACCGCGTGAGCCTGCTCAACGCGGGGCATCTGGGGCAGACCTTCGCGTTGACCGCCACCGCGCTGGGGCTCGGGCCCGCGCAGACGGGTGCTTTCCACGACTCGCCGGTCGCCGAGCGGCTGGGGCTGGACAACATCGGCAGGACCCCGCTCTACGTCCTCGCGGCGGGATATCCGGCCGTCGATCAGCCCGCGGCACCGCCTGCCGCCGGGCTGTCGACGTTCCGGGCGACGACGTTCCAGGAGGCAACGCTGGAAGGGTGAGTGGGCTCCCAGTTTTGCCTAGAATTGGGAGTTGTCCACACCCCGCGGAACTGCCCGGGCGAACCGAGCCGGGCAGTTCCGAAACCGGGGGTTGCTCACACCCCGACGCTCTCGCCGGTGCGCTCCCTGCCGGCGCGGGAGCCGGAGCTGCTCAGCGCCCTGTCCAGCGCGTACCTTCCGCCGTTGAAGCCGAGGGCCAGGGCGATGACCGCGAGCACGAGCGTGTACTCGTAGCCGCCGCCGGAGGAGAAGAAGCCCTGGTCGAGGTGGACGAGCACGAGCGCGCCGAGCATGTTCAGCGCCAGCAGCACTCCCGCCACGGGCAGGGCGATGCCGAGCAGGAGGGCGATCCCGCCGACGGTCTCGATCAGCGCGGCCACCCAGGCGGACAGCTGGGGAGCGGGGATGCCCATTCCGGCGAACGAGTCGGCGGTGCCGCTGATCCCCCACTGGACGAACTTCTGCATCCCGTGCGCGATGAACACGATCCCGGCGACCAGTCTGGCCAGCAGCAGTGCCAGGTCGCGGACCTGGGGCGGCAGTTGCGGCATGACTACATCCTTTCGAGTGGTTGATTTCGGATCCGGGCCGGCGGGTGGCCTCCGACCCGGGGTCGGCGGGGTCGGGGCCCGCCGAAACGCTTGTGGTTCAAATTTGAACTAGTTCCACGCTACCGGGTTGTTCAAATTCGAACAACCGCTAGGATGAGTGCATGACGCAACCACCTTGGCTCGACTCCGGGGAGATGGCGGCCTGGAACGCGTTCCTGGAGGCCAGCCATCGCGTGGGCAGGCGTGTGGAGCACCAGCTCCGCGAGCAGGAAGGCCTCTCGCACCCCCAGTACGAGATACTGGTGTGGCTGGCCGAGGCGCCCGACCGCGAGGTGCGGATGAGCGAGTTGGCCACTCAGCTGGTGACCTCCAAGAGCGGGGTGACCTACCAGATAGGCAAGCTCGAGAAGGCCGGGTTGGTGCGTCGCCGCTCGTGCCCGGGTGACGACCGCGGCGTCTTCGCCGTGCTCACCGACGAGGGGCTGGAAAAGCTCCGCAGCGCGGCCCCGGGGCACCTCGAAGCCGTGCGCTCCTCGTTGATCGACCTGCTCACCCCCGAGCAGCTCGAAGCGCTGCGCGACAGCCTCGGCGCCGTCAACCGTGGTCTGGGCTCCGCGGACTGAGAGTTCATCGCCGTACCGCGCGCAGCCGGCCGAGCAGCCTGCGCGCTGGTCGGCGCCGCTGGTTCACCCCCCGTTGTGGGGTGCGCAGGGTGCGGATCGGCTGCTGGCTGGGGGTTCGCTTGGTATTCCCGCGTTCTCACCTGAAAGAGATGTTGATCTTCCTGTTCGGCGTGCCGATGGTCTTCGCGGAAGTTTTCCAGCGACAACGGGAAAGGACCGGATCCCGGTGAAGTTGAACAAGCGGATCGCCCTGGTGCTCGCGGCGGCCTTCTCCATGGTCGGAGTCATGGGGGCCGGTGCCGGAGCCGCCGAGCAGCACGGACAGCAGGAGCAGGTGCGACCGCAGGCGCGCGACGCGCAGACCTCGATCAACGCGGGCGAGCCCTACCACCTCTACAACCGCAGCATCCACCAGTTCCTCTTCCCCAGGCACTGGAGCACCTCGGAGGGCCACAGGCTGGGGATGTGGAACAAGCACAAGACCGGTTCGCAGCGCTTCCAGGAGCAGTGGAAGTTCCTGCGCACCGGGTACCGCGACGTCTTCCGGATCAAGAACGTCGGTTCCGGGCTGTGCATGGCGCCGAAGGAGGACGACTCGCGGCGGCGCGTGGTTCAGAAGGAGTGCGACCGGGGCGACCGCGCGCAGTGGTGGTCGGTGCGCAAGGACGAAGGACTGCGCATCTCGCCGTTCAACGACAGCAACATGGTGCTCAGCCCTTACCGGAATCTGCACCGCGGGGGAAGCATCGTGCTGTACAAGGACGTGGACAGCCTCTCCCAGCGGTGGAACACCGTGTCGGTTGACTGAGACCTGAAAGCGTTGCCCGCGGGCGAATCGGCCCGGCCTCGTAGTCACCCCGGAACGAGGTCGGGCCGTTCTTCGTTTCCCGCGGTCTCCCAGTTTCAGGCAAAACTGTGCACTCTCCGGGGGACTCGGGCGTGCTGTCCGGCAGAACCGGTGGGGTTCACTCCTCGCGCACCGTCCGCCGCACCGGTTCCCGGAGCACCGCTGCCGCTCCGGAGGAGTCCATGTGGCGCTGTGCCAGGGTGTCCCTGGCGAGATCGGCGGGAAGGGCCGTGGAGAACTTCAACCCGTTCAGGGCCTTGTCGTCGACGTCCGGGGCGTTCAGTCCGGTCATGTCGAGTGCCGCGATGGCCTCGGCCGCCTGCTCGAAGGGCAGCTCGTGGTGCAGCCGGATGCCGAAGTTGCCCACGCGCTGGTGCTCATCGGCGATGCCGGTCAGGTTCGCGTGCAGCGTCCGGTTGACCGCCGTGCCGGCCCAGGTCCACCAGAAAGTCCGGTCCCGGTCGCGCAGCAGCACGGTGCGCTCGTGCGTCACGTGCGCGGAGTGGCGTTCCCGCAGCCGTTGCAGCGCCTGCTCGGCCCGCCGGGTGAGGGTGACCCCGGATGGTTCGGCTCCGAGAGCGACCTGCCGCATCCCGCGGGTGATCTCGAAGGACAGTCCGGCCCCGTAGCCGGTCCAGCGTGCTTTCCCCGCCAGGTCGGTGGTTTCCACGTAGCAGCGGCGGCGCGCCCAGTCCACGTGGTTGACCAGCCAGTTCTTCCCGCCGAGCAGCAGCACGCGCGGGCCTTCCTGCTCGGTGACCAGTAGCTCGTCGGTGATTGTTCCGATCTCTTCGCGCCCGGCCAGCACGGTGAACTCGGGCGGGGCGCTGAACACCGCGGTGAGGTCGGAGAAGTAGCGCCTGCCGAATTCCCGTTCGGCGCGTTGGCCGATGAACGCCAGTTCGCCGTCCTTTTCCAGGAAGCCGTTCTCGACGAGGTGGTGCAGTATCCGCTCCGCGTGCTCGTCGAACAGCGGCAACTCGCCCCACCAGCGCTGTCGGCTGTCGGGGGTGATGGTGTGCTCCTGCAGCGCCAGGGCGAGGAACTGCTGCGCCGCGATGTGCCGCGGGACCGGTGGTGAGCGCACCGGTTCGACCCAGCCTGCTGACCAGCGCTGCAGCAGCCCGGCCGCGTGCAGCACGGAGTCCTCGTCCAGGCACAGGAACAGGCAGTTGCGTGCCGAGTTCGCGCGTCTGCCCGTGCGGCCGAGTCGCTGCAGGAACGAGGACACCGTCGCGGGAGCTCCGAGCTGGATCACCCGGTCCAGATCGCCCACGTCGATGCCGAGTTCGAGGGTGGAGGTGGCCACGATGACGCAGTCGTCGGCTTCGGCGAAGGCCTGTTCCGAGGCGCGGCGCTGCGCGGAGGACAGGGAGGAATGCGAGGCGAAGGTCGTCACGTCGTGGCTGCGCAGCGCAGCGGAGAGCTCTTCCACGCGCCGGCGGGAGTCGACGAAGACCAGCCGCTTCTCGCCCCGGTGCAGCGTGGCGATGACTTTGGCCGCGTTGGTCACGTTGCCCACGTGGTCCAGCGTGATCTCCGGTGGGGCGGCGGGCGCGGTTTCCGCGCCGGACACGACCCGACCGGGGCGCTGCTCGGCGGAGCCTTGCAGCCACTTCAGCAGTTCTTCCGGGTTTCCCACGGTCGCCGAGAGCCCGATGCGCTGCAGTGGTCGTCCGGCCAGTCGGGAGAGGCGTTCCAGCGTGGCCAGCAGGTGCCAGCCCCGGTCGTCGCCGGCGAACGCGTGGATCTCGTCGACGACCACGGCGCGCAGGTTGCGGAAGAATCGCCTCGCCTCGACTTTGGCCGAGACCAACATGGCTTCCAGCGATTCCGGTGTGGTCAGCAGGATGTCCGGTTCTTCCCGCAGGATGCGGGCGCGGCGGGGTTGGGAGACGTCGCCGTGCCAGACCGCGGCGGAGCGGCCCAGCCAGTGCGCGTAGGAGTCCAGGCGCGGCTGCAGGTCGTTCAGCAGTGCGCGCAGCGGGCAGATGTAGAGCACCGACAGCCCTTCCCAGGACTCCTCGGCCATGCGGGTCAGCAGGGGCAGCGCGGCTGCTTCGGTCTTGCCGCCCGCGGTGGGGGCGAGCAGCATCGCGTCCGTGCCGTCCAGCACCGGTCCGATCGCGGCTCGCTGCAGCGGGCGCAGGTCGGGCCAGCCGAGGGTGCTGATCACGTGGTGCCGCACGATCGGGTGCAGCCGTTCGAACACTTCTTCAGAGGTCGAGTTCGACGTCATCGGCGGTTTCCGCCCCGGTGGCTCTGGCTGCCTGTTCGGCGGTGGTCAGTTCGGTGTCGGACACGGAGACTTCGTGGTCGTGACGCGGGTCGAAGTTGGGGTGTTGTTCGACCTTGTCGAGCACGTCGACGAGTTTGCGCAGGAAGACTCGCGGTGCCACTCCGACTTTCCCACCGAGCTGGCCTGCGATGGCCGTGGCGAAGTCCCGCAGGTAGGCGTCGTCGACTTTCTCCGCGACGCGCTGTGCGGTCCCGTCGGCGGTGGAGAGCCCTTCGCTGAACAGGTCCCGCACGTTGCCGCCGAGTTCGACCAGTCGTTCGTGGGTGAACCCGTGCAGCCGGATCTGGGGTGCGCGGGGGTTGTCGAACTCGGGTTTGCCGGAGAAGTCGGTGGACAGCCGTTGGGCCAGCGGTGGGAGCAGCTGCACGCCCTGCCTGCCTTCGTAGAAGGCGGGTGTTCCGGTGACCAGCAGGTACAGTCCGGGGAATCGTCCGGAGTCGACTTCGTCGATGAGCTGGCGCAGCGCGTTGAGCGCTTTGGCCCTGGCGTCGCTGCGCACTCGTTGCAGGGTTTCGACCTCGTCGAGCACCAGCAGCAGGCCGGGGTGGCCCGCGTCGCGCAGCACCAGCAGCAGCGCTTCCAGGAAGCTCAGCGCGAGGAAGTGGTCCAGGTCGCCCTTGATGCCTGCGCGTTTGCGCAGCTCGGAGGCGACGTGTCGTTGCCCGGAGAGCCAGGCGGCCAGCCCGTCGGCGCCTTCGGTGTCCTGGTTGTTCTCGGCTTTGTAGTAGCCGCGCAGGGCCGCCGAGTATCCGGTGGCGCTCGAACCGAGTTTGGCGAGGCGTTTCTCGAGCAGTTCGCTCACGGCTTCGGCGAGCCGGTCCGCGTCGTCGGCGAGGCTCTCGTCGGCTCCGATCGCGTCCTCTTCGAGGGTGTAGAGCCAGCTGTCCAGCACTGACCGGAAGGCGCTCGGGCCTTCCGTCGGGGTGGCCAGCTGTTCGCACAGCCTGCGGTAGACGGTTTCCAGCTTGTGCAGCGGGGTTTCCGTCTCGGAGATCTGCACTTCGGCCACGGCCATGTTCTTGTTCTTGGCCCGTTCGGCCAGCCACCGGGCGAGGAAGGTCTTGCCTGCGCCGTACTCGCCGCGCACGGCTTTGAAATTGGCGCGTCCGGAGGCGCAGCCGTCGAGTTCCTCGTCGAAGGTGCCGTGGAGCCGGTCGAGGCCCACGGCGAACAGGTCCAGGCCGTCCTCCGGCACTGTTCCGCGGCGTAGCGCGGCGATGACATCGCGTCTGCGGGCCGGGCTTACCTGGTTCATTCGGCTCGGGATCCCTCGTGGAACGGCTTGTTCGGGGCTCGGTTGCCGACACGTGAGACGGCACCTCGTTGTGTTCGCGGCACCGCGTTCAGCAGCCTACGCCACGTGTCCTGCCGTCGTGCAACGTATCCGCCGCGGAACCACCTGTGGCAACCGAGCCGCCGACCCCTTCTTCTCAGAAAAGAAACTGCTCGCGCAGGAGGGCCTCATCGAGCTCCACGGTCTGGTTGTGCTCGGTCAGGCGCAGCACTGCGTAGCCGTCGCGGTTGAGCACTTTGGTCAGCATGCTCACCAGGCCGCGGGGGTTGCGGTTGGCCTGCCCGGCCGCTTGGGCCACCTTGGCCACTGCGAGTCGTTGGCCGGGGGATTCGACCAGCGCGTCGATCACTGCTGCGAAGACATCGTGCCGGGGGGCGCGCGTGCCTTGCTTGTGCGCGGCTTGGAACGCCTGGGTGCGGACCAGCTGCTCGCCCAGCGTGTCCGTGGTGGACGGTTCGAGCTCGTCGAACGGGATCTGGGGGTCCTGGGGCTGGTTCTGCCGTGCTCGGGTGTCCTGCTGCGTGGAGCGGGAGGTCTTTTCGGAGCGTTCGGCCGTTTCCGGGCTTTGCCGGGTGCTGCTCGCTCTGGGGTCGGCTCGGTTCTGCTCGTGCCACCACTGTGGCTGCTCGTCGTGGGGGCGTTCGTACCAGCCTTTCGGCAGTTCCGCGCTGACCGGGTGCAGCACCAGCAGCGGGATGGCCACTTCGGCCAGTGCTGCGCCGCCGTGGTATCCGGCTGCTCGTTTGCCGTAGCGGATCGCTTCGGTCGTCGCGAACACGGCTTCGTCGCCTGCGAGCATTCGCTTGCCGCGCAGGACGATCTCGTCGGGGTGTTCGGCTTCGCCGCCGCTGCGCCAGCGGGCGTCGGCGTTGTTGGCCGAGCGGAGTTCGGTCTCGTGGTGCGGCACGTGGCCGTGGTCGCTGACGAGGACGACGGTGCGCTGGTCGCTCTCGGCGTGGCGCAGCAGGGCGTTCAGCATCGGGATGTCGTCCAGTGTCCAGCTGCCCCCGTTGGATTCCCTGCCGTCGGTGAGCGCTTCGTCGATGGTGTTGAGCACCACCGCGACCGTGTCGTTGCGGGTGTCGTCCTCGTCGCCGTTGCCGTGTATTGCCGCTACGAGCTCGCTGTCCAGCTCGCCGCCGTCCTGGGTGGTTGCCTGGTTCTTGTGGAAGACTTCGGGTTTCCGGTGGTTCCACAGCCGCCGGAAGTTGTTCCGCTCGTCGTGGCGGTCGCCTTCGACGAGTCGTCCGGCGAACAGGCTGCTGCGGCTGTAGCGGGTGGTGGTGGGGAAGGCCGCCAGCAGCGCTTCGCGTTGTCCGGTTTCGTCGCGGACCACTTCGCGCAGGGTGTCGCGCCGTTTCTTGATGATCTCCTCGGCGAGTTCCGCGGCCACGGCACCGGACATCCCGTCCAGCACGATCAGCAGCACTCGGCGTTCGTCGGTTTTGCCGAGCGGCTGGAGGACGCGTCGTGCGAAGTCTTCCACCGGAACGATCGATCCCGGGGGAGCGTCCATGCCTGCGGCCAGTCGTTTGCCGAAGGCCAGGTCGATCTCGCGGCGAACTCGTTGGGCTTCGGCGGCTGTTTCGCGCAGGGTGGCCGCGACCGCGGGGGAGGGGTCGCCGCCGGTGATGACGTGGTTGATCGCCCGGTCCACCCAGGCGAGTTCGTTGGCGTGGGCGCGCAACCCGTCGCCGACGCTGTCCACTGTGGTGTCCGGATTGCTCGCGAGCCATTTCCGCAGCCGCAGCGCGTTCCGGACGCGCAGCAGCCGGGTTCGCTGTTCGCCGTGCTCGCTGTCGTGGTGCTGCTGGGCGTGTTCCAGGGAGCGGGTGTCCAGCTCCCGCGCGAGCCGTTCGAGTCGTTGCCCGAATCCGCTGGGCAGCACGTCGCTGTGCACGGCCAGCGTTTCCGCGGCGAATTCGCTCAGCAGCTTGTCCGCGCGGTTGCGTTGCTCGGCCCACTGCTCGTTCTCGCCCGCCGGGGTGGATTTGACCAGTTCGACGGCCTTGTCGGCGGCTTCGCGCAGGTGCTCCTTGGTGATCTCCTCCGAGCCGAGCAGCTCGCGGCTGTACTGGTAGGCGCCGAGGATCGCTTTGGCGTGTTCCGGCTCGGTTCGTTCGGCGCGCAGCAGCGCGTCGACCACGAGCAGCTCGGTCAGCGGGTCCTTGCCGCGCTCGGCGAGGGTGAGCATGGCTTTGGCGGGTTCGCCGACCGCTCGTGCGATCACTTCGACGAGTCCGCGTCGCTGCTCGGCGTCCATGTCCGCCCAGTCCTGGCGGACTCCGGGGCGCAGCAGTGTGCGCAGCAGGCTGTGCGCGTCCAGTTCGTCGCGGGCCAGCCCGAGCCTGGCTGACAGCGCCTGGTTGTGGGCTTGTTCCAGGGTGAAGCCGCCGCCGGTTCGCGCGTTCATCCTGCCCGCGGCGTACAGCTCGGTGAGCATCCTGGTCAGCCAGGAGTTCTCCGGGCGGAAGATGGCCTTGTCGGTCTGCGTGCCCAGCGCGGTTTCCAGCAGGGCCTTGTGGGAGATGCTGTACAGCTTGGCGTTTTCCAGCCTGGCCAGCACTCCCGGCCCGAGCTCGCTGTCCGTCCGGTTGGTGATCAGCACCAGCGCTCGGCGGCGCTGCTGGTCCTGCCCTGGCTGGTCCTGTCCGGTCTGGTCCTGCCCGGTCTGGTCCTGCCAGTCCGCCAGCGCCATGTGGATCGCCAGCACCGATTCGCAGCACACGAACCGCACGTCCACGCCCTGGTGGGTTTGTTCCGCCGCGCCGCTCCAGCTGGGTTCGCCGGGAACCTGGATGCCGTACACGGCGGATTCGCTGGTCTGCTTGTTCAGCAGCCGCTTCAGTCTGGCCAGTGTGGCCTGTTCGAACAGTTCGTTGCCCGCCAGCGTCATGTCCGCTCACCGGCCTCGTCGTGCACGCTGACCTCGACGGTGTAGTGCGCGCTGGGGTACTGCGCGGAGAGTTGGCGGAGCCGGCTGGTCACTTCTTCGACGGTACCGCTGATGGTGAACTTGCCGCCGGTGCCCGCAGGCGGTGCGGGAGCGGGGTTCGTGGCCGGCTGGTCCCCGGCGGGCCGACCGTCGCCGGTTCCGTCCGTGCTCCCGGTATGTTCCGGGCCAGGCTCGGGGTTCGGGTCCGGGGTGGTGCCGTGCTGGTTCTGCCGCCGGATCATGTCCCCGATCAGCGCTTGGGCCTGCTGCTTGGTGTTGCGCAGCGTTTCCGGCAGCGAGGTGGCGTTCTCGTTGTGGCGGGCGGCCTCGTGCAGCGTTTCCAGCAGTTTGCCTGCTCTGCTGTCCGGGAGCTGTTCGAGCTGGCCGATGGAGGTCCAGTCGGCTCCGCGGATGGCCTCGCTGACCTCCCGCGCGCTCCGCAGCGATTTCAGCAGGATGTGCTCGTCGGTGCGCAGCTGGTGGTCGGCCAGGCGCTTGACCAGTTCCACCGGGTCGTCGAGGTCGACGAGTTCGGAGACGAGTCCGCTGGCTTCGCGCGCGGTGGCGTAGCGGCCTGCCGGCGCGGTGGTGTCCAGCCCGAGCTGTTCGGCGTGCTCTTCCAGCACGTTGACCAGTTCGGCGGCGTTTCGGCTGTGCTCGACGATGGTGCTCTTGATGTCGGCGAACTTGGCGACCAGCCGGGGTGAGGGCACGGTGCCCTGCTTGTTCGCCCCGAACAGCAGCTGCGCCCTGCGGGTGGCTTCTTCCCACTGCTGCTGGCTGGGCATGGGGCGGCGGCGCAGCACCATGTCGTCGGCCATGTCGGTCACCCCGGGCGCGGGGATCGAGTCGCCGCCCCGGAACCAGCTGCGCTGGGTGAACTCGGCGAAGGCCCCGATGATCAGGTTCTCGGTCCTGGGCTGCACCCCGAGGTCGGCGAGTCCGCGGCGCACCTGTCGGACGGTGAGTTCGCTGCTCGCGCTCGTGTCGCGGTGGATGCGCTGTTCCAGCTCGGTGCCCCAGTGCCGGTCGATGACGAAGCCGCCTTCGATCTCCTGCCCGAGCTGCAGCGGGTGGGCGAGGTCGCGCAGGGTGTCGCGCAGCTTGCGATCGTGGATCTCGTCGGCGCGCTCCCCGCTGGGCGAGTCCACTGCCCTGCGGATGACCTCGAGCACTTCCTGGAGTTGTTTGGTGCTGACTCGTCCGCCCTTGCCGCGCGGGTCGAGGTTGGGGTGGTTGGGGTAGCTGTAGCTCAGGCACTGGTCGGCCAGCCGGTACAGCGTGTCGGCGAATCCGCGTCCCGGGTCGATGCGCGGGTGCAGGTTCGGCACGGGCGAGTGCACCTCGTACTCGCGCGCGGTCTGCACCTCCCTGGTGTCGTTGGACAGCCCGTAGGCGCTGCGCAGCAGGTTGCGCAGGTAGTTGTCCAGCGATTCCCGGTGGTTCTCCAGCAGCTCCTTGGCGCGCTGGCGCTGGTCGGCCCCGAGCTGGGTGGCGTTCTTCTCGAGGTTGTCGCCGCGCAGCAGGTAGTTGATCTGCAGCAGTTTGCCGAGCTGCCTGGCGGCTTGGCCGGTGAGGTAGCGCGGCACCCACACCACTGTGCGCGGGGGCTCCTCCCCGTCGGACCTGCCCAGGAATTCGGCTTTCTGGTGGGCCTCGGCAGCGCCGTGGTCGCCGACGTCGAAGGGGTAGTCCAGGACCAGCCGCCACCTGTCGGGGACCTGGGAGCCGAATTCCTCGGCGGACAGCCCGCGCACGTTCTCCAGTCCGACTTCGACGGTGCGTGCGCTGCCGCGCCAGGCGAGTTCGTAGTCGACGAAGCCCTGGGCTTCGTTCTCGACGCCGAGCTCCTCGAACAGCACCCGGCGCACCAGGCGTCTGCGGTCGCCCTCGGTGTCCACATTGGTGACGGTTTGCAGCAGCTTGTCGACGTCGATGTCGGTGAGTTCCAGTCGCACCCTGGGGTCGTCCGAGGTGTCGACGTGCAGCTCGGGGACCTGCCGTTCCAGCTCGCGCAGTTTGCTGGTCACCACGGAGCGCTCCTGGCCGGGGATGGGCGAGCGGATCTGGCCGTGGTTGAGCGCGAGCAGCCTGCTGGCGGTGAGTTCGCGCAGCGCGGGCACGCTGGGGGCCAGCGAGGCCAGCAGCAGCGTTTTGACCAGCCGGTCCATGCCTTTGAACCGGGCGGCCTGTTGCGGGACGTCCTCGCCGGTGAGCTGGTCCTCGCGCAGGTCTTCCATCCGCAGCAGTTCGGGGCGCAGCGTGTCCTTGTAGACGCTGCGGGCCTTGTCGAACTCGGCTTTCAGCCGTTGGGTGAACGGGGCGTCGTAGCCTTCGGCGATGGCGTCGAACAGGTCGCCCAGCGGGATCAGTTCGCCGAGCCGCAGCTCCTCGCGGCGGTTGATCAGGATCTGCTGCATCAGTTTCAGCGCGGTGCGTTCGCGTTGCAGCGCCGCGGACACCTTGACCAGCGTGTCCATGAACACGGGGCTGAACGGGTAGCTCTCCTCGAAGGAGCCCGCGTTGTCGGCTTCCAGCAGCACGTCGCGCACGCTGCTGGGGATCCGCTCGGTGCGTTCGAAGGCCTGCGCGAGCTGGTCCTCGCAGCCTTCCCGGCGCAGCAGCACGCGGTGCCTGGCGACCACCGGCAGGTTCTCATCGCCGAGGTTGATCGTCTCGAAGCGGCCGTCCCAGTAGCTGAGGTGGTCCTGCAGCTTGGCCTCGTCGGCGCCGGTGGGCATGTCCCCGGCCAGTTCGCGCAGGTCGCGCTGGCGGGCCACGAAGCTGATGATCGGCAGCGCGCGGGAGGTGTCGTTGGACTCGGTGAGGTTGGCGAGTTTGGCGGCCTCGTCCAGCGTGTTCTCGTTGTCCTGGATGCGCCCGGACAGCCACAGCACCAGCTCGTCGAGGAACAGCACCAGCCCGGTGTAGCCCAGGGACTTGGCGTGCCGGGCGATTTCGCTCATGCCCTGGTCGAGGGGCACGTAGGCGTCGGTTTCGCCTGCCAGCCCGCCGATGTAGTCGGGCAGCCACACCGGGGCGACTTCGTTGACGAGCTTGTCGAGCTCTTCCGGGGTGGGCGAGTCGGAGAGCGCGGCGTCCAGCTGTTCCGGGGTCCAGCCGCTCTTGCGTTCCTTCTCGATCTTGCCCCAGCCGGAGTTGTCCTCGGCGGCGGAGCCGCGCAGTTTCGCGAGGAAGGCTTCGTCGCCGACGCTGGCGCGGATGTTGCGCAGCGGTTCGACCAGCCGTTGGGCGCGGTAGACCCGCGGGGTTTCGGCTTCCGGGTGCACGCGTTGGACGTGGCGCACGTAGCCGCCGAGGATGCCGTGTTCCACGCTGCGCGCGCCGATCATGTGGTACGGCACCAGCAGGAAGCGCGAGTCGTCGACCCAGCTGTGCTGCTGCACCAGCGCGGCGAACTTGTCGCGGGCGTGCGGGTTGCCGTTGAGCAGTTCGCGCAGCACCGCCATGAAGTGGCTCTTGCCGGATCCGAAGGAGCCGTGCAGGTAGCTGGCCTTGGACTGGTCGTCGGCCAGCGCCCTGCCGATGAGCCGCAGCGCCCCGTCGAAGGCCTGCTCGATGCCCGGGGTGGTCACGTACTGGCGGACCATCTCGTCGCGGTTGCTCTCGTCGGAGAGCTTGACCACGAGGCGGTTCGCGTCGAACTGTTCCGGGATGTGCAGCAGGTCTTTCAGCAGGGGGTGCTGCTGCGCGCCGCCTGGCGGCATGGCGGTCCTTTCCTGGGACAGGTTTGGTTTCGGCGGTCGTTCGCGGGGCCACTGCGTGATCAGCGGGTGATCCTGTGATCACGGTGGCCCCGCGATTCTAGCGCTGTCCGCTGCTGACGTGGGCCGTTGTGGTTGAACTTCGTTCGCGGGGTGGCTACCCGGCGTCGGGGCATCCGCGGCCGGGAGCCGACTGAGGTTCCGCCGAGTGCCCACTTACTCCAGCCGAGCTAACTGCACCCCTGTCCGAGTGAGAGCACGGTCACATGGGGGACGTTTCGATCACCGGGACATGGCTGTTCGTCCGTCGATTAGGGTGACCGTGGCCGCTCGGTGGTGTTGTTGGTCGTGGCGAGCGGGCTGGCGAGTTCGAAGGGGGCGGTGATGACCGATCCGAACGCCGCGGAAGCCGGTTTCGCGGGGGCGAGCGCCGCGCTGGGCAACATCCAGAAGGAGAACTCCTGGATCCAGCAGCAGATCGACGGCGGCGGGCTGAGCATGGAGCCCAGCGCCGCCGACGAGGCGGCCAAGGTCTACGAGCGCGAGGCCGGGGAAGTCGAGAAGCTCGGCACGCGAGTCGGGAGGCTACAGCAGGTTCCGGGGCTGGGGGATTACCCCTCGGGGCGGCAGCTGGCGGCCAAGTTCGGGCAGAAGGCCCGCAACGGCACCAACGGCGCGGCCGACCTGCTGGGACAGCTGGCTGATGAGCTGCGCCGCAAGGCCGACTTGTTCCGGCAGGCCAAGCAGAAGTACCAGGCCACCGACGACCAGGTGGCCCAGGACGTGCGGAGGAGTGCGCAGTGAGCAGCTGGCAGCGTGCGGTGCTCGCGGCCGTCTCGGGAGTGGCCCTGCTCGGAGCGCTGGGGTGCTCACCGAGCGGGTCCGGGGACACTTCGGACAGTCCTTCCGAGAACCAGGCTTCCGGGGGAAAGTCGCTGGAGAGCCTCGATCCCTGCAAGATGCTCTCCGAGGCCGAGCTGAAGTCCTTCGGGCTTGAGTTGCCGGGCGAGCCCACGGAGGATCTGCCCTGGAGTCCAGGGTGCTACTACAGCGGCGAACCCATCGTAGCGACGCTGTTCAAGGACACGCGGAACACGGTCTCGGCCAACGCGGAGAAGCCCAACTGGGTGGAGTTCGAGCGTCTTCAGATCAACGGTCGTTCCGGAGCGCGGGCGATTACCAAGGGAACCACGAAGGCGCGGCTGTGCAATGCGATGTTCAACGCCGGAGACGGGCTGATCCAGGTCCAAGTCCGTGAAACTAATCCTCCCGACACTCTCGACGAGTGCGCCAAGGCGTTGGAGATCGCGAAGAAGATCGAGCCGACCGTGCCGGAGCCGGCGTAACGATGCGCCGTGCTGGTTCGCCCCCAGTCAGGGGCAGACGTGCGGTGCTCGCGGCCGTGTCGGGGATGGCCCTGCTCGGAGCGCTGGGGTGCTCACCGAGCGGGTCCGGAGACACGTCGAACAGTCCTTCCGAGACCCAAGCCTCCGGGAGCAACTCGCTGGAAAGCCTCGACCCCTGCAAGATGCTCTCCGATACCGAGCTGAAGTCCTTCGGGCTGGAACCGACGGGCGAGCCCAACGAGGACCTGCCGTGGCGGACTGGGTGTGGCTACGAGGGGGATCCCATCTCCGCCACGCTGTTCAAGGACACGCGGAACACGGTCTCCTCCAATGCGGAGAAGTCCAACTGGGTGGAGTTCGAGCGTCTTCAGATCAACGGTCGTTCCGGAGCGCGGGCGATTACCAAGGGAACCACGAAGGCGCGGCTGTGCAATGCGATGTTCAACGCCGGAGACGGACTGATCCAGGTCCAAGTCCGTGAGACTAATCCTCCCGACACTCTCGACGAGTGCGCCAAGGGGTTGGAACTCGCGAAGAAGATCGAGCCAACCGTTCCGGAACCTGTATGAGGGGGTGCCATGGGATTCCTCGGCTGGCTGGGTGATCAGGCCAGCTCGGCGGCGGATGCCGTCGGTGACGCGGCCAACGCCACCTGGGGCGCGGTGACCGACGCCGCCGGGACGGTGCGCGACGACGTCGGAAGCGCTTTCGGCTTCGACACGCGCGCCGAGAACGCCCAGCAGGAGCGGGCCGCCAACGCCAAGGAGCAGGGCC
This sequence comes from Actinopolyspora sp. BKK2, assembly GCF_011291845.1. Classification (NCBI taxonomy): domain Bacteria; kingdom Bacillati; phylum Actinomycetota; class Actinomycetes; order Actinopolysporales; family Actinopolysporaceae; genus Actinopolyspora; species Actinopolyspora sp. BKK2. The sequence continues at coordinate 58,105 of NZ_JAANTE010000009.1, read as the reverse complement.
AGCAGCTGCGCGAGGAGCTGGCCCAGCGCAACCAGCGGCTCAACGCCCCGGCGGGCTACGACCCGCCGTCGATCACCCAGCAGGAGAACTGGCAGTCCTACGACCACCAGCGGATCTACGACACCAACCAGAACACGCTGAGCCAGTCCGACGCCGAGGCGGTGGGCGAGGCCTGGCGCAACATCGGCGAGGAACTGGGGGAGATCGGCGAGCGGCTGCGCAAGGACTCCGCCAAGGCCATCGACAGCGGCTGGTCCGGCCAGGCGGCCGAGGCCGCCAAGGAGTCGGCGCATCCGCTGGCGGAGTGGATGAGCGGCAGCGGCGAGAGCTTCCGGATGACCGGCAACAAGATCGCCGAGGCAGGCTCGGCTGCGGGCCAGGTCAAGGCGATGGTGCCGCCGCCCAAGCAGTACGACAAGAGCCAGGCCGTGACCGCGGGGCTGCTGAGCGCCGGAACCGGTGTCGCCAACGACGCGGTGCGGCAGATGAACGAGCAGAAGCAGGCGGAGCGCAGCGCCCAGGAAACCATGAGCCGGGTCATGGGGGCGACCTACCAGAATGTGGACGGCACGGTTCCCGCCTACAAGGACCTCGACGGCAACGAGACCAAGCCGCAGTCGAAACCGGGTGACGGCGGAGGCACCGGCAGCGGCACGGGCGGTACCGGCGGGTACGGCGGCACCGGCGGTGTCGGCGGCGGTACCGGGGGCGGTGGCCCGGTGACCGCGGGCTATCCGAACGGCGGCGGGGTGATCGGTGGTTCGCCGGGGCAGTCCGTGCAGCCCGGCTGGAACGGCTCCGGTTCCGGTGGTGGATCCGGTGGTGGCCGGCTTTCCGGAGGTGGCTACGACTCGGCCGGCAACGAGTCCGCCTGGGCCACGAACCCGGGCGGTCCGGGCGCGGGCGGTGCCCAGGGCGGAGCAGGCGCCGCCGGTGGCGTCGCGGGTGGACGCGGTGCGGCCGGAGGAGCCGGTGGCGGTGCGGGCGCCGGTGGCTACGCCGGAGGCGGTGTGCCCGGCGGAGCCGGGGCCGGACGCGGCGGAGCTGTGGGCCCGGGCGGTCGGGCCGGAACCGGCGCGATGCCGGGCAGCGGTTCTTCCGGAAGCGGGGCCGCCGCGAGCGGTGCCTCCGGCCGTTCCGGCGGAGGACGGATGCCCATGGGCGCCGGCGCCGGGCAGAACCAGGGCGGTGAGGAAGAGGAGCACGAGCGTCCCAGCTGGCTCGAGGAGTGGGACGACGTGTGGTTCAACGACATGCCGCGGACTGCCCCGCCCGTCATCGAATGATCGGGTGAGGTTCGGCGGTGTCGGTTGCTTGGCGGGTCGCTTGACGGAACCTCGGTCGGGGTCTCGCTCCGGGGAAGGCCCGACATCGGGTAGCCACCTACACAACGTCGGGCCTTCCTCGCGAGACCCGAGACTGAGAACCCGCGGCGGTGCCGACTGCTCGGGCTCGTAAGCACCCGCGTTGAGGTGGCAGGCTTTCCGGGACCTCGGCCGCGTAGGTGGTTCCGTGGCGGAACCCCGGCGGTGCGGGGCAGGGCGGATGCTTCGGCGCCGGCGGCGCCGAAGCATCCGCCCGAGCGGGTCAAGCTGACGATCCCTTCCCCTTCCGCTTGGGCAGCGGGTTCACGTCCACGCGCCCCGTGGGCTTCCATTCGTCGAGCTCGGCTTCGGTGAGTCCGAGGCTGTTGAGCTGGTCGTCGAGGAAGCTCCGGTAGGTCTCGTGCGGGGTGGTGCCGAAGTCGGGGTCGATCTCGGGGTGCCACTGCGCGACCCAGGGCAGCAGCTGGTGCAGCCCGGCCAGCAGCGGGGTGAGCTGTTCGGCGGACCACCCGTCGTGGAGGCCGCGTTCGCTGGTGAGCACGGCCAGTGCCTGGGCCTGCTCCCGGTGGTCCCAGCCCGCCCAGCCGAGCAGCAGGCTGCCGTCGCTGGCGCGGCTCGCCCCCGGGTAGGAGATGAAGCGCTCCTTGGGCACGTCGAGTTTGCCGCGGTGCGTCCAGTAGCTGCCCTGCAGGAAGTCGGCCTTGGCGTACTTCGGCGGGACCTGGATCTCGCCGATCTCGGACTTGACCCGCTTGCGCACCTCGGGGTCGGTGACGTCCTTGCCTTGTTCGGCGGCGATGCGGTCCTCGGCGCGCTGCTTGCGCCAGACTTCTTCCCACTCGGCGCGTTTGCGCAGCCCGGAGGGCTTGTAGCGGTAGGCGTCCAGGAAGGGGACGTGTTCGCCGGTGACGAGCTCGGCGATGATCTCCTGCGGGCGCGCGTCGCCGTGGCCGAGCGCGTGCGCCGCCCACAACGTGGCCACGGTCTGGAAGGTTTCCTCGCCGCGCAGCAGGTCGGTGAGCTCGGAGACGCTGCGGGAGGTGGGCTGGGTGTAGCCGTTGTCATCGGTGGCGTACCACAGCTCGTGGTTCTCCAGCCGGTCCAGCAGCCAGTCGCGCAGCGCGCGCTGCTCCTGGGACTGCCGGGTTTCGGTGTTCCAGCGGCGTTTGCACTCGGGCCGTTCGATCAGCCCGAGGTCGCGGCGTCGCTCGATCAGCTCGATGCGGTTGGCGACCACGCGGCGGTACCACTCCGGCCAGTGCGCGGGCAGCTCGGTGACGGGGGTGGAGCCGTGGCGGTCGAACCAGCTGGTTTCGAGCTCGCCTGCAGCCTGCTTGCGCGCGAGCACGATCTCGAAGGCGCGCTCACCCAGCGCGAGCTCGGGGACCTGCGCGGGATCGTCGACGAGCACGTCTGCGGTCTCGTGCTCGTCCAGCAGCCCGTAGCGCCGGTAGACGTCCCAGTCCAGCTCCTCCTGCTCGGCGACCAGCCGCCCGCGCAGCCGGAAGTACTCGGCGCGGGCCTCGTCCAGCCGCTCGCGCGTGGGAGCGGCCGTCTCGGCGATGCTCGCCGGGGTGACGCGCTGCTGCGCGGTGGCCAGCTCATCGAGCCGGCGCGAGCGCTCCAGCGGGAGTTCGGAGGGCAGCGGGAACTGTTCCAGCTTGGTGCCGGTGAACTCGTACCGAGGTTCCCACGCTTCGTCACCGATCCCCCCGCCGATTCCACCGTTGCCCTTGTCGTGGCAGTTCTGCTTGAGCCAGAAGCAGGCGGTGGAGGAGTTCAGCACCCCCAGCAGCTCCAGGTGCTGCTCCTCGCTCGCATCCGCGGGCAGCTTGATCACCGGCGCGGAACGGTTGAACACCTTACCGCCGCGATCCAGCACGAAGTGGTTGTGCGTGGCCACGAACGCGAACGCGATGGCCCAGCTGTGTGCCCCCTCGTCCTTGGGGAGTTGGTGCCATTCCCACCAATTTCGTCTTTCTTGCTTGTAGGTTTTCCCGTTGAAATTTTTCCTGGACCACAGCTGTTCGCGTGTTGCCCAGTAGTGTTTCTTGATCGGGAAAGGAATATCTTCTAGTTTTTCTTTTTTCTGGTTGTATGGGTACAGTAGTGCTTCGATTTCTCCCTCTATTGACCAATCTCTGGCGTTTTCTCCGCGTGGCGATTCTCGGAAGATGTCGCCGACTGCTTCTATTCTTGCCTGCTGATTATTTTTTGTGCTAAATATTTCGTCGGCGTGTGTGTCTCCAGAGAATCCTATTCTCTTTTTCTTTTCCTTTATCTTGGTCGGGCGTGCATCCAGCTCGCTGCAAACTTCAGCAGAGCGGCCGCCACTGAGCGACCACGGATGTGTGCCGAACTGTTCGCGGACGATGTCGACTACGCTGATCCAGTCCGATTCACTGCCCGGCTGGTCGATTTGGTCGACGATGGCGCGCCAGACGTGGCCCTGGGCGGCGTCTTCCGGAACGCCGGGTTCACCCTGCACACCGAGCACGGCGCGGATGTACGAGCCGGGAACGGGCCACGAGTTACGTCCGATGAGGACGACCGTGGGGGTGCCGTGCCCGGGGATGTAGGCGCCGGAGGTGTCGATGACGTGGGTGAGGTTCCTGCTGGGCAGGTACTCCTGCACCAGTCGCTTGCCGAACTCGCGTTTCATGAACGCGTTCGAGGTGATCTGTCCGACGTAGCCCGCTCCGCGCCGGTCGTCTCCCGCGGGTGATTTGGCCAGCTGGAAGAAGCGCTCCGCGAACGGGACGGTCAACTGGTACTGCTTGTATGCGGCCTTGTACTGCTTCCGGTACAGCGCGTTGAGTTCCGGGTCGGAGACGTTGATGTAGGGCGGATTCCCGACCACCACGTGGTAGCTGCCGGACTGCAGCAGCCGCTGGGTGCTGAACTCGGTGATGTCCTCCCAATCGTTCTCCCGGTCGTTCTGCTGGAACAGCGCGTCCTGCACGCTCGGTTCGAGCAGCGAGTCCCAGGCCGCCACGGCCATGCTCCAGCGCTGGCTGCCGGTTCCGGCGATGGTCTCGACTCCGGCGATGTTCCAGGCGGCCAGCAGCAGCCGGAAGCGGGCGATGGCCACGGCGAAGGGGTTGAGGTCCACGCCGTGCACCGAGTCGAGGGCGGTGCGGGCGAGGGTGGCCCCGTCCAGCTCGGGTTTGCGTTCGCGCCACTTGTCCACCAGCCGGTGGAACGCGCCGAGCAGGAAGTGCCCGGATCCGCAGGTGGGGTCGATCAGCCGGAAACCGTCCAGCCCGAACTCGTCCACCGCGGGTTCGAGGGTGTGGTCGAGGATGAACTCCTCGATGAACTCGGGGGTTTGCAGCAGTGCGTAGTTGTCCCGCGCGTTCTCGGACAGGTCCTGGTAGAGGTCACCGAGGAAGCGGGTGTCCCAGCCGGGGTCGGTGAACTCGTGGACGAGCCTGCCTTCCTGCTCGGCGGGTCTGCGCCAGAACTTGATGAGCTCGCCTGCGGCCAGGTGCGAGGGGGTGAGTCGGTAGGCCGGGTTGTGCCGGGAGCTGAACAGCAGGCTGCCCGCGTCGTTGGCGGCCACGGCGGAGAAGCCGACCTTGATCCAGTCGGCGTTGGTGTCCAGCCGGTGCTGCTCGTCGCGCACGTGCGCCAGCTCGGCGTCCTGGGCCTGGGCCAGCCGGTCGCCGGGGCCAGCCAGGTGCGGGGCGATGAGCTCGTTGTCCTCGCACCAGCGCACGAACACGGTGCCCAGCACCCACGCCGCGGCCGACTGGGTGATCAGCCCGTCCCGGTAGCTCTCCCAGCTCGCGGCGCTGCGCTGGGCCTCCTGCATCTTCTTCCACTGCCGCTCGGCCCAGTCGCGCTCCGGTCCGGGCTTGTCCAGCTGTTCGCGCAGGTCCTCTTCCAGCGTGCGCAGCACCGGGCGCAGGTCGGCCAGCAGGCCGGGGTGGCGCGGGTCCGGAAGATCGGAGTCGGCGGAGTTGGCGGAGTCGACGGTGGGATTCGCAGTCACACCCACACTGTAGGCGCGGGTTGATCGTGCGTTGTACGGCTCGTGCGAGATCGTAACCTCGACCTCGCCCGATCAGCCCAGCGTGCCGTGCCGGGGCCGTGCTCCGGGCTGTGCCCGCGTGCTCGGGCGAGGTCCGGCACGGCCCGGCACGGCTCGCGGTCAGCCCCGGTCGTACTCGCCGGTCTTGAGTCGGTTCACGAAGCCGGCCCAGGCCCGCGGGCGCACGGCGAGGGTGCCGCCGGAGCGGTCCTTGGTGTCGCGGATGTCGACGGCTTCGGGGGTCAAGGCGACTTCGACGCACTGGCCGATGTCGTTGGAGTAGCTGGAGGTCCGCCAGTGGTGTGCTGCGTCGTGCTGCATCAGATGTGTTCCTCGCGCTTGTCGTTGAGGAGTTTCTTCGATTGTTCCGGAGAAGCGGCGATGGTGCGAAGGTGATTCATGATCTGGGTGTACTGGTCGATCTCGGGCTGCTCCTCGAACCAGAAGCCCTTGATCCGAGTCTCGATGTAGACGACCCCGGGGTCGTGCGGCATGGGGAAGTGCAGGATGGTGAACGGCCCGGTCAGGGCCGGGTGCCCGCCGACGGCGACGGGACAGATCTGCAGGGTGACGTTGGCGAGCTCGGCGGTGTCCAGCAGCTTGTCCAGCTGCTCGCGCATGACTGCTGGTTCCGCGACAGGGCGATCGAGAGCCTGCTCGTCGATGACCGCCCAGAGGTGGGTGGGGCTGTCCGAACGCGTCAGTGCTGACTGTCGTCGAACGCGGAGATCCACCTGCCGGTCGAGGTCGTGCTCGGTCTGCTGCCCCGCGCGGACGATGGCCTCGGTGTATCGCGGGGTTTGCAGCAAGCCGGGGATGAGCAGCGGGTCGTAGCTCTCGATCCGTGAGGCTCCGTCTTCCAGGCCGAGGTAGAGATCGAACTGGAGTGGCTCCCTGCTGTGGTCGATTCCGGTCCACCACGACTTGGTGTTGGCCCGCTCCAGCAGCCCGCCGAAGTGGCGCACCTGCTCCTCGGTGCAGTCGTAGTAGCGCAGCAGCTTCTCCAGGAACTCCAGCCTGGGCAGGTTGCGCTGGCTTTCGATGTGGGTGATGCGGCTCTGGGCGCACCGCATGTAGCTGGCCACCTGAGCCTGGGTGCATCCGCGTGCCTCACGCAGCCGTTTGAGTTCGAACGCGATGTAGCGCCGCAGCACGGCGGGCGAGTCGGTAGCGGTCATCAGCCTTCCCGGATCGGTCGGAGTCAGCTCTGATCATACGACTATCACCTGCGCGAGTGATTTATCCGTAACTATCTCTGTGTAATATTCACTGAAGACAGATCGTGAAAGAAATCATTCGCAGCGTGAGGAGTGTTGGTGATGCTGGAGGTTCCGTGCCGGGAGAAGGAGGTCCGCGCGCCTCGGGGTCGTTGTGGGCTGCGGGAGCGTTTCGGCGTCGGGGAGGTTGGTGCTGTGCAGGGCGCCGTTCGTGAAGGGGGTGCGAGTGGCGCCCTGCTGTGGGAGCCGCGTGCTCAGCCCCGGTCGTACTCGCCGGTCTTGAGTCGGTTCACGAAGCCGGCCCAGGCCCGCGGGTGCACGGCGAGGGTGCCGCCGGAGCGGTCCTTGGTGTCGCGGATGCCGACGGCTTCGGGGGTCAAGGCGACTTCGACGCAGTTGGTCTTCTGGTGCGAGCGGCTGGACTTGCGCCAGGTGGCGTTGTCGGTGATCACTGTTGCTTCTCCATGTGCGTGGCGTAGTGCTCGACGATCGTGCGCGATTCGTCCTGGGGAAGAACCAGTTCGCGCAGCGTGGCGACGGCTTCCCGGTAGGCTTCGACGTCACGCATACCGTAGAGAAAGGCGGCCGAGCTGTAGTGCTCCAGATGCACGATCGGTGCCGCTTTGGCGAACTCGTACAGGACGAAAGGTCCCGCGTGCGCCGGATGGACGATCTGCTCCCTGCCGGGCAGCACCCGTACCGAGATGTTCGGCTCATCGTCCATCTTGAGCAGATGACGTAGCTGCTCGCCCATGACCGAATGTCCTCCGGTGGGCTGCTGCAGTGCCTCCTCGGCGATGACGGCTGTCAGCTGCGGCCCGTTCGGCTTGGTGATCGTGTCGCGCCTGCTGAGGCGCAGCATGACCCGCTTCTCCGTTTCCCCGGGCGAGATTCCCGACATCACCGTTCGCGTGTAGTCGGCGGTCTGGAGCAGTCCGGGCACCAGCAGCGGTGACACGTCGGTGATGGCTGTCGCGGAGCGCTCGCACTCGAGCAGCGTGGTCATCTGCTGTTCGACGCCGGGCACTCCGGAGGTGAGCCAGTTCGGTTCCCCGACCTCGTGGGCGAGGGCGAGGATGCGCTCGTGCTCGGCGTCGCTGACCTCCAGAGCCGTGAGGTAGTCGGCCACTCGGGCGGGGTCGGGCACGGCGTCGCCGGTCTCGTAGCGGGAGACCGTCATGTGGTGCGTACCGAGCGCATGTGCCAGTTGGCGAATGCTCCTCTTCGCCCGTTGGCGGCATTCGCGCAGCTCAGCACCCAGAGCTCGTGCTTGCGGGCTTCCTCGTGCGCTGCGGGCCATGTGCCACATCCTAACCAAGCTCACCGGACTGCCAGACCACCTGAAGGAGTTATTGACCAGGAGTGATCGGGGCTTGGATTCTGTAACATGTGACAGCTGCTTGAACATGTGCATAGCTGTCACTCCGCCGGAAAGCGATCGAAGCGTTCGTTGGGAGTGTTGGTGATGCTGGAGGTTCCGTTGGCCGGGTGGGGTTGGTCCGGTCCGGTGGTGTGGTGGAACCCGGTGGCGGGGTTTCGGCACGCGTTCTCGCGGGAGTTGCGGCCGCGTCCGGGGCAGGAGCGCGACACCTTGTGCGGGCAGCGGCTCACGCTGATCGATCCGTCCGAGTTGGACTGGTTGCTGCCGACCTGCGACATCTGCATGAGCGTGGCCATCGAGCACGGTCGGGAGAAGGAGGACCTCGAGCGTCAGGCCCGCCGCAGGCTGCGGGAGCGCTTCGGCTTCGACGGGGACGTGCTGTGACCGGCGCGGCGCTGAACCTGGGACCGGCGCTGCTGCACCAGCCGGTCGGACTGCTGTGGATCCTCGGCGCCGTGCTCGCGCTGGCCCTGGGCAGCGTGCTCACCCCGCTGCGCGGCGGGCACGGGCAGCACACCGGGGTCGGGCCGGGCGCGCTCACCGTCGCCGGACTGCTCGACCGGCACCGCGCGCCGGAACCGTCCGGACGGCGCGAACCTTCGAGCACTGTGGACGAAAGCGCGGCTGCGAGCCACCCCGGAACAGCACCGGAACCACCGGCGAGGACGGACACGCTGATCCCGCACGGGCCGGACCGCTCCCCGGACTCTGACTGGTGGGACGCCCTCGGCTACTGGCCCGTGCCCGACTTCACCCCGGCCCAGCGGCGGGCGCTGCTCAACCACCCCGAGTACCAGCCACCCGACCCCCGCAGGTGGCGGCCGCGCCACCCCGTCAGCCTGGTCGAGCAGGACCTCGCCGTCCTGCTCGGCCTCCCGGCCGGTCAGGACGAGCACCCGGAACCCGGCTACATCGGCAAGCACCGCCTGGCGCCGAGCGCGGCTCGCGGTTGCGCCTCCCGTCCGGAGTGGACCGCGCAGGTGGGGCTGCTGGCCCACCGGCGAACCCCGCCGCGCGCGGCAGCTTCCCCGAGCAGCCGAGCGTCCCCGCCCGGGCGGATGCCCCCGCGCGGCCGGACATCCTCGCGCGGTCGACTGCCCGCGGCGGCCTGAATCGGGGGACGTGCCGGTGCGGGTCGACGAGAACGGCCGGTCCCGGCCTTTCTTCAGCAACCCCCGGGACCGCACGCAGTGGCGCGCGCCGAATTCGGGGCGCATGCCGAAACGAACCGACGAGAGCGATCGATCCCGCCGTCACGCCCCGGTGATCGCCCGACTACGCGTAGAATCCCCGCCGCACACGTGGGCAGCGCACGGAGGAGAAACCGCCGCCGTCTCCGGAGGGCACGCGACAGCGCCCCCGCGCGACAGCGGCACCGTACGGCAGCGGCGCTGCGTTGCAACGGCACTGCGCTGCAGCGTTAGCCGGGGCTGCAGCGGCAGCCGGGGCTGGCCCACAGGACACCGTCGGTCGGCACGAGGAGGAAGGCGTGGACGCCGAGTCGCAGCGCTGGCACCCGATCACACCCTCGCAGTTTCCCCACGAGCGAGCCGCGCTGGAACACGTCCGCGAACTGCTGCCGGACGTCGCGCCGTACCAGGCCTGGTCCAACTTCACCTTCATGTCCCAACAAGGGCACATCCGCGAAGTGGACCTGCTGCTGGCCACCCCCGCCGGACTGCGCATGATCGAGATCAAGAGCCTGCGCGGGACGCTGCGCGACCGCAACGGCGCCTGGATCCTGGGCACCCCCGACGGCAGAAGTCAGCGCACCATGGACCACCCGGTGTACCTGACCAACGCCAAGGCCAAGGAACTCCGCGGGCTGCTCGGAAGGGAGGTCCAGCGCAAGAACCGGCAGCACCAGGTCCGGATCCCCTGGATCTCGGCGGAGGTCTTCCTGTCCGACAGCTCCCTGCGCTGCGAACTCGACGAAGTGCAGAGCCAGCACGTCTACGGCAACGACATCGCCGGGCTGCCCGACATCAGCGAGCTGATCAACGCGCCCGCCCGGCCCGAGGTCGACTCGCAAGCCCTGCTGGTGCTGCACAAGCTGCTGCAAGCAGTCGGCATCCACCCCTCCGAGGAGAGCCGCAAAGTCAACCAGTGGGTGCTCGAATTCCCCGCCTTCGACAGCGGCCCCACCTGGCAGGACCACCACGCCCACCGCGAGGACATCGCCGGGGGCTACTCGCGCATCCGCATCTACCCCTACGGCCGCGACCAGCGGGGCGAGGCCAACGAATCCCTCGACGCGGCGGCCAAACGCGAGTACCAGGTGTTCAAGGACCTGCGCCACCGCGGGCTGCTGGTCCCCGCCGACTTCCAACCCCACGAAGCCGGGCCCACGCTGCGCTTCGACCAGCACCGAGAAGCGATGCGGCTGGACCACTACACGGCCACCTACGGTGACCGGCTCGACCCCGAGACCAAACTGGACATGATCCGCCAGCTCGGGCTCGCCCTGCACACCGCGCACGAAGCCGGGATCGTCCACCGCGCGCTGTCCCCGCGAGCGGTGCTGGTCGAACCCGCACGCCGCGAAGGCAAGGACGACTGGCTCACCCCCAACCTGCGCATCGGCGAATGGCAGATCGCCTCCCGCGGACTGGGCGGATCGACCACCAGCGACCGGATCGAACCCACCACCCACGCGGGCAGGCACATCGACGACGCCGCCGAGCCTTACCTGGCCCCGGAGATCCACAACAGGCCCGACGGGACCGTGGCCGTCGACGTGTTCGGCCTCGGGGCGACCGCCTACCTGGTGACCACCGGCAAGCCCCCGGCAGGAGACCGCCCCGGCCTGCTGAGCAGGCTGGCCGAAGAAGGCTGCCTGCGCCCCTCCGTGCTGGCCGACGGAGTGCCCGACCGGCTGGACGAGCTCATCGCCGACGCCACCCACGTGACCGACTACGAACGCACCATCGACGTGGCCGAACTGCTCGACCAGCTCGCCGAAGCCGAACAGCAGCTGATCGAACAAGCCGAAGAAGGCACCGCGGTCGACCCGTGGGAAGCCGTCGAAGGCAACGTGATCGACGAGACCTGGACCGTGCTGGAACGCCTCGGCACAGGCTCCTCGGCGCGGGCGCTGCTGGTCAACGACGGCGCCCAGCCCGAGAAGAAAGTACTCAAGATCGGCAAGGACGCCGACTCCGACCTCCGGCTGCGCACCGAAGCCGGCGCGCTGGCCGACCTGCGCCACGACCACATCGCCTGCCTGCTGCGCGAGAACCTCGAGATCGGCCCGAGCCACGCGCAACGCCACGCGATCCTGATCAACTACGCGGGCTCGCAAACCCTCGCAGCGCGACTGCGGGACACCACGCGCAACCAACTCACCCCCGACCAGATGCAGCGGTTCGGCGACCAGCTGCTCGAAGCGCTGGAATACCTCGAAAAGCACCGGACCTGGCACCGCGACATCAAACCGGAGAACATCGGCATCCGCGACGGCAGCGACAGCAAGAAAGCCGAGTGGCTGATGCTGTTCGACTTCTCGCTGGCGCTGGCCTCCGCCGAAGACATCGGTGTGGGCACCCCCGGCTACCTCGACCCGTTCCTGGGAACCGAGCGGCGCCGGGTCTACGACTGGCACGCCGAGCGGTACGCGGCGGCCGTGACCCTGCACGAACTGGTCTCAACCGAACGTCCGAAGTGGGGAGACGGAAGCTGCGACCCGCGCGTGGACCCGTCCTGCGGGCTCACGCTGTCCGACGACCTGTTCCCCGCGGCCTACCGCACGGAACTCGCCGAGTTCTTCACCGGCGTGCTGAGCGCCGACACGATGCGCCGCCCCCAGAGCGCGACGGAGATGCGCCGCCGGTTCAACGCGGCGTTCCGCAACGTCGACGAGGCAGACCTGCCCGCCACCGTCTCCGACAGCGGCACCGAAACACCGGAGCAGCTGCGCGAAGAAGCCGTCGAACGAGCCCAGCGGGAAACCCCGCTGGAATCCAGCGGCCTGACCCAGCGCGCGGTGCACGTGGCCCAGGGGCTGGGCATCAACACCGTCGGCGAGCTGATCGACCACAACCGCGGCGAGATCCTCAACATGCGCGGGTTGCGCAAGAAAACCCGCCAGGACCTGCGCCTGCGCATCGCACGATGGCGCGAGAAGCTCGACACCCCCGACCAGCCCCGCGCGCTGGCCGCGGCACGAGGCGACGAGCGCAACCAGCAGCACCAGCAGTCCGGGCTGCCCTCCGACCTCCGCGAGATCGCACAGCAGCTCATCCCCGCGGCCACCAAGAAGGGCACCTTCAAGGCCGAGATGGCCCGCCGCGTGCTCGGGCTGCCCGGAGAGGACGGAACGCTGCCCCCGGAGCGCTGGCCCACCCAGGCCGTGGTCGCACGTGCGCTGGGGCTGGACCAGGGCAAAGCCGCCGAGATCCTGCGCGCCCGGCGGCAGGAGTGGTCGGCCAACCCCGAGGTGGACGAGCTGCGCGCGGAGATCGTCACGCTGCTCAAGGAACTGAAACGCGTGGCCACCGTGGACGAGCTGGCCGGAACGCTGGTTTACGACCGGGGCGTGCCGGACATCGAGGACCCGGAGGAACGCCGGGCGTACGGCTGCGCGGCCGTGCGTGCCGTGGTGGAGGCCGAGCAGGTTCGCCAGGAACAGCGGCTGCAGTTCCGCAGGCACGGCGACGTGGTGGTCCTCGCGCTGGACGTCACCGCCGAGGACCCGACCGACACCACCGGGGCCGATCAGCTCATCGAGTTCGCGCTCGTGCTCGGGGGCAAGGCGCGCGAGCTCGCCGCCCACGAACAGCTGCCCACCCCCGCCACGGTGGTGCGTGAACTGGAGCAGCGCGCCCTCGAGAAGGTCGGCTACGTCTTCGAGGAACAACGGCTGGTGCGGCTCGCCGTGGCCGTCGCGGGCGAGCACGTGCGGGCCAACGCGCGCAACGAGCTCTACCGCGACGACATGCCGTTGTCGCGTGCCGTGCGGATAGCCCGCCTCGGGGCCGTGCTTCCCCGCGACGGAGTCGGCAGGGAAACGCTGGTGCGGCGGCTGGAAGCCCGCTTCCCCGGTCTGGGGGAGCGCCTGCCCGGCGGGGAACAGCTGCGCGAACTGCTCGACGAAGCGCTGATCCCGGTCAAGTGGGACGGGAACCTGTTCTGGCCCCCGGACAACGAGCAGGAACGCTCCAGCTCCACCACGGGCGGGGACTCCGGAAGCATCGGCGTGACCCCCGCGGGCGGCGGCGACATCACCGCGCGGCTGGGCCAAGCCGTGGCCAACGGGGGACTTCGGATACTCGGCGTCGACGCGCGCAACTGGGCGGCGGCCCGGCAACGACTGGCCGAAGAACTCGAAGCTCCCGTCGTGGACGTCAACGCGGAATTCGTGGCCGCAGTGCGCGCGGTGATGCGGGACATGAACATCACCGACCAGAAGGTGGTCACCGCCGCCGACGCCGCGGAGCCGAACAGCAGCGACGCGAACAACCTCGGGCGGCTGCTGGAGATGGTGTTCGAGCGGCTCCAGCAGCAGTGGTCGCGGCAGCCGGTGCTCGCGCTCGACAACATCGCGCCGCTGGACAGGTACGCGGACGGCAAGCGACTGCTGCGGCGCCTGGCCGACGAGGTCCGCTACGGCAGCGGGGAGAGCGCGTTGCGCACCCTGATCCTGCTCGTGCCCGGAGATGACTCCACGGCCAAGCCGAAGGAGATCAAACTGATCAGCGCCGACGAGCAGATCGCGCTGCCGCGCGAGTGGAAGCCGAACGGCACGAGCAGCACGAGCATCGCGGGTGGTGCGCGTGGCGTGCGGGCGGTGAACGGCGCGGGCGCCGGAGCGGCGTCCTGAGCGGTGTCCTGGGTGGTGTCCTGGGTGGTGTCCACTGGGGATTCCCAGTTTTAGGCAAAACCGGAGACCCCGGGGGAGCTGGGGACCGTTCGGGGTGCTGTGGATAACTCCCAATTTCAGGCGAAATTGGACTCCCACCCAGGGAAACCCCGCCCAGGGGTAGCGCCTCGAGCCGGGCGGGGCACGTGGCTAGTCCAGCCCGTCCCGCACCACCGGGGAGGACATGCAGCGCGGCCCGCCGCGCCCGGAGCCCAGCTCGGAGCCGCTGATGCGCAGCACCTCGATGCCCGCCTCCTCCAGCCGCGCGTTGGTCTCCACGTTGCGCTCGTAGGCCACCACCGTGCCCGGCGAGACCGCGAGGGTGTTGTTGCCGTCCTCCCACTGCTCCCGCTCGGCCGTCACCGGGTCCAGCCCGGTGTCGATCACCCGCAGCCGCTCCAGCTCCATGGCCTCGGCCGCCGCGCGCAGGAACGGTTCCGGACCGGACACCTTGATCCCGTCCCCGGCTGAGCGCAGCACGTAGGCGGTCAGGTGGTCCTGGATCGCCGGATACATCACCACCGCGTCCCGGTCGACCATGGTGCACACCGTGTCCAGGTGCATCGACGCCCGCGTCTGCGTGATCGGCACGGCCAGCACCGTGTGCGCGAGCCCGTCGGTGAACATGGACCGCGCCAGCGACTCGGCCCCGGCCGGTGTGGTGCGCTCGCCGACCCCCACGGCCACCACGCCGGGGGCCAGCAGCAGCACGTCCCCGCCCTCCACCGGGGCGGAGTGCGCACCGTAGGCGCGCACGGACTGCGCGAACCTCGGGTGGTAGGCGTAGACGAGATCGGTCAGCGCCGACTCGCGGGTGCGCGCGGGCATGGCCAGCGAGGTCACCGCCACCCGGTCGCCGATCCACACCGAGGAGTCCCTGGTGAACAGCAGGTTCGGCAACGGGTCGATCGCGAAGTCGTGCGGCTGGTGCATCCGCCGCACCAGCGACTGCCCCTCCGCGGCGGGCAGCTCCTCGAAGGTCATGCCTGCCACCAGGGCCGTTGTCAGCGTCCTGTCGTCCACACTGGCCAGATACGAGCACAGGGTGTCGGCCACCTCGGTGCTCAACCTGCGCTCGTCCACACCGCTGTGCAGCGCGGCCGTCCTGGCCCGGGGATCGGAGAGGGCCTCCGTGATCAGCTCGTCCAGCAGCAGCACCTCGACACCCCTGCCACGCAGCACCTCGGCGAAGGCGTCGTGCTCCTGCTCTGCGCGATCCACCCAGGGGATGGCGTCGAACAGCAGCTGGTCGTTGTTGCGCGGTGTGAGCCGCTTGAGCTCCCCGCCGGGGCGGTGCAGCAGCACGGTGCGCAGCGGGCCGACTTCGCTCGTCACGTGTGGAGTGGTCACGGCCCCGCAGCCTAGCGCTGTTGAGCGAGAATGACCGCATCCGGCGCGAAATTCGAAGGATCGTTAAACACGAGCGCACGCCGGTTTTCACATCGTTGCGCGCTGCTGTGCGATCAGGGCAGCCAGCCCACCCGCCCGCGCAACAGGGCGTAGCCGAGGAAGGCCACCACGTCGATCAGCGCGTGCCCGGCCACCAGCGCCCACAGCCGGTTGGTCCGCTGCCACACCCGGCCGTAGACCAACCCCATGATCACGTTTCCCACGAACCCGCCGAAGCCCTGGTAGAGGTGGTAGGAACCGCGCAGCACCGCGGACAGCCACAGCGCCCCGTTCTCGCGGAGCCCGAGCTGACGCAGCCGGGTGAGCAGGTAACCCACGACCAGAATCTCCTCGGCGAAGGAGTTGCCCAGGGCCGACAGCACCAGCACCGGCGCGCGCCACCAGGCCTCGCCCAGGGTGGACGGCTGCACGGACAGGTTCAGGCCGAGCGCGTGGGCCAGCAGGTACAACCCCAGCCCGGGGATGCCGATGAGCGCGGCCAGCCCCGCACCGCCCGCGCAGTCACCCCCGAGGCGGTCCCGGCGCAGCCCCACCGAGCGCAGCGCGATGCCGCCCCGCCACAGCAGGTAGACCCCCAGCGCACCCCAGGAGAACAGCCGCAGGATGTTGACCAGCTGCTGAGCCAGGTCCAGCAGCCCGAGGGTCGAGCGCGAGGCGTTGATCGCCACCGCCTGCTCGCCGAGCCCCTCGGGGCGCAGCAGCGCGTCCAGCAGCGAGATCAGGCTCTGCACCCCGGCCATGCCCAGGGTGATCGCGAAGACGATCACCAGCTCGACCACGAGTGCACGACGTTCGCGGCGAGCGGTGACCGCGCCCGGTTCGGCGGGGCGCGGCGGGAGGAACCAGTCACGCAGCACGGAGCCGGAACGCGTAGCTGGGGGTTCGGGCAGCGCCTGCCCCGAAGTGGAGGTGCTCACCCGAAGGACTCTAACCAAGGAAGCGGCTCGTTCCGCGCGCGTCGACTCCCCGGCGAGTCAGCGCTGGGCCGCCAGGAACGGGCAGCCCATCAGCCTGCGCAGCTCGGTGCTCAGCTGCTCGGAGTCCTCCACCGGCCGGGAGAACCCGATGCGCACGTCGTGATCCCCGTCCGCGGCCTCCACGCGGAGGCGCACCCCGTAGCGGTCCAGCCCCAGCGGACGCAGGTGACCGCCGCGCAGCCGGACGGGCAGATACCGGGTGAGCAGCCCCACCACGTCCCGGTGCGACAGCTCCAGGTGGCGCAGCCACCCGTCCTCGTGGAGGCAGAAGGGGTCTGGCTCGGCCGCGGCGAACTCGGCCGGCTCCAGCGAGTCCGTGCTCTCCGCGTCGGCCAGCACCAGCGAGACGCTCTCCAGCCGCAGCACCGAGGCGCCGTGACCGGCGTCCAGCAGGCGCGGGTCGGGCCGCTGCTCGGCCACGCGCAGCACCTCGGCGTGGGCCGTCTCCGGGTCGGGGAGCCGCAGCCTGCCGGTGAGCCAGAGCAGCCCGCGCACGGGCTCGCGCAGGCGCACCGGGGCGGAGTCGGTCACCTCGAGCACGCCCGTGAGCTCCCCGCGCGGGTTCTGCCACGCCGTGGCCACCAGCGGGTGCTCGTCGGGCAGCAGCAGCGCGGCGGTGCCGTCCGCGTGCACGTGGTGCAGCAGTGGCCGCGCGCGGTCGGAGGTGTCCCCGGACGGCAGTACGGTCGCCCGTCCACCGCGCTTCGCGATGGTGCGGGCCCGCTCTGCCGGGCCGGGAGTCGCGGGCCTGCGAGCGGTCTCGTGCATTGCTCACCTCTCGAGGGGACGCGCGGGCCTGGTCGGAACCGCTCCGGGGAGAACGTGCCGGACGAGCCACTGCCCTCGCCCGCGGCGCACGCGAGCGCTCGGACGCGCCGCGGGCCTGATCCACGGAGCTACTTAGGTAACCCTAACTCGTAGTGGTGGATCTGGAAATGACCCGTTCGGGGTGATTGCAAGCTCGGCGGTGCCGGTGGCTTGGGCTCAAAGCACCTGCGTTGGACGGGATCTCCAACCGGGAACTCCTGCCCGTGACCTCTGCGCACTTCCGGGAGAAGGTTCCGCTCCGCGCGAGCGCTTCAGCCGACTCGCGCGCCGGTCAACCGACCCGCCGAGCAGAGCGCCGTCGCCTCACGAACCGGCCCAGCTCCGCGCGTAGGAGGGGTCCTCGCAGGCAGCGGCCGCTTCGCCCAGGCGCAGCGGGCGGAAGGTGTCGATCATGACAGCGGTCTCGTCGAACCGCTCGGCACCGAGCGAGGCCTCCACCGCACCGGGCTGGGGGCCGTGGCTGCACCCGGAGGGGTGCAGTGACAGGGAACCGATGCCTATCCCGGACCCCTTCCGCGCTTCGTAGTCACCGCCCACGTAGAACATCAGCTCGTCCGAGTCCACATTGGCGTGGTTGTACGGGACCGGCACGGCGTCGGGGTGGTAGTCGACCTTGCGCGGGCAGAACGAGCACACCACGAAGTTGGGGCCCTCGAAGGTCTGGTGCACCGGCGGCGGCTGGTGGATCCGGCCGGTTATGGGCTCGAAGTCGCCGATGTTGAACACCCACGGGTAGAGGCAGCCGTCCCAGCCGACCACGTCGAAGGGGTGGTGGGCGTAGGTCATCCTGGTCGTGCCGTGGTGGTGCCGGACGAGCACGTCCACATCGCTTCCCTCCAGCAGCAGCGGCTCCGCGGGGCCGCGCAGGTCCCGCTCGCAGTACGGCGCGTGCTCCAGGAACTGTCCCTTGGCGCTCAGGTAGCGCTTGGGCGGGGCGATGTGCCCGGTCGATTCCACTATGTACAGCCGGAGCTGCTCACCAGCGTGCGGGACGAATCGGTGGGTGGTCGAGGCGGGCAGCACCACGTAGTCGCCCTCGGCGACCTCGAGAGCGCCGTGGATCGTCTCCACCCGGGCCGAGCCGGTCTGCACGTAGCACAGCTCGTCACCGACGGCGTTGCGGTACAGCGGGCTGGTGGTGTCCGGCACCGCGAAGCACACCGACACGTCCTCGTTGGCGAACAGCAGCCTGCGCCCGGTGACCGCGTCGACCGAGTCCACCGCGTCTCCGGTGGAGCCGAGCTCGCCGGTGCGGAAGTGCCGCGGCTTCAGCGGCAGGTTGGGCGAGGTGTCGCGCCCGTGCTCGTCCACGGCCTCCGCGGCGACCACGGCCGTGGGCAGACCGCGGTGGTAGAGCAGCGCCGACTCGGCGGAGAAGCCCTCGATGCCCATCAGCTCCTCGGCGTACAGCCCACCGTCCGGGCGGCGGAACTGAGTGTGCCTCTTTCGGGGGATCTCGCCCACCTGGCGGTAGTACGGCATACCGACCTCCGGTCGATCCGATGTCGAGTTGTCGGGTGCCGCGGTCGGTGAACCTCCTCCGCGCGGACGATCATCCGGTCGTCGCGCGCAGTACTCCGCTGCGGTGCGACGACACGCCGTGCGGCAGGCGCGCGGGCGCCTTCCGCCCCAGTTCGGGGGCCGGTTTGCCCTGCCGATTTGGTGTTCGTTTTACGGACACTTTTGTTCACTACCCGGCACGGCATTAGCGTGGCACTCGTGTCAAGCGCTGTTGAACTCCACGCTCCCAGTCCGCGCGGTATTCCGCCGCTGCTCGCACGCCTGGCCGACGACGCCTCACTGTTCTCGCCGGCCGGCGCGTCCGTCGCTCAGGCGGTCGAGGAACACCTGCGTGCGCGGGACGGTGAGTACGCGGGGCTGCTGGGGCCCATCCTGTGCCAAGTCTCCCGACTGCCGGAACTGATCACCGAACTGGCCAAGGCCAAACCGGCCGAACCCGTTCCGATGTCGCTGGTCTGCGACACCGGACTCGGAGAGGTGCCGAAAGCTCTCTCGATCATCGAGGGCCGCCACGAACTGCTCTCGCTCCGAATGGTCGAGATGCCCGGCCCCTCGGACGTGGACGACATCTGGTTGGAACGCGTCTCCGAGTTCGTTCCCGAGGACGTGGTGCGCGTGGTCGAACCCCGGCGAGGGGAGGGGTGGCTCGACAGCGTGCGCCGGGTCGCCGAGTTCGGCTGCTGGCCGAAGCTGCGCTCCGGCGGGCAGACAGTCGAGTCCTTCCCCAGCGTCGACGTGGTGGCCGAGTTCCTGGCCGTGGCCACCACGCTGGACGTTCCGTTCAAGGTGACCGCGGGTATGCCGCGGGCGGTGCGCCGCACCGACTCGGAGACCGGGTTCCCGTACCACGGCTTCCTGAACCTGCTGGTGGCCGTGGGGCGCGCGCTGTCGGGCCAGGACGTGCGCGGGGCGCTCGCCAGCACCGACGAGGCGGAGCTCGCGGCGGAGGCGGGGTCCTTCTCCGACGAGGCCGCCAAGGCGGTGCGCGGGGTGTTCGCCTCCTACGGGGCGAACTCGCCCACCGATCCCGTGTCCGATCTCGTCGAGTTGGAACTGCTGTGAGCTGGATCGAGGACCCGGAGTTCACTCCGGACCACCCCTTCGGGCCGCAGACCCTGCCCTACGGGGTGCTGGGAACGGCGGCGGGCCCGACGGTGGCGGTGCGGGTCGGCAGGCACGCCATCCCGCTGCGCGGCATCGCCGACGAGCTCGGACCGAGGCTGTCCGAGCTCGTCGGGGGGTCCTCGCTGGACCCGCTGCTGGCGGCCGGACGTCCGGCGTGGCGGGAGCTGCGGGAACGCCTGCTCGAGCTGGTCCACGCCGAGCGGGCCCCGGCCGGTGCCGAGCTGCTGCGCACCGACTGGCACACCCAGCTGCTGCCGTTCACCGTCTCCGACTTCGCGGACTTCTACTCCTCCAAGCACCACGCGGAGAACGTCGGGAGGATATTCCGGCGGGAGGCGGAGCCGCTGCTGTCGAACTGGACGCACCTGCCGGTCGCCTACCACGGCCGCTCCGGGACGGTGTGCGTCTCCGGAACGGACGTCACCCGCCCGAACGGTCAACGCCGGGTCTCCGGCGATCCCAAGCCGGTTTTCGGGCCGACCCGCAGGTTGGACTTCGAAGCCGAGGTGGGCTTCGTCTGCGGGGGAGAACCGACCGACCGGGTGGGCACGGAGGACTTCGCCGAGCACGTGCTCGGTGCCGTGCTGGTCAACGACTGGTCGGCCCGCGACATCCAGGCGTGGGAGTACCAGCCGTTGGGCCCGTTCCTGGCCAAGTCGTTCGCGACGTCGATCTCGGGGTGGATCACCCCGCTGGAGGCGCTGGAGCACGCCAGGGTCCCCACCACGGGGGAGGCCGACGGGATGCAGGACTACCTGGTCGAGCAGCAGCCGTGGGGCCTCGACCTGCGGCTGGAGGTCCGGTGCAACGACACCTTGCTGTCCGGGCCCCCGTTCGCGGAGATGCACTGGTCGCCCGCGCAGCAGCTCGCCCACATGACCGTCAACGGAAGCCCGGTTCGTCCGGGGGACCTGTTCGCCTCGGGAACGGTCTCGGGGCCGAACCCCGACCAGCGGGGGTGTCTGCTCGAGCTCACCTGGGGCGGCTCGGAACCCGTCACGCTCGAGGACGGCGAGCAGCGGACCTTCCTGCAGGACGGGGACAGGGTGCTGCTGAGCGCGACCGCACCCGGCGAGCACGGCTCCGTGGTCGGGCTCGGCAACGTGGCCGGGACGATCCTCCCGGCCGTTCGGAGGTAGCACGATGAACACCGGATCGGCTCGGCCCGACCGGGAACCCACTCCGGAACCGGAGCGGGAACCGGCCGGGGCGACCTCGACGAAGGAGAGCTCGCTGACCCTGGAGCGCGGGCTGAACCTGCTCCAGGCCGTGGCCGACGCGGACAGCGAGGCTCCCACGATCAGCGATCTCGCTGCGGGGGTCGGGGTCAGCCGAGCCGCGGTATATCGCCTGCTCGGGCCGCTGCAGAACCGCGGCCTGGTGCGCAGGGAGGGGTCCAGGGTGCGGCTGGGGCTGGGCGTGCTGTGGCTGGCGGGCAAGGTCGTCCCGCAGCTGCGGTTCGCAGCCCTGCCCGCGCTGCGCGCGCTGGCGGAGCGAGTGGGGGCGACCGTGCACCTGACCGTGGCCGACGGCAACGAGGCGCAGGCGATAGCCGTGGTCGAACCATCCTGGACGAGCTACCACATCTCCTACCGGGTGGGCACCAGGCACTCGGTGCAGCGCGGGGCGGCCGGGCGCGCGGTCGACCTCCCCGCCGACGGGCCCAAGTGGGTGACCAGCACCGGTGAGCTGCAGCCCGGCGCCTACGGGGTGGCCGCCCCGGTGCGGGGTGTTCCCGGGCTGCGGGCCAGCGTCGGGGTGGTGGCCATGGAGCCGCTCTCCCCGGACGAGGTGGGGCCGCTGGTGGTGCAGTGCTGTACCTCGGTGGCCGAGGCGCTGGGGGAGTAGGGACGCCCGGCACGCTCCGTCGTGGTCGGTGGAGGAGTTCTCGCCTGTTCCACCCCGCCGCGTTGGGGACGAAACCCCGTCAGTTGCCGTGAATGTGGACGGAACCACCGCGAAGCCCCTTAGGCCGTTCCGGCGAAATTCCGCGGACACGCGCCTTCGATGTTGACTCACCCCGGAAAGGCCGGGTTGGCTTTCCCGCTGTCGAACCGCGACGTCCAACCGGGGTGGACCAATGGGACTGTCATCGAGACGAGCGGGCGGGATCCTCACCGGAGCGCTGCTGGCGATCACCACGGCCGTGACTCCGGCGCAGGCGGAGCCCGCACCGGCCGATCCGTCGGCACCCTCCGCGCGGCACGGCCACGGGTGTTCTCCGCACGATCCGGGCTGGGTGCTGTCGACCGACGAGTTCGACACCACCTACACCAGGCACGCCTTCATCGGCAACGGCTACCTCTCCCAGCGGGTGCCTCCCACCGGAACCGGATACGTGGCCACCGGAGGCAAGACCGGCTTCCCGCTGGAGACCCAGCGGTTCGACGGCGCCTTCGTCAGCGGGCTGTACGGCAGCGGCCCGAGCGCGCAGACCGACGAGGACAAGCACTCCATCGCCGCGATCCCCACCTGGTCCACGCTGACCGTGGACAACGGTTCCGGCACCTACGGCGCGGAGACCCCGGGCAAGCGGATCTCCGACTTCGAGCAGTCGCTCAACCTGCGCTGCGGCCTGCTGCGCACCTCGTTGACCTGGACCTCGAAGGACGGCAGGAAGACCGACCTGGTCTACGAGATCGTGGCCGACCGCTCCGAACCGCACGCGGGAGCCGTGCGGCTGCGCATGACCCCGCACTGGAGCGGTCCGGCCACCGTTGCGGGCGCGATCGACGGCGCCGGCGCACGCCGGATGCGGCCGACCGGCGGCGGCTCCGCCAACGGCGCCGTCCACGTCGGATTCCGCACCGAGGAGGTCGGCGAGACCGGCACGGTCGCTTCGACGCTGCGCCCCGGGGACGACGTGCGCGCGAGCACCACCGCGCGCGGGCAGCGCGTCGACGGCCTCGACGCCGAGCAGTCGATCAGCTTCCGCGCGCGGCGGGGACGCAGCTACGAGTTCGGCAAGTACGTCGGAGTGGACACCTCGCTGACCTCCGCGGACCACCGGGCCTCGGCCCTGGCCACGGCCAGGCAGGCGGCCGAGCGCGGCTGGCGGGAGCTCTTCGCCTCGCACGCGGACAGCTGGCAACGGCTGTGGCGCAGCGACATCCGCACCCCGGGGCGGCCGAAGATGCAGCGGTGGCTGCGCTCGAGCAAGTACGCCCTGCTGTCCAGCATCCGGCGCGGCCAGGACAACAGCATAGCCCCTGCCGGGCTGAGCAGCGACAACTACGCCGGACTGGTCTTCTGGGACGCCGAGCTGTGGATGTATCCCGCGCTGCTGGCCCAGCACCCGCGCATCGCCGAGTCCGTCCCGGCCTACCGCGAGCGGACGCTGGGAGCAGCCGAGCGCAACGCCGCCGAGATCGGCCAGCGGGGCGCCTTCTACCCGTGGACCAGCGCCGACAGCGGCGACCTCGACACCGACTGCCACAGCTGGGACCCGCCGCACTGCCTGACCCAGAACCACCTGCAGGGCGACGTAGCGCTGGCCACCTGGCAGCACTACCAGGCCACCGGAGACGAGAAGTGGCTGCGCGAGCACGGCTGGCCGGTGCTGCGCGCCGTCGCCGAGTACTGGGCCGGACGCGTGACGCGCAACTCCGACGGCAGCTACTCGATCAACGACGTGGCCGGGCCGGACGAGTACAGCAACGGGGTGGACGACGGCGCGTTCACCAACGCGGGAGCGGCGACCGCGCTGCGCGACGCCACCAGGGCCGCCGAAGTGCTCGGCGAACCGGCCCCCGAACGGTGGAGCACGATCGCCGACGGCCTGCGCATCCCCTTCGACGAGCAGCGGGGGGTGTTCCTGCAGTACGCGGGCTACGACGGAAGCGAGATCAAGCAGGCCGACGCGGTGATGTTGCAGTACCCGCTGGAGTGGCCGATGTCGAAGGAGCGGGCCGGGAACACGCTGGACTACTACGCCCAGCGCACCGACCCGGACGGTCCGGCGATGACCGACGCGGTGCACGCGATCGACGCCGCCGCGGGCGGCAGGCCCGGCTGCGTGACCAACACCTACCTGAACCGCTCGATCCGCCCCTTCGTCCGCGAGCCCTTCGCCCAGTTCTCCGAGGCGCGGGGGGACCAGGCCGGGGACGACGGCGGTTCACCCGCGCTGAACTTCCTGACCGGCAACGGAGGGTTCCTGCAGACCTTCACGAACGGCCTGACCGGGCTGCGCTGGAGGACCGACGCGGTGCGACTGGATCCGACGCTGCCGCCGCAGTTCCCGCGCGGCGTGGAGTTGACCGGCATGAAGTGGCAGGGACGCACCTACGACATCCGCATCGGACCGGACAGCACGCGGGTGTGGCTGCGCGACGGTGAGCCGTTCACCGTGCGCACCCCGGACGGGGAGCACGTGGTCGACGGGAGCGGGCCGCTGACGATCGACACCCGGCGGCCGGACCTGGAGCCGACCGACAACCTCGCCCGCTGCCGGGCGGTCACCGCCAGCGGATCCGAACCGGGCAAGTACGCCGAGGCCGCCGTGGACGGCAGCACGGCCACCACGTGGACCGCTGACCAGCAGCGGGCCGAGCTGACCGTCGAGCTGGACGGGCCGAGGCGAGTGGAGCGGGTCGAGCCGCAGTGGACCGAGGTGGCCCCGGCCGAGCACCGGGTGCTGACCTCGCTGGACGGCCACCACTTCAGCGAGTTCGATCCCGAGGAGGACGAGCCGGTGCTCGCCCGCCACGTGCGGGTGGAGGTGACCGGCCCCGGCGGGCAGGAGCACCCCGGAATGCGGGAGCTGCGCGTGACCGCGCAGTGGTGATCCCGGACGCGGTCGACCCCGCGGGCGAGCCCTGGCACGCGGGGCGCCCGCGGTGGTACAACGAAGTTCACGCGGTCCAGCTCACAGCTGGGGCCCAACGGCGGCCCCGGCAGGGAGCCCAGCGGAGTCCCGCGGCAGGGACCATGGTCCCGCCGGGTGCGGGACCTCGGTCCGCCCACGAGAGGACCAACGAATCTGTGCGCCCCCGCCCGCACCGGGGAGCCTGGGAACCGTGGATCTTCTCGACATCGCCAGGTGGCAGTTCGGGATCACGACGGTCTATCACTTCCTGATGGTCCCGTTGACGATCGGACTCGCGATTCTCGTCGCCGGGATGCAGACCGCGTGGTACCGCACGGGCAACGAGCGGTACCTGAAGATGACCAAGTTCTGGGGCAAGCTCATGATGGTTAACTTCGCCATGGGCGTGGTGACCGGCATCGTGCAGGAGTTCCAGTTCGGGATGGCCTGGAGCGAGTACTCCAGGTTCGTCGGCGACGTCTTCGGGGCCCCGCTGGCGATGGAGGGGATCGTCGCCTTCTTCGTCGAATCGGTCTTCCTCGGGCTGTGGATCTTCGGCTGGGACCGGCTGTCCAAGCGCGTGCACCTGGCCTGCGCCTGGGCGTTCTCGCTGGCCACGGTGGCCTCGGCCTACTTCATCCTGGCCGCCAACTCCTGGATGCAGCACCCGGTCGGGGTGAAGCTGGTCGACGGGGAACCGCGGCTGAGCTCCATCTGGGCGGTGCTGACCAACAGCACCCTGCTCGCCGCGTTCCCGCACACGATCTTCGGCTGCTTCGCGGTGGCCGGGACCTTCGTGCTCGGCATCGCCGCGTGGAAGGTGTGGAAGCGGGACCGTGCCGGTGCGCCGCACGACGAGGACCGCAGGGTCTGGCACAAGTCCATGCGGGTCGGCGCCTGGGTGGCCCTGGTGGCCTTCGCCGGACTGGCCGTCTCGGGTGACGTGCAGGGCAAGCTGATGTTCTCCCAGCAGCCGATGAAGATGGCCTCGGCGGAGGCGCTGTGCCACACCGAGCAGCCCGCGAGCTTCTCGGTGTTCGCCTACGGGGACGTGAGCCAGCCCGACTGCGAGAGCGTCAAGAGCCTCACCGTCCCCTTCCTGCTGTCCTACCTGGCCCACGGGGACTTCAGCACCGAGGTCAAGGGCGTCCAGCAGCTCCAGCAGGAGTACGAGCAGAAGTACGGCGCGAACTACCCGGACGACCCCCGGCTGGGCGAGCTCGCGGGCGAACCGATCGACTACCAGCCCAACCTGCCCGTCACCTACTGGGGATTCCGCCTCATGATCGGCTTCGGCGCGGTCTCGGCGCTGTCCGCCGCGGCGGTGCTGTGGTTCACGCGGAAGGGACGTTTCCCCACGGGGCGCTGGTGGGGACCGCTGGCGCTGGCCTCGATCGCCACGCCGTTCCTGGCCAACGTCTTCGGCTGGGTGTTCACCGAGATGGGCAGGCAGCCCTTCGTCGTGGTCCCCAACCCGAACCCGTCCGGAGTGGACGGCGTGCGGATGTACACCGCCCAGGCGGTCTCCTCCGGGGTGGCACCGGGCGAGATGCTCACCTCGCTGATCGCGCTGACCTCGGTGTACGCGGTGCTGCTCGTCGTCGAGGTCTTCCTGATGGTGCGCTACGCGCGCGGCGGGTTCGAAGCGGTCATGCCCCCGAAGCACTCCGACGGCGGAGGGGACGACTCCGACTCGGACGAGGACTCCGATGTGCTGTCCTTCGCGTACTAGGCCCGCCGCGACACCGCCACGCACGGCCGGGAACCGCCGCGCGCGCCGGAGCCCGGCCGCGGGGGCGCCCACCGCGCCACCCCGCTCGACCACCGCCGGAGTGATCTGATGGATCTGCCTGCTTTCTGGTTCTGCGTTATCGCCCTGCTCTGGTTGGGGTATCTCTTCCTGGAAGGGTTCGACTTCGGGGTCGGCATGCTGCTGCCGATCCTCGGGCGCAGGGAAGCCGAACGTCGCGTGCTGATCAACACGATCGGCCCCGTCTGGGACGGCAACGAGGTGTGGCTGATCGTGGCCGGCGGCTCCATGTTCGCCGCCTTCCCCGGCTGGTACGCCTCCCTGTTCAGCACCGCCTACCTCCCGCTGACCGTGCTGCTGATCGTGCTCATCGGCAGGGGAGTGGCCTTCGAGTACCGGGGCAAAGTGGACACCGCCCGGTGGAGGAAGTCCTGGGACGCGGTCATCGTGCTGGCCTCCTGGGCCGCCCCGCTGATGGTCGGCCTGATGCTCTCGGCGACCGTGTTCGGGCTGCCGCTGAACGCCAACGGCGACAGGGTGGGCAGCCCGCTGGTCATCCTGACCTGGCCGAACGTCCTCGGGGCCGTGTCCGTGCTCGCGTTCTCGCTGCTGCACGGGGCCGCCTTCCTCGCGCTGAAGACCGAGGGCGAGGTGCGGGCACGCGCCCAGCGGTTCGCGCTGACCCTGGGAGTGCCGCTGCTGGCCCCGCTCGCCGCGCTGCTGCTGGTGGCGCAGCTGCGGGAAGGCGCCAGCTGGACCTGGATCCCCCTGCTGACCAGCCTCGCGGCCGGGCTCGCCGCCCTGGGACGCCAGGCCCGATCCCGGGACGGCCAGGCGTTCACCCTGCAGGGGATCGCGCTGGCCGGAGCAGTGGTCACCCTGTTCGGCGCGCTGTGGCCGAACGTGCTGCCCTCCACCCTCGACCCGGAGTGGTCGCTGTCCGTGGCCGAAACGGCCTCCAGCCCCTACACGCTGGCCGTGGTGAGCTGGGTGGCCGCCTTCGGGACCCCGGCCGTGCTGGTCTACCAGGGCTGGACCTACTGGGTGTTTCGGAAGCGGATCGGGACCAAGCACATCCCCCCGGTCCACGTTCCTTAGTGGGTCGGCGGTGCCGGTTGCTTGGCGGTGCGGGTGGCGGAACCTCTCGCGGGCTCTCGCTCCGGGAGGCCCGACATCGGGTAGCGGCCTACACAACGTCGGGCCTTCCTCGCGAGAGCACCACGAGAGAACCCGCGGCGGTGCCGGCGGGTCAGGCTCACAGCGCTTTCGTTGGGGTGGCGCCTTGGTGGGGAGTTCCTGTTCGGGTTTTGCGTCGGCTTGGTTGGCCCGCGGTGGTGCCGGTGGCTCGGGCTCAGAGCGCTCGCGTTGGGGTGGCGCCTTGGTGGGGAGTTCCTGTTCGGGTTTTGCGTCGGCTTGGTTGGCCCGCGGTGGTGCCGGCGGGTCAGGCTCAGAGCGCTCGCGTTGGAGGGGCCTCTTGGTGGGGAGTTCCTGTTCGGCGGTGCCGGTGGTTCGGGCTCAGAGCGCTCGCGTTGGAGGGGCCTCTTGGTGGGGAGTTCCTGTTCGGGTGCTCTGCGTGGTTGCTCACCAGCGGCCCGACACTCCCAGGGCGCCGTCCCACGTGCCGGCCGAGCAACCACCTACGTGAACACTGCAAGTCCCTGACCAGGAGGGTCGGTTGCGCATTCCGAACCCCGCGCGCCCCCGAACGGGAGACGCCGAACCGGGCGCGCTGAGTCGCGGCCCGCTCGGCGCGCTGCCGCACCTGTCCGCCTCGACCCGCCGCGCGCTCGCCGCTTCCGGGCTGCTCGCCCTGGCGAACGCGCTGGCACTCGTGGTGCAGGCCTGGGCACTGGCGAGCGCCCTGGCCGACGTGGTCCTGCGCGGATTCGCCGCGGACGGGATCGCGCCCCGGATCGGCGTGCTCTGCGGTGCGGTGCTGGCGCGGGCCGCGCTGAGCTGGGCGACCGAGAGCGTCTCGGCGCGGGCCGCGGCGGGCGCCAAGGAGGAGCTGCGCTCCCTGCTGCTGGACTCGGCGCTGCGGCGAGGTCCGGAGTGGATAGACGGCTACGGCGCGGCCGAGCTGACCACACTGGCCACCAAGGGGCTGGACTCGCTCGACGCCTACTTCACCAAGTACCTGCCCGCCCTGGTGACCGCCGCGATCGTCCCCCCGGTGATCGGGGCCCGGATCCTGGTGGCCGACTGGCCCTCGGCCGTGACGATCCTGCTCACCGTCCCGCTGATCCCGCTGTTCGCCTGGCTGGTCGGGCGCTACACGGAGGGCAGGACCAAGCGCGCCACCGACTCCCTGCAACGCATGTCCGGACACCTGCACGAGCTGGTGCGCGCGCTGCCGGTGCTCACCGCCTTCGGCAGGGCGCGGGCCCAGGGCGAGGCGGTGCGCCGGGTCAGCGAGCAGCACCGGCGCAGGGGAGTGAGCACCCTGCGCATCGCCTTCCTGTCCGCGCTGGTGCTGGAGCTGTGCTCCTCGCTCTCGGTGGCGCTGGTGGCAGTCGGCATCGGGATGCGGCTGGTTTCGGGCGAGCTCCCCCTGGAAACGGGGCTGCTGGTGCTGGTGCTCGCCCCCGAGTGCTACCTGCCGCTGCGCGCGGCCGGGGCCGCCCACCACGCCAGCGAGGACGGGCTGGAAGCGGTGCGCCGCGTCGAACTGGTCCGCACCCAGCGGTCGGGCGGCGAGCGGCCGGGCGAGGAGCGGTCGGACGAGCGCGAGCCGGGAACGCGGCGCTGGCCGGCGGAGTGGCCCGCCGACGCGCGGCTCTCCGTGGACGGGCTCAGCGTGCTCCGGCGCGGAACCCGCACCCCCGAGGGGCTGAGCTTCACCGCCGGACCGGGCGAGGTCCTGCGCCTGGAGGGATTCGCCGGGATCGGGCCGAGCGGGAGCGGCAAGTCCACCACGATCGCCGCGCTGCTCGGATTCGTCACCCCGGAAACGGGCAGCCTGCACTACGGCGGGGTCGAGATCGACGATCCCACCGCCGAGCGGTGGCGCTCGCTGCTGGCCTGGATACCGCAGCACCCCGTGTTCTCCGGAGGGACCGTCGAGGACGAGCTGCTGGTCGCCGCGACCGACCAGCCCGCCGGAACAGCGGCCCACCTGGAGGGGGCGCTGGACTCCTCCGGGGCCGGTCACCTGCGGCACCGCCCGGTCGACGCGCTGTCCACGGGGGAGCGCCAGCGGGTGGCGGTGGCCCGCGCGCTGCTGCGGCTGCGCGGAGGGGCCCGGATCCTGCTGGCCGACGAGCCCACCGCGCACCTCGACACGGCTACGGCCGCTCGGGTGGAGACCGCGCTCGACGAGGCCGCCGCCGCGGGGTCCGTGGTCGTGCTGGCCAGCCACCGCCAGGCCAACCCGCGGTCCCCGCAACCGGAGGTGCGCGGGTACGAGACCGCGGGCGCCGCCGAGGAGCCGCTCCACGGGAAAGCGCGCCTGCGCGCCCTGGTCACCGCGCGCGGCCTAGGAGGGGCCGGGCTGGGGGTGCTGTCCCTGATGTCGGGGGTGGCGCTGACCGCGACCTCCGCGTGGTTGATCGCGCGGGCGGCGCAGCAGCCACCGGTGCTGACCCTGAGCGTCGCGGCGGTGGGGGTGCGCACCTTCGCGCTCTCGCGCGCCGTGCTGCGCTACACCGAGAGGCTGCTCACCCACGACGCCGCGTTCCGGCTCGCCGGGAGGCTGCGCCGTTCGCTCTGGGAAGGCCTGGTGCGGCTGGGACCGGCCAGGGCGGGCGCGCTCGCCAGAGGGGAGGGGGCGGCCAGGCTCGTGGACGACGCGGACACCGTGCGCGACCTCGCTCCGCGCGTGTTCGTCCCCCCGCTGATCGCGGTGGGCGTGGGCGGCGGGGCCGTGGTGCTGCAGGCCCTGGTGCTGCCCGCGGCCGGGGTGCTGCTCGCCGCGGGGCTGCTGGTGGCCGGGCTCGCCGGGCCCGCCGTGGCGCTGTTGGTGCAGCGCCGCGCCGCCGCAGCCGTGGCCCGGGGGCGGCGCGAGGTCGCCGCCCGCGTGCTGGGGCTGCTGGAGGCCGCGGCCGAGCTGCTCGCGTTCGGGGCGGCGGACTCCCGCAGGGCCGAGCTCGCCGAGGCGGACTCGCGGCTCGCCGCCAGGGCCAGGCGCGTCTCCGCGGGCGAGGGGGCGGCCGGGGCGGTCGTCACCCTGGTCATGGGGGCCGCCGTCGTCGGCTGCACCGCCCTGGCCGCGCGGGCCGTGGCCCGGGGCGAGCTCGCCCCCGAGCTCGCGCCGCTGCTGGCGCTGGTCCCGCTGGCCGCGACCGAGGCGGTGGCCGAGCTTCCCGCGGCCGCGCAGCAGTGGCGACCGCTGCGGGCGGCCCGCCAACGGCTGGCCCCGCTGCTGGCGGAGCCCGGCGGAACGCCTCCGGGCGGCGCTGCCGACCGGGAGGGGACTGCCGGAACGCGCTCCGCGGGAGCGAACTCCCCGCGCGAGCCCACCGCGGCGGGCGAGGTGCTGCTGGACGGGGTGGACGTGCGCTGGCCCGGAGCTGCCGCCCCCGCGCTGCGGAACGTGACGCTGCACGTGCCGCGGGGAACGCACGTCGCCGTGCTCGGCGAGTCCGGCCGCGGGAAGTCCACGCTGCTCGCGCTGCTCGCCGGGCTGCTGCCCCCCGAGCGCGGGACGGCGAGCACGGCGGGGCGGATCTCCTGGTGCCCGCAGGACCCGCAGCTGGTGTCGACCACCGTGCGGGAGAACCTGCGGCTGGCCGACCCGGAGGCCGACGACGAGCGGATGGCGGAAGCGCTGCGCTCGGCCGCGCTGCCGGACTGGGCCTGGCGGCTGGACGAGATCCTCGGAACCGGCGGGACGCGGCCCTCCGGTGGCCAGGCGCGGCGTCTCGCGCTGGCGCGGGCGCTGCTGATGCCCGACCCCGAGCTGGTGCTGCTCGACGAGCCGACGGCCCACCTCGACGTGGACACGGCCGACGAGCTCTCCACCCGGCTGCGTGCTCAGCTGCACGGCCACACGGTCGTGCGAGTCACCCACCGGGAGTGCGAGGCGGCCGAGGCCGATCTGGTGCTGCGCGTGACCGAAGGCGGGCACGTCGCGGCCGAGCAGGCCGCTCCCGAGCGGGGAAGGAACCGGACCGAGCCGTGCCTGTGACTTTGCTCGTCTTTCGGCTCCGCAGGACGGACCAGCCGGCGCGCGGAGCCTAATCTCGTGGTTGTCATGGATTCAACGCTGGCCAGGCGGATGCTCGCGGCCTCGACGGAGATCACCCAGGCGGCGCTCGCCGCGGAGGACCCGGACGCCGTCCTCCCCCTGATCGTGCGCCGCGCCGTCGCGCTCACCGAGGCCGACCTCGGGCTGCTGATGGTCCGCGACGAGCAGGACAACCTCACCGTCGAGGCCTCCTACGTCGGCCCCCAGGCCGCGGGCCCGCCCACCGACCCGGTCGGCGCGGTGCTCTCCCCGCACTCGGCCGCCTCCCACGTCGCCCACAACGGGGTGCCGGTGGTCGTCGACGACCTCATCGACGACCCGCTGACCGCGCCCTACGTCCCCCGGGCGCTGCGGGTGTACGGCCCGTTCGCCGTGGCCCCCTTCGGCACCAGGGAGCGCCGCCTGGGCTCCCTGGCCGTCTACCGCAGGAGAAGCGCCGACCCCTTCACGAGAGTGACCGTCGACCTGCTGACCTCCTTCGCAGCCCAGGCCGGGCTGGCCCTGGTGCTGGCCGAGGGATCCACGGCGCGGCAGCGCATCGCCGTCTACCAGGAGCGGGAGTGGATCGCCCGCGACCTGCACGACGTGATCGTGCAGCGGCTCTACGGGGCGGGAGTGCAGCTGAACGTGCTGGGGCGCAGGCTGTCCGACCGGCTCGACGAGGAGGACGCGAAGCGGCTCACCGAGGTGACCGACCAGATCGACCAGACCATCGCCGAGGTCCGCGCAACGGTGCGCACCCTGACCTCCTCCGACCCGGAGCGATCCGAACAGCCCCCGGCGCTGGCCGACTCGCTGCGCTCGGAGGTGCGCATCGCGGGAGAGCTGCTGGGGTGGTCGCCCGAGCTGGAAGTGGAGGGCGAGCTCGACGACGTCCCCGTCGCGGTGGCCGACCACGCGCGCGCCGCCCTGCGGGAGGCCCTGTCGAACGTGGTGCGGCACTCCGGTGCCGGCGCGGTGTCGGTGCGGGTGCGCCGCACCGGGACGGGACTGCTGCTGCAGGTCGCCGACGACGGGTGCGGGATACCGCAGGACGTGAGCAAGCGCGGACTGCACAACATGGAGGAGCGCGCGGTGGCCGCGGGAGGGCACTGCGCGATCGAGTCCTCCCCCGAGCGGGGGAGCACCGTGACCTGGGAGGTTCCTCTTTCTTCTGGGTGAGGGTCGGCGGTGCCGACTGCGTGCGTGGTTGCTTAGCCGTCACGTGAGTCGGCGCCTTGCTGCGTTGAGCCGCTCTTGAGCAGCCACCTGCGCGGCGAGCGGCCCGGCCTTGCAATGCATCCGACTCACGCACCGGATGTTCTCGTCCTGCTCGGGCTCACAGCGCTTGCGTTGGTGTGAGCGCTCTGGTTGGGAGTTCCTGTTCGGGGCGCGTCGGCTCGGGCTCGCATCGCCTGGGCTGGAGCGAGCCCTCTTCCGGAACCTCCCGGGGAGCTCGGCGGCTCAACCCCGGTGGCGGGCGTACCAGGCCGCGGCCTGGGTGCGGCGCTCCATCCCGAGCTTGGCCAGCACCGAGGTCACGTAGTTCTTGACGGTCTTCTCCGCCAGGAACAGGCGCTCCGCGATCTCGCGGTTGCTCAGCCCCTCCCCGATGAGCTCCAGCACGCGGTGCTCCTGCTCGGTCAGGTCCCTGAGCTCGTCGTCATCGGGCTCACCACCGCCCCCTTCGCGCAGGCGGTCCAACACCCTCCTGGTGGTCACCGGGTCCAGCAGCGAACGCCCAGCGGCCACCTCGCGCACGGCGTTGATCAGGTCCTGGCCGCGCACCTGCTTGAGCAGGTACCCCGAAGCCCCCGCGTTGATCGCCCCGACGAGCGCCTGCTCGTCGTCGAAAGCCGTGAGCACCAGGCAGTGCGGCGGGGCGTCCGCGGCACGCAGCCTGCGGCACAGATCGAGCCCGTCCCCGTCCGGCAGCCGCATGTCGACCACGGCCACGTCCGGCCGGTCGGCCTCCGCACGGACCAGGGCTTCGTTCACACCTCCGGCCTCGCCGACCACCTCGACGTCCTCCTCGGTGTCCAGCAGATCGCGCAGACCCCTGCGAACGACCTCGTGATCGTCGACGAGCAGTACACGTACCGGCACGTCCGCAACGCTACTGGCAAGGAAAGCGCGATGCCGCGGGCAGGGGCCCGAACGGCAGCGGGTGCGCCCCGCGCCGGAACGGGCCGTTCGACGGCGTCACCTGCTGGACGAGCGCCCCTTGCCCTTCCGGCCCTTGCCGTTGCCGACCGCGTGCTGGGTCTGCTCGGCCACCCGGTGCGCACCGTGCCGGGCCCGGTAGCCGACCGAGGGCTTGCCCTTGGTGTCCACGGCCGTGGTGAGCAGCCCGCCCAGCAGCCCGAGATTCTTGAGGAAATGTATCTGCTGGCCCGCCCGCTGCTCCGGATCGGAGTACTCCCAGAACGCGTGCCCGGCCAGCGTGGTCGGGACCAGGCTGCCGCTGAGCAGTAGCGCGGAAAACCTGGGGAACTTGCCGAGCGCCAGCAGCACCCCCGCGCCGATCTTGATCCCGGCGTCGACCTTGACCAGCGTTTCTGTGTCGGTGGGGACCTGGTCGGGGAGGGTGTCCTGGACCGGGGCGGTGGCACGTTCCACGAGCGGGGCGGCCCCCTGGGCATGGCCCTTCGGGTCGCGGAACACTCCGATTCCACCGTATATGAAGACCGAGGCCAACAACGGCCGCGCGAGCCTGCGGATCAACATCGGCGAACCTCCTAGTAGCCGGCGACGTTTCGAGGCTACGCCCCAGAAGGCGTGCACGCCCGGCCAGCGACAGCGAGGGGCGGCAGCTCGGTTTGCTCGGGTGGTCCCTCTGCTCGGGTGGTTGCGTGGCGGAACCTCAGTCGGCGCCCGGCTGCGGGTGCCCCGACATCGGGTAGGCACCTACACAACGTCGGGGCCGTCCTCGCCGGGCACTCGACTGAGAACCCGCGGCGGTGCCGGTTGCTCGGGCTCAGAGCGCTTGCGTTGGGGTGGCAGGCTTTTCGGGGACTGGCTTGTTGTGGGTGGTTGCGTGGCGGCGGCTCGGATCCGCAGCGAGAGCCCGCGAGAGGTTCCGCCACGGAACCACCTACGCGAACCGGCCCGAGGAACCTTCAAAACCGCTCCGAGGAACCTTCAGCACCCGAGCGAACCCGCTCCAACCAGGCCGCGGACTCCCGGAACGCCTGCTCGGAGGCCGAGGGGCGCACGTTGACCGGCTCCCGCCCCGCCTTGGGGAAGGAGCCGAGGAAGCGCACCTCGGAGCAGCGCCGGTGCAGCCCGGCCAACGCGTCCCCGACGCGCGCGTCGGCCACGTGCCCGTCCAGGTCGAGGAAGAAGCGGTACGCGCCGAGCCCGTCCACCGTCGGGCGGGACTCGATGCGGCTCAGGTTGATCCCGCGCAGCGAGAGCTCGGACAGCACCTCCCCCAGCGTGCCCACCTCGTCGTGCGCGACCACTGCGATCGAGGTCCGGTCGGCCCCGGTCGGCTCGGGCAGCGGACCCGGGGCGCGAATCAGCAGGAAGCGCGTCGCCGCGTCGTCCACATCGGCGATCCCGCGGGCGAGCGGGACCAGCTCGGGGTGGTGCTGCGCCGCGACGGGGGCGACCACCGCCGCATCGGCCGAACCCGCGGCGACGTCCTCGGCCGCCGCCGCGGTGGAGGAGGCGGGCACGGTCGAGGCCCCGGGGAACCGTTCCGTCACCCAGCGGCGGACCTGGGCCAGGGCGTGCGGGTGGCTGGCCACCGAGGTCACGTCCCGCGCCGAGCTCCCCTGGCGCACCAGCACGTCGAAGCGGATCGGAAGCACCGTCTCGGCCACCGCGACGAGGGGCTGCCCCGAGGCGAGCCCGTCCAGCGTCGCCGAGACCGCTCCCTCGACCGAGTTCTCCACCGGCACCCCGGCCGCGAGCACCTCGCCGCCGCGCACGGCGTCCAGTGCCGACCTGATGGATTCGCTGGGGACCAGTTCGGAGTCGGTGTCCTCCGTCAGGGCGCGGCTGGCCTGTTCGGCGAACGTTCCCGGGGGGCCGAGATAGGCGATTCTGGGCACACGCTCAGGTTACTGGCGTCACATTTCCGGACGTCTCCCCGGTTCCTCCGGCGGGTGCTCCCGGCGCCCGAGGACAGCCGCGCGTCGCCTCCCGTTTCACCGGAGCGGAGGAGAGCGGTGGTGAAGATCATGCCCCTTGAGTGTGAGCTACCCAGTTACGCGAAAGTGGCATTTCCTGCGATGCTGTGTGCGTGACCGCGGATTCGGAGCGCTCGAGACACGGGGCGGAGCCGGAGCTGCGACTGGTCCTGTGCGCATTGGACGAGCCGCTGGCCGCAGCCTGGAACGAGGTCGCCGACGGTCGGGACGGCGTCAGCGTGCATCACGGTTCGGTGCTCGACAATCGCGTGGACGCCGTCGTCAGCCCGGCGAATTCCTACGGATGGATGCGCGGGGGCGTGGACGCCGCCTACGCGAACGCGTTTCCCGATGTGGAACAGCAGGTGCGCAGTGCGGTGCTCGCTTACCACGGCGGTGAGCTCCCCGTCGGGGAGGCGCTGCTGGTGCCCACCGGTTCCCGGGTTCCCGCCTGGCTGATAAGCGCGCCCACGATGCGTGCACCGGGGGAGAAGCTCCCTGCCGACACGGTGCACCCCTATCTCGCCGCACGGGCCATGCTGCGGTTGTGGTCCGGTGCGGTGCTCGACAACGGGACCCCGGTGCGCCAGGTCGTCCGCTCCATAGCGCTGCCCGGGCTCGGAACCGGAGTGGGCGGGGCCGCGCCGGAACTGTGCGCCAAGCAGGTCGCCGCGGCCTGGGACGAAGTTTTCGCCCGGGCCCACAGCCGCTGATCCCCGACTCCCTGCGGCTCCGCACCACCGTCGCTACCCGATGTCGGGGCACCCGCAGCCGGGCGCCGACTGAGCTTCCGCCACGCGACCACCCGAGCGAACGGACCCACCGACTCTCTCCCCCGGAATCAGCCCCACCCCAGCGCGTGCAGCTTCGCCTCATCGATGCCGAAGTGGTGCGCGAGCTCGTGGACCACGGTCACGGCCACCTCGTCGATGACCTCCTGCTCGTCGGAGCACATCTCCAGCAGCGGCTCGCGGTAGATGGTGATCCGGTCCGGCAGCACCCCGCCGTAGGTGCTGTCCCGCTCGGTCAGCGCGACCCCCTCGTACAGCCCCAGCAGCGACTCGTCCTCGGGGTGGTGGTCCTCCACGAGCACGACGAGGTTGTTCAGCTCGGCCATGAGCCCGCTCGGGACCGTGTCCAGGGCGTCGCTCACGAGCTCCTCGAACCGCTGGCGGGTCATCTCGACTGGCACTGCCGCATCACCTCGTGCCTGTTGCCGGTACGCCGGGAGTCGGGGAAGTGGTCGGGGCGGGCTGGTCGGAGATCGAAACCTCGGCGGCCACGCTTCCGGTGACCGGGGAGAACCCGTCGTCGTTCTCCTGAGGAGCCGCCACCTTGCAGTTGACCTTGCGCGAACCGGCCTGCCAGCTCTCCTCCTGGAGGTTGTCCCAGTACAGCGCCAGCCCCTTGTCCTCGGCGGCGTTCTTGCTGCCCGCGTAGTTCTTCAGCTGCTCCTGGCAGGTGGTGATCAGGTACTTGTCCTGGTCCTGCGTGGCGGGATACCCCTCGTCGAACTCCTTGCTCAGGTCGGCGACACCGACGATCTCCACGGAGTGCTGCTTCGAGCACTCCGTGGGAGAGGACAGCGAGTTGCCGCTGATGCCGAGGCAGGTCCCCACCTCGTAGGTGTCGGACTGGTCGAGCCGGCCCACCTTGTCGTCGAACCTGTACAGCTTCCCCGCCGGTCCGGGCTGCTGCAGCGCGCAGTGCAGCGTGCGGTCGCCGTTGTTCCAGCTCTCCCGACTCGGGAGGAAGGCGCTGGCCTCGAACCGGCCGTGCGGGTCGAACTGCTCGTCGAGGTACTGGCGAGCCACGTCGGTGCAGCGCTGCGACTTGAGCTCGTTGAACACCTCGGTGCTGGGGAAGGGGGCGTCCGGGCCGAAGCGCGCCCACACTTCACTCTTCCCGGTCATCTCGAAGAGGTGGGGTTCCGAGCAGTTCACCTTGCGGATGTCGCTGGCGTCCGGCTCGGTCCAGTTCAGGCACGTCCCAGCCGCGGCCTCGAACGGCGGAGGCGGAGC
The DNA here is from genome assembly GCF_011291845.1 of Actinopolyspora sp. BKK2. NCBI lineage: Bacteria > Bacillati > Actinomycetota > Actinomycetes > Actinopolysporales > Actinopolysporaceae > Actinopolyspora > Actinopolyspora sp. BKK2. The sequence goes on along the minus strand of NZ_JAANTE010000009.1, from coordinate 20,553 downwards.
GGCGCTCGTCTGCTGCTCGCCCACTCCACCCCCCGTCGAATCGGGGGTCTCCGAGGACGGCCAGTTCAACGCCGCCGCAACGGTGAAAACCAGCAGAGCACCGAGAACGGCCGATATCATCACCAGCCGGGCGTTCGCGGAGTCACGTCGCGCACGCCTGCCCTCCGCGGAGGACGTCGAGTCGGACCGCTGGTCCTGCTGTGCGGGTTCGGGGGACTCGGCCATCACCTTCCATACTGCCTGCACCTCGTGCGGGCCGCTCAAGCAAGGGTGGCTGCCCGGGGGGCGCAGGTCGCGGACCGGAGCGCCGCGGAAGTACCCGGGCTCGCCCGCCGCCCCGTCGCAAGCTAGGCTGACCTGCCGTGATCGACCTGAAGACGCTGCGCGAGGACCCGGAAGCCGTGCGCGCTTCGCAGCGCGCCCGTGGGGAGGACCCCTCCCTGGTGGATGCCCTGCTCGCCGCCGACGAGCGGCGCAGGTCCGCGGTGGCCGGTGCCGACGACCTGCGTGCCGAGCAGAAGCGAATGGGCAAGGAGGTCGGCAAGGCCACGGGTGAGGAACGGGAGCAGCTGCTGTCCCGCGCCAAGGAACTCGCGAGCCGGGTCAAGGAGGCCGAGGCGGAGCAGACCGCTGCCGAGGCCGAGCTGGACCGCGCGCAGCGCGCCGTCGCCAACATCATCGAACCCGAGACGCCACCCGGCGGTGAGCAGGACTACGTGGTGCTCAAGCACGTGGGCACCCCGCCGGAGTTCGACTTCGAGGTCTCCGACCACCTCGACCTGGGAACCGCCCTCGGCGCCCTGGACATGGAGCGCGGGGCCAAGGTGTCCGGAGCGCGGTTCTACTTCCTGACCGGAGTCGGGGCCCAACTCGAGCTGGCGCTGCTGAACATGGCAGCGGCCAGCGCCACGGCCGCCGGGTTCACGCTCACCGTCCCCCCGGTGCTGGTGCGGCCCGAGATCATGGAGGGCACCGGCTTCCTGGGGGCGCACTCCTCCGAGGTCTACCACCTGCAGGAGGACGACCTGTACCTCGTCGGGACCTCGGAGGTCCCGCTGGCCGGCTACCACCAGGGCGAGATCCTGGACCTCTCCGAGGGGGCGCGGCGCTACGCCGGGTGGTCCACCTGCTTCCGCAGGGAAGCGGGCTCCTACGGCAAGGACACCCGGGGGATCATCCGGGTGCACCAGTTCAACAAGCTGGAGATGTTCGTCTACTGCGCCCCGGAGCAGGCGCGGGAGGAGCACGAGCGGCTGCTGGCCGCCGAGGAGGACATGCTCGGCAAGCTGGAGCTGCCCTACCGGGTGATCGACACCGCGGCCGGGGACCTCGGGGACAGCGCCGCGCGCAAGTTCGACTGCGAGGCGTGGTTCCCGAGCCAGCAGGAGTACCGCGAGCTCACCTCCACCTCCAACTGCACCACTTTCCAGGCGCGGAGGCTCAACGTCCGCCACCGCGACGAGGAGGGCGGCAACCGCATCGCGGCCACCCTCAACGGCACCCTGGCCACCACCAGGTGGATCGTGGCCCTGCTGGAGAATCACCAGCTCGCCGACGGTTCCGTGCGGGTGCCGGAGGCGCTGCGGCCATTCATGGGTGGAAAGGAACTGCTCACCCCCTGACGGGGTTTCTCCGTGGCGGCTCCCGCTGCTTGGTGGGTCACTTGGCGGAACCTCAGTCGGCGCCCGGCTGCGGGTGCCCCGACATCGGGTAGCGACCTACACAACGTCGGGGCCGTCCTCGCCGGGCACTCGACTGAGAACCCGCGGCGGTGCCGACTGCTCGGGGTCACAGCGCTCGCGTTGGTGTGGCGCCCTGGTCAGGAGTTCCTGTTCGGGTGCTCTGCGCACTTTCGGGAGAGTCGCTACTCAAGAGCGGCCCAACACAGCAAGGCGCCGACTCACGTGCCGGCTAACCGGCCCACTGAGCAAACTGCCGCACGTTTCATCACCCCGTGGTGGCTTCCTGACTCAGCTTCTCGACCAGCCCCTTCTCCAGGGTGACCCGCACGCAGGCGGCGGCGAGCCGAGCCAGGTCGGAGTCGTCGACCAGGGTTGCCAACCGCTGCCCGTCCGCGGGCAACCCCGCCCGCTCCGCACCCGTCAGGGCCTTCTTGTCGAAGTGGGGGCGCAGCTCGGGCCAGACCTCCTGGGCCTCGCGGCAGAAGATGTCCACCCCGACCGGCCCCAGCTTGGGCACCTCGCGCAGCCCCGCGCGCAGCTTCCCGAGGTCGCCGTCGGCCGCGCGGCGCAGTCGGCGCAGGTCCCCGCCGTACTTCCTCCGCAGCAGTTCGGCACCTTCCCCCAGCGCGGTGGCCGTGCTCTCGTCGTAGCGCACGTAGTGCCCCCTGCCGAGGGCGTCCACCCGCTGCTGCCAGGTGGCCGCGAGCATCCGCTCGGGCGTTCCGAACTCCGCCAGCTCGCGGCAGGCGGAAACGGCTATCTCGGCCTTGATGCGGGTGGACAGCAGCACCGAGAGCACGAGCAGCCGGTACAGCGGGGCGGGCTGGTCGCGCAGCTTGATCCCGGCCTCGGACGCGTAGGTGGTGCCCGCGACTTCCAGCAGTCCGCGGGCGGTGTCCCGTTCCGCCATCGCACCTCCCCACGAGATCGGTGTTCCGACGGGAGAACTCCTCCGCACAGGACTACCGCTCGGGGAGCGCGCCGAAACGTCCCCGAGCGGTGGTGCGTCCCGGCAGCGCTCTGAGCTCAGTCAATCGGCACTGCCGGGGAGTCTCAGTCACGGGTCTCGCGAGGACGGCCGGAGACGTTGTGTAGGTGGCTACCCGACGTCGGGGCACCCGCAGCGAGACCCCGACTGAGGTTCGGCCACGCAACCACCTACGACAAGCCAGTCCCCGAAAAACCTCCACCCCAACGCGAGCGCTTCGAGCCCACGCAGGACGAGAAGCTCCGGTGCGTGAGTCGGAGGCATTGCACGGCCGGGCCGCTCGCCGCGCAGGTCGCTACTCGAGAGCGGCCCAACACAGCAAGGCGCCGACTCACGTGCCGGCTAACCGGCCGGCTACGCAGGTCTTCGCTACAAGTTCTCAATGTTCCTTGAGACCGGGCAACACCTCACTGGAAACTTCCTCGAGGATCGACTCCCTGCCCTCGAACGGCTCCTCGGTGCGCGGCCAGTGCACGATCACGTCCGTGAACCCGAGTTCGGAAGCCCTGCCCAGCACGTCCCTGAAGTGCTCGACGCTGGACAGCGAGTAGGACGGCCCGGCGTCGGCGTTGAGGTAGCGCGGCACCCTGCCCGGAACGCGCCCCTGCTGCTGGAGCGCCTCGTCGAAGCGCTCGGTGTTGTCCCGCAGGCGGCGCCACCACGTCGTGCTGTCGGTCACCTCGGTGCCGGGCGGGCGTCCCGTGGTCACCCAGCCGTTCCCGAACCGCGCGGCCAACCGCATGGCCCGCGCTCCCTCGGCGGCCACCACGAACGGCACCCGCGGCGTCTGCACGCATCCCGGGGCGCGGCGCGCCTCCACGGCCGAGTAGTACTCACCGTCGAAGCTGGCGTTGTCCGAGGTCAGAATGGTGTTCAGCAGTTCGAGGAACTCGGTGAAGCGATTGCCGCGCTCCTCGGCGGACAGCGCCCGTCCACCGAACACCTGCGTGTCGAAACCGTGTCCCCCCGAGCCGACTCCGAGCAGGAAACGTCCGTCGCTGACGTCGTCCAGCGCCGTGAGCTCCCGCGCGAAGTGCACGGGATGCCGGAAGTTGGGCGAGGCCACCAGGGTTCCGAGCTTTATCCGCGAGGTCACGGTCGCGGCGGCCGTGAGAGTGGGGACCGCGTCGAACCAGGGTTTGTCCACCAACGAGCCCCAGCCCACGTGGTCGTAGGTCCAAGCGTGGTCGAATCCGTACTCCTCAGCCATCCGCCACAGCGGTTCCGCGGCCCACCAACGATGTTCGGGCAGAATCACTATCCCAACGCGCACACTCGTGACCGTATACGCTCACCCGGATTCGCTACGAGAGGTCGGTGCGGCGTAGGCACAGGTACATGCGGCAGTGTTATGAAATTCTCCGGCTCACCCGCCGCGGGGACGCCGCCTTCCGGGGTGCGACGACGCACTGTCGGTGCCGCAGAGCTCAGGGGTGACCACGATCGCGTTACGAAATCCGCGTTTCGCGGGCATCATGGGGACGTGCGCCAACCGTGCCTCGTCGCCTCGGACATCGACGGAACTCTGCTGGACCCGGCCGAGAGGGTCACTGCCCGTACCGCCCGCAGCGCGCGCAGCGTCGACGCCTCCGGGACCCCGCTGGTGCTGGTGACCGGGCGTCCACCGCGCTGGGTGCCGCGAATCGTGGACTCGCTGGGGGTGGCGGGCACCGTGGTGTGCGCCAACGGGGCGGTGATCTACGACGCCGCCGCCGACACCGTGCTGCACTCCAGCGACGTCGACCCGGTGACGCTGCGGGACGTGACCAAGTCGCTGCGCGAAGCGCTGCCGGGCTGCTCCTTCGGAGTGGAGCGCGCGACCGGAGGTGCCCGGGACCGCGTCGACGAGCAGTTCCTCGCCGAGTCCGACTTCCACCGCTGCTGGCCGAACCCGGACCTGCAGGTCGTGCCCGTCGATGAGCTCGTGGGCGCGCCCGCGGGCAAGCTGCTCGTGCTGCACGAGCGCATGACCAGCGCTCAGATGGCCGTGGTGGCGGAGGAGCTGGTCGGCAGCAGGCTGCAGGTCACCTACTCGACCGGCTCCGGGCTGCTGGAACTGTCCGCGCCCGGGGTGAACAAGGCCACCGGGCTGGCCCGCGTCGCGGACGACCTGGGGATCGCCACCTCCGACGTCCTGGCCTTCGGGGACATGCCCAACGACATCCCCATGCTGGAGTGGGCGGGCCACGGCGTGGCCATGGGCAACGCCCACCCCGACGTCCGCCAGGCCGCCGACGAGGTGACGGCGAGCAACGAGGTCGACGGGGTGGCAGCAGTGTTGGACCGCTGGTGGTGAGGTGGGAGTCGGCGGAGCTTTGCGTAGCTGGCCGGTTAGCCGGCACGTGAGTCGGCGCCTTGCTGTGTTGGGCCGCTCTCGAGTAGCGACCTACGCGGCGAGCGGCCCGGCCGTGCAATGCATCCGACTCACGCACCGGAGCTTCTCCTCCTGCTCAGGCTCGTAAGTACTTATCTTGGGCGGCTCGCTCTGCTTGGCGGTGCCGACTGCTCAGGCTCGTAAGCGCCTGCGTTGGGGTGGGGCTTTTTCGGGGACTGGCTTGGCGTGGGTGGCGCGGCGAAGCTCAGCCGGCGGCGTGGCGGCGGATGTCGTCCAGCCGTGCGTACAGGTTCCGGCCGGGGCAGGCGGTGTCGCTGACGTCCCGGTGGGAGAAGACCCTGGGCAGGGTCACCGAGGTCCCTTGCGGGTACTTGTTGTCCTTGCCGCCGCCGGACACCAGCGTCGTCCGCCCGAGCGGGTCCCGCCCCACCGTTCCCAGCTTCCAGCCCGCGATGTTGCCGGCCGCGGCCAGCGCGCGTTCGGACGGCCGGGCGGTCTGGAAGTTGCCCAGCAGCGCCACCCCGAAGGTCTGCGCGTTGAACCCCTTGGTGTGACCACCGACCACGTGCCCGTCCAGGCCGCCGGTACGCCCCTCGAACACCGTTCCGCACTTGTCGATCAGCACCTGGTACCCGATGTCTCCCCAGCCCAGCTCAACGGCGTGGTAGTGGTACAGCCCCCGCACGACCCGGGCCGACTCGGCGCAGGTGTAGTCGTTCGTCTCCACCGTGTGGTGGATGATGGCTGCCCGCGTGGTCGCCGCGTGCTGCGGCGGCCAGCGCATGAGGTTCTCGTCGGCACCCCACTGGGCGCGGGTGACCACGGGTGGGCGCGCACCCCGCCCGTCCCGGGCGTCCGGTCCGCCGGGCGTCGGCTTGGTGGCAGGCCTGATCGCGATCAGCCGCAGCCGTTCGGTCACGTCCGCGCCGCCGCGCCGGGCGCGTACCTGCACCGCCGAGGTGGATCCGACCCAGCGGACTCGACTGGCCCCGTCCGGAGCGCCGCGCCCCTGGTCACCCCGGTCACGTCCCTCGGGGGCGTGGGCGGGGGAGAGCGGTTCGAGGGCGTGCCACTCGCCCCATCTCGACCCAGCCGCCCGCTCGCGCACGCGCAGCCGGTCCGGGGCGGGGCCGTCCCAGGTGAGCCCCAGCATGCTGAACGGGCGGTCGGTCCGCACCGTGCGGGCGCCCCGCTGCCCCCGTGCGGTGGGGGCGGTGGACAGTTCCACCCGCTCGGCCGTGGTCCGTGTCGTCGGTCCGGGGGCGGCCCGCGCCGTTTCCCGATCCGTCACCCCGCCGGCCAGCAGCACGGCCGTGGCCAGCGCGACGGTCCCGGCGGTGAGCTCGCGGAACATGCGGCACCTCGCTGGAGCGGATAGTCCGTGATTCGTTCACTTCCTGCCGGGTGAGTATGCGGCGAAATCACGGTGAACGCCGGATGGTCCGCTCCGGAAACGCAGAAGTACCGGAGGCCCCGGGAGGGCGTCGTGATCCCATTGTTATCCGGAATCGGCCTGCGCAGGGCCGCCGGGCAAGATCGGTAGTGGTCGTTTCACTCGGGTGTGTGACAACGCAGTTTCGGGGCCTCGTACGGCTGACGCTACCCTCGCGGCTGTGAGCTTCGGAGGCTATGACCTGATTATCGTAGGTTCGGGATTTTTCGGACTTACCATCGCTGAACGCGCCGCCAGCCAGTTGGACAAGCGAGTGCTGGTGCTGGATCGAAGGCACCACATCGGGGGTAACGCCTACTCCGAGGCAGAGCCGGAAACGGGCATCGAGGTGCACCGCTACGGTGCGCACCTGTTCCACACCTCGAACAAGCGGGTGTGGGACTACGTGAACCTCTTCACCGATTTCACGGACTACCAGCACCGCGTGTTCACCCGCTACCAGGGCCAGATCTACTCGTTCCCGATGAATCTCGGGCTGATCTGCCAATTCTTCGGACGCGCCTTCTCCCCGGACGAGGCGAAGGCGCTGGTGGCCGAGCAGGCAGCCGAGATCGACACCGCCGAGGCCAGGAACCTCGAGGAAAAGGCGATCTCGCTGATCGGCAGGCCGCTGTACGAGGCGTTCGTGCGCGGCTACACGGCCAAGCAGTGGCAGACCGATCCGAAGGAACTGCCCGCGAGCAACATCACCCGGCTGCCGGTGCGGTACAACTTCAACAACCGCTACTTCAGCGACACCTACGAGGGCCTGCCGGTGGACGGGTACACGGCCTGGCTGCGTCGGATGGCCGACCACCCCAACATCGAGGTGCGGCTCAACACCGACTACTTCGACGTCCGGGACCAGCTTCCCGAGGTGCCGATCGTCTACACCGGGCCGCTGGACGGGTACTTCGACTACTCCGCCGGTGAGCTCGGCTGGCGGACCCTCGACTTCGAGACCGAAGTGGTGCACACCGGCGACTTCCAGGGAACCCCGGTGCTGAACTACGCGGACGAGGAGATCCCGTACACGCGGATCCACGAGTTCCGGCACTTCCACCCGGAGCGGGACTACTATCCGAAGGACAAGACCGTGATCGTTCGGGAGTACTCGCGGTTCGCCGAGAGCGGTGACGAGCCCTACTACCCGATCAACACATCCGCCGACCGGTCGAAGCTGGAGACCTACCGCGAACTCGCCAAGAAGGAGGCGAAGGAGCGCAAGGTGCTCTTCGGCGGGAGGCTGGGTACGTACAAGTACCTGGACATGCACATGGCGATCGGCTCGGCGCTGAGCATGTTCGACAACAAGGTTTCCCCCTACTTCACCGAGGGCCGCTCGTTGGACGGCTCGATGGAGGACTGACGTGACTGACCGGACTTCCCCAGCCGAATCGGAACCGACAGGGTCGGAACCATCGGAACCGAGCGCCCCGGAGGCGGGAGCACCGGAGGCGGAAGCGAACCCCGCTCCCGCCGGTGCGGAGGCCGCGGGTGTCGCAGCCGGGGACCTGACCGAACAACAGGCGGACGAGGGCGGCACCACCCCCGCCTCGCCGGAGGCGGGGGAGAGCAAGCTCAGCGACTCGGCCACGGTGCGGACCGGGCACCGGCGGGTCGCCGCGGGACAGGTCCTGCAGCGGGTGCTGCTCCCCCGGGCGGAGGACCCGCTCGACGCGCGTCCGCTCTACCTGGACGAGCCGGACAACCTCGCCCAGCGCGCCACCGTGCTGTCCAGGCGTTCGGTGCGGGTTCCCGGTAACTCGCGGCTCTCGTTCGCCTCGTACTTCAACGCCTTCCCCGCCAGCTACTGGAAGCGCTGGACCAAGATCGACGAGGTGGTCCTGCGGCTGAAGGTCCGCGGCACCGGGCGGCTGGACGTGTACCGGTCCAAGCCGAACGGCGACGTCGTCCACCTGGAGGGCGCCCAGGTCGCCAGCTCGAAGTCGTGGCGGTGGCTGGAGTTCCGGGTCTCGCTCAAGCCGTTCGAGGACGGCGGCTGGATCTGGTTCGACCTGTTCACCAACGACAGCGAGCTCGACCTCGACGAGGCGTCCTGGACGACCGACCTCAGGCTGCCCAAGCAGCGCGTCGTGGTGGGCACCACCACCATGCGCCCGGCCGACTGCGTGCAGACCCTGCAGACCCTCGGCGAGGACTCCCAGGTGCTCGAACTCGTCGAGCGCGTGGTCGTGGCCGACCAGGGCGGGCAGAAGATCCGGGAAACCGACGGCTTCGACGAGGCCGCCAGGAGGATCGGCGACAAGCTGCACGTCATCGAGCAGCCGAACCTCGGCGGCTCCGGTGGCTTCACCCGCGTGATGTACGAGGGGGTGTACAACTCCGACGCCGAGCAGGTGATGCTGTTCGACGACGACATCGCGCTGGAGCCGGACGGGGTGCTGCGGGCCAACGCCTTCGCCAGGGCCTCCGTCCAGCCGGTGATCGTGGGTGGGCACATGCTCAACCTGCAGGCCCGCTCGCGGCTGCACACCATGGGCGAGGTCGTCGACCTGGGAGCTGCGATGTGGCGTGCCGCCCCCGGCGCGGCCACCGACCACGACTTCTCCCAGTACCCGCTGCGCGAGAGCAGCAAGCTGCACAAGCTCATCCACTCCACCTACAACGGGTGGTGGATGTGCCTGTTCCCCCGCGAGGTCATCGAGAACACGGGGCTGCCGCTGCCGCTCTTCCTCAAGTGGGACGACGCCGAGTACCACGTCCGCGCGGGTGAGCGGGGCTATCCCACGGTGTCGCTGCCCGGTGCGGCCGTCTGGCACATGCCCTGGAGCGACAAGAACGACGCCACCGACTGGACGGCCTACTTCCACACCCGCAACAGGCTGATCCTGGCGGCGTTGCACAGTCCCGACGACGTCAAGAAGAACCTGCTCAAGCAGAGCTTCAAGCTCACCCTGCGGCACCTGTTCTCGATGGAGTACTCGACCGTGGCGGTGCAGCTCAAGGCGGTCGAGGACTTCATGGCCGGGCCGGACGGGCTGTTCGAGAGCCTGCGCACGGCGCTGCCGGAGGTGCGGAAGCTGCGTGAGCAGTACGACGACGCGCAGACCTTCTCCTCGGCCGGGGACCTGCCCTCGCCGACCGCCGACCCCGTGCTGGTCGAGCAGCTGCTGAACCCGCCGGTGCGCACGACGCGAATCGCCCTGCGGGCCTCGAAGGCGCTGCTGCACAACCTCAAGCAGCCCGACGCCGAGGCGCGGCGGCGTCCCCAGCTCAACATCCCCTCGGCCAGCGCTCGGTGGTTCCTGCTCGGATCGCTGGACAGCGCCACCGTCTCCACCGCCGACGGCAGCGGCACGGCCTTCCGGCGACGTGACCCGGAGGAGTTCCGTAGGCTCGGTACTCGGGCCATCGCCGACTACCGCAGGCTGGTGAGCGAGTGGTCGCGGTTGCGGGAGGCGTATCGTGCCGCCCTGCCGGAGCTGACCAGCCCCGAGGCGTGGAAGCAGATGTACGAGTGAGCTGAATCCGCGTGCGGCGACCCGTCCGGAATGACTCACGTCACGGGGCGGAGAGCGCGTCGGCCCGGGGCGGGTGGTGCCCGCCCCGGGCCGCGGCGCGAACTCGGCGGGCAACGGGTCCGCGGACCGCCCGTCCGGGTCGCCACATTCGAATACCGCCTACAGCTGAGAGCACGGATCCGAGACCAGAACGCTCGGGTGGACACCGACAGCCCCCGTGCAGCTGCCCGAGAAGAAAGCCGGAGACGAAGTGGACGCAGAGCTGACCACCGCACCCCCCGCCGCCGAGGCGGAGCAGGGTGCGGAGGAACACCCGCGACCGGCGGTTACGGCCGAGACGGTGGCGGTGCGCAGGGTGCAGGGCGTGCTGGCCAAGCGACCAGTGGTTACGGTCGCCGGAGTCATGTCCAAATTCGGTGACCACGCGATTGGGTGGCTCGTGTTGGGAGCAGTGGGGGCGCTGGCCGACCGCGGGCGGCGCGCCGACTGGATCGCCTCCGCGGCCGGGGTGGCCGCGGCACACGGAGCCTCCATCGCGGTCAAACGGGTGGTGCGCCGCAGCAGACCCGGCGACCCGGGGATCAGGGTGCTGGTCGACACTCCGAGCAGACTGAGCTTCCCCTCCTCGCACGCGACTTCCACGACGACGGCCGCCGTGCTGTACGGCAGGGTGCTCGGCCGTCGACTCACGCCCGCGCTGGTGCCGCCGATGATGGTCAGCCGACTGGTGCTCGGGGTCCACTATCCGAGTGACGTGGCAGCGGGTTCGACACTCGGTGGGGCCGTCGCGTGGGGTGTGCGTCGCTACATCGAACGGCGGAGGAACCGTGGCTGACAAGAACGAGACCGGGTTTCAGCTCGACGAAGAGCCCACGACGGGGCAGGGTCCGCAGCAGGACTCGGAAGGAATCGCCGGGGGGCAGGCCTCCGGCGGCACGCGGGTGGCCACCGAGACAGCCACCACGGAGCCGGCGGGAGAGTCCGCCGCCTCCCGCGGAGCGGTGGAGACCGACTCCGAGCTGCCGCGGCAGGTCGAGGAGCAGGTCGAAGCGGACTCCTCGGGGGCCATCGGCTCGGAGGCCGGTGGTGAGGCCGCCGCGCTGGAGGAGGACTCCGGTGCGGGCGGGGCGAGCACCTCCGCCGACAGCACCGACAAGTCCTCGGACGCCTACCACGCCAGGGTGACGGCGGCGGCCGGAACGCCCGCCGGGCTGTTCAACGGCCTGATCAGGGAGCTGCGCCCCAAGCAGTGGGTCAAGAACATCCTCGTGCTCGCCGCCCCGTTCACGGCGGGGTCGCTGCTGGACGTCTCGATCCTGCTGGACGCGGCCATGGCGTTCGTGGTCTTCTCGATGGCCGCCTCCGGGATCTACTTCATCAACGACGCGCTCGACGTCGAGTCGGACCGCGCCCACCCGACCAAGCGCAACCGGCCCATCGCGGCGGGCCTGGTCCCGCTGCCGATCGCCTACGCCGTGTGCGGTCTGCTGCTGGTGGGGTCGCTGGTCATCTCCGGTCTCGTCAGCATCCCGCTGCTCGCCGTCATGGCGGTCTACATCGCGGTGCAGCTGGGCTACTGCTTCGGGCTCAAGCACCAGCCGGTCATCGACCTGTGCATCGTCGCTTCCGGGTTCCTGCTGCGCGCCGTGGCCGGGGGTGCCGCTGCCGGGCTGGTGATCACCCAGTGGTTCTACATCGTCGTGGCGTTCGGTTCGCTGTTCATGGTGGCGGGCAAGCGCTACGCCGAGGTGAAGCTGGCCAACGAGACCGGCGCCAAGATCCGGAAGTCCCTGCGGGCCTACTCGGCCTCGTACCTGCGGTTCGTCTGGGCCATCTCGGCGGCGATCATGATCATGTCGTACAGCCAGTGGGCCTACGAGATCCAGAACCACGACAACTCCCGGTGGGGAGTCATCTCGATCATCCCCTTCGTGATCGGGATCCTGCGCTACGCCGTGGACGTGGACAAGGGCGTGGCCGGGGAACCCGAGGAGGTCGCGCTCAAGGACAAGGTGCTGCTGATCCTGTTCTGCGTGCTCGCGGGCTTCCTGTTCCTGGCCTTCTACCTGTGAGAGCCGGTGCCCGCCGATCCCGGTGCGGTCCCCGACCGCGCCGGGATCGGCGCGGAGGAGGTGTCCGGGGCTTGCCGGGTGGAACAAAAATACCCCCGGCGCGTACCAGAAGCTGGTACTGGCTAACCGGGGGGCTACACACCCAGTGTGGCACTCCGCGGCTGGCGCGGACAGTGCCGAGATTCCAGGAGAGCGGAGTCGTCGAACCCTCTGTCAGGAACTTCCGACCAAGGCCTCCACTCCGACCGCAGGTGCTTTGAGCCTGATCAGTCGGCACCACCGCGAGAGAATGAGTCGCCACGAAACCCCGGACAGGAGCTCCCGACTGAAGGGTACCGTTCAACGCAGGTGCTTCGAGCCTGCGCAGTCGGCACCGCCGCGGGTTCTCAGTCTCGGGTCTCGCGAGGAGGGCCCGACGTTGTGTAGGTGGCTACTCGATGTCGGGCCTCCCCACAGCGAGACCCCGACTGAGGTTCCGCCAAGTGACCCGCCAAGCAAAAAGACCCGCCGAACCTCACTCACTCCTCGGCGACGGGGAGTGAATACCCTCCGGTAATCCGCACCAGCTCGTCGTGCGTGGTGGGGAACAGGGTGCGCGGTGTCCCGCCCGCCGCCCACACGCACGGGTAGTCGGCCAGCGCGCTGTCCACGATCGTGGTCAGCGCCGCGGGGTGGCCGAGCGGGGCCACACCGCCGATCGACTGGCCGGTGGCCTGCCGCACCCGTTCGGGCTTGGCCCGCTCCAGCGGGGGCCACTCGAGGCTCTCGGCGAGCTTGTCCGTGTCGACCCGGTGGCGTCCGCTGGTGAGCACCAGCACTGGGTGTTCGTCGGAAAGGAACACGAGGCTGCTGGCGATGGCCCCGGTCTCGCAGCCGAGGGCCGTCGCGGCATCGGCCGCGGTGCGGGTGGAGCCGGGCATCTCCCTGATCTCGCCGGCCACTTCCGCCGCTCGCAGTGCTCGGGCCACCTGCTTGCTGCGCTCCGGCAGCATCGTCTCCGGCGGTACCGTCGTCTCCGACTGCACGTGGCGAACCTCCATACGGTTTCGGCTGCTGCCGAGCCAACCCGTCGCGACGGGGTGTACGTTAGCGCACCATACTCCAGTTCGTGAGCGAACCGAGCGGGCGTGGTGCCCATTCCGAGGATCCCTTGGAGACGTTGCGCGGGCTGCGGGCCACGCGCTGGTTCACCGACCGGGAGGTCACCGAGCAGCAGCTGCGCCGGGTCCTCGAAGTGGCGCGGTGGACCGGATCGGCCCGCAACAGGCAGCCGTGGCGGCTGCACACGGTGCGGGACCGGCAGCAGCGCGAGCGGTTGAGCCGGTGCGGGAGCTACGCGCTGTACCTGAGCCAGGCGCCCGTGGTGGTGCTGCTGGCGCTGGATCGCAGCGGTCAGGACGCCGAATTCGACGGGGGCCGGATCGCGCAGGCGATCGTGACGGCGGCCGGGTTCGAGGGACTCGGCTCGTGCCCGGCGACGTTCTTCCCGCGGGAGAACGCGGAGCGGGCGAGCGCGCTGGCCGGGTTCACCGAGCCCTGGTCGGTGCGCACCGGCATAGCGCTGGGCTGGCCCGCGCCGCGGCCGCCGGGGCGGTCGGCGATCCCGACCGGGAGGCTACCGCTGGACCGGATCTGGTCGGGGGAGTGAGCCGCGGGGTGGGTGGAGCGGGGCATGGGCGCTCGGGGACCGTCTTCGACTGGATTCGACGCTTCCCGCGGCCTCGCGGGGCCCGGCCCGGTCGCCAGGTGCTTCGTCTTCCCGAGGTCGAGAGCTCTACTCGGAGCGACGGATCCCGAACGGACGTGTAACACCAGTAGAACGTCGTGGGAGGGGCCCGTGAGGGCACGGCTCGACACCGGAAGGCCGAGTGACCATGGCGGATCCTCCGAAAACTCACGACGCGGTCAGCGACGAGGACGATGCCCGCGCGATCAGACGGATATTCACCGAGCTGGAGGAGTCGCGGAGCACGACGCGGAGAAGTTCGACCAGCGATTCACCTCCGACGTGTTTTCACGGCGGTCAACGGGCAGCAATTCCACAGCTAGGAGGAGATCCACCGCTACCACCGCGAACGTCTCACGCACCATGCCGAAGGCATTCGCATCTGGTACGAGATCGACCGCATCACCTTCCCCGATTCGAGCGTCGCCGTGGTCTTCCTTCGCCGGCTCGTGGTTACTCGTGACGAGCAGCGTGCGAGCGTCGGTACGTGGGTCCTGGTCAAGAAGGAGGGATCCTGGTGGTTCTGCGCCATGCACAACACGGGCATCTCGTCCGGCGTGAACCGTGACGGCCTCGTTCCCGGTGTGTGCTCTCAGTGGGAGTTCCCGCGTCATTCATCGGAATCCGGATCCTCCGAGGGACCTGAGAGGTAGTTCAGGTCCTAGCCTTCAGTGTAGGGTGCCGTGTCATGATCGGATTGCTGTGCGCTGACTTCGTCGTCTTTTGAACGATATCGTTGACGAAGCACACTATGCGTATCGCGCAGCACTACACAAAATTTGTGTGGGCTGGGTAGGGGCGCCTCCATGTGTCGTACGTGGAGGCGCCCCTGGTAGGCCATCCAGGGAATAGCGATATGCAACGCCAGCTGTTGCTATTTCTGTTTTTTGCTGTAGATCAGCAAAGCAGACCCTATTCCCAGTATTGCGATGCTTGTCAACTGAAACAAGCTGCTTAGTTGTGGATTTGATTCAAAAGAGATCCACAGAAGCATGAGTACGATAGCAATTAATCCGCATGCTGAAGCCCCTCCCACGAGGAGTATTTTGCTCGATTTTCGCATTTTTTCCTTTGGGGTTACCTTGTTTTTCCGAGGGTCTTGGTGATTATGTTTTCTGGAAACTCCTAGGGTGTACTCAACATGATACGCTTTGATAGCAACATGGTTAGTTGTGTTACTGAATAAACGTAGATGGCTGCAGAAATATAGGGGAGTTGTCAATCGCATCCGACGATTTCTCCTGCGAGGTATGACGCGAAACCGACAGCTGTAGCTCCTGCCCCAATTGCACCCGTAGGTGCGCTCGCCGGAAGGGTGACCACTCCTAGTGCAGAAAGCCCGGATGCCCCCAGGCTCATTCCGCCGACAACGGTAGCCAATTGGCCATATTTATCGTTGGTCTTACAGAAAGATTCCTTTATTCCCAGTTCGGAATGATTTTCTTTTTTGTTGTAATCCTGTTGACATGTTGCTTTTTCCGGGTGTCCTTCGGGGTATTCTGCTATGCAGCTATTAGTCTGGGATCTAACTTCTTGAGTTTGCTCCTCCGTGACTTCCGGTCGATTGTTCCTTTTTTCAGTGTACTCCGCCTGTTTTTGTTTTATCTTTTCTTGGCGGGCCTGTTCGGCCGCTTCTGCGGCGGCTACGGCGTCTTTGCCAGCTTGCAGTGCCGCGTCGCGTGCCTCAGTGGCGGCGGCGTAGGCTTCCGAGGCATAGCTGCGTGCGTCGGCGACGGAGCGTTGTGCTCGTACAGTGTAGATGGCCGCGTCGTGGGCTGATTGCCGTGCCGACTCGGCCACGTTCTGGGCGGTGTCGGCCGAATCCGCCGCCTGCTGGGCCGCTGTTTGTGCGGCCGCGGCCGAGGCCTGGGCCCGGTTGGCGTACTGGGCTGCCTGGTCGGCGGAGTTCGCTGCCTGCTGGGCGTACTTGTCGGCCTCGGCCGCTGCCCCGCGTGCCTTTGCGGCGGCTTGGGCCGCTTCGTAGGCCTGCCGTTGCGCCTCTGCTGCTGCCTGCAGTCCGCGTTCGACGAGTCGGTTCATTTCCGCGTTGTGGACGGCGGCTCTGTGATCACGCTTTTTGGCGACGTACTGGCCAGAGCGTAGGAATGCCCTGGTCCAGGTAGGTGGCCCTTGCAGCGCTGCTTCGGCCGCGGCACGCACGTGAGGGGCACCGCCGTCTTTGAGCTGGGTTACGTTGACCCGATCGTCGGTGGCACGAGCGGTGAACTGTCCCTCCGTGAGGAATTGGTGCACATCCGCCTCGGTGCCGTTCAAGGCTGCCTCGGCTGCTTCTCTGACAGCGGGGCCAGTGGCGCCGTCCTTGATCTGGACCACGCGGACTCGTTCGTCGGTGGCACGTCCCGGGTAGTTCTGATTTGACAAGAACTCATTGATGTCAGTGGGAGTGCCCTGCAGAGCCTGTTCGGCGGCCTGACGAAGCTCGGCGGGTTTTCCGAGTTCGGCGATCCGTGCTACGCGGGAGCGGTTGTCCGAGTTCTGCGCCGCTTCGCGGCCCGACTCGAGCCAGCGACGTATGTCGGCCTCGGTTCCGGACAGCGCGTGTTGGGCGGCCTGTCTGCTCCAGGGGCCTCCGGTGCGCATGATGTTGACTGCGGCCTGTCGCCCCTTACTCAGTACCGTTTCTGGAGAAGCGTCGGGCGCAGTTGCCGCTTCGAGCAGTTTCTGGGTTTCCGCGTCGGTACGAGCCTGTTCGAGGTCGTCCCACTGTGCCATGTCCTGACTCTTCTGACGAGTCTGTTTGGCCTGTTGCGCGGCCTCGATCTGACGCTGTTTTTGCTGGGCGAGCCGTTCGGAATCGGCCTCTCGAGCCAGTTCCACGACCTTGCGGGCCTGTTCAGCTGCCGCCACCGAAGCATTCGCCGCCTCGATCGCGCCATTGGCGTGGCGAGTGGCTTCAGCCGCAGCGTCGTCGGCCTCCCCAGCATGTGCGGCAGCGTCCTCAGCGGCATCGGCCGCGTTGTTGGCGTGCTGAGCAGCTGAATCGGCCGCGGCGGCAGCGTTGTCGGCTGCCTCGCCCGCCCGGTTCGCCAAGGACGTCGCAGCATTAGCCGCCCGGGTGGCACGCTCGGCCTGCGCCCGAGCCTCGGCGCCGGCCTTCCGCGCCTCAGCTGCGGCGTCCTCAGCGACGCCGACCTGCTGTGCCGCGTCACTGGCCGCGGCACCGGCCGACGCCGCATTCTCGGAAGCGCTGGCCGCCGACTGGGCCGCACTCGCGGCTTGGTTGGCCGCATCACCGGCACTGCGGGCGGCATCAGCCGCACGGCCCGCGCCAGCAGCAGCATCACGAGCGGTTTCGGCAGCGTCGCGAGCGGCCTGAGCCTGATTCGCATCCTGTGCGGCAGCTGAAGCAGCCGAGTACGCCCGTGAAGCGGCCTGTCCCGCCAAGCTGGCGGCACTGGCAGCGCGTGAGGAGGCGTTGGCCGCAACCCGTGCCGCACGATCCGCCGCGGCCGCGGCTGTAACGGCGGTCTTGGCGGCTTCGGCGGCCTCGTCAGCCAGCTTGGCCGCTTCCTGCGCTGCGGCACTGGCCCGCTGCGTGTCGCCCTGGGCGGATTCGGTCTCCTGCCTGGCCCGCTGTGCGGCCTCCTTGGCCTTCCGCGCGGCCTTTACGGCACGTTCGCTGGCCTGCTGCGCACTCGTCGTGCGCTTTCGAGCCTCTTCCTCGGCCTGTTCCGCACGCTCGACCAACTCGGTGACCGTGGCCTGTTCCTCATCACGGGCCTGCGCCACTTCCCAATCGTGGTCGAGGAAACGTCGCAGCGCCGCCTCGCTATCAGCGTTCAGGGCTCTTTCGGCCGCCTGCCGCACGTGTGCACCACCGGCATCTTTCGCCTGCACCACCCGCAGTCGAAGGTCAGTGTGATGCGGGGCCTGCCAGCCCGATTCGAGAAAGTTCTCCAAGGCCGCCTTGGTGTCGGCGCTCAGTGCCTCCTCCGCGGCGCTGCGCACACTCGGACCGCCGCCGGCCTTAGCCTGCACCACCCACAGTCGTAGATCGGTGTGGTACGGCGCCTTCCAGCCTGTGTCCAGGAACTCCTGCAACGCGGCGTCGGTGTCTGTTTCGAGTGCTTGATTGGCTGCGTTTCTCGTAGCCGGACCACCGGCATCCATCATCTGCAGCGTGCGGAGCCGCAAGTCCTGATGCTTGGCGGTTTCCCTTCCGTCGGCGAGGAAATCGCGTAACGCCGCATCTCCTTCCGCGAGAGCATCAGCGGCCGCTTCCCGCATCGCAGGGCCACCTTCCTCCCACAGTCGAACGGCTTCAGCACGATCGGTTGCGGTAATTTGATCGGCCTCGGCTACTGCGAACGGAGTATTTCCCAGTAATCCAATCACCGTTGTAGCAACGACACTAGCAGCTATACCTGCGAATCGTCGCTCCCTCTGACTTCCAGGGTGTCTGGTTCTTCCAGGGTGTAACACTCGCTCCTCCTAAGAACACCCAAAGGATTCAACCAAAGAGATTCGCACCTTGATCAAGTGAGGTCAACATACTTTTCGAAAAAAATTTTTGCAACAATTTTATAACGTCGCTAACAAAGAACAAAGAGAGGAAAATCACAAATAGTAAAAATTCCATCTGGCATTGACTGTTCAATTGCTTACGAGTAATGTCCTTGTGGGAATTCTATGGTTGGCAACTGACTAAGATTTATTTTTCGTACCAGGAAAGTGGGCGAGCAATGCGTAAATCCGTGCGATCGGGGCTGCTCGGTCTGACCGGGTTGCTGGTGACCTCGACAGGGGTTGCCACTGCGGTCGCGGCTGGTGATAGCGACAGCACTTCTGAAGTGGCCGCGTCTTCGGTTCCTCCTCCGATCGTGGAGGACTACAGCTATCCCGGCGCCGAGGCGATCGAGGCCGAAACCGGGATCAAATTGATCGAGGGCGATGGGAACATCGTCAAGACCGAGTGCGATGCCGACACGTCGGCGATCCAGGTGGAAAGTATCGAGGTCGCCACTTCGTGCTACGAAGTACTCGGACAAAATGGCTGGCTCAGCATGGAAATTCCGAGAGTCTACGCGATACAGAGTGGCGACCACAACGTAAACGCGTCTCTGACCGTGAACGGGACAACGGAAAACGTGGAACTGGCCCCCGGAGAATACAACCCCGTCGGGGAAGGGCAAGAACCTCCTGATAATGAGCAGGCGACGCTGGTCGAACTGCGTGTTTCCCAATGATTAAGAAATCGACGAAGAAAACGGAAAAAGGATCGGAATTGTTCAGATCGAGACGTGTCGCGGGGATAGTCGCGTCCACCGTGGCCGCCACCGCGCTGGCCGGGTTGCCCGCGCAGGCGGTCAGTGGTGGTCAGCAGGTGCCGGACGGCAGCTATGGTTTCCTGGCCAAGGTCGATGTCGGTGATCAGCGGTCCTGCTCGGGTGCCCTAATCGCCCAGCGGTGGATCGTCACCGCGGCCTCCTGCTTCGCCGCGGACCCGGCCGAGCCCACCACCGTGCCCGCCGGAGAACCCGCCACACCAACCACCGCCACCATCGGGCGCAGCGATCTGACCGGACAGACCGGGCAGGTCGCCGAGGTGATCGACCTCGTGCCCCGCACCGACCGCAACCTGGTGCTGGCCCAGCTGGACACGGCCGTGTCCGGCATCACCCCCGTGCCGGTGAGCGCCACAGCCGCGGCCCAGGGGGACACGGTCCGCTCGGCCGGCTACGGCCGCACCGCCACCGACTGGACCCCCACCACCGCCCACACCGGCACCTTCTCCGTGGAGTCCGTGTCGGCTGGGTCGGCGAGTGTGCTCGGCAGCACCGAGCAGTCCAGCATCTGCAAAGGCGACGCGGGCGGGCCCGTGCTGCGGCAGGTCAACGACACCGTGGAACTGGTCGGCATCAACAGCAACTCCTGGCAACACGGCTGCTTCGGCGAGGACACCACCAAACGTGGCGCCACCATCGCCCGCACCGACAACATCACCGGCTGGATCAACTCCGGCATGCTCGCCCCCACCGCCACACCCGCCAGCAAACACGCCATCAACCTGAGCTGGCAGCCTTCGGGCGCCGAGAACTACCGAGTCTACGCGGCCACCACCGCCGAGGTTCCCCTGACGGAGTCGACTCTGCTGGATACCACGAGCGCCCTTACCTATAGTCATGAAGCTCTGCGGGCCTCGCAAACCTGGCACTACCGTGTGGTTCCTGTCATGGCTTCAGGAGAGCAACGAACAGCCACCCACAGTGTCACGGCTACAACCACCCCTGACAGCGGAACCGACTTCAACGGTGACGGTTACGAAGACATCGCCACTTTCAGCGAGGGCGCTTTTTCCGTAACGGACTCCGACGGAACCTCCTTCTCTTCGAAGGACAGCTGGAACACCTCCTTGATTGAAAGGAATGACAGCCAGCTGGAAGGGGATTTCAACGGAGACGGCAGAGCCGATATCGCCCTGTTCAAGCAAGGTGATTCGGGCGGTGTCTATGTCGCCTTGGCCAACGAATCTGGGTTCGGCACATTCCAGTTGTGGCACGGCGACTTCGCGTCGCAAGGTGAGCGTCCCGCCGTCGGTGACTTCAACGGTGACGGCAAGGACGACATCGTCACGTTCGTTGGTAATGACTCCAACAACGCCGGTGATGTGTACGTTTCCCTGTCCACCGGCAGCAAGTTCACCGAAGACAACCAGAAGTGGCACGACTACTTCGGCCTGGACGACGAGCGTCCCGCCGTCGGTGACTTCAACGGTGACGGCAAGGACGACATCGTCACGTTCGTTGGTAATGACTCCAACAACGCCGGTGATGTGTACGTTTCCCTGTCCACCGGCAGCAAGTTCACCGAAG
>NZ_JAANTE010000008.1:0-221937 GCF_011291845.1 Actinopolyspora sp. BKK2 | reverse complement strand
GTCCCCGAGAGGCCTGTCGCCCCAACGAGAACGCTTACGAGCCTGAGCAGTCGGCACCGCCGGGGGTTCTCAGCCATGGGTCTCGCGAGGACAGCCCCGACGTTGTGTAGGTCGCTACCCGATGTCGGGGATCCCGCAGCGAGACCCCGGCTGAGGTTCCCCTACGGAACCACCCACGCAACCGGCACCGCCGACTCCCTTGGGTCAGCTCTTGCGCTTTCCGACTTCCTCGGTCAACTGCGGGGCGACCTTGAACAGGTCACCGACGACACCGAAGTCGGCGATCTCGAAGATCGGGGCCTCGGCGTCCTTGTTGACCGCCACGATGGTCTTGGAGGTCTGCATACCGGCGCGGTGCTGGATGGCACCGGAGATGCCCAGCGCCAGGTACAGCTGCGGGGAGACCGTCTTGCCGGTCTGGCCCACCTGGAACTGGGCCGGGTAGTAGCCGGAGTCCACAGCGGCGCGCGAGGCACCGACCGCCGCGCCGAGCGAGTCCGCCAGCTTCTCGATCACCTCGAAGCTCTCGGCGCTGCCGACACCGCGGCCGCCGGAGACCACGACGTTGGCCTCGGTCAGTTCCGGACGGTCCCCGGACTCGGCGGGTTGCCTGCCGGTGACCGCCCCTGCCCTGCTCGCGTCGACCCCGGGCACCTCGACCGACTCAGTGGTGGCCGAGCCCTGGCCGCTCTCCGGCTCCACGCTGCCCGGCAGCATCGAGATCACTGGCATGCCGGAGGCCGACTTGGCGTCGGCCTGGTAGGCACCGCCGAACAGCGAATGGCTCGCCACTCCCTCGGAGTTCACGTCGACAGCCTCGGAGAGCAGGCCGGATCCGGTGCGCACCGCCAGCCTGCCCGCGATCTCCTTGCCGTCCACGCTGGCCGAGGTCAGCACCGCCGCGGGCGAGACCCGCTCGACCAGGCTCGCCAGCACGTCCACCTGCGGGGTGATCAGGTAGTTGTCTACGTCGGCCGATTCCGCCGTGTAGATCTTCGCGGCTCCCGAGGAGGTCAGCTCCTCGGCCACCTTGTCGGTGGAGCCGGGCCCACCGGTAACCACCGCGGCTGGTTCGCCCAACCGGCGCGCCGCGGTGAGCATCTCGTACGTGACCTTCTTGACCTCGCCACCCGCGTGGTCGACGAGGACCAACACCTCAGACATGGATTAAGCCCCTTCTCAAACGCGACCCGAACGAAGCCGGGTGAGACAGCACGGAACGACTCAGACGAGGTTCTTGCCCGCCAGGAACTCGACGATCTGCGTACCGCCCTCGCCCTCGTCGGTGACCTGCTGGCCCGCTTCCTTCGGCGGCGCGGGCGCCGAGGAGACCACCTGGGTGGCCGCGCCGGAGAGTCCGACCTCGTTCGGGTCGATGCCCGCGTCGGCCAGGGTCAACGTGGAGACGGGCTTCTTCTTGGCGGCCATGATCCCCTTGAACGAGGGGTACCTCGGCTCGTTGATCTTCTCCGTCACGGAAACCACCACGGGCAGTTCCGCCCGCACGCTGGTCACTCCCGCGTCGGTCTCGCGCTCGACGGACGCGGTCGACCCGTCGACCGCCAGCGAGCGCGCGTAGGTCAGCTGCGGCCAGCCGAGCAGCTCGGCCAGCATCGCGGGCACCGCGCCGCTGCGACCATCGGTGGACTCGTTGCCCGCGACCACCATGTCGACCGACTCCAGGGTGCCGATCACCTTGGACAGGGCCTTGGCCGTGGACACCGCGTCCGTGCCGTGCAGCGCCTCGTCGGCCAGGTGCACGGCCTTGTCCGCACCCATCGACAGCGCCTTGCGGATCGCCTCGGTCGCGCGCTCGGGGCCCATGCAGACCACGGTCACCTCGCCACCGTGGGCCTCCTTGGCCAGCAACGCCTCCTCAACGGCCCGCTCGTTGATCTCATCCAGCACCGCGTCCGCGGACGCCCGATCCAGCGTGTGGTCCGAGTCGGACAGCTTGCGCTCGGACCACGTGTCGGGCACCTGCTTCACCAGGACGGCAATATTCATGGGTCCTCTCCGACCTCCTGCGGACTGTTGACGACTTCCCGGCTGGTCCTGCCGGCGCGGCACGTCCCCGGGAAGGTTGACCTTGCCACGTGGCCCGTAGAAAGCACAGTGACACCAACCACCAAGGATGTTACCGGCCGGTAGCCCCAGCGTAACCAGGGTATAGGAGTGACGGTACTCACTTCGCCCCCGAAGTTGGGACACCCCTGCCGGATTTCCGCCCGTCAGCGACGCAGGTAACTCGCGACGGGCGAGAGCGCGGAGGGAAGCCACCACTAACCTGAAAGTATGAATCAGCGCGTCGCCATCGTCACCGATTCCACGGCTTCGATCCCCGCGCACCTCGTCGAAAGACTCGGCATCTCGGTCGTGCAGCTGGAACTGACCGTCGGCGAGGAGAGCAACGACGAGCGACGCGTCCCGCACGACCAGCTCGCCGAGGCGATGCGCTCCGGGCAGCGAGTGGCCACGGCGGCACCCCCTCCCCCGGCCTTCTTCTGGAACTACTCGGACGCGATCAGCGAGGGCGTCGAGGCAGTGATCTCGGCGCACATCTCCACCGGCCTGTCCCAGACCTGCGCCTCGGCGCGCACGGCGGCGGCCGAGTTCGACACCCCCATCCACGTGGTGGACTCGAGCACCTGCTGCCTCGGGCTCGGCTACGCCGTCATAGCCGCGGCGGAGACGGCGGCCGCGGGAGCCGACGTGCGAACCGTGCTGGACGTGCTGAACCACCGGCTGGGCGGAAGCAGCGAAACGGTGTACGTGGACACCCTCGAGCACCTGCGCCGCGGTGGGCGGATCGGTGCGGCCAAGGCGGGCCTGGGATCGGCCCTGTCCCTGAAACCGGTGCTGGGGTTGCGCGAAGGCGTTCTCACTCGAGTGGGGCAGGCGGTCGGCACCGAACGCGCCGTGCGGAAGGCCGTCGACGTCGCGGCGCGGAACGCGGGGACCCGGCGGGTCAACATCGCGGCCGAGCACTTCCAGGCCGAGCAGCGGGCCGGCGCCGCCCTCGAGGAGTTGCGGAACCGCGTGGAGACCGCCAACGAACCGATCCTCGCCGAGAGCAGCGCGGCCATCGGAGCACACACCGGCCCCGGTTCCGTGGTGCTGTCCGTGACCCCGGCCTGATCACCCCGAGCGACACCGCGGCGGGTGCGTGGGGAGCGCCTCGCGGGGAACGTTTCGCGCGGAACTGCGCAAAAGCCCCGGCCCGCTCCCCACGCGACCGCCGTTCGGGAGTCGGCCGCTCCACGAGAGGCCCTCAGAGCTTGTCCATGGCTCGGTGGATCCGCTTCTCCGAGATCGAGTGCGGCGTGCCCAGCTCCTGGGCGAAGTAGCTCACGCGGAGCTCCTCGATCATCCACCCGATGGAGCTAAGCTGCTGCCCCGCCGGCTTGCCCGGGCCGAGCGAGTCCAGCAGTTCCCGGTAGCGCTGCTCGACCTCGCCCACGCGGTCCATCAACTCCCGGTCGCGTTGCGGGCGCTGCTCGACCTTGCGCAGCCGGTAGGAGACCGCCTGCAAGTACCGCCGAAGGTCGCCCAACCTCCGCAGACCGGTCTCGGTGACGAAACCGGAGTGGACCAGGTTGTCCAGCTGGGTGCGGATGTCCTCGGCCGCGGGCGCGGACAGCCCCCGGGCCTCGTCCAGCTCGGCTTCCACCCGTTGCTGCTCGGTCAGGATCCGCTCCACCAGCGAGACCACGTGCGCGGCGGTCTCGTTCAACCCGGAACGCACCCGCTCCACCAGCCGGTTGAAGCCTTCCTCCCCGCTCGGCGGCCCGCCGAACTGCTCGATCAGGCCGTCCACCGCGCAGGCGATGCAGTCCTCGAACAGCGCGGCCTGGCCACCGTGCGGGCTGCGGCCGAACACCAGCTTGGACGAGTTGCTCAACTGCCGCTGCAGGTACTTGACCGGTGAGGGAACCTTGAGCAGCACCAGCCGTCTGATGCCGCGCCACTGGGCCTGGCGCTGCTCCTCGGCCGAGTCGAACGCGTGGATCCCCACGCTGTCGCCCTCGTCCACCAGCGCGGGGTAGGCCTTGACGACCTGCCCGTTGCGCTGCTGCTCGAAGGTGGCGGGCAGCTCCCCGAAGTCCCAGTCCCGCAGTCCGTGCCGCTCGATCGTCTCGGCAGCGGCCGAGATCTCGGCCCGCAGCTGGGGACGCAGCCGCTCGGCCAGCGCGGAGAGGTCCTTGCCCTCGGCGAGGACTCGTTCCTCCCCTCCGGAGGAGGAGCCCTCCACGACGCGGAACGTCATCCTCAGGTGGTCGGGAACCCGCTCCGGATCCCACGCGTCGAGCGGAACCCGGACCCCGGTCATCCGGCGCAGTTCCTCCGACAGGGCCTCCAGCAGCGGCTTCTCGCGCGGGGTGACCCGGGACAGGGCCGCCTTGGCGTGGTCGGGCACGGGCACGAACTCGCGCCGCAGCTGCTTGGGCAGCGTCTTCAGCAGCGCGATCACCAGGTCCTCGCGCAGACCGGGGATCTGCCAGTCGAACCCGGCCGGGCTGAGCTGGTTGAGCACGGAGACGGGGACGTGCACGGTCACCCCGTCGGCGTCGGCCCCCGGCTCGAACTGGTAGCTCAGCGCGAGGCTGTGCCTGCCCTGCTGCCAGAAGTCCGGGTAGTCGCTGTCGGTGACCTCCGCGGAGGTCTCGTTGAACAGCAACGACCTCGGGAAGGTCAGCAGGTCCGGCTGCTTCCTGCGGACCTTCTTCCACCAGCTGTCGAAGTGGCGCGCCGAGACGACCTCGGAGCCGATCCGCTGGTCGTAGAACTCGTAGAGCGTGTCGTCGTCGACGACGATGTCCCTGCGTCGCGCCCGCTGCTCCAGCTCCTCCACCTCGGCGAGCAGCCTGCGGTTGGTGTGGAAGAACTCGTGGCGGGTGTCCCACTCGCCCTCCACGAGGGCGTGGCGGATGAACAGCTCGCGGCACAGCTCGGGCTCGATGCGCCCGTAGTTGACCTTGCGGCCCGCCACCAGCGGCACGCCGTACAGCGTCACCCGCTCGTAGGCCATGACCGCGCCCTTGTCCTTCTCCCAGTGCGGTTCGCTGTAGTGCCGCTTGACCAGGTGGCCCGCGAGACGTTCGATCCAGGCGGGCTCGACGCGGGCGACGGTCCGCGCGAACAGCTTCGAGGTCTCCACCAGCTCGGCGGCCATCACCCACTGGGGTTGCTTCTTGAACAGCGCCGAACCGGGGAAGATGGCGAACTTCGCGCCGCGCGCGCCGAGGTACTCGCTCTGCGCGCGCTTGCCCTGGTCGGACTTGCGCTCGGTGTCCTTGAGACCGATGTGCGAGAGCAGCCCGGCCAGCAACGACTGGTGGACGCGGTCCTCATCGGCGTCCTGGTCATTGACCGAGACGTCCAGCGAGTTGACCACCTGGCGGAGTTGACCGTAGAGGTCCTGCCACTCGCGGATGCGGAGGTAGTTCAGGTACTCGTTCCGGCACATCTTGCGGAACTGGTTCGAGGAGAGCTCGTCGCGTTGCTCCCGCAGGTACCGCCACAGGCTCAGGTAGCCGAGGAAGTCGGAGTGCTTGACGGTGAACCGCGCGTGCTGCTGATCGGCGGCCTGCTGGTGCTCGGCCGGGCGCTCCCTGGGGTCCTGGATGGACAGAGCAGCCGCGATGACCATCGTCTCGTGCACGCAGCCGTTGTTCTCGGCCTCGACGATCATCCGCGCCAGCCGCGGATCGATGGGAAGCTGGGCGATCTTGTCGCCGATCCGCGTCAACCGCTGATCGCCCTGCTTGCTGGGGCGGTCCAGGGCACCGAGCTCGTGCAGCAGGTTGACGCCGTCGGTGATCTGGCGCTTGTCCGGCGGCTGCACGAAGGGGAACGAGGCGACGTCGCCCAGTCCCAGCGAGGTCATCCGCAGGATCACCGAGGCCAGGTTGGTGCGCAGGATCTCCGGGTCGGTGAACTCCTGGCGCGCCAGGAAGTCCTGCTCCGAGTACAGCCGGATGCAGATCCCCTCGGACTCGCGGCCGCAACGCCCCTTGCGCTGGTTGGCCGAGGCCTGCGAAACGGGTTCGATGGGCAGCCGCTGCACCCTGGTGCGGTAGCTGTACCGCGAGATGCGGGCCGTGCCCGGGTCGACGACGTACTTGATCCCCGGAACGGTCAGCGAGGTCTCGGCCACGTTCGTGGCCAGCACCACGCGCCGGTGGGAGTGCCGCTGGAAAACGCGCTGCTGCTCGGCCGAGGACAGCCGCGCGTACAGCGGCAGCACCTCGGTGCGCGGGGGCTTGCGCTGCTCCAGGGCCTCGGCGGTGTCCCTGATCTCCCGTTCGCCGCTGAGGAAGACGAGGATGTCGCCGGGCCCCTCCGCGCACAGCTCGTCCACCGCGTCCCCGATGGCCGTGGTCTGGTCGCGCTCGACGTCCTCCAGCTCGTCGGAGTCGTCCACCAGGGGCCGGTAGCGCACCTCGACCGGGTAGGTGCGCCCCGAGACCTCGACGATCGGGGCTCCGCCGAAGTGCTCGGAGAACCGCTCGGGATCGATGGTGGCCGAGGTGATGATCACCTTCAGGTCGGGCCGCTTGGGCAGGATCCGCTTGAGGTAGCCGAGGATGAAGTCGATGTTGAGGCTGCGTTCGTGCGCCTCGTCGATGATCAGCGTGTCGTAGCGGCGCAGCAGCGCGTCGCGCTGGATCTCGGCGAGCAGGATGCCGTCGGTCATCTGCTTGACCAACGTGTCCTCGTTCGCCCGCTCGGTGAAGCGGACCTGGTAGCCGACCGGACCGCCGACCTCGGTGTCCAGCTCGGCTGCGAGACGCTCCGCCACGGTCCTGGCCGCGAGCCTGCGCGGCTGGGTGTGGCCGATGGAGCCGAGCACCCCGCGCCCGAGCTCCAGGCACATCTTCGGCAGCTGCGTGGTCTTGCCCGAACCGGTCTCGCCCGCGACGACGACCACCTGGTTGTCCCTGATGGCGGTCAGCAGGTCCTCGCGCCGCTGGGTGACGGGCAGTTCCGGGGGGTAGCTGAGCTCGGGAACCCGCTCGCGGCGCCGCGTGACGCGCTCCCGCGCCGCGGCGAGGTCCGCCGAGATCTCCTCGACAACCGAGCGCAGCGCCTGCTCCTCCCGGATCTTGCGGGCTCCGTCGATGCGACGACGCAACCGGCGCTGATCCTGCGTCATCAGCTCGGACAGGTTCTCGCGCAGTTCGGACAGCGAGGGCGAAACGGGTGCAGTGGCCATAGCCTCCCCAGGATAGAGATCCCGTCTCCTGTCGTGCCGCCGTATTTCGGCGGACTCACATCAACCGCTCGAGCGCTCCGCGGGGCGGAACGGCGGTTCCTGCGACCGGACGCCCCCTCGACGGAGGTAACCACCTCGCGGGACGAGTCGGCCGTTCCCCGCAACGTCGCGAAGCCCGCCGGGATTCCTCCCCGAGCACACCTCCGCGCCGTCCCGTCCCGGATCGGGGCGATGCCCGGGCCGCCGAGCCAGCGCCCGGCGCTTCCGGACCTGCTCAGGTCAGCTCCGGCCTGCAGAGCACTGCCGTGGGGGTGTCGCCGACACGGGTGAGCACCACGGTGGCCGCCGCGTCACCGGAAAGCTTCATCCTCCGGCGCAGCGCGTCCGGATCCACGTCCAAACCGCGCACCAGGATCTCCAGTCGTCCGATCCCGTGACGCCGCAGCAGCGCGCGCAAGGACTTCTCGCTGTACTTGCCCCGTTCGAGCACGCGGAACGCACGCACCCCCGGCGGCGGGGCGTCCCCGGTGAGGTAGGCGATCCGGTGGTCGAGCTGCCCCAGACCGTGGCGCGCGGCGTACTGCCGGACCAGCCCGGCGCGGATGACCGCGCCGTCGGGTTCGACCAACCACTCCCCCACCTCCCGCACCGGGCAGTCGTCGGGCTCGGCGTCGGTGATCCGCAGGGCGACGTCGCCGTCGTCGCGCAGCACCGTCGCGGTCCGGTGCGCTCCCGGCTCGGCCAGCTCTCCCAGCCACACCGAGGCCTCCCGCACCTGACCGGCCAGGGAGACCAACTCGACCTCGGCCTCGGCCGGGACCAGGTCGAAGTCCAGCCCGGGAGCGCACTTGACCACCATGTCCCGCCCGTGGTGCGCGGCGAGCAGCTCGCGGAGCGGGGGCTCCAGGTCGTCCGGGTTCCACCTCCTGCGCCCGGTGCCGTCCCGCCTGCCCGGATCGGCGAGCACGGCGGCCCCCGTGGTGACCGGGCGCAACGCGTCGGCCCGCACCAGCCCGGCCCGCACCCCGCGAGCGGCCAGGTTGCCCCGCGCCATCGCCAACCGGACCTCGTCGAGGTCGGAGCCGAGACAGCGCCGGGCGACCGGGGCGATCTCGGCGAGATCGGCCCCGATCGAACAGGTGACGTCGTGCACGTCCCTGCCCGCCAGCCGAGAGGCGCGCAGGCGGGCGACCGGAGTCGCCGTGGCCTGCTGCAACGCCGAATCCGTGAACAACCACTCGTCCGCCCCGCTCAGCTTGGCCGCGGCGCGGCGGCGCAGCGCCACGGTCTCCAGCACCGCGGGGGCGAACCGCGTGCCCGCGACCTCGCGTGCGGTGGCCGTGTCGGCCAGCCGGGAGGAGGACGTCAGCGGCAGCCCGGCGACCTCGGCCAGCGCGCGCTCCCCCTCGGGGGAGCGCAGAAAGGCCACGTCGTCGACGTCAAAGGTGTAAGCCACGTTCGACCAGCCGGATCATTCGCCGGTGAACTCGGCCTTGCCCGGGCCGTTCTCGATGAACGAACGCATGCCGATCTTCTGGTCCTCGGTCGCGAACAGCGAGGTGAACAGGTGGGTCTCGATGCGCAGTCCGGTGTTCAGGTCCGTCTCGAGCCCCTCGTCGACGGCCCGCTTGGCCGCGGCCAGGGCGTGGGCGGGCCCGTTGACGAACTGCTCCGCCCACCGGCGCGCGGTGGCGTAGACCTCCTCGGCGGGGACCACCTCGTCCACCATCCCCGAGGACAGCGCCTCGTCGGATTCCACGAAGCGACCGCTGAAGATCACGTCCTTGGCCTTGCTGGGACCGACCAGTCGCGCCAGCCGCTGCGTGCCGCCCGCACCGGGGATGACCCCGAGCAGGATCTCCGGCTGACCGACCTTGAGCCCCTCCGCGGCGACGCGGCGATCACAGGTCAGCGCCAGCTCGAAACCGCCGCCGAGCGCGTAACCGGTCAGGGCCGCCACCGTGGGTTTCGGGATCGCCGCCACCGCGCTCAACGCGTCCGAGAGGCCGCGACGCTCCTTGGCGGCCATCTCCGGAGCGGACTTCTCGGCCATCTCCTTGATGTCCGCCCCCGCGGCGAAGACCTTCTCCCCGCCGTAGACGATCACGGCTCGAACGTCGGAGCGCTCGGCCGCCTCCTCGGCCACGGCACGGATCTCCTGCTCGACCTGGCTGTTGAGCGCGTTCATCTTGGGACGGTCCAGCCTGATCGTCCCGATGCCGCCGTCCACCTCGAGCCTGACGTACTCACCCACGGCGCAACCTCCTCGTCGAATCGTGAACGGTGCCGCAGACTACCCGCGCGAGCACGGCACCGGAAGCTGTGTCGTTGCTGCCCCGCCGTCGGCGCACGGCGCTGAGCGGACCACGCGGGGTCACCGCCTGCGCTGCGCGAAGTAGCGGTCGCCGTTGCGCCGCAGCTCGAGATCCTGGTCGAAGGTCTTGGACAGGTTGTCCTCGGTGAGCACGTCGTCGAGCAGTCCCTTGGCGACCACACCTCCCTCGCGCAGCAGCAAAGCGTGCGTGAAACCGGGGGGAATCTCCTCGACGTGATGGGTCACCAGGGTCATCGCGGGAGCGTCCGGGTCGAGGGCGAGCTTCGACAACCTGGCCACCAGGTCCTCGCGCCCACCGAGATCCAGCCCCGCGGCGGGCTCGTCCAGCAGCAGCATCTCGGGGTCGGTCATCAGCGCCCGCGCCAGCAGCACCCGCTTGCGCTCCCCCTCGGACAACGTCCCGAACGCGCGCCCCGAGAGCTCGGCCACGCCCATGGCCTCGAGCAGTTCCTCGGCCCGTTCGGTGTCCATGTCCTCGTATTCCTCGCGCCACCGGCCGACAACGGCGTAACCGGCGCTGACGACGGCGTCCCGCACGAGCTCGTCCTCCGGCATCCTGGCGGCCATGGCCGCCGAGCAGAAGCCGATGCGCGGACGCAGCTCGAAAACGTTGGTGCTGCCCAGCCGCTCACCGAGCACGTCGACCGTGCCGGTCGTCGGGTACAGCTCGGCACCGGCGAGCTTGAGCACGGTGGTCTTTCCCGCACCGTTCGGTCCGAGCACCACCCAGCGCTCGTCGAGCTCCACCGACCAGTTCACGTCGGTCACGAGCGCGCTCTCCGCCCGCCGGACACTGACGCCATCCATTCGGATGACCAGGTCGTCCACGTCTACCTCCCAGTCACGACCGGCCGTGGTTCGCGTGCCGGTCGGCACGCGGTCGTATCCGCGTGGATCGTGGGATCACTCCGATCCACTTCCCTCATTCTCCCGGTAGCCCGGAACGGACGTGCGGCCGGGACCACGCCGCCGCGGCCACCATAGGACGATTCCGCGATCGCACCACACCACCCGCCGCACGCGGGTAACATCCACTCCCCGTGCGTGCGTTGTGGAAACCGCTCCGCCGACCGTGGTGCGCGACGGCGTCGGCGGCACTGCTCGTGCTGACCGCGCTCGAGCTCCTCCTGGGCAAGGGCCCCGGCGGGATCGCGCTGGCGGCCGCGGGAGCACTGCTCGGGGCGATCGCGCTGCCCGCCGCGATCAGAGCGGGCCTGCTGCTCGGGTCCTTCCTGTTCGGCCTGCGGGTGAGCAACATCGTGATCGGGGCGATGCGCCGGGTGACGAGCTTCCGGCTGGGCGGGGTGCTCGTGACCGTGCGCGCCCTGCCCGTCGTGCTCAGCGCCGACATCGGCCCCCGCAGGGAGCCGGTGGTGACGCGTTCCGTGCTCGCGGCGGCGACCTCGGCGCTGACCGGGCTCCTCGTGGTCGGCGCGTGCCTGCTCGCCGCGGGGTCCTCCTTCGGGCACGGTCTCGTCCTGGCCACGACGGCCTCGATGGTCCACGCGCTGATCCCGCGCAGAGCTCCGCTGAACACCTCCACCGGGTGGCTGCTCTTCGGCCTCCCGCGGATGAGCGAGTCGCGCCGCCTGGAGTTCCGCGCGGGTGCCTACGCCGCCGAGGCGCACGCGCTGTTGCAGGACGGCGAGCTCGACGCCGCGGAGGCGCTCGTGGACGAACTCGCCGAGATCGCCCCGAACGCGCGAACCACCGCCTCCTGCCGGGCGACCGTGCACCAGGCCCGCGGCGAGTTCGACAGGGCCACGATGCTGTTGCTGCACACGCTGTCCACGCACTCCCCGGAAGCGCGGGAGATGTCCTACCTGCTGGCCGGGCTCGCCGGGCTGGCGCTGTCCGCCGTGGAAGCGGGGCAGCTTCCTTCCGAGGACCTCCTGCCCACCGCCGAGCAGGCGCTGCAGGACTCGGTCGGCCTCGGCGTCCCCCGCTTCGAGCTGAGCGGGACCTTCGGGTTGCTCGCGCTGATCAACGGCGAGACCGAGCGGGCGAAGCAGCTCGCCGAGCTCGGCGCGCGGAACGCCGCCTCCGGAACCACCAGGGCGGACAACCTGGCCACGCTAGCCCGCGCGCACATGGCGCGGGGCGACAACGTGAGCGCCCGCGCGGCGCTCGCCGAAGCGGAGGGGCACGCGGCGTGGTGGCCCCGGGTGTGCTCCACCCGAAAGCGACTGACGATCTGTTGAGGGGCGGTCGGTGGGTCCGGCTGCTCGGGTGGTTGCGTGGCGGCGCCGACTGCGTGGGTGGGTGTTTCGGCGCCCGCGGCGCCGAAGAATCCACCTGCCCCCCGGACCCTTAGACCGCTCGGACAGGAACTCCCGACAGAAGGGACACCGTCCAGCCCAGGCGCTTACGAGCCTGCGCAGCCCGACCGACCGCGGGTTCTCTCGGGGTGCTCTCGCGAGGAAGGCCCGACGTTGTGTAGGCCGCTACCCGATGTCGGGCCTCCCCGGAGCGAGAGCCCGCGAGAGGTTCCGCCACGCAACCACCCAAGCAACCGGCACCGCCGACCATCCTTCACCCAGCGAGGACGACCTTGCCCAGCTCGGCGGGGCTGGACAGCAGCCGGTGCTGCGGCAGCACGCGAACGGTGTAACCGGCGGGGCCGGTGTGCGGCAGCGTCACCGTGGCCTGGTAACCGCCGTCGGCGACGCAGCTCATCGACGTGGTGACGAAGTCGCGCAGCTCGTCCGAATCGTCCACCCTGCCGACGACGACCTCCACCTCCACGTCGGAGTCGTCCAACCCGGCCAGCTCCACCAGGGCGCGCACGGTGACCTTGCCGCCCAGCAGCGGGGTCGAACCTTCCTCGACGGACATGTACGTGTCGGTTATCCGTACCTCGCTCCACGCCTGCTCGAGCCGTTCCCTGTAGGCGGCTATCTCCTTGGCGCCCCGGTACCGGTCCGCCGCGGCGGCCTGCACGGAGCGGATCGCAGGCGAGTAGAAGTTGTCGACGTACTCGCGCACCATTCTGGAGGACTGCACCCGCGGCCCCAGGGTCGCCAGGGTGTGCCGCACCATCGACATCCACCGCCCGGGAACGCCTTCGCTGTTGCGCTCGTAGAACATCGGCGCCACGTGCTCGCCGATCAGTTCGTAGAGCGCGCCCGCTTCGAGGTCGTCCCTGCGCTCCGGATCGCTCACCCCGTTCGCGTTGGGGATCGCCCACCCGTTGTGGCCGTCGTACATCTCGTCCCACCAGCCGTCCCGGACCGACAGGTTCAGCCCGCCGTTGAGCGCGGACTTCATGCCCGAGGTTCCGCAGGCCTCCAGCGGACGCACCGGGTTGTTCAACCAGACGTCGCAGCCGGCGTAGAGGTAGCGGGCCAGCGACATGTCGTAGTCGGGCAGGAAGACGATGCGGTGGCGCACCTCGGGGTCGTCGGCGAAGCGCGCGATGCGCTGGATCATCGCCTTGCCGCCCTCGTCGGCGGGGTGCGACTTGCCCGCCACCACCACCTGCACCGGGTGGTCCGGGTCGAGCAGCAGGGCCCGCAGCCGCTCCGGGTCGCGCAGCATCAGCGTCAACCGCTTGTAGGTCGGCACCCTCCGCGCGAAACCGATCGTGAGCACGTCCGGGTCGAACACCGAGTCGCACCAGCCCAGCTCCAGGTCCGACGCCCCGCGCTGCAGCCAGGCGTGCCGCAGCCTGCGCCGCACCTCCTCGACGAGCCGCTGCCGCAGCGAGCTGCGCAGCTCCCACAGCAGCGAGTCGCTGACGGGTTCGATGCCGCGCAGCCCGGCTCCCTGGTCCATCTCGGACTCGCCGAGCAGCTTGCCGAGCTCCCGCGCCGACCAGGTGGGCCCGTGGACCCCGTTGGTGACCGAGGAGATGGGGATCTCCGCGGTGTCGAAGCCGGGCCACAGTCCGCTGAACATCTTGCGACTGACGTCGCCGTGCAGCTCGGAGACACCGTTGGCCCGTTGCGCCAGCCGCAGCCCCATGTTGGCCATGTTGAAGGTGCCCGGCTTGTTCTCCACGCCGAGATCCAGGATCTTGTCGGTCGGCACCCCGGGCAGCAGGGACTGCTCGGAGCCGTCGCCGAAGTAGTGCCGGACCAGGTGCGTGGGGAAGCGGTCCAGCCCGGCGGGAACCGGGGTGTGGGTGGTGAACACGGTACCCGCCCGCACGGCCGCCACGGCCTCGTCGAACTGCAGTCCCGGCCCGGACAGCAGCTCGCGGATGCGTTCCAGCCCCAGGAACCCCGCGTGTCCCTCGTTCATGTGGAACACCTCGGGGGAGGCCATCCCGGTCAGCTCGCAGTAGGCCCGGACGGCCCGCACCCCACCGATGCCGGCGAGGATCTCCTGCCTGATGCGGTGGCTGGAGTCCCCACCGTAGAGCCGGTCGGTCACCCCGCGCAGATCCTCGTCGTTGTCCTCGAGGTCACTGTCCATCAGCAGCAGCGGAACCCGGCCGACCTGCGCCTTCCAGATCCTCGCCCGCAGGGTCCTCCCCTCGGGCATCGCGACGTGGACCAGCACCGGATCCCCCGAGGGGCGGGTCACCAGTTCCAGCGGCAGTCCGCGCGGATCGAGCACCGGGTACTGCTCCACCTGCCACCCCTCGGCGGACAGCGACTGGCGGAAGTAGCCCGAGCGGTAGAACAGCCCCACGCCCACCAGCGGGACACCGAGATCGGAGGCCGACTTGAGGTGGTCCCCCGCCAGCACTCCCAGCCCGCCCGAGTAGTTGGGCAGCGCCTCGGTCAGCCCGAACTCCATGGAGAAGTAGGCGATCGAGGCGGGCAGCGGGGTTCCCTCGTCGCGACGCTGCTGGTACCAGCGCGGAACCGTGAGGTAGCGGCGCAGGTCGTCGTCGACGGCCCTGGTCCGCGCCAGGAAGTCCTCGTCCGCGGCGAGACGGTCCAAGCGCTCCGCGGGCACCTCGGCCAGCAGGCGCAGCGGGTCCCCGCCCACCTCCGACCACACGTCCGGCGCGACGGAGGCGAACAGGTCCTGCGTCGGCGGGTGCCAGCTCCAGCGCAGGTTTATGGCCAAGCGGCCGAGCGCTTGCAACGAATCGGGCAGGTGCGCGCTGACGGTGAAGCGACGGACGGCTCTCACGACGGGTGAGGGTATCTCGCCCCGAACGAGTTCCGCACAGCCCACGAGAACGACGACGTGCGAACCTGGTGCGGTGGACCCGCCGCGGAGGATACCGGCCCTGCTTCTCGGGCTGCTGCTGCTCGTGACCGCTGCGGGGTGTTCCGTCCGAGGGCATCCCGTGGTAGGAGACTCGGTGGTGCGGGACGGTGTGGACCCGTCCTTCGTGTTCGGGACGGACTCCTCCCCGATCGACGAGCTGGCCGCCACGGTCGTCACCGACGCGCAGGACTACTGGAGTCGGACGCTGCCACGCGCGTTCGGGCAGCCCTGGCACGACCTCGACGGCGGCTTCTTCTCCGTGGACACCACCGACACCGGGGCCGAGCCACCTCCCTGCACCGCCGAGGTGAGCGAGCTCGCCGGGAACGCGTACTACTGCGCCACCGTGGACGCGATCGCCTGGGACCGCGCCGCGCTCCTGCCGGTGCTGCGCACGAACTACGGCCGATCGGCCGTGGTCGTCGTGCTCGCCCACGAGATGGGGCACGCGGTGGCGAACCGCCTCCGGTCCGCGCGAGCACCCGCCCCGGAGAGGTCCCCGGTGATCGCCGAGGCCACGGCGGACTGCTTCGCCGGGGCCTACGTCCACCGAGTGGTCGCAGGCGAGTCCGCACGGCTCGGGATGAGCACAGCGCAGCTCGACGACGCGCTGCACGCGCTGATCAACTTCTCCGATCCGGTCGGCGGCGGAGTCACCGACGAGCACGGAACGGCCTACGACAGGGCGAGCGCCTTCCAGGACGGCTACACCGGCGGCCCCACGGCGTGCGCCGGGATGACCGCGACCGACAGGGACCTCAGCGGCGACTGGTCCGGCGACGAGCAGCGCGCGGGCGATCGCGGGGTCCCGGAGCTGCTGCACGAACGGGTCCCGGCCATCAGGGAGCGCTTCCGCGAGCTCGCCGTCCACAACGGATGGGACTGGACGGTCCCCGCCGTGCGTCCGGCGCGGGACTCGGACACCTCCGGGTGCGCCACCGAAGCGGCGGTGTACGAGTGCCGCGGTGACCTCCTCGTCGACCGCTCCGCCCTGGACCGGATGACCTACGAGCTCGGGGACCGGGCCGCCGAGATCCCGGTGGTGGCAGCTCTCGCCACGAACGCGCTCCGGCGAGCGGGCGGGATCACCGACGCCCGGAGGCTCGAGCGCGCCGCCTCCTGCCTCAGCGGCGCGCACACCGCTGAGGAGGTGCGCGGATCGGGCAACGGTTCGGCGGCCGACCTCGACGAGGCCGTCCGCTCCGTGCTCGCGGGCAATTCCCTGTTCGCCGGCCGGACCCTCAGCGGGTTCGAAGCGCTCCGCGCTTTCCGGACTGGGGTGCGCGACGGTGCGCGAACGTGTCCGCGCTGAAGGCCCGGTGCTGCGATCCCGACGGCGCCCCTGCGCGGCACCACCCGCTCGGCCGGATCGGCTGCCCGCGCGTGACGTCCCGGCGGCGTCGCAGCACGCATCGGACGAGCACCCGGATCGGGTCCACAACGGAGCGAACGGGTCACGTTCGTTAGGCTTCGCCGGGGAGCCGCACGGCAGCAGTGCGCCCGGCAGCCAGGTGCGCGGCCGACCGTGCGAACCGTCTCCGACGAGAATCCCAGTTCTCTCCCCGGACGACGGGGTGGATGAGTACGACCGCACGACTTCCAGGACGGGGCGCGTCAGTGGCACGAAGCTCGACAACACGACGACTGATCGCCGCGTCGTCCGCGGCGCTGGCGCTCTGTCTCGGAGTGACCGGCTGCTCCAGGACGATCAACGGAACCCCCACCACGAACAGCAGCACCTCCGCGGACACCGTGGCCGGACTTCCCGCCAGCGACGGCCCCAGCGGTCTCAAACCGGCCGCGCAGGACGCCGATCTCCCCGTGGAGGGCGGAACGGGCGGGAAGACGGACACGCTGGCCACCAACGCGGTCGCCGACGTCCAGCAGTACTGGCGGAGCGCCTACCCGGAGACCTTCGGGGACGGGACGTTCCGACCGATCGAGCGGCTGGTCTCCTACGACTCCACCAGCGGAGGCAGGCGCGTCTGCGGACAGGACACCGCCGGTCTCGCGAACGCCTTCTACTGCCCCGCCGAGGACACCATCGCCTGGGACAGGGGCGAACTGCTGCCCGGGCTGCGGAACACCTTCGGCGCGATGGCCCCGGTCACCGTGCTGGCCCACGAGTTCGGGCACGCCGTGCAGCACCGGGCCGGCCTCGTCGACGAGCGGACCCCGACGCTGGTCTCCGAGCAGCAGGCGGACTGCTTCACCGGGGCGTTCTTCCGGCACGCCGCGGAAGGCTCCGCCGAGCACATCCGCGTATCCACCGGAAGCGGGCTGAACAAGGTCCTGGGGGTGCTCGGCTACATCCGGGACGAGCCGGGCAGAACCGGCTTCTCCGATGCCCGGGCCCACGGGAGCGCCTTCGACCGCGTCTCGGCGTTCCAGTACGGCTTCAGCGACGGTCCGAAGCGCTGCGCCGAGATGACCGAGAAGTCCGTGACCGAGCGGACCACCCAGTTCCAGTTCTGGAAGCAGGCCCAGGAAACCGACCTGCCGGTCGACGAGCAGAGCATCGCTCAGGTCGAGCGGAGTCTGCGCGAGGTCTTCGGCGACACCGGGGTGGTTCCTCCGGAGATCACCACCGAGCAGCGACCCTGTCCCGGCGAGAAGAGCACGGAACCTGCGTCCTACTGCGCGACGAGCAACACGATCTCGCTGAACCTGTCCGCGCTGCGCGACATCGCCGCTCCCCCCGACAGCGGGGACCGGGGTACCGGCTACGGGGACTTCGCCGCCTACGCGCAGCTCGCCTCGCGGTACGCGCTGGCCGTGCAGGAGGCCGCAGGCCTGGAAGTCACCGGGGACGCCGCCGGGCTGCGCACCGCCTGCCTGGTCGGCGCGTGGAGCGGGCTGATCGTGGAGGACCCGATCGGCAGGCGGAACCCGGTGGGCCGGCTGCGGATCGCACCGGGGGACCTCGACGAGGGAATCGCCTCCCTGCTCAGCGACGACGGCCTCATCGCCGCGGACGCGAGAGGCGAGCAGGTACCGGCGGGATTCGCGCGAGTGGAGGCGTTCCGCATCGGGTTTCAGCAGGGGATGACCCCCTGCTCCTCCGAATACGACGCTTGAGGGGCCGGCCCGCTCGGTTCGCGCGGTGAATCGTGCGAACCGCTCGGCACCCGCCCGTTCGGCGCCTCGCCCGCGGCGATGCCGACTGGTCGGGCGGTCACGAGCGCCGGATCGTCAAGTGGATCGGGCGGTCACGAGCGCCCTGGCCGCTCGGAAGCGGAGATCTCGAAAGCGCCGGGCCGCGATGCCGGTGGACGGCGTGGTGCTTCGGCGCCACCCGCGCCGGAAGCACCACGGCCGATCGTCGAGCACGGCAGTGCTCGACCACGGCAGGGCCGCACCGGTCAGAACAGGGCGTTGGCCAGGGAACGACGCGCGTTGGCGACCCGCTGGTCCCCATCGGGGAACAGACCGAACATCTCCAGCAGCTCCTCGCGAACGCGGTCGCGATCGCCCCCGGAAGTACGCCGGACCACACCGATCAGCCTGTTGAACGCGTCCTCGACCCGCTGCTGCGCCAGTTCCGCGTCCGCTGCGGCGAGCTGGGTGTCCACGTCGTCCGGACTCCCCTCGGCACGCTCGATGGCCGCGGGATCGGCGTTCTCCGCCCTGGCCGTAAACCGGACCTGCGCCAGCGCGGCCTTGGCCTGCTCGTTGTCCGGCTCGGCCTCCAGGATCCGCTGGTAGGCCTGCTCGGCGGCGGCGTACTCGCCCCGCTCCAGCGCCTCCTCGGCCGCGGTGAAGCGGGAGTCCTCCTGCTCGGCCTCCTCACCGGTCGCCTCCTCGGCGGCGCGGATCCCCGGAAGCTGATCGCGTTGCGCGTCGAGGATCGAGTTGATCCACTGCCTGATCTGCTCCTCGGGCTGCGCACCGGCGAAGGCCTCGACCGGCTGACCGCCCGCTATCGCGATCACCGTCGGGATGGACTGCGCTCCGAACAACTGCGCGATGCGCTGGTTGGCGTCCACGTCGATCGTGGCGAGCACCCAGGCGCCCCCGCCTTCGCGGGCCAATTTCTCCAGCACCGGGGAGAGCTGCTTGCACGGCTGGCACCAACTCGCCCACAGGTCCACCACAACGGGGACCTGCATGGAGCGGTCGACCACTTCGGCCTGGAAGTTGGACTCGGTGACCTCGACGATCGCGGAGTCGCCGCCCTTCGAGCCACCGCCCTTCGAACCGGAGCCCGCCGACTGCTGCGCCTCCGGGCGCGACTCGGCCCGGTTCTTCAGCGCCGAGAGGTCCATCGCTCCTGCCATCGTGGCGGAAGCCGGTGCGCTCTGCTGTGCATCAGGGTTTTGCCGTGGATCAGGCCTTGTCACACCACCATCGTGACACGTCGCGCACCCGCGGTCCCACTCCCACCCCGATTCGGTTTCCCCGCCGTTGCCCGGTCAACGGAAAAGCTGTTCACGCAACGCACAGCAGGACCCGAAGACCTACACGACCAAGGGACAACTGATCACTCGTTCAGGTGGCTTTGCCGGAATCCCCCTCATCTTTGGCGGATGCGGCGCCGAATTCACTCACGAGTCCGCGGTGCGGAGAGCACGCATTCAGCGCTCTGACCGCCACTCAGTAGGGACTCGATCGGGAAAATTCCCTACCCGCAAGTACGACGAGAGGTACCAATAGTGCGTATTGCAACCCGTGTTGCCGGTGCAGCCGGTGTCGCCGCCATGGGCATGATGACCCTGGGAACGGCCGCGTTCGCTGACACCGCCGACAACGACGGCATCAACGCGGTCGACGACAACAACATCAGCGCCGTGCCGGTCCAGGCCTGCGGGAACGACATCGGCGCCGTTGTCGGTGTGATCGCGGAGGTCCTGTCGCCCGAGTCCTCCCAGTGCGTCAACGCACCGGTCGTCGACCACCCGATGAGCAAGTGATCCGGTAGCCGAATCTTTCACGGGGCGGTGTCGCGGTCTCCCCGACACCGCCTCCGCGGGGATCCTGTCCTCCCGAGTCGGCACTCGGACATCCCTCCGGGAGAAGGGGGATCATTCCTCCTCGAGCCGCTGCTCGACCCGCTCCACCTTCTCCCGGAGCTGGTTCGTGTGCCCGGGACGGATGTCCGCCTTGATGACGAGACTCGTACGCGGTGCCCGCGCGGAGACCGCTTCGGTCGCGCGGCGGACCACCTCCATGACTTCCTCCCACTCCCCTTCGATCGTGGTGAACATGGCGTTCGTCTCGTGCGGAAGCCCGGATTCGCGGACGATCCGCACGGCCTCGGCGACGGCGGCGCTGACGCCGTCCGACTCCCCCGCACCCGAGGGCGCCACGCTGAACGCGACCAACATCTCCACATCTCCTGACTACGGGCCGCTCGCCCGTCGTGATTTCGTAACCTGCGCCACGGGAACCTATCGACGTTCCGGGACGAAGGCATTCCGCACGCCCCGCTCCGCCGGCCTCGAACTCCCCGTGTCGCCCGTTCGTGCAAGTGCCCGCTGCTAGCGTCGAATGTCATGAGCCCCCGTCAACCGCTGCCCTTCGACCCCATAGCCCGTGCGGCCGATATCTGGTCCCAACGCGTCGGCCCGTCCTCGACGATGGCCGCGGTGACCAGCATCATGCGGGTCCAACAGATTCTGCAGTCGGAGGTCGACGCGGCGCTCCGACCGCACAACCTCACCTTCGCCCGGTACGAGGCCCTCGTGCTGCTGACCTTCTCCCGCCAGGGCAGCCTCCCGATGCGCGTCATGGGCGACCGGCTGCAGCTGCATCCGACCAGCGTCACCAACATCGTCGACCGGCTGGAGGCGGACGAACTCGTCCGGCGGATCCCGCATCCGACCGACCGGCGCACCACGCTCGTGGAAGTCACCGACAGCGGGCGCGAGCTGACGGACAAGGCCACCGAGTCGGTGACCGCCGTGAACTTCGGGCTCACCGGGATAACCGAACGGCAGACCCGACAGCTCACCGAGCTCCTGGGCAAAGTGCGGCAGTCCGCGGGCGACTTCTGAGCGCGCCTCTCGCTCGCACGGATCGGGCAACGCGCTCCCGCACCTCGCGGGAACGCCGCCACAGTCGCCCCGAGGCGGGGAGGCGATCTCGACCGGGAGTCCGTGCGGGGCGGGCGAGCGCTCGCTCGATCAGGCAGCTCGGCGGACGAGCGAGGCCGGTCGCCTTCCACCACTCGCGCAACCGGCACCGCCGGGAGTGCTCAGCCGAGGGTCTCGCGAGGACGGCCGGCACGTGGCGTAGGTTCCTACTCGATGTGCTGGCTCCCGCAACGAGCCCCCGACTGAGATTCCCCGGGGAACCACCCGCGCGGACCGAGGCGGCGAAGTCCTAC
Source organism: Actinopolyspora sp. BKK2 (assembly GCF_011291845.1). NCBI lineage: Bacteria > Bacillati > Actinomycetota > Actinomycetes > Actinopolysporales > Actinopolysporaceae > Actinopolyspora > Actinopolyspora sp. BKK2. Next base: position 200,895 of record NZ_JAANTE010000008.1, on the reverse strand, counting down.
TAGTTCAACGCGCGCAGCGCCCCGATCAGCCGGGACCACGAGGTCGGCCCCAGCTCCTCGGGCGTACTCAGAAGTCCGCGCCGCAGAGCCCAGCGCTCGAACACCACCGAGGCGAAGGGCGGGATCGAGGCGACCAGCGCGAGAACCAGTACGCGGAAACTCCACCGCAGCGGTCCGTACGCGATCAGGCTCACCAACACGTAGGCGGTGAAGACCAGACCGTGCACCCAGCCCATGACGGTCACGCCCTCGGGTTGTCCGAACCCGTACTTGAAGACCATCGCGATGAGCAGCCCCGCCCACGAGATCGCTTCGGCTACCGCGATCAGCCGGAACCATCCGACACAAGTCCTGAACACGCGGATCACCGTATCTCGTGACGGGCGACACTCCTCGCGTGGCGTGCCCGGGAAAACATCGCACGATTCCGCGGGGTCGCTGGCCACTGTCGGGGATTTCTCGTTCAATGGCGATATGAACCGCTGGGTGCTGCACCTGGACATGGACGCCTTCTACGCGTCCGTGGAACAGTTCACCCGCCCCACTCTTCGCGGCCGTCCCCTGCTCGTAGGCGGGACCGGGCCGCGCGGAACCGTGGCCGGGGTGAGCTACCCGGCGCGGGAGTACGGGGTGCACTCGGCCATGCCGATGTGGGAGGCCCGGCGGCGGTGCCGAACTGCCGTGGTGCTCCCGCCCCGGTTCCGGCTCTACCGGACGTTGAGCGGGCGGGCCTTCACCATCGTCCGCGAAGTCGCGGGCAGGTTCGAGCAGGTCTCGATCGACGAGGCCTTCCTGGAGCCCCACGAGCTCGCCGGAGCGAGCCGGGAAGCGGTGGTGGAGTTCGCGGAGAAGCTCAGGGCCAGGGTGCGCGAGGAGGTCGGGGTGAACGCCTCCATCGGCGCCGGCTCGGGAAAGCAGCTGGCCAAGATCGCCTCGGGCATGGCCAAGCCGGACGGTTCGTTGATCGTTCCCGCCGAGGAGGAGAGCGGGCTGCTCGCCGGGCTCCCGGTGCGCAAGCTCTGGGGCATAGGGCCGATCGGGGAGTCGAAGCTGCACCGCATCGGTGTGCACACGATCGGGGAGCTGGCCGCGCTCAAACTCGGCGACGTGACCGCGCTGCTCGGTCAGGCCCACGGGACCGAACTGCACCGGCTGGCCCACGGGATCGACGAGCGTCCGGTGACCGAGCGGGCCGAGGCCAAGCAGGTCGGTGCCGAGACGACCTTCGACACCGATCGGACCGACCGAGGCGAGCTGGCGGAGGAAATAGCCGAGATGGCCGAGGCGGCGCACCGCAGGTTGATCGCCTCCGAACGAGCCGCCAGAACGGTCACGCTGAAGGTCCGGGACGCGGATTTCAGCACGATCAGCCGCTCCGAGACCTTCGCCTCGGCCACGGCCGACCGCGAGGAGCTGGCCGCGGCGGCCCGGAGACTGATCTCCGTCGCGGTCCACCCCGGTGTTCCCGTCCGGTTGGTGGGGGTCTCCTACTCCGGACTGACCACGGCCGAGCAAGCCGCGCTGTTCCCCACGCCCGAGGAGGCGACCGGACGGAAGGACGGCGCGGCGACGACGCCCGCACCACCCCCGGCGCCCCCGTCGCCCACCCCGCCGGACCCCCTGCGCGAGAGGTGGACCCAGGGCGACGACGTGCACCACCCGGACTGGGGGCACGGCTGGGTGCAGGGGTGCGGGCACGGCAGGGTGACCGTGCGGTTCGAGACAGCCAGTGGCGGACCGGGACGGGTGTGGACCTTCCCCTCCGAGACTCCCGAGCTGACCGCCGCGGACCCGCTGAACAGCCTCGGTGAGCACGCTCCCCAGGTGCTCGAGTTCGCCGAGGACGCGCAGCCGCAGGACCACTCCCCCTCCGGAGCTTCCCCAGAACAGGGGGTTTGACCGGGATGATCCCGTGCCCGGGCAGCTGGTGTCCTCCGCTCAGCCCTGCGGAGATGGGAGCCGACGCCGGTACTGACCGACCCAGGCTCGGGGCGCTGCGCTCTGCACCCCTCTCTCCAGCTGTTTGGGCAGCCTGCTCAGCGCGGGAAGGTGGAACCGGTAGCGCACCCCGGAAAGCCCCTGCATGGGCGGGGGCTCCTCCACCCTCCAGCGTTCCAGCTCGGGATGCCGCTCGGGAAAGAGCGGGTCGGCCGGGAACAGTTCCAGCGCGCGTCGCCGCTCCGGGTGCACGAGCCTGCGGTTCTCGACGGGGCGCAACGCGCCGATGCCGACGGCGGTGACCTCCTCCCACGGCACCGCGAAGACCTCACCGTTGGTGCGGGGGTACAGCCCCCTGCTGTCCAGCAGGAAACCCCGACCGCTCAGCGATCCCCTGGAAGCGGCGATGAACCAGACGAAGCACACCCCGAACACGATCTGCCAGAACCACAGCCAGAAGCCGCTCCCCGAACCGGCGAGGGCGGCAGCGCACAGCACGGTCAGGAACCCGCTGATTCCTCCTCCGACGAGGAGGTTGCGAAAGGCGGCCGCGCTGACGTCGACGTCACGGGCGTGGTCCCCGAGCAGCGCGGCACCCCTCGGGGGCCGCCCCGACTGCTGCTCGGTCATCGGCTCCACGCGCGTCGCGGAGGGGGGACCCCCGCGGTCGCCGGCTCGCGTACCTGGCGGTTCCGCGTCGTGTCCCGGGGCGACCTTGCGGCGCTCGACCACGGTCTCCTGCTGAGCGAGAGTGCGGTACGGGGCCGTGCTGCCCTCCGTGTTCCCACGATCGGCGCGTTGCCATCCACCGGGTAGCCACTTCATGGGGACAGAATATCCCCGCTGGGCGTGGTCGAACCGCACGGCGAGCGCGATCTCCGGGACGGACGGGGCGAAACTCGGGGGATCCCCCAGGGGTCGGTCGGCCCCTCCGAACCGGAACGACCCGACCGACCCCGAGCGGTCACCCGCCGGGAGCGCTCACGCCTTCTCGTCGCCGGGGACGTGCAACAGCAGGGCATCCCCCTGGCCACCACCGCCGCACAGCGCGGCGGCGCCGTCCCCGCCACCCCGGCGGTTCAGCTCGAGGGCCAGGTGCAGCGCCAAACGGGCACCGGACATCCCGATCGGGTGTCCCAGCGCGATGGCCCCGCCGTTGACGTTGACCCGCTCCGCGTCCAGGCCGAGCGCGCGGGTGGAGGCGATGCCGACTGCGGCGAAGGCCTCGTTGATCTCCACCAGGTCCAGCTCGGAAGCCTCCCGCCCGGCGCGGGCGCACGCCCTGCCGATCGCGTTGGACGGTTGCTCGTGCAGGCTCGCGTCCGGTCCGGCCACGACACCGTGCTTGCCGATCTCGGCCAGCCAGCTCAGCCCCAGCTGCTCGGCCCGCGACTTGCGCATCACCACGACCGCGGCGGCCCCGTCCGAGATCTGCGAGGCGGTTCCGGCCGTGATCGTTCCCTCCGCGTCGAAGGCGGGGCGCAGCTTGCCCAGGCCTTCCGCCGTGGTGTCCGCGCGGATCCCCTCGTCCGCGTCGACCAGCAGCGACTCCCCCTTCCGTTGGGGAACGGTGACCGGTTCGATCTCCTCGGCGAACACCCCGCGCTCAGCCGCGGCTCCGGCCCGCTGGTGCGACCGGGCGGCGAACGCGTCCTGCTCCTGGCGGGTCAGCCCGTAGTGGGAGTTGTACTTCTCGGTGGAGGCCCCCATGGCCATCTGGTCGAACGCGCAGAACAAGCCGTCGTTGGCCATGTGGTCGAGCATCCGCACGTCGCCGTACTTGAAGCCTTCGCGCGACTTGCCGAGCAGGTGCGGGGCCTGCGTCATGGACTCCTGGCCACCGGCAACGACGACGTCGAACTCGCCCGCCCTGATCTGCTGATCGGCGAGCGCGACGGCGTCCAGCCCGGAAAGACAGACCTTGTTGACCGTCAGAGCGGGCACGTCCATCCCGATGCCCGCCTCCACGGCCGCCTGCCGAGCGGGGATCTGGCCCGCGCCCGCCGTGAGCACCTGCCCCATGATCGTGTAATCGACCTGGCTCGGCTCCACTCCGGCCCTGCGCAGGGCCGCCTTGATGGCCACACCACCGAGCTGGGCCCCGGAGAAGTCCTTCAACGAGCCGAGCAACCGGCCCATCGGCGTGCGAGCCCCGGCCACGATCACGGAACTTTCCACGACTGCCTCCCTTGCGAACGCGCTGGACGTGACGAGGGCGCCACCTCGAACGGCCACCATGATGACCCGTCCCGCTCGGGCGGGGCCATACCCGCGAGCAACGCTCCGCCGAGTTGTGATCCGCCGCACAACCGCGCACGAGTTACCCGGGAAGAGGATTCGGAGTTAGGCTTTCTCCCATGCGGGAGGAACTCGGCGGACTGGTAAGCGCCATCGACCACGTGGGCATCGCCGTTGCCGATCTCGACGAAGCGGTGGACTTCCACCGGAGGACCTTCGGACTGGTGCCCACGCACCAGGAGGTCAACGAGGACCAGGGGGTGCGCGAGGCGATGCTCGCGGCCCCCGGGGAAGGCCCTGGGGCCACACGGGTCCAGCTGCTCGCTCCGGCGCGCGAGGACTCGACCATCGCCAAGTTCCTGGATCGGAACGGGCCCGGGCTGCAGCAGCTGGCCTTCCGGGTGACCGACGTCGAGGCCGCCTGCGAGCGTCTCCGGGAGCGGGGCACCCGGCTGCTGTTCGAAACGCCTCGCCGGGGGACGGCCGACAGCAGAGTGAACTTCGTCCACCCGAAGGACGCGGGCGGTGTCCTGGTCGAACTGGTCCAGCCCGCCGAGTAGGGCCGCTCGTCCCCAGCCGACACGCCCCTCGTAGGGGGACTCCCGACCGGGGCGCCCCACCAACGCCAATGCTCTGAGCCCGAGCGAGGGAACCCGCCGACTCTCACCTCTCCTCGGCACTCCGCCCTGCTCCCAGAGCGCGCGCTATCAGCCTGATCTCCCGATCCAGTTCCACACCGTTGGCCCGCAGCCGGGCCGTGGCGTGGTCGTGGTTGATCGCCCTGGCCAGCAGCACCGAGGCGGTGTCGATGTCGCCCGGCGCCCCTCCGGGCAGGGCGCCCTCGATCACGTGTCGCGTCTGTTCCACGATCTGCTGGAAGCGCCGGTTCAGCGCGCTGCGGACCGCCTCGTGCGTGTCCGCCTCGCGCCAGAGCAGGTGACTGAGCGGCAGCGAGGAGCGCAGTCTGCGGTCCAGCTCGCCGACCAGGGCGCGCAGGCTGCCCGTCAGGTCGCCGCGCACCACCACTTCCTCGCTGCGAATCCGCTGCTCCGGGAGCCGCTCGACCAGAGCGACCAGGATGTCCTCCTTGCGCTTGAAGTAGTAGTGGATCAGTCCTTTGGGGACCTGGGCGTTCTCCGCGATCCGCGAGGTCGGGGTGGCGTCGTAACCGCGCTCGGCGAACAGCTCGCCCGCTGCTTCCAGGATGCGCTCCCTGGCCAACCCCGCGTTCGAGTCCTCCCGGTCCCGCGCGGGCTCGATCTCGGCTTCGGTAGTCATGATCACGCCCTCCCGGGGGCTGCACGTCGACGGAAACCGCACCGCTCGCCCCCGACGGGAGGCCGAACACCGGAAGCCCGGGATGGACCGGACCCGGTCCACCCCGGAACCTCGATCTCGCCCGGCGCGACCGAACGGTGAGCGAAAACACATCCGATGACAACATCCCCGTCCCGGAGGGTGCGGAGCACGGCTCTCGGGAGCGGACGAGGAATCGTTCAGTGCTGCCGCGCCATACCGGAACGATGCGCCGAGTTCGCCTCCGGCAGGGCGGCGACCCCCACGATCACGGCGAGCACACCGACCACCCAGGTGGTCCAGGCCGCTCCGACGGAAGCCGCGTACCCGAAGGCCCACGGGGAAATCACCAGCAGGATGCCGAGCACCACGTGCGCGTACTCGCTGGTGATCGACCCCGGCATCACCAGCGACCACACGCCGGAGATACCGAGCAGGGCACCGAGCACGATCATGGCCGTCAACGCGGCGGGTCCCGTGGTCGTCCACAGCGTCGCGAGGATCAGGTAGACGCCGAGCACGACGGCACCCCAGTCCTGCCAGCGCGTCCACGGGCGCGCGGTCGACTCACCCGAACCACGAGCCATGTCGATCACCTCCGTTTTTTCGTTTTCGTCCCCTCTCGACCGAGAGTGCTCCTTGGTTGGCCGGCCGGTCAAGTCCCGGTTCCGGGCCGTTCTCACTGTGATCTCCGCACGTGTTTCGGGATTCGATCGCGCACCGGACAACATCGTCGGCGCTTCAGAGGTAGCGTTGTGCCATGGGTCTTGCCGACGATCGTGATCTGCTACCGCTGGGATCGGGCTTCGACATCGTCCGGAAGGGCGGTTACGACAGAGCTCAGGTCGATGAGCATCTGGAGCGCGTCGACGCTGACCTGCGCCTGGTCACATCGGACCGTGATGCCGCCGTCTCCCAGGCGGCGGAGTTGTCCAAGCAGCTCGAATCGGCGCGCTCCGAGATCGAGAGCCTGCGTGCGCAGGTCGAACGTCTGGGCCAGCCACCGACCACGATGGAAGGGCTCAGCGAACGACTGCAACGCATGCTGCGGCTGGCCCAGGAGGAAGCGGGGGAGATCCGCACCAAGGCGGATAACGACGCCGCCGAAACACGTCGACAGGCCGAGCAGGAAGCGAGCAACCTGCGCAGCCACTACGAGAACCTGATCTCCGAGCTGGACTCGCGGCGCAAGGAGATGGAGGCCGAGCACAGCTCGATACTGGAGAACGCCAGGGCCGAGGCGGAGCGGATCACCACCGAGGCCGAGGAGAACCGCAAGCGCGCCGACGAGGAGTCCGAGGCCAGACGTGCCCAGGTCGAGGAGGACTTCGAGATAGCCATGGCGGCCCGGCGCAGCGAGTCCATGCGCACCCTGGCCGACCAGGAGGCCAAGAGCAAGGCCGAGGCCGAACGCCGCGTCTCGGAGGCCACCGAGGAGGCCGACCGCAGGCTGCGCGAGGGCACCAACGAGGCCTACCGCCGCGTTCAGGAAGCCACCGATGAGGCCGAACGGCTCACGCGCGAGAGCACCGAGGCCGCGGAGCAGCGCGAGCGGGAGAGCAGGGCCGAGGCCGAGCGGCTGGTCAACGAGGCCGGTGAGCAGGCGCGGACGATGGTCTCCGAGGCCACCGAGGAGGCCACCCGGTTGCTCGAGGAGGCCACCTCCGAGAGCAAGCGGCTGCGCGGTGAGGCGCGTGCCGACGCCGAGCGGCGCATCGCGGCGACCACCGCCGAGTGCGAGCGGCGGTTGGCCAAGGTCGACGAACAGGTCAACACGCTCACCGAGCTGCGGGACAACGTCGCGGCGAAGCTGCGGGACGCCGCCGAGATGATGGGCCAGACCACCCCCATCCTGGAACGGCTCACCGCCGACGACGAGCAGGAGCGCGAACTGCGCGACTCCGCCGCCGAAGCACGGGAACGAGCCCTGCGGGAGACGGAGACCGCACTGGACTCCCCGGAGGCCGGAGCGGAGACGACAGGCGACGACACCGCGAGCGCGGACGGTTCCGGCGCGGAGCACGCCGAGCAACGGGGCTCCGCGGGCGACGGATCCACGAACGGTGCGGCGGACGAGGCCATCGGCGGCGAGGAAACTCTCCGGTTCGAGCCGGGCGGCAGCGATACCGTCCCCGCCCAGGACAGTTCCGCCCAGGATTCGGACACGCCGGAGCAGCAGGAGCCGGACACCTCGGGGAGCTCGACCCCGTCGACCGCGGAAGTGGACCCGGCGACGAAGAAGATCGACCTGTCCCAGCTACCCGCCCAGGAGGGCGGGGAAAACGACGAAACTGACCCGCCCACCAGGAAGATCACCGTACCCGGTGGGGAGAGCACCACCGCTTCGCAGGCAGGATCCGGACAGCACGAGCCGGAGCAGCAGGTACGGCAGACCTGAGGGGTCTGCGGCGGTTCGCGGGCCTGATCACTGCGTTTCGGCCAACCACTCCCGGACTTCGTTCGCGAATCCGGACGGAATCTCCAGCGGAGCCAGGTGCCCAGCGCCGGGAAGGGTCACCAGTCGACCGTTCGGCAACGACACGGCCATGTCCCGCGCGGACTCCACCGGGGTCAAACCGTCCTCCGCCCCGCGCAGCACCAGGGCAGGCCCCGCGTAGTCGCGCAGCACGTCGAAACCGTCCCGCCGCGCGGCCATGGCCCGCTGCGCCCAGGCGACCCCGTCCGGGGGTTGCTCCTCGATCAGTCCTCTGGCCTCGTCCACCACGTCCGTGCGCTGCTGCCGAGTGGTCTCCCCGAGGAGGCCGGGAAGGCTGTTGTCGGCCAGCCACCCCTCGGTTCCCTCGGTCTCCGCTCGCTCGGCCGTCCGCAGCCGGTTCTCCCGCTGCTGTTCGCCGTCGGCGTCGGCCCTGGTGCCGGACAGGAGGAGTCCGCTGACCCTTTCCGGCGCCTTGCGCAGCACGGACATGGCGACGTAGCCGCCCATGGAGCACCCGCCCAGCCGGACCCGCGGCAGTTCCAGCCGGTCGAGCAGCGCGAGCAGGTCGTCGGCCACCAGATCGAGGCTCGGAGCGGCGGAACCGTCCAGCGGGCTGTGTCCCAGCCCGCGCTGGTCCGGCGTGATGACGCGGCAGTGCTCCTCGAGCTCGGCCCGCACGCCTCGCCACATTCGCGCGTCCACCGGGAAGGCGTGCAGCAGCACCAGCGGTGGTCCGGTTCCCGATTCGATGTAGTGCACGCCCCCATGATGCCGCAGAAGATCACGCTCCGCGCGGTGCGTTGATCAGTCGCGGGGCACGTCCGCGGACGCGAGCCCTGCCCGAAGCAATATCATCACCCGGATGAGCATCCCCGCACGAGTGTTCACCGAGAGACTGCTGCTGCGTCCGGTCGAGCTCACTGACGAGCCCACCGCGCTCGCCGTCCACACCGACCCCGTGACCAACCGCCACCGACCCGACGGCACTCCGCACGGCGACCGGGTGAGTTCCGACCTGCGGGATTGGGTCGAGCAGTGGACCGAGCACGGAATCGGCTACTGGGCGATCGAGACCCGCGCCGACTCGGAGGTGATCGGTTTCGGGGGGCTACGCCGTGCCGAGTGGTCCGGGGAACCGGTGCTCAACCTCTACTACCGGTTCCGCCCGAGCGCGTGGAACAGGGGGTACGCGTCCGAGATGGCAGGCGCGGCGGTGAACCACGCGAACACCCACCTGGCCGGAACACCTGTGCTGATCCGGACGCGTCCGGACAACCTCGCGGCACGTCGCGTGGCCGAAAAGCTCGGATTCGAGTTCCGCTCCGAACACGGCCACGGGACGCACAAGGAGTGGGTCTACCGCCTGCCCGCGGGCGAAGCCCCCGCTCGGGACTCATAGCGCTCCCCGCGAGTCCGGGAGCGCACGAGCCGGACCGTCCCGTCAGCGTGCTCAGGAATCCACGATGGTGACCTGGTGCGTCCGCGTCTCGCCCTCCCAGTGCCGGGGCAGCGGAGTCGGGACCTCGGGAGCCACCGCGCGCACGACGGCGTCGAGCGCCTGCTCGGCCTTGCCCACCCACAGGTGCTTGGTGTCGGGGAAACCGGTCACCTCGGCCTGGGTCAGCGGGGCGAAAGCGCGCTCGGCCGCCTCGGGACGCAGGTAGTCGTCGAACTCCGGGACGAGGGCGTGCACCGGTTTGCCCGACTCCGCCCAGGCGCGCAGGTGCTCCTCGGTGCTCCAGCGCAGCGGAGGCGAGATGAGCACGGCCCCCTGAACCAGCGGATCGAGCCCGTGCACCAGCGTGAGGTCGGTCCCGAAGGACCAACCGAGCAACCACACCTCGGGCAGATCGTGGAACTCCGCGTACTCCAGCGCGGCCGCCACGTCGAAACGCTCCGAATCACCGTTGTCGAAGGACCCCTCGCTGCGCCCGGCCTCGCTGGCCGTCCCCCTGGTGTTGAAGCGCAGCACGGCCATGTCGGCCAGCGCGGGCAACCGCCAGGCGGCCTTGCGGAACAGGTGGGAGTCCATCATCCCACCGTGCGTGGGCAGCGGGTGCAAGCAGACGAGGGTCGCTCGCGGTGCGTTGTGCTCGGGCAGGGCGAGCTCGCCCACCAGCCTCAACCCGTCCGCGGTGTGCAGGGTGACGGGCTCCCGGCGACCGGGCAGCACGGTGTTCGCGCGAATTTCGGTGCTCATCGTCGCGATCCTGCCACGGACGAGTGAGCCCGCGTTCCCGCGCCCTCCCGGGAGTAGCGCGGAACACGCCGGGACTCACCGCATGCCGAAGCCCCGGCCGCTCCGCTTGCGGCCGCGCCAGCAGCCGGTGTGCCAGTGCCGCCGGTCCTGCACCGTGCCGTAGTCCTCGGCTGGCCAAGCCACCACGTGACCGACCCCGGGTCTGATCTCGTGGTCGCATCCGGGGCATCTGTACATCTTCTGCGCCTGCGCGGCTGGAACGGTCCGTACGATCCAGTCACCGTCCGGTGCTGTTTCGGTACGCGCGAAACCGAAGCCGGAACCGAGCGGGCGCGGACCCGCGGACTCCGGCTTGCCAGGACGCTTGGGGCGGTTTCGACGAGGCACGTCGACAACGTTAACCGCCCTTCCACCGCCCGGAAAGCATCTCCCCGTCCGCAACGCCGGGTCACCGCTCGGGCAGCCGCGGCCAGACGTGCTCGGCCAGCCCACGGGCGAACTCGCAGGCCCGCAGACCGTCGGCTTCGGGCAGGAAGACCACCAGCATCGCCACTTCCACCTCCCCCGACCGCGGGGGGCCGAAGGGAATGTGCCCGGTCTCCGCCGAGCAGAGTCCCACTTTCGGGTCGTCGCCGACGATGTCCGTCACGGTCCGCCTGCCCGCGGTGCGCTCGGTCACCGAGGTGGCGTCCCTGCTGCGCGGCGGCTCGCCCGCCGTGTGGGTCAGTTCGACGCTGGGCACCCGGATGCTTCCCCCGCCCCAGGTGCACTTGTGCCGCGAGGGGGTGTCCCGGGGCTCGACCCGCTCCAGCCCGGGGACCCGGCGCACGGTTTCCGTGGACAGCAACTCGCACGGATCGGTGAGCGCCAGCGATCCCTCCGGGAAGCTCCGGTGCTCGACCTCGCGCTGCCGGATGGTCTCCGCGGCCGCACGTACTCCGGCCTCGGCGAGCGAGCACAGCCCCACCGAGCTCCGCCCGGACAGCGAGTCCGCGTCGACGCTCAACGCGACCCCGTCGGAGAAGAGGATCCGCCACGTGCAGTGCTCGGGAACCGGGGCCTCGCGGACCAGCCGCAGCCCACCGCTGCGCCGCACGGGATTGCCCGAGGTCAATTGCTCCGGGTCCACGTAGCGCAGCCGTCCGACCGCCAGCTGGACCAGCTGGTCCGGCTCGGGGCGCACGTGCAGCAGGCAGTAGTCGAGCGAGACGGTCCCGGCGCGGCTGACCGCACCGAACCGGTTCAACCGCTCCGGGCCCACGAGGCCGCACGGGTCGACGGTGCGCGGGTTCCCGAGCACTTCGCTGGACAGCGTGCCCTTCCGATCGCCGGAGTCGGAGCCGGTCGGTGGGGAGGCCACGCACCCGGCGAGCCCCGTCAGCACGACGAGCAGCACCGCGAGCCCGGTGAGCGAACAGCGCGACGGCACGACGATCAGCCTACCTCCGGCACCGCTCCTCCCACCCCCGCGCACGAGGGCACGGGGGTGAATTCCTCCGATCGGCTCACTCGTCGAAGTCGCGCTCGACCAGTTCGGTGATCCGCTGCACCGCGGTTTCGGCGTCCGGACCCGTCGCCCGCAGACCGATCCGGTCCCCCTTGCGCGCCCCGAGTCCCATGACGCCGAGCACGCTGCGCGCGTCGGCCGTGCTCTCCCCGGAGGAAACGGTCACGGCTGCCTCGAGCCCGGTCAGCGAACGCGCGAGCAGCGCCGCGGGCCTGGCGTGCAGCCCCACCTCGTTCTCCAGGGTCAGCTCGCGTTCCACTCTGGTCGCCACGGAGGCACCCTCCGCGGCGGAGGTCGCCGCGGCCTGCTCGGACTGCTCCGCGCCGCCCGCCCCCGCGGCCTGCTCGGCCGCTCTGGCCACGGCTTCGAGATCGTCCCCGTTCTGGGCGGCGACGGCGGCCGCTACCGCTCCCTCGACCAGCGGGGCGTCGACCACCAGCGCCGTGTTGGGCTCGGCCAGGGACTCCACGGCCAGCTCCGCCGTCATCCGGGCACTGCCCAGGTCGTAGAGCAGCACGACTCCGGAGCCCGTCTCCGCCGCTGCCAGCGCCGCCGAGGTGGCCTCGAAGTCCGTTCCCACACCCCCGTCCGAGGTACCCCCGGCCGTGTTAACCCGAACCTGCGGAGCCATCTGTCCGACGAGCTCGACGACCCCGTCGGACAGCGCTCCGCTGTGGGAAACGACCACCAAACCGACTCGCATCACTCGACTCCCGTCACATCGGCGAAGGCGTTCAACAACAGCACCACGGAGCGGGCTCCCGGATCCAGGTGCCCCGCGCTGCGGTCGCCCAGGTACGAGGCCCGTCCCTTCTTGGCGATCAACGAGACCGTCGTTCGCGCACCGGTCTCGGCCGCCTCCGCCGCCGCGCGCAGCACGGCCCCCGGATCTGATCCGCCGGTCGCGCTCGCCGCCTCGGCCGCTTCGGCCGCGGGAGCCAGCGCGTCCACCATCGTCTTGTCCTCGCGCTCGGCCTTCCCGCGTGCGGTCACCCCGTCCAGGGCCGCGCGCAGCGCCCCGGCCACCGCGGGGCCGTCCAGGCTCTCGGCCTCCCCCACGGCCGTGGAGGCGCGGAGGAAGGCCGTGCCGAACAGCGGACCGGAGGCCCCGCCTACCGAGGAGATCAGGCTGGTGGCCACCGACTTCAGCGCCGCCGCCGGGCTCTCCGGCGCGGTGAGTTCGAGCTGGTTCCGAACGGCGAGGAACCCCCGCTCCATGTTCTCCCCGTGATCGCCGTCGCCGATCGCCCTGTCCAGTTCCACCAGTTCGTCGCGGTGCTCGGAGATCGAGTCCGCCGCGCTGCGCATCGCCGCCACTACGTGCTGCGTCGTACAGGACATGTGGTCCTTACCAATCTTTCAACGACCTTCCGGAATGGTCCACTGTGGCCGGAGTGCTCACCGGCGCGACGACCGGGACCCCGCCGGGGCGCTCCGGGCGAGCCGCCCGGACCGGGGCGGGGATTCCCAAGCCGCGTGAGCGGTGCCGGGATCACCAGGTCAGCGCCGGGGTTCGCACCGGCGCGTCCCACAAGTTCCTGAGCTCGTCGTCCAGTTTCAGCAGCGTCAGGCTCATCCCCTGCATCTCGAGACTGGTGATGTACGGCCCGACCAGCCTGCGGGTGACGCGCACCCCGCGATCGGCGAGCAGCCGCTCCGCTATGCCGTGGGCCAGGTACAGCTCGGTCCCGGGGGTACCGCCCATCGAGTTGGTGAACAGCAGCACCTCGTCCCCCTCCCGGAAGGGCAGGTCCTCCAGCACGGGGTCCAGCAGGCGGCGCACCACGCGATCGGCCGATTCCAGTTCCACCCGCTCCCTGCCCGGCTCGCCGTGGATGCCGATACCGATCTCCATCTCGTAGTCGGCGAGGGTGAAGCTCGGCTCCCCGACGTGCGGAACGGTCGGGGCGGTCAGCGCCATCCCCATCGAGCGGACGTTGGCGCTGACCCGCTCGGCGAGCTCGTGGCAGGTGGCGAGGTCGTCACCGCGTTCGGCGGCAGCACCCACGATCTTCTCCAGCAGGACCGTTCCGCCCACGCCCCTGCGACCGGCCGTGTTCGTCGAGTCCTGGACCGCCACGTCGTCCTGCACCACCACGGTGCGGGTCCCGACACCGGACGCCTCGGCGAGCTCGGCGGCGGTTTCGAAGTTCAGGACGTCTCCGGTGTAGTTCTTGACCACCAGCAGCGTTCCCGCCCCCGAGTCCGCCTTCCCGACAGCGGCCTGGACGGCGTCCGGAGTGGGCGAGGTGAACACCGGCCCCGGGACCGCGGCGTCCAGCATCCCCGGACCGACGAACCCCACGTGCAGCGGTTCGTGCCCCGAGCCCCCTCCCGACACGACGGCCACCTTGTCCGTCACCGGAGCGTCGGAGCGGGCCACGAAAGCCGGATCGGTCTGCACTCGGAGCTCTTCCGGATGGGCGGCGGCCATCCCGCGGAGCGCGTCGACCACGATGTCGGCGGGAGCATTGATGATCTTCTTCACACAGGCCTCCTCAACGGCACGTGCCACGGCCTCGGCTGAGCCGAACCGAAGGAATCCGAGTCGGGTTCCGATCCGCGCGGATTCCCGCGGAAAGCGTTTCAGCGCGACGACTCCGCACGAAACCGTCCGCGCCGATGTGGCCACCATACGGCGGATCACCGACGTCGTCGCCTCAAGCCGACCACTCCGGACGGCGTGGTTGCCCCGGTTCGGGGGCGACCGAGCGAACCGAGCCGTCGACCGCGTCCCCGGAAGGCCCGGTTCAGCGCCCGCGCACCAACCGCATCAGCGCGACGAGCCGGCGAACCGTCCGCCCGGAGCGCCCGAAGCTCATCGGATTGAGCGGCATGGGGAACCTGGTGCGCGTCACGGCCTGGGCCCTGGTGAACTCGCGCAGCCCGTCCGCCCCGTGGATTCGCCCGAACCCGGAGTCGCCCACCCCGCCGAACGGGAGGGCGGGCACGGCCGCGAAGGAGATCACCGAGTTCACCGCGACCATCCCGCTGCGCATCCTCCTGGCGAGCTCGGTGCCGCGGGCCCGGGAGAACACCGTCCCGCCCAGGCCGTAACTGCCCGCGTTGGCGCGCTCGATCCCCTCGTCCGCCGTGCGCACCCTGTTGATCACGATCGTGGGGCCGAAGGTCTCCTCGGTCACCGCGGCGGAGTCCTCGGGAACGTCGGTGAGCACCACCGGATCGACGTAGGGAGGCCGGACCGAGTCCTCGCCGCCGACCACGGCCGTGCCACCGCGCCGCGTCCCTTCCGCGATATGCTCGCGGATCACGTCGACCTGCGAGCTCATCGTGATGGGCCCCAGGTCGGCCGTGGACTGCCCACCGGGGCGCAGCTTCTCCACGCGATCCGCGACGAGCCGGACGAACCTGTCGGCCACCGAGTCGACCACGTAGACGCGCTCCACCCCGATGCAGGTCTGCCCCGCGTTGGAGATCGCGCCCCATGCGGCGGCCTCGGCGGCCGCGTGCAGATCGGCGTCCGAGTCGACGACCAGGGCGTCCTTGCCGCCGCACTCCACCAGAACGGGGGTCAGCGACTCGGAGCAGGTCGCCATGACCCGCTTGCCCGTCTCGGTGGAGCCGGTGAAGGCGAGCTTATCCGCGCCCGCGCGGCACAGCGCCGCCCCGGTCTCACCGAAACCGGTGACGACCTGGAACAGCGGATGCTCCGGCACGACCTCGGCGAAGGTGCTCGCCAACCACTCGCCGACTCCCGGGGTGAGCTCACTCGGCTTGAACACCACCGCGTTGCCCGCGGCCAGTGCGTAGGCTACGGACCCCATCGGGGTGAAGGCCGGATAGTTCCACGGCCCGATGACCCCGACCACCCCGAAGGGGCGGTACTCCACCGTGGCGGCCTGGTTGGCCATGAGCACCCCTGGCGAGACCCTGCGCCTGCCGAGCACCTTGGGTGCGTTGGCCGCCGCCCAGTGCAGGTGGTCGACGACCAGCACCAGCTCCAGCCGCGCGTCGTCCAGTGGTTTGCCGGTCTCGGCCGAGATCAGCTCCGCGGCTTCGTCCAAGCGCGCGACCAGCAGCCTGCGCCAGGCGTCCAACCGCCGTTTCCGCCCCGCGAAGCCGAGCTCCTCCCACCACCGCTGACCGCTCCGCGCGGTCTCGACCGCGCGCCGGACCGCGCCGTGCTCGTGAATCGGGTGCGTACCGACTGCCTCACCCGTTCTCGGGTCGAGCGATTCGAAGCGGCCCGCTTCGGCCGACTCCTCCGAGAGCACCGTCCCGGGGTTCTCCGCGGCGCTGCCACGAGCGGTCTGGGTCATGCTGGCCTCCCCACCGGATCCTGTATCGCCGGGCCGCGCGTCATCGGCGCCCCGGGTGCGCGACGCTCACACGTCCCATCCGTGGGAACAACGAGCCGTTCGGCCCGCGGTTGCGCGCGGACGCGCTCCCGGAGCACGCCGGCGGGGCGACCGGTCGGGCCGGCGGCGCGCGACCCGAGTCCTCCGGGAATCGGCTGCTCGTCCGGGAACCCGCTCCGCGGCGGGTTCCCGGACTGGACGCGGAGCTCCGCCGGTTCAGGAGCCCGACGTCTCCGAGTCCGCGGGCAGGACGATCGGCCGCAGCCGGGCCCAGAGCGCGAACGCGCCCGCGAAGACGAGCATGCCCAGACCGCTCCAGAGGTTGATGTTGATCCCGGCGGCCTGGCTGATCTCCTCCTCACTCGTTCCCAGCAGCCCCATCAGCGTGCAGATCGCCCCGTACAGGACGAACAGGGCCGCTATGACCAGTCGGATGTCGAAGGCCCCCGCACGCTGTCCCTGCTGGGTACCGGAGCCGTTTTCCTCGCTCATGATTGCCTCCCGACGTGGTGAGCGCGGTTACCCGAAAACGATGTTGAGGACGACGATCAGGACCAGGACTATGCCCGCGAGCACACCGGGCCTGCGATACCAACCCGCGTCCTCGCCGGTGGTGGACGCCGTCCGGTCCTCCTTCGGTGTCAGCCCGTAGACCAGGCCGGTCAGCTCGGCAGCGGGTTTCGGGGTGGTGACCATGCTGACGGCCACGCTGACCACGATGTCGACCACGAACGCGGCGCCCGCGCCGACGAAGCTCGCCCCCTGACCGGGAAGCTCCAGCACCCCGGTCTCGGCCAGCAGGAAGACGCTCATCGAGGCGCCGGTACCCAGCACCAGACCGAGCCACCCCGCCGTGGGAGTCATGCGCTTCCAGAACATACCGAGGATGAACGTGGCGAACAGCGGAGCGTTGAACAACGAGAAGAGCTGCTGCAGGTAGTCCATCAGGTTCGAGTACCCGGAGGCGATGAACGCGGTCCCGACCGCGGCCACCGTCGCCCCGACGGTCACCCAGCGCCCCATGTTCAGGTAGTAGCCGTCCGGACGGTTCCGGACCACGTAGGCCTGCCAGATGTCGTAGGTGAACACCGTGTTGAACGAGCTCAGGTTGGCCGCCATCCCGGCCATGAAGGAGGCGAGCAGCCCGGCCAGCGCGACACCGAGGATCCCGTTCGGCAGCAGGTCCCGCATCAGCAGCAGGATCGCGTCGTTGTAGTCGACGTTTCCCTCACCCTGCTGCTTGAACACCACCATGTCCTGCACCGACACGGCGGCGATCATGCCCGGAACGATCACCAGGAACGGGATCAGCATCTTCGGGAACGCCCCGATGATCGGCGTTCGCTGGGCCGCGGACATGCTCTTGGAGGCCATCGCGCGCTGGACCTCGACGAAGTTGGTCGTCCAGTACCCGAAGGCGAGCACGAAGCCGAGCCCGAACACGATTCCCAGCACGGACAGGAAGTTGCTGCCGAAGCCGGTCAGCTCGTTGCCCGGCCACGCGGAGAGCTGATGGGCGCCGGCCTGGGCCGAGACCTTGTCCACCAGTCCCTGCCAGCCACCGACCTTGGCCAGACCGACGATGGTCAGCGGCAGCAGGGCGGCCACGATCACGAAGAACTGCAGCACCTCGTTGTAGATGGCCGCGGACAGTCCACCGAGGCCGGTGTAGCTGAGCACGATCACCGCGGCCATCAGCACCGAGACCCAGAGGGGCCAGCCGAGCAGCACGTTGACGATGCTCGCCAGCAGGAAGAGGTTCACTCCCGCGATCAGCAGCTGCGCCAGGGCGAAGCTTATGGCGTTGACCAGGTGCGCCGGTTTCCCGAAGCGACGCAGCATGAACTCGGGAACGCTGCGCACCTTGGAACCGTAGTAGAACGGCATCATCACCACGCCGAGGAACAGCATGGCGGGAATGGCGCCGATCCAGAAGTAGTGCATGGTCGGCATGCCGTACTGGGCGCCGTTGGCGGACATCCCGATGATCTCGATGGCACCGAGATTGGCCGCCACGAACGCGAGCCCGGTCACCCAGGCCGGCAGGGAGCGCCCCGACAGGAAGAAGTCGAGACTGCTCGAGACCGAGCGCCGCGCGAGGTAACCGATTCCCAGCACGAACAAGAAGTAGAGCGCGAGCAGCAGATAATCGACCGGTCCCGCGTCCAGTCGAAGCTGCTCCTGGGCTAACGCATGCACGTCGCCCCACCTCCAAAATCAACAACGTCAAACGGTAATCACCAGTTGTAAAAACAGGCGAACAATACCGCACAGTGGGGACGGTCACAGAGAGGGTGATACCAATTCGTTGATTTCGGAGGCCGGTGCGGATCTTTCGTGCTCGCCGAGTGATCGTGTGAATTCACTTCGTGCCGAATTGCGGCACGAATTCGACACGCTTTCCCACCTCCTCCACCCCCGGTGAGCTCGCCGAACAGCACCACCCTGCCGCCCCCGTTCCAGTGAGCATCGCGTCGTCACGAACGAAAGTGATCACTCGGAGTAACGAAACGCAGCGACACAACCGCTGAACGAGCCTCTTTCGGGGCGACCTGTTAGCCCGAGCGGTGTAGTGATTAGCTCACTTCTATCGCCGATCGGCCGTGCACGCATAGCATCGTTCCGAACACAGGAGGTGATGGCATGGGGATCGCGGAGATGCTCACACTGCTCGCCGTGACACTGGTCCTCGGCCCGTGGCTGCTGCTGCGCTGGCTGAGCGAACCGCCGCGCAACGGTGTTCCACACGGTTGAGCGACCCGTTCCCACCTCGAAGTCCGAGCCCGCCCGGCCACGGCCCCGTCCGGCGACGACCCAGTTGCACGCCGACGGCCCCGTCGTCCGGCGCGGGCCTGTCGTGAAGGAGTGAGATCGTGACGGCCCCTCCGATCCCCCGGTCGGATTCGCCCCGCAAGCCCGCCCCCAGGACACTCGGCTACGTGCTCGCTTTCCGGGGCGAACTGCCGACGTGGACGGGCACGCGGGGCGGACATCGTTCCGCGGTCTCGCCCGGACCCCCCGTTGCGCAGTGGACTCCGCCCGATCCGCCGCTGCTCGCCCGCGTGCTGGACGGACTGCGCCGCTCCCGGGACGAGAGCGCCGCTCTCCGGTGCGCGGGCACCGGAGCGGCGTAGAGCCTCGATCAGAACAGCCGGTACTCGTCCGGGTCGATCCCACGCAGCTGCTCGTAGTTCAGCGTCACGCAGCGGATGCCGCGGTCCTCCGCCAGAGTGCGTGCTTGCTGCTTGATCTGCTGGGCGGCGAAGACCCCGCTGACGGGCGCGAGCAGCGGATCGCGGTTGAGCAGCTCCAGATAGCGGGTCAGCTGCTCGACACCGTCGATCTCGCCGCGTCGTTTGATCTCGACCGCGACGTTGCCCCCGCTGGAGTCCCGGCACATCAGATCCACGGGACCGATCGGAGTGGGGTACTCCCGCCGCACCAGCGTCCAGCCCTCACCGAGCGTGCTGACGTGCTCGGCCAACAGCTGCTGCAGATGCGACTCGACCCCGTCCTTGACCAGCCCGGGTTCCGAGCCCAACTCGTAGTTGGAGTCGTGCAGGATCTCCTTGACGGCGATGACCAGTTTCTCGCCCGCCTTGTTCTGCACCGTCCACACGTCGGGGTCCTCGATCAACCAGCACGGTGGACTCATCCAGTTCAACGGCTTGTAGGCCCTGTCGTCCGAGTGCACGGAGACGGAGCCGTCGGCCTTGATCAACAGAAGTCTGGTGGCCAACGGCAGATGGGCGTTCAGCCTGCCGATGTAGTCAACCTTGCAGGTAGCGATTACAAGACGCACTCGACAGAGCGTAAGGGTAAGCCCCACCAACATCGACAACCGCCTGCCGCGAGTGTCGAGACCGCCCTGCGGTAGGCACTCTCCCGGCAGGTCTTCAGGCCGAGCGACCCCGCGGAGAACAGCGGGTTGTACCCTGCGACTCCGAGGAGAGCCCCCACGCGGCTCAGCTCGACGACGCCCCGCCCCGGAGAGGCCCGAACACATGTGGACGGCAAGCAGCAGGCAGGTCTACGCGAATCCGTGGATGACGGTGCGTGAGGACGAGGTCCGGCGGGCGGACGGCTCGGACGGGATCTACGGGGTGGTCGACAAACCCGACTACGCGCTGATCATCCCGCTGGAGCGGCACCCCGACGGCGCGAACGGCCGACGGGAAGGGCTCTGGCTCGTCGAGCAGTACCGCTACCCGCTGGGAATGCGCCGATGGGAGTTCCCCCAGGGAACGGCCCCGGGTCTCGCCACCGCGGAACCCGCCGGGCTCGCGGAGCGGGAGCTCCGCGAGGAGACCGGGCTGCGCGCCGAGCGGATGACCGAGCTCGGGACGCTGGACGTGGCTGCCGGAATGTCCAGCCAGCGGGGCAGGGCCTTCCTCGCTACCGAACTCACCCGCGGGGCGCACGAACGGGAGCTCGAGGAGCAGGACATGCGCGCGGCCCTGTTCGACCGCGCCGAGGTCGAGGGCATGATCGCCGAGGGCGAGGTGACCGACGCCCAGTCGATCGCCGCCTACACCCTGCTGCTGCTGCACGAACGCGGCGCCGGGACGAACGACTCCTGACCCCGGGGCGGCATATCACGACAGCCCCCACCCGTTTTCCGCGAAAAGCGCCCTCACGACTTCGTGGCCGGTGAAAGTACCCTGCGGACGTGCCCGATCAGCTCGTTCCGTTCCTGCTGCTGACCGTTCTGATCACGATAACTCCCGGTGCCGACATGGCCCTCGGGATCCGCAACAGCCTGCGCGGCGGTTCCGCCGCGTGCTGGTGGACCGGACTCGGGTGCTGCACCGGACTCGTCGTCCACGCGGTCGTCTCGGTCGCGGGCCTGTCCGCGCTGCTGGCCGCCTCGGCGACCGCCTACACCGTGCTCAAGGTGGTCGGAGCCTGCTATCTGATCTGGCTCGGCGTCCGCAGCCTGATCTCCACGCTGCGCGGCGGGCGCGGAACCATCGGCGCGGATGCCGACCGCGGCTGCTCGACGACGGCCGACGAACCGAAACTCGCCCTGTCCACCGCGTACCGCCAGGGACTGATCAGCAACCTGCTGAACCCCAAGATCGTCGTGCTCTTCCTGACCCTGCTGCCGCAGTTCGTCGGAAACGACGAGCCGCACACGATCACCTCGCTGCAGCTGGCCCTGGTCTTCGTGGTGACGGGACTGCTCTGGTGGAGGGTCCTCTCCTGGCTGCTCGCCGGTCTGCAGGGACTGCTGAGCAGGAAGAAGGTCCGCTCGGCCCTGGAGAGCA
This sequence comes from Actinopolyspora sp. BKK2, assembly GCF_011291845.1. Classification (NCBI taxonomy): domain Bacteria; kingdom Bacillati; phylum Actinomycetota; class Actinomycetes; order Actinopolysporales; family Actinopolysporaceae; genus Actinopolyspora; species Actinopolyspora sp. BKK2. The sequence goes on along the minus strand of NZ_JAANTE010000008.1, from coordinate 179,693 downwards.
TCACCGGTGCGGTGCTGATCGCGCTGGGGCTGCGGGTCGCCCTCGGGGCCTGGAGGACGGCGGTTCGGTGATCTCCGGTGCGCGAGTCGGACGCGTCGCGAAGCCGGGTCGGCCGTCGTGGGGAGCGCTGCTGCGGAGCGGACCGACGGCGCAGGACGCCGACTTCCTCCTCGAGGCATCGACCACCCACGACGGCCGAGCAACTGAACTCCTACCGGGAGCGGAGGCCGAGCACCACGAGGGGGACGGCCCCGACCACCACCACGACCTCGGCAACCCCCGCCAACAGCTGCGGAACCCCCGTGGCCACTTCGTGCGAGCCGAACAGTCCGACCGTGACTGCCAGCACGAAGGCGATCAGCGTCAGCACACCGAACCCGATGGCTCCCGCGGCGGGCAGCCAGTGCTTCCAGCCGAGCAGCACCAGGGCCAACACCAGGCCGGCCACCGCGTTGAGCAGGAACAGCGGCCCTATCACGGCCACTTCGCTCACACCCTGCGCCCACAGTTCGAAGTGGACAACAGCCGACATGAGCAACCCCGCCGTCACCAACGCTCGGAGCAGCTCCGCGACGGTGTGACTCGGGCCGTTCGAAAAGCTCGTAACCATCCGTACTCCAACGCTCGACTGATCCGGCACCGCTGAAGGGCGGTGCTTTTTTCGAGGGCGTGCTGGGCGTTCGCACCCCCGTGCCGGTATTGTCCGGATCGGAACGGATCGCAGCGAGTCATCAGCGGAGGGAACATGGACGTCGAACGGTCGACCACGCGACGTCGCGCGCTGGCCGTGGGCGGGGCGTGCGCGGGCCTCGTCGCATCGGCCGGGTGTTCCGGCGACTCCTACCAGGGGTCCTCGCTCACCTCCACCGAGCAGCCCGACTCGTCGGGAGGGCGGGCCCCCGAGTCCGGAAAGCAGCTCGCCCGCGTGGACGAGGTGCCGGTGGGCGGTTCACTGATCGTCGACGGCCCGGAGGAGAAGATCGCGCTCTCCCGTCCGCAGGAGGGCGAGGTGACCGCGCACAGCGCCGTGTGCACGCACATGGGGTGCACTGTCGAGGCCGCCGGGGAGCAGTTGCGCTGCCCCTGCCACGGCTCGGTCTTCGAATCCGCCTCCGGAGAGGTCGTCAGCGGTCCGGCCCGGGATCCGCTGCCTTCCGTTCCGGTGCGCACCGAAGCGGGCGACGTCCTGACCGGTGAGGCCTGACGGAGCTGCTCGGCGACTCGCTCCGGCGCCGAGGAGGCGACGCTCCTCGACAGCGCCCGTCCTCGACAGCGCCCGTCCTCGGCAGCGCCCGTCCTCGGCAGCGCCGCGCCCCGGGCGGGAGGCCGCGGCGTTCGCAGGCAACGTTCCGCGCGAAACCGGGGCCCGACGGAACTGCCCTGGGCGGCCGCCGCTCCGGTGAGCGGGGCCGCCGGGCCTAGCTACGTGGACGGAGTCGACGGCGCGCCGTCAGACCCCGAACTCACCGTTGCGGACTCCGTCGGCGAAGGCCGCCATCTCGGCGTGGGTGAACTCGAGCACCAGGCCGTGCGGATCCCGGGAGTTCCGCACGCCGTACGTATCGCCTATCCGTGCGACTTCCACGCACTCCGTACCCTCGACGCTCGACGCGCTCGCCTTGTGAAACGTCACCTGCGACCAATCTATGGGCATAATCCACTCCTAACGGGTCGAGCGGACGAAACTCCGGATACACCGTCGGAAGTTTCTCCGGTCACGGGCTCTCACCGAGGTTCTCCGGCCCGGGGCGACGGGCCGACCCGCCCCGGTGCCGCAACACCGGAGACACCGCTCGCGCCCCGTCCCGCGCCGAGAACCCCAATCAGTCGATGGGGAACTTCGTGGCTCCCATGCTCTCGAGATCGCGCATGATCTCGGGCGTGTGCTCGGCCACGGCCGCCGTCGCGCGGGTCGCTGCCCGCACGTGGCCGAGGCCGGGGTACAACCTGCTGAACCTGCCCTCCTCGAGCATCCGGGTCACCTGGTCCCAAGGAGCGTCGTCGTCCTCGGAGGTGTGATCCCACGAACCCCCACACCGTAGACAGTCGATCCGGAACACCCAATGATCGGGTTCACCGGAGAAATCGCCCACCCAGCGCAGTCGTTCACGCGGATGCGCGCACTCGGTCGGGGCCGAGCGGACCACAGCCGGGCCGTCGAGCTCTCCCTGCGGAGTCTGCGCACCGTGCTCCATCACTCCACGAACTCCCGTAGCGACGCCGCCAACCACATCAAGATCATCGACCGCTCGCGCGCGGTCACTTGACGTGCACGGTCGACTACCACACGTACGTGTGCATCGGGGTGAAGCGGGGTTGATCACGACGCTCCCGGCGCCGAAACGCCCACCAGCGCACCGGGCAACGCCGCGCGAACAAGGCCGCCGACCGCCTCAGTCGGAGACCCGCTCGATCTCGGCTCCCAGACCGCGCAGCTGCTCGACGAACTCGGGATAACCGCGGTCGATGTGGAAGACGTCCCACACCTCGGTGACGCCGTCCGCGCACAGCCCGGCGAGCACCAGCCCGACCCCGGCGCGGATGTCCGAGGCCCACACCGGCGCGCTCGACAACCGTTCCTGACCGCGCACCACGGCGTGATGCCCGTCGGTGCGGGCGTCGGCCCCCATGCGCACCAGCTCCTCGATGAAGCGGAACCGCGACTCGAAGAGGTTCTCGGTGATCATGGAGGTGCCGTCGGCCACGGCCGACAGCGCCAGCGCCATGGGCTGGAGGTCCGTCGGGAATCCCGGGAAGGGCAGCGTGACGTAGTCGACCGCGCTGGGGCGCGAGTTCATCACCACGCGAAAGCTCTCGTCCGAGGAGGTGATCTCGGCGCCCGCGCCGCGCAGCTTCTCCAGCACGAGGTTGACGTTGTTCGGGTCGACCCCGTGCACCGTTACGTCACCACGCGTGGCCGCGGCGGCGAAAGCCCAGGTCGCCGCGACGATGCGGTCGCCGATGACCTGGTGCTGCACCGGCTTCAGCGACGTGACGCCGTGCACGGTCAACGTGGAGGTGCCCGCGCCCTCGATCTTGGCGCCCATCTGCTGCAGCATCACGCACAGGTCGACTATCTCGGGCTCGCGCGCGGCGTTGTCGATCACCGTGGTGCCGTCGGCCAGCACCGAGGCCATCAGGATGTTCTCCGTGGCGCCGACGCTGGGGAAATCCAGCCAGATCTGGGCCCCGTGCAGGTTCTCCGCCTCGGCGACCACGGCGCCGTGCTCGATGTGGCTGTCCGCACCGAGTTGGCGGAGTCCGCTCTGGTGCATGTCCAGCGGACGGGAACCGATGGCGTCACCACCGGGCAGAGTGACCACGGCACGCCGGCAGCGCGCCACCAGCGGACCGAGCACGCACACCGAGGCGCGGAGCCTGCTCATGTACACCGAGACGGCCTCGTGGCTGATCTCGGGAGGTGTCGTGACCGTGGTGGTCGCCCCCTCGATCTCGACGGAGCAGCCGAGGCTGCGCAGCACGTCGGCCATCAGCGGAACGTCCAGGATCTCCGGGCAGTTCGTGATGGTCGTGGTGCCTTCGGCCAGCAGGGAAGCAGCCATCAGCTTCAGCACGCTGTTCTTCGCGCCGACCACGCCGACCTCGCCGACGAGGCGGGCTCCGCCGTGTACCCGGAAATGCTCACTCACGGGCAGCCAGGTTACGGCCGCGGCGCGCTTGACATCCGAGTGGGTGGCGTTAGGGAAACGTCCGATTCTGGAGGGTAACGACTCCCGCCACCGGACAACGCCTCCTCCGCGCGATCCCGCGGCGAACTCGAGCTCGCACCTGTGCTCGCCGTCACGGCGCGGACGGGGAGCGTGGGGTCACCGCCTAGGCTTGTGCCCATGAGCGTGCATCTGACCAAGATCTACACCCGCACCGGCGACTCGGGGACCACTCGGCTCTCGGACAACTCGGTGGTGCACAAGTCCGACGCCAGGATCAGCGCCTACGCCGACGTCGACGAGACGAACTCGGTGATCGGAGTGGCCCTGGCCACGGCCACGTTCGACGCGGATGTCCACGACGTGCTGCGCTCCGTGCAGAACGATCTGTTCGACGTCGGCGCCGACCTGGCCACTCCCGTGGTCGAAGCCCCGGAGTACCCCCCGCTGAGGGTGACGGCCGACTACGTCGAACAGCTGGAGAAGTGGTGCGACGAGCACAACGAGCGCCTCGGGAAGCTGAACTCGTTCATCCTCCCCGGCGGCACCCCTGGAGGAGCCCTGCTGCACCAGGCGCGCTGCGTGGCGCGGCGAGCCGAGCGCTGCGCGTGGACCCTGATCGCGCAGGAGCCCGACAACACCAACGAGCTCCCGGCCAAGTACCTCAACCGGCTGTCCGATCTGCTGTTCGTCCTCGCGCGCACGGCCAACCCGAACGGGGACGTGCTGTGGCGCCCCGGCGGGGACCGGTGAACGCCTCCCGGCAGTTCTCGCGGGACTCGCCCCGGCGCCCCGGACCGCCTCGTGCGGCGGGCCCGACCACCCGCTCGTGAGGCCGCGCTCGGGCCGCCCTCCGGGCGCCCCGAGCGGTCGGAGGTGTTCAGCCCGGCAGTTCCTTTCAGCCCGCCAGTTCCTTGGCGAAGCACCTGCTGTCCGGCTCGCAGCGGTGGACGCCGAACTTCTCCGTCTCGTGGTAGCCGGAGGAACGGTACAGACCGATCGCCTCCGGCTGCTGCAACCCGGTTTCCAGCACCATCCGCTTCCGCCCCGCGGCGAGCGCTGCGCGCTCCAGAGCCGCCAGCACGGCGCGGGCGTAGCCCAGACCACGGGCCGAAGGAGCCACGTACATGCGCTTGAGCTCGGCGTCACCGTCCCGGAACCCGTCGGTGCTCGCCTCCTGACCACGCCAACCGCCGATGGCCACCGGCCGCTCCGCGCAGTAGCCGATCAGGAACACGCCTCGCGGCGGCAGGAAGTCCGCGGGAGTGAGCGGGGTGGTGTCCGGACCGCCGTAGCGGTGGTGGTACTCCCGCTGGAGCTGCTCGATCAGCTCAACCGCATCGGGGTGATCATAGGCACCGGTCTCGATACGCACTCCCCCAGGATACGGAAAGCTCCCGTACCGGAATCGAGAGCCACTCGTGCTGGCGGCCGGCGCGGCCGCGCCGGCTCACGACGCCCACGGAGCGACGCTGCTCGGTGGGGCGGACTCCAACCAGGACAGGAAACCGGTCAACGCGTCGTTGCCCATCGCGACCTCGATGTCCTCCTGGGACCTGCCCAGGTGCAGCACGAGCGATCCCGCGGGCATCGTGTAGGCCTCGGCCCTGGTGGGGCGACGTCGGTCGGATATCACTATGTTGCCGCGGTTGAGCACCCAGTCCGGACCGGAGCGCAGGCTCAACGCGCGGTACCAGGCGAACTCCTCACCGCGGTAGCGCGCCACCCCCAGGTGCCATCCCCGGCCCGGCTCCGCGCGATACACGCGAAGCGCGACCTCGATCCCGCCGGCGCGCAGGTTGCGCAGCCGTCTGCGCGCGAGGAGCATCCCGCCGAGCACCAGGAGCACGGCGAGAACAGCCAAAGCGAGCAGAACGGCGACCAGCACGATCGAGGCGCTCATCAACTGGGACCGTCAGCCGGAGTAGCCCGCCACTCGCAGCCTGGACCGGGCTCGGACCCTGGTCTGCTCATCATCACCCTCGGCCTCACGGCGCGCGGCAGCGACGTCTATTTCCTGCGCCAGTTCAGCGGACTCCGCGAGAACGCTGACCACACCGTTGGCCACGGAGAGGAAACCACCGTGCACGGCGGCCGTGACGGTCTCGTGCTCCGGAGTGGTGATCTTCACGACCCCACCTTCGACCAGTTGACCGAGCATCGGCTCGTGTCCAGGAAGAATGCCGATTACACCCTCGGTCGTCTGGGCTACCACGCTGGTCGCCTTACCGGACCACAGGCGGCGCTCCACGGCGACCAGCTCGACGGACATCTCGGCCACGCGTGTCTCCTTTGTCGGTGTGTCGTCGTAGTCTATCCGATGGATCGGGCACGTCCGAACACAGGCGTGCGGACGATTGAGCAGGGCAACCGCGGAACGGGTGCCGCCCCCTGCCGAGGACGGCACCCGATTCCCACTCGAAAGGAGTGGAGAAATTCACTCCTTGGTGTACTTCTCGTAGGCAGCCTGCAGATCCTCGAGACCACCGATGGACAGGAACGCCTGCTCCGGGTAGTGATCGAACTCGCCGTTGCAGAGCTTGTCGAACGCCTCGATGGTCTCCTTCAGCGGAACGAAGGAGCCTTCCTGGCCGGTGAACTGCTTGGCGACGAAGAAGTTCTGCGAAAGGTAACGCTCGATCCGGCGGGCCCGGTTGACCGTGACCTTGTCCTCTTCGGACAGCTCGTCCATGCCGAGGATGGCGATGATGTCCTGCAGCTCCTTGTACTTCTGCAGGATCTGCTTGACCTGCTGGGCGACCCTGTAGTGGTCGTCACCGACGATCCTGGGCTCCAGGATGTTGGAGCTGGACGTCAGCGGATCCACCGCGGGGTAGATGCCCTTCTGCGCGATGGAGCGAGCCATCTCGGTCGTCGCGTCGAGGTGCGCGAACGTGGTGGCAGGGGCCGGGTCCGTGTAGTCGTCGGCGGGCACGTAGACCGCCTGCATCGACGTGATGGAACGCCCCTGCGTCGAGGTGATCCGCTCCTGCAGCGCACCCATCTCGTCGGCCAGCGTCGGCTGGTAACCGACGGCGGAGGGCATCCGGCCGAGCAGCGTGGAGACCTCCTGGCCGGCCTGGGTGAACCGGAAGACGTTGTCGACGAACAGCAGAACGTCCTGGTTCTCCACGTCGCGGAAGTACTCCGCCATCGTCAGCGCCGACAGGCCGACCCGCATGCGGGTCCCCGGCGGCTCGTCCATCTGGCCGAAGACGAGGGCGGTGTTGTCCAGCGCACCGGACTCGCCCATCTCGACCCAGAGGTCGTTGCCCTCACGGGTGCGCTCGCCGACACCGGCGAACACCGAGGTGCCGCCGAAGTTCCTGGCGACGCGGCGGATCATCTCCTGGATGAGCACCGTCTTGCCCACACCGGCACCGGCGAAGAGACCGATCTTGCCGCCCTGGACGTAGGGCGTGAGCAGGTCGATCACCTTGATGCCGGTCTCCAGCATCTGGGTCTTGCCCTCGAGCTGGTCGAAGGACGGCGGATTGCGGTGGATGCTCCACCGCTCCGCCTCGGAGGCGTGGCCGGGCTCGTCCAGGCACTGGCCGAGCGCGTTGAAGACGTGCCCCTTGACCTCGTCCCCGACCGGCACGGAGATCGGTGCTCCGCTGTCCGTGACGGGGGCGCCGCGCACCAGCCCCTGCGTGGGCTGCATCGAGATGGCGCGCACGACGTTGTCACCGAGGTGCTGGGCGACCTCCAACGTGAGGCTGTTGGACATCTCCGCTGCCGTGATCTCCACGTGCAGCGCGTTGTTCAGGTCCGGCACGTGGTCGCGGGGGAACTCGACGTCCACCACCGGGCCGAGGACCCGGACGACGCGACCGGTGCCAGTAGCCGTGCTAGTGGCAGTAGCAGTCATGTCACTCACTTCCTGCAGACGAGAGCGCCTCGACACCACCGACGATCTCGCTGATTTCCTGGGTGATCTGGGCCTGGCGAGCACGGTTGGCTTCACGGCTGAGGTTCTGCACGATCTCGTCCGCGTTGTCCGTGGCCGACTTCATCGCAGTCCGACGTGCCGCGTGCTCGGACGCCGCTGAATCCAGCAGTCCGGCGAACAGGCGAGTGTTGATGTATTTCGGGAGCAGCGCCCGGAACAGGGTCCCCGCGTCCGGCTCGAAGTCGTAGGCCGGCCGCACCCCCTCGCTCTGGGTGTACTCCACCTCCAGCGGAGCGATCCGCCGGATGACCGGCCGCTGGGTGAGCATCGAGACGAACTCGGTGTGCACCAGGTGGATCTCGTCCACCGCGAGCACGTTCTCGTCCTCCGAGCTCCCCTCCTTCTTCGCTTCCTCGGTGCCCTGCATGAACGCCTTCACCAGGGTCTCACCCACGTCCGCCGCGTTCGCGTAGTCCGGACGATCGGTGAAGCCGCCCCAGCTCTGCGTGATCTCCCGGTTGCGGAACCGGTAGTACGTCTCGCCCTTGCGTCCGATCACGTACAGCATCGGGGTCTTGCCCTGCTGCCGCAGCGTGTTCTGCAAGTCCTCGGCGGCGCGGATCACGTTGGCGTTGTAGGCACCGCAGAAACCGCGGTCGCTGGTGACCACCAGCACGGCGGACCGCTTGGAGCTGTCCCGTTCCGTCAGCAACGGATGGTCGAGCGGGCTGGCATCGGCCAGTGCGGTCAACACCCTGGTGATCTCCTCGGCGTAGGGCCTGGAGGCCTCCACCCTCGCCTGCGCCTTCATGATGCGCGATGTGGCGATGAGCTCCTGCGCCTTGGTGATCTTGCGGGTCGACTGCACCGACCGGATGCGATTGCGTAGTTCGCGAAGCTGAGCCATGGCTATCCGGTCACTTCTCGCTGTCCCCGGAGGCGGGGCGGTTGACCTTCACCGTCTCCTGCTCGACCTGATCGGCATCGACGGTGCCCGCTTCCTCGTGCTGCGGGAGAACCGCGCCGCCCTCGGAGGTGGTGAACTGCTTCTTGAATTCCGTGACGGCGTCGTCGATGGCCTTGGCCCCGTCGTCGGAGAGCTTCTTGCTCTCGACAATGTCCTTGAGCACGGTTTCCTGGTTGCGCCGCATGTGCGCCAGGAACTCCGTCTCGAAGCGGGCCACGTCACCGGTCGGCAGATCGTCCAGCCGCCCCTTGGTTCCGAGGTAGAGGGAAACGACCTCCTCCTCTGCCGGGAAGGGCACTCCCTCGCCCTGCTTGAGCACCTCCATCAACCGGGCACCGCGGTCCAGCTGGGCCTTGGATGCGGCGTCCAGGTCCGAGGCGAACGCGGAGAACGCCTCCAGCTCGCGGTACTGCGCCAGGTCGATCTTCAGCGAACCGGTGACCTTCCTCATCGCATTGATCTGCGCGGAACCGCCGACACGCGAGACCGAGGTGCCCACGTCGATCGCCGGCCGCTGACCGGAGTTGAACAGATCGGACTGCAGGAAGCACTGCCCGTCGGTGATGGAGATGACGTTGGTCGGGATGTAGGCCGACACGTCGTTGGCCTTGGTCTCGATGATCGGGAGCCCGGTCATCGAACCGCCACCCTGCTCGTCGGAGAGCTTCGCGCAGCGCTCCAGCAGCCGGGAGTGCAGGTAGAAGACGTCACCGGGGAAGGCCTCACGCCCCGGGGGACGCCGCAGCAGCAGCGAGATGGCCCGGTAGGCCTCGGCCTGCTTGGTCAGGTCGTCGAACACGATCAGGACGTGCTTGCCCTGCCACATCCAGTGCTGCCCGAGGGCGGACCCCCCGTAGGGCGCCAGCCACTTCAGCCCCGGGGAGTCGGCGGCGGGAGCGGCCACGATGGTGGTGTACTCCATCGCGCCGGCCTCCTGGAGGGCGCGCTGCGTCCCCGCGATGGTCGAGCCCTTCTGGCCGATCGCGACGTAGATGCAGCGCACCTGCTTCTCTGGGTCGCCGCTGTCCCAGTTGCTCTTCTGGTTGATGATCGTGTCAGTGGCGATCGTGGTCTTGCCGGTCTTGCGGTCACCGATGATCAACTGCCGCTGCCCGCGGCCGATCGGGGTCATCGAGTCGATCGCCTTGATACCGGTCTGGAGCGGCTCGTTCACGCCCTGGCGCTGGACCACCGAAGCGGCCTGCAGCTCCAGCTCGCGCTCCTTCTCCGCCTCGATCTCACCGAGACCGTCGATGGGCTCGCCGACCGGGTTGACCACCCTGCCGAGGAAGTTGTCGCCGACCGGCACGGACATCACCCTGCCGGTGCGCCTGACCTCCTGGCCTTCCTCGATCTGGTCGGCTTGACCGAGGATGACCGCGCCGATCGACTGCGCCTCGAGGTTCATCGCGACGCCGTAGATGCCGCCGGGGAACTCCAGCAGTTCCTCGGTCATGACCGAAGGCAGACCCTCGACATGGGCGATGCCGTCACCGGTGTCCGTGACGACCCCGACCTCCTCGCGGCTGACCTCGGGTGAGTAGCTGGAGACGTACTTCTCGATCGCACTGCGGATCTCGTCCGACGAGATCGTCAGCTCCGCCATGTCTCGTTCCTGCTCTCGCTTCGTTCTGTGGGAAAAAGGGGCGGCCCCCGTCCGGCCGCGAGCGGTGACTGCCGCCCGTCAGCCGGAGAGGTCGCGCCGCAATGCCTGCAGCCGTCCGGACGTGCTGCCGTCGATGATCTCCTCACCGACCCGAATGACCAATCCGCCACCGATGTCGGGGTCCACTTCCAGGTGTACCGCAATCGGCCGCGCGTATATGCGTTGCAGCGTGTTGGCCAGTCGCTCCTGCTGCTCGTCACTGAGCGCGACCGCCGAACGAACGTGGGCGACCGAGCGTTCCCTCCGCTTGGCGGAGAGCTCGGCCAGTTCCTCCAGCCCCTCACTGAGGTGGCCGCCCGGCGACCTTTCGACCAACTGCCGCACCAGGCGTTCGGTCACATCCTCGACCTTGCCGCCGACCAGCTGCTCGACGACGGTCCCCTTGCCTGCGGAATCGGCGGTGGGATCCGACAGCAACCGTTCCAACTCCGGTTGACCGCCGATGATGCGGCCCAGCCGGAACAGCTCGTCCTCCACCGCGTCCAACCTGCCCGCGCGCTCCGCCTGAACCAGCAGGGCGGTGCGGGCGAGCCGTTCGAGGCCGTGCACCAAGTCGCTGGGACTGGACCAGCGAGCGCCCGCGACCTCCACCACCACCGGCAGTGAACGGGCGCCGAGCTGGTTGCTCAGCAACTCGCGAACCAGCCCCTGCCTGGACTCGGCCGGGGTGGCGGCATCGGCGAGAGCGCGCCGGAGAGCGGACTCGCCGCGCAGCAACGCGGCGACTCCGAACAACTCGTCGGCGAGCCCGGTGATCTCCGCGGGTCCGGCCCCATCCGTGGCCTGCAACAGCTGCAGCTCGCTGGCTGCCAGTGCATCACGACTCGCGGCGTTCACGAGGGTGCTCAACTCTGCACGCCTTTCTCTCCTGGGCCCATCACTCAAATCCCTTCGACCTGGAGCCGATCGGTGGGAACCGCCTCAGCTGCTGGTCGACGTCGACGGCGCGGAGGTGGACTCCAGCTCGTCGAGGAACCGATCCACCGTGCGCTGAGCCCGGTCCTCGTTCTCGAGGGACTCACCGACGACCCTGCTCGCCAGGTCCACGGCGTGCCGACCGAGGTCGGCGCGCAGCTCCGCGATGACCTGGGTCTTCTGAGCAGCGAGCTGAGCCTGGCCCTGATTGATGATCCGGTCGCTCTCCTCCTGGGCCTGCGACCGCATGTCGTCCAGGATCTGCTGCCCCTCGGCGCGTGCGTCGTCCCTGATCCGAGCCGCCTCGGCACGGGCCTCGGCCAGCTGCGCCTTGTACTGCTCCAGCGTGCGCTGGGCCTCGGCCTGCGCCTCCTCGGCCCGCGCGATGCCGCCCTCGATCCGGTCGCTGCGCTCCTTGTAGAGCTTCTCGAAGCGAGGAACGGCGTACTTGTTCAGCACGAACAGCAGGAGGAGGAAGGCGACGAAGCCGACGACTATCTCGGTCGGGGCGGGCAGGATCGGATTGTGGTCCGACGCTGCCAGCACCAGGTGTTCCTTCATCTGGACTTCTCCCAACGCGTCAAGCAGTCAGACTCAAGCGGCGGAAGCGATGAAGTAAACGACCAGGCCGATCAGTGCCAGCACCTCGACGAGGACGAAGGAGATCCAGGCGATGCCCATCAGCTGGCCCTGGGCCTCCGGCTGGCGGGCAGTTCCGTTGATGACAGCTGCCCAGATCAGACCGACGCCGACACCGGGACCGATCGCACCGACGCCGTAGCCGATGGCAGCGAGGCCCGGGTTGATGTTGGCAGCGCTTTCCGCGGCCTGTGCAAGAACGATGTTGCTCACTGTTACTACCTTTCAACTCGGTCCGCGTGACGCGGATCGGAGGTCCCGCTCTGTCCTCAGTGCTCCTCCGCGAGTGCAGCACCGATGAAATTGGCGGTGAGCACCGCGAAGATGTACGCCTGCAAGACCTGAATCAAGGCCTCGGCGAAGGTCAGAATGATCGCGAAGGCGAAGCTGATTATGGAAACCGGCTTGAGCAGCGCACCCGCCTCGATCAGCAGGTAGTGTCCACCCAGGGCGAACACCAGCAGGATGAGGTGACCGGCGAACATCGCCGCGAAGACTCGGATGGCCAGCGCCACCGGCTGGAACAGGAACTTCTGCAGAAACTCGATCGGAGCAAGCAGGATGTAGACCGGCTTGGGGACCCCGGGAGGGAACATCACGTGCTTGAGGTAACCCAAGAAGCCGTGGCGTTTGAACCCGACCGTGTGGATCACGATGTAGACCATGATGAACAGGGCGATCGGGAAGCCGATCTTGGCCATCGTGGGGAACTGGATCAACGGGATGATCCCGAAGAGGTTGTTCACCAGGATGAACGTGAACAGCCCGAAGATCAGCGGGACGAACCGCTGGAAGTCCTTCGCACCGATCTGATCCCTTGCGATCGTGTTCCTGCTGAAGTCGTAAAGGTACTCCGCCGCGAACTGGCCCTTGCCAGGCACCAACTTGAGGTTGCGTGTGGCGATCAAGAAGTACGCACCGACGATGACAGCCGAGAGCACTACAAGCACGATCGGCTTGGTGACTCCACCAAAGATCGGCGGGAGAAAAAAGCTATCGACACCGGGCGGCTCGAACGTGCCGCCCTGGCTCAACACCAGCGCGCCCAACTGGGCTCCTTCCGGTTCTCCCGGTTGGAGCTAACTCCACCGGGGGAATCGTCACGATTTGCACTCAACGTACCTGATACACGATCGAGGACGTAGGGGCCCTCCCTCAGGGCGAGGTCCGCCAGGCGAGGTCCGCACGGACAAGCCGGAGCTTCCCCGCGGCGAGAATCCCCCGCTCAACGACCCAAGCTTCTTGCGCGCCAAACCCTACCATTTGGTAACAAAAAGGGTATACCCACCATTTCACACCTGAGGGGTGTGGTCGCTACTCCGTCAGGAGGCGTTCGCTAATGCGATCGTAGGAATCTTGGTCTTGCGAAAAGCGTATACCTCGGCAAATGCCCAAACCAGCACAGTGGCGAGTATGGCGATCGCCACAGCGGGAACGTGAACCGCGGTGAAGATCCGGAGCAGGGTCACCACCACGAACAGCACGACCACCTTCCCGATGTAGCCACCGAGCGCGGCGACCATGACGAACATCGGGTGCGAGTCCGCCGTCGCCCGCATCAACCACAGGGTCAACAACGAGGAGGCCGAAGCGACCACGCCACCGATCAGCGCGCCGACCGCCCCCTGGGCACCCACCCAGAAGGCCCCGACCACCGCGCTGACCAGCACGGTCACCACAGCGGGCCAGACGGCCGCGCGCAGCATCGCGTGGGCGAGCCTGCGGACGGCCACGGCATGCGGATTGGACTCCGCCCGCCGGGACGACTCGTCGGCCACTTCGGTTGCTTCGCTCATCGCTTCTCCCGCCCGGAAGCACTACCTGGTCCTCATTCGGGGTATCGCGGATACGATACCCGCCACGACCACCGCGATCCCGATAGCCCACGCCACCAGAGCCACATCCTCGAACAACGTGAGCGAAACGGCGCCGAAGGCGACCACTCCCGCCCACAGGTAGATCAGCAGCACGGCACGCCGCTGCGAGTGCCCGAGCTCGAGCAGGCGGTGGTGCAGGTGCATCTTGTCCGCGTGGAACGGACTCCTGCCCGCCCTGGTCCGGCGAACCACCGCCAGGCTCAGGTCCAGCAGCGGGACGAAGAGCACGGCAGCGACCACCAGCAGCGGCGCGAACAGCCCGAAGGCGTCCAGGCTGGTCGGATCCATCTTTCCCGCGGCCGTGGTACTGGCCGAGGCCAGCATCAGACCGATCAGCATCGAGCCGGAGTCGCCCATGAAGATCCTGGCGGGTTGGAAGTTGTAGGGCAGGAACCCCAGGCAGGCCCCGGCTATGGTCGCCGCGATCAGGGCGGGGGGATAGGCGGTGACGTCACCGCCCTGGTCGTTGAGCAGCCCCAGGCAGAACGCGCAGGTCGCGCTCGCGGCGATCAGGCCGATCCCGGAGGCCAGCCCGTCCAGCCCGTCCACGAAGTTCATCGCGTTGACCATCGCCACGGTCAGCACCACCGTGAGCAGCTGCCCCTGGTTCCCGCTGAGCACCAGCACCGAACCCGACTCACCGCCCTGGCCGCCCGGCAGCATGTACCACTGCAGCCCCATCAGCACGAGGATTCCCGCAGCCGTGACCTGCCCGGCCAGCTTGGTCCACGAGTCCAGTTCGAAGCGGTCGTCCAGCGCGCCCACCAGAGTGATGAGCCCGCCCGCGATCACCACGGCCAACGCGTCGTTCGAGTAGTCGAACCCGCGCGAGAGCGCGGGCAGGTTCCCGGCCAAAAACATTCCGCCGAGCACACCGGCGTACATCGCGACTCCCCCCATCCGGGGAATCGGGCTGCGGTGCACATCGCGGTTCCTCGGGTGCGCGACCGCCCCGATGCGCAGGGCCAGCAATCTGGTCAGGCCGGTGAGCAGAAAGGTCACCGCGGCGGCGGTGAGGCAGACGAGCAGGTACTCCCGTGCGGGCACCCCCGCGGGGGCCCAGGCTGGAACGGTGTCCATGGCCGCCGCCTCAACCACGCGCGGGCGAGCGGTGCACGGCCACGTCCGAATCCCACGGCGACACAGTCACTGTTGGCGGCTCCTCGCGAACATCTCCGACGGGCAGAAAGAGCTGGAACTGGGCGCACCCACGGTCGTCACCGAACACCGGATGCCGGGAAACCGTCGGCGTCGCCCACGAGTCGCATTCGGGGGTTCACGCTACCGAGCGCTCGCTCCGCCGACCGAACGGGTCCGCGACCGCACCCGAGCAGCGAACTCACCCGTTCGGCCGAATCGTACTGCCGCCCGCGCGACCGGGGGCGGCGAAGCTTCCGGCGGAAGACCTCGGCACGACCGGGCGAACACCGGCCCGGTCGTGCCGATCGTCGAGCAAGCGGCGGAGCCGCTCGTGACCGTCCGTTCAACGGGCACCGCCGCGCAATTCGCCCCCGCTCGAACCGAGCTGGCGAGCTGTCGAGAATCCCTACTCGACCGGCAGTTCCACTCCCAGCTCGGTGGCCAGCTCCGCGCGGCTGACGGCCCCCTCGCGCAGTATCCGGGGGCGCTGTCCGGTCAGATCCACGATGGTCGAAGCGACCGGCTCCCCGGAGGGACCGCCGTCCAGGTAAACGGGTACGGACTCCCCCAGCTGCTCCCGCGCCTGCTCCGCCGTGGTGGCCGGCGGGTTCCCCGTCGTGTTGGCGCTCGAGACGGCAAGCGGCCCGACATCGCGCAGCAGGTCCAGCGCGACCGGGTGCAGCGGCATCCGCAGGTTCACCGTTCCGCGGGTCTCACCCAGGTCCCAGGACAGCGAGGGCGCCTGCGGCAGCACGAGCGACAGACCACCGGGCCAGAACGCCTCGATGAGCGCCCTCGCCTGCCGGGGAACCGACATCACCAGCCCGTCGACCGTGTTCCACGAACCGACCAGCACCGGAACCGGCATGTCGGGTCCGCGTCCCTTGGCCGAGAGCAACGCGCGAACGGCTTCGGGATCGAACGCGTCCGCCCCGATTCCGTAGACCGTGTCCGTGGGAAGAACGGCGAGTCCGCCACCGCGCAGCGAACTCGCGGCCCTGTTCAGTCCGGCACTGCGACTGTCCGGGCTGTTGCAATCGTAGACCGTGCTCACGGCACCAGATCCTGGCACGACCGTCCACGGCGGGTGCGAGTGGTGCACCCCGAGCCCTTCGGGCAACATGTTCACGGTGATCGACGAGTCGCCAGCGCGTCGAGCTCCTCCCCGCCCCGGCCCTTCCCGGGACCCGCTCACGAGGCGGCGGGGGTTCCGCCGAGCGACCGCCCATCACGACCGACTCGACGAAGCACTGCTGATCACCGGGTGACCTCTGGGGGTCGAGCCCGGAAATTCCCGTTTCTGGAGGACGAGCGATGACCGCCCCGCCGCAGGGTGTCCAGACCGAGCAGCTCGGTTTCCCGGCAGGCACGATCCGCTACCACCGCGCAGGCACCTCGGGGCCTGCCGTCGTGCTGCTGCACGGCGGCGGCATCGACAACGCGCTGCTCAGCTGGCGGCACGCCATCGCTCCGCTCGCCGTCGACCACCGGGTCTACCTCCCGGACCTGCCCAGGCACGGCGGAAGCAGGAACTGGTACGGCAAAGTCGGCCAGCGCACGCTGGAGGAGGTCCTGCGCTGGCTGCTCGACGCTTGGGGGATCGAGCGCGCCGTGCTGATCGGGGCCTCGGTCGGTGGCAGCGCCGCGACCGGGTTCGCGCTGCGGCACCCGCACCGGATGCGCGGGCTCGTGCTGACGGGCTCGGAGGGGCTGCAGCACCGCGTTCCCGGACAGCTCGCCACCTTCCTGAAGTTGCGCTCACGGTTCTACGGCACGACGGCGGCCAACGTGCTCGGGCTGCACCGCGGGCTGTCCCGCCGCTACCTCCTCGACGGGGTGCTGAACGACCCCGCCGGGGTCGTCGACCACGAGCAGCTGGTGAACGAGTTCCACGAGGAACTTCGCGGGAGCGCGTCGTTGTTCTCCGACTGGCACTCCGAGGCCGTGGGGCGCCGCGCCATGCGGATCAACCACCTCCCCCACCTGGGAGGCATCCGCTGCCCCGTCATGTTCGTGCACGGCGAGCGCGACGAACGCGTTCCGGTGTCGGTGGCGCACGAGGCCGCAGCGGCGGTCCCCGGGGCCATGCTGCGCGTGCTGCCCGAAGCCGGGCACTGGTGCCACCGCGAGAAACCCAACGAGTTCAACGCGGCCGTGCGCGAGTTCGTCAACGGCACGCTCTGAAGCGCCCGCGCTCTCCCACAGCGCCGGGAATCGGCAGCACCCGGCCGGACGTCACCCGTTCCTCGTCGGGTCCCCAGCGGGGTCCCGGCGGGCCGTGGCGAACCTCGGCCGCCCCGCCAGATCGTTGTGCGCCTCGACATCGGTCAGCTCGGAACGAGCCGCCAGCAAGGCCGGCACCGACCCCCCGTGCGTGTCGTCGTGCTCCACGGCGATCCCGCCGCCGGGGGACAGCAGGCGGGCTGCGTGCGCCACCACGTGACGCAGCACCCGCAATCCGTCCCTTCCCGCGAAGACCGCCGCGGGCGGATCGTGGTCGCCGACCTCGGGCGGGACCGGGGTGCCTTCTGGAACGTACGGGGGGTTGCAGACCAGCAGGTCCACGCCCCGCTCCCGCTCGGCGAGCAGCCCGGGATCGGTGACGTCCCCCTCGAGCACGTGAACCGGGACGTCCCCGGCCAGCCGCCGTCGCTCGGCGTTGTCCCGCGCCCAGCTCAACGCGGTCGGGTCATTGTCCACCGCCAGAACCTCGGCGTCCGGGCGCTCGTGGGCCAGCGCCAGGGCGAGTCCTCCCGCCCCGGCGCACAGATCGACGACCACGGGGTTCCGCAGGCCGCGCAGCCGGTTCAAGCCCCACTCCAGCAGCTGTTCCGTCTCCGGCCGCGGGACGAAGACGCCGGGGCCCACCGCGAGGGTCACCCGGCCGAGCGCGGCCGCACCGGTCAGGTGCTGCAGCGGGACCCTGGTGGCCCGTTGCTGGACGAGCCGCTCCAACGAGTCGACCGCGGACTGGTCCACCAGGGGAAACATCATCAACTTGGTGCGTTCGACCCCGAGAAGGTGAGCGGCCAGCATCTCGGCCTCAGCACGGGCGGAGGGGATCCCCGCCGCCGTGAGGACGCGCTCGCCCTCCAGAATCGCCAACCGCAACGGTTTTCGGTCCACAGTCGTACCCTAGAGTCCCTCCGCCGGATGAAACGGGCCGCCCTCGGAACAGCCCCTCGAGGACTCCCCCCCGATCCCCGGAGATTTCGCCGGGGGCGATTCGATCGCGCGGGGCGGACTCCCAAGCGGCACCTGCCGCTTGCGCCCACCTGCGCGGTCGGCACCGCCGCGGGGCGTCCGGACCCCCCGACAGAGGTGACCCGTTCGACGCGGGCGCTTCGAGCCCGGGCAGGACGAGGAGCTCCGGTGCGTGAGTCGGATGCCTCGCAAGGCGGGGAGGGCACGTGGCGCAGGCCGCTGCCGAGATGCCCTCCAACGCTCCCGAGGCGCCGACTCACGTGTGCCGGCTACCCGACCAGCCGGACGAGCCGCCCCGCGGGGAAACCGGTCGTCAGACCCCGGCTTCCATCCGCTCCTTCCGATCGGCCTCGCGCAGCGCGCCCAGCACCGAGTCGAGCTCGCCCTCCAGCACGTGGTCGAGGTTGTAGGCCTTGAAGTTGATGCGGTGGTCCGAGATGCGGTTCTCGGGGAAGTTGTAGGTGCGCACCCGTTCCGAGCGGTCCACGGTGCGAACCTGGCTGCGTCGGGTCTCGGCGACCTCGCGCTCGGCCTCCTCCTCGGCCATGGCCTGCAGCCGCGCGCGCAGCACCTGGATGGCCCGCGTCTTGTTCTGCAGCTGGGACTTCTGGTTCTGGCAGGCCACCACGATTCCCGTGGGCAGGTGGGTGACCCGCACGGCGGAGTCCGTGGTGTTCACGCTCTGCCCCCCGGGCCCGGAGGAGCGGTGCACGTCGATGCGGAGCTCCTTCTCGTCGATCTCCACCTCGACCTCCTCCCGCTCCGGGTACACCAGCACCCCCGCGGCGGAGGTGTGCACCCGCCCCTGGGACTCGGTCACCGGGACTCGCTGGACGCGGTGAACGCCGCCCTCGAACTTGAGCTTGGCCCAGACGCCCTCCAGGCCGGGCTCGCTCTTCGACTTCACGGCGACGATGACGTCCTTGTAGCCGCCGAGATCGGACTCGGTGGCGCCGAGCACCTCGGCCTGCCACCCCTGCCGCTCGGCGAAGCGCAGGTACATGCGGAGCAGGTCGCCCGCGAACAGCGCGGATTCCTCGCCGCCTTCCCCGGACTTCACCTCGAGCACGACGTCGGAACCGTCCCGCGGGTCCCGCGGAGCCAGCAGCTCGGCGAGCCGTTCCTCCAGTGCGGGAATCCGGGACTCGAGCTGCTCGGCTTCCCGCGCGAGGGCGGGGTCCTCGCCCGCCAGCTCCCGTGCGGTGGACAGGTCCGAGCGAACCTGGTCGAGCTCACGCGCCGTGCGCACGATCGGTGTGAGCTCGGCGTGCCGCTTGCCGAGTTTCCGCGCCCGCTCCTGATCGGCGTGCACGTCCGGGTCCGCGAGCCGTCCCTCCAGCTCGGTGTACTCGGCGAGCAGCTCCTCGACCCTCGAGGTCTCCACGGTGCTCCCCACTTTCGCCACGAGTCCGATACGAGAACGGCGCCCGCCAACTGATCGAGGCGGGCGCCACGGACTCGGCTACTTCTTGGTGCGGGCGTTCTGCGGACGCCGACCGTAACGAGCCTCGAACTTGGCGACGCGACCGCCGGTGTCCAGGATCTTCTGCTTGCCCGTGTAGAACGGGTGGCAGTTCGAGCAGACATCGACGTTGATCTTGCCCTCGGTCTTGGTGCTCCGCGTGGTGAAGCTCTCCCCGCAGTTGCAGACGACCTGCGTTTCCACGTATTCGGGGTGAATGCCGCTCTTCATGATCAATCCTCTCCTCGTGGCACCGGGTCCTCGTGGTGTCCACCAGAGGTGAACCGGCGCCGGAACGGGTCCCGATTTTGCCAGACCGAGACCGTTGACCTGCAACGCAGGGTGCGCACTACGTATTCCCGCCCCGCAGGGGGCGTGCGTGCGGAATTCGACGGCGCGGGCGGGAGGGGCCCGGACTCGCGGTCACGGTGGAACGCCGCCCACGCGGAAGGGGACGGATCGCGCGGGATCCGAACCGTTCGCCCCGCGACGAACGGTGCTCGCCCTGCCCGGAACGATCCGACGAGGTGGCTCCCCGTGGCGAGGTCGGTCCGGGCCGGGCACTCACTCCTCCTCTTTACCCGGAGTCGTCTTGGCCACCTGGGTGAGGAACTCGATGTTGGTGCGCGTCTTGCGCAGGCGGTCCTGCACAAGCTCCAGGGCCTGCTGGGAGTCCAGCGCGGCCAGCACCCTGCGCAACTTGTGGTGAACGGCCAACTCGTCCGAGGACATCAGCAGTTCGTCCTTGCGGGTGCTCGAACTGTCGACGTCGACGGCCGGGAAGAGCTGCTTGTTCGCCAGCTTGCGGTCGAGCTTGAGCTCGGCGTTGCCGGTTCCCTTGAACTCCTCGAAGATGACCGTGTCCATGGCGGACCCGGTCTCCACCAGCGCGGTGGCGAAGATGGTCAGGGAGCCGCCGTTCTCGATGTTGCGCGCCGCGCCGAGGAAGCGCTTCGGCGGGTACAGCGCCGTGGAGTCGACACCACCGGACAGGATCCGCCCCGATGCGGGAGCGGAGAGGTTGTAGGCCCTGCCGAGGCGTGTGATCGAGTCCAGCAGCACCACCACGTCGTGCCCCATCTCGACCAATCGCTTGGCCCGTTCGATGGAAAGCTCGGCCACAGTGGTGTGATCGGACGGGGGACGGTCGAATGTGGATGCGATGACCTCACCCTTGACCGACCGCTGCATGTCGGTGACCTCTTCCGGCCGTTCGTCGGCGAGAACGACCATCAGGTGGCACTCGGGGTTGTTGGTCGTGATCGAGTTGGCGATCGACTGCAGCACCATCGTCTTGCCCGCCTTCGGCGGGGAGACGATCAGGGCGCGCTGGCCCTTGCCGACCGGCATCACCAGGTCGATGACCCGGCTCGTGATGCTCTGGGGCTCGGTCTCCAGGCGCAGTCGCTCGTTCGGGTAGAGCGGCGTCAGCTTGTGGAACTCGGAACGGCGCTTGGCCGCCTCGGGTTCCAGGCCGTTGATCCCGTCGACCCGCACCAGCGGGTTGAACTTCTGGCGCTGCTGCTCGCCCTCGCGGGGCTGCCGGACGACGCCCTTGATGGCGTCACCGCGCCGCAGCCCGTACTTGCGGACCAGCGACAGGGAGACGTACACATCGTTCGGGCCGGCCAGGTAGCCCGAGGTGCGGACGAACGCGTAGTTCTCCAGCACGTCGAGGATCCCCGCGACCGGAAGCAGCACGTCGTCGTCGCGCACCTCCGGCTCGTTGTCACCGCGTCCGCGGTTGCGCCGCCGGTCCCGGAAGCGACGACTGCGCCTGTTGCCGCGTTCGTCGTCGTCCTGCTGCTGCCGCGAGTTGTCTCCGCGACCGTTGTCGTTGCGGTTGTCGGGACGGTTGTTGTCCCTGCGGTTGTCCTGCCGGTCGCCGTCGGTGCGCTCGCTCTTGTCCGAGCCGCCCCTGTCGTTGCGGTCGCCCCGGTCGTCCGAGTTCTGGTCCTGCTGGCCGGAACGTCCCGAGGAACGACGACGCCGGTTCCCGCGGCGTCCTTCCTCGCCGGAACCGTCGTTGCCCGAGCGACGCGAACCACGGTTCGGGGACGAACCGTTCGAACGCTTGTCGGATCCCGGGGTCGCCTCGGTGGCCGGAGCGGAGGATTCCGTGCCGGAAGGTGCCGACTCCGCCTGGGGGTGGCCGGACTTCTCCTTGGAGTCCTTGTTCCTGGCGTTCGCCCCCTTGGTGTTCCGGCCCTTGTTGTTGGTGTTGTCCTGGTCCGCCTGCTGGTCGAGAGTCGGCTGCCGGCTTGCGGACGAGTCCGACTGCTGCGGTGCCGAACTTCCCTGGCGTTCCTTGATTGCGGCGATCAGGTCGCCCTTGCGCAGACCCGCGGTGTCGATCCCCAATTCACCGGCGAGCTGCCGCAGTTCGGCCAGCACCATGCCCGAGAGGCCGCCCCGACGACGTGTGTTGCCGTTGGCCCCCGAACCGGAAGCTGCCTGTTGCGACGACTCGGACTCCTGCCCGCCGGACGGAGAGACGCCGTTGCCCGTCTCGCTGCTCAACAGATCGGTGTTGCTCACGAATGTCCTTCCTGACCGGATCCGCGCCTCCTACGCGGCCCAGCGGATTCCCCGCTCGTTACGAACACGAGCGGCCTTGTAGTGCTACCGGCCCCTGTGTCGAATGAACTCGACGAGGACACCCGGCGCGCGTGGTGTCGGCACCCACTCGAAATCCGGCAGCACCGGGCAGCGGAGGCGCCTGACTCGCGCACCTCTGGTGATATCACCCGTCCACGGCGATGTGACCACCTACCGGAGTGATCATGACCGTGTCCGCCCACCAATCGTTGGTACGTGCCTCGCTGACTGATCGTTACCGGACTCACCGAAACGGCCGGCGCCGACAAGGCCGACACCGCGCGTCCGGAGCACGCTCCGACACGGTTGCCGAGCACGGTGCCCGGGAAAACCGAAGCCTCCACTTTGGTCACCGAGTTATTCGCGAATGCCGTGCGGAACCACAATCCGTAACGCCAGAGCTCCCAGTCCGACACCGGCAACTACCTGAAGTTCGACCCGACGAAGCGAACCCCTTGAGTTGACAACTCCTGACTCGGTCACCGCGATCGGCTACCCGCCGTCCTGCTCTCCAGCCGGAGTATGCAGTCGAATCACAGCGAGGGATGCATCCCGGGAGATCTCCCGGGCAAGGCACCGGCGCCGATGCGCCCGGTGACTGATTGACCTTGAGGGTATACGCCGAGTCACTCCGGTGCAACAACCAAGAGCATGACACGCCCACGGGGGAACGTCCCTACTCGGTCACGATCCTGTCGGATCTCCCGTCGAATCGTGGGCCGACCGACAGAAACGAGGGTTCGACAACCACGATGCCGACACCACCTTTATACCACCGGCGGGACGGCGGATGTTCACCCCCGCCGGATCAGGTGAACTCCCGGACGCGCACCCCGCTCCGATCCACGCTCAGCCGTGTGACCTCGAAGCCTTCCGGGTGAATCTCCCGCGGAGGCTCCCCCGAGGGGGGCAAGGCCAGCACCGTGGGTCCCGCCCCGGAAACAGCGGCGGGCACACCGGTATTCCTGAGTCGCCGGACGAGTTCGAGCGTGGCGGGCATCGCGGGTTCCCGGTAGTCCTGGTGGATCCGGTCCTCGGTGGCCACGTGCAGCAGGTCCGGCCGCGCGGTGAGGGCGTGCACGGCCAGCGCGGAGCGACTCGCCGCGAACGCCGCGTCGGCGTGGGCGACGTTCGCGGGCAGCAGCCCCCTCATCGCATGAGTCTCGGACTCGGAGCGGGGGATGAAGACCACCGGAGCCAACTCCTCGTGCGGCTCCAGACGAACGGCTTCATAACGATTTTCCGCACTGAAGGCAACAGCCAGCCCACCGAACAGGCTCGCGGCCACGTTGTCGGCGTGTCCCTCCACGGAGGCGGCCTCCTGCAGGGCCCGCTCAGCCGTCCCCTCGGCGTGGACGTCGAGCCCGGCGAAGCGGTAGGCGGCCGTCACCCCGGCCACGATCGCGGCCGCCGAGGAGCCCAGCCCGCGCGCGTGCGGGATCGCGTTGGTGCAGCGCACGTCGACCGCGAGCGGAGCGAGTCCCAACCCCTCCAGGGTTCGGTGCAGCACCCGCACCACCAGGTGCCGCTCGTCCGTCGGCACCTCCCCCTCGCCCGGGCCGCTGACGCTGACGCGCGCGCTGCCGGTTTCCCGCCCGCTCCGCGTGATCTCCACCGTGTCGTGGAGGGCGAGCGCCATGCCGAGCGTGTCGAAGCCGGACCCGAGGTTCGCGGTGGACGCGGGGGCCGTGACCTCCACCCGGTTCGGCCCCTCCCCGCTCCCGGCGAGCTCCGCGGACCGCTCCTCGACAGGCACGTCCCGAGTCACGTCAGCTCCAGCGCCGTAGCCACCGCCTCGGGATCGACCGGAAGCGGCTGCACCTCGACCATGTCGGCCAGGGCCGTGTCCGGATCCTTGAGGCCGTGTCCCGTGACGGTGCACACCACGTCGGAGCCCACGGGCAGCCTCCCCTCCGCGGAGGTCGCGAGCAGACCGGCGATGCTGGCCGCGGACGCCGGCTCCACGAAGATCCCCTCGCGGGAGGCCAGCAGGCGGTAGGCCTCCAGGATCCGCTCGTCGGTCACGGCGGAGAACAAGCCACCCGAGTTCGTCCTGGCCGCGACCGCGCCGTCCCAGGAGGCCGGACTGCCCACCCTGATGGCCGTGGCCACCGTCTCCGGTTCGGAAACCGGCTCACCGGAGACCAGCGGGGCCGCTCCCGCCGCCTGGAACCCGAACATGGCCGGGGCCCGATCGGTGCGCCCGTCGGCGAGGTACTCCGAATAGCCCGTCCAGTAGGCGGTTATGTTGCCCGCGTTGCCCACGGGCAGGCAGTGCACGTCCGGAGCTGAGCCCAGCGTGTCGCAGATCTCGAAGGCCGCCGTCTTCTGCCCGGCCAGGCGCGCCGGATTGACCGAGTTGACCAGTGTCACCGGGTAGTTCGCAGCGGTCTTGCGCGCCAGTTCGAGGCAGTCGTCGAAACTGCCCCGCACCTGCAGGATCCGAGCACCGTGCACCACGGCCTGCGCCAGCTTGCCCATCGCGATCTTGCCCTGCGGCACCAGCACCGCCGAGCCCATCCCGGCGCGGGCCGCGTAGGCGGCGGCCGAGGCCGAGGTGTTGCCGGTCGAGGCGCAGATGACGGCCTGCATCCCCGCGGCCTTCGCGTGGGTCATCGCCACGGTCATGCCGCGGTCCTTGAACGAGCCGGTGGGGTTGGCGCCCTCCACCTTCACGTGGACCCGGCAACCGGTCAGCTCGGACAGGTGCGGCGCGAAGACGAGCGGGGTGTTGCCCTCCCGCAGGCTCACCACCTCGGCCCCGTCCGGAACCGCGACCCGGTCGCGGTAGGCCTCGACGACCCCCGGCCACCCCGGACCCGAGTGCGCGGGGGCGAGTTGCATTTCCGAGGTCACGACGGTTCCCCTTCCACCCGCATAACACTGACAACCTCGAGCACCGCGGACAGCCCCGCGATCTTGTCCACCGTCCTGCGCAACGCGGCGTCGCTCGCGGTGTGCGTCACCACGACCAGGCTGGCGTCCGCGCCGCGCCCCTGCTGGCGCACCACCGAGATGCTCACGTCGTGCTCGTTGAACATCGAGGCCACCTGGGACAGCACGCCCGGCTTGTCCGCGACGTCCAGGCTGATGTGGTACCGCGTCGGCGTGCGGTCCATCGAGCGGACCGGCAACTGCGCGTGAGCGGACTCGCGCGGTCCCTTCCCGGAAACCACGACGTTGCGCGCCGCGGCGACGAGATCGCCCAGCACGGCGCTGGCCGTGGGGGCCCCGCCTGCGCCCTGCCCGTAGAACATCAGCTGGCCTGCCGACTCCGCCTCGACGAACACGGCGTTGAACGCGCCGGAAACCCCGGCCAGCGGGTGATCCCGGGGGATCATCGCCGGGTGGACCCGCGCGGAGACCGACTCGGAACCGTCCTCGTCGACCACTCGTTCGCAGATCGCGAGCAGCTTGACCGTGCGGTCGAGCGCGCGGGCGGCCTGGATCTCCCCGGCACCCACCTCGGAGATGCCCTCCCTGTGGACGTCGAAGGCGGTGACCCTGGTGTGGAAGGCCAACGAGGCCAGGATCGCGGCCTTGGCCGCCGCGTCGAACCCGTCCACATCGGCCGTCGGGTCCGCTTCGGCGTAACCGAGCTGCCCCGCCTCCTCCAGGGTCTCGGCGTAGCCCGCACCCGTGGAGTCCATCGCGGAGAGGATGTAGTTGCTCGTGCCGTTGACGATGCCCATGACCCGGTTGATGCGGTCACCCGCCAACGACTCCCGCAGCGGGCGCAGCAGGGGGATCGCCCCGGCCACGGCGGCCTCGAAGTAGATGTCGGCGCCGTTCGCGTCGGCGGCCGCGTACAGCTCCGAACCGTGTTCGGCCAGCAGGGCCTTGTTGGCCGTCACGACGGACTTGCCCGCGTGCAACGCCCTCGACAGCAGCGAGCGGGCCGGTTCGATACCGCCGACCAGCTCCACGACGACGTCGGCGTTCCCCTCGACGAGCGACTCCGCGTCTGTGGTCAACAGGTGTTCCGGCACCTCGGGGTGCTTGTGGGGGCGGCGCACCGCCACACCGGTGACGTGCACCGGAGCACCGGTTCGAGCGGCGTACTCGGTGGGGTACTCGCGCAGCAGTCGCAGCACCTCGGTGCCCACCGTGCCGCAGCCCAGCAGCGCCACCCTGATCGGTTCCCGATCCTCGATCACTCACACCTCCAGCCGAAGCAGGTCGTCCTCGGTCTCCCTGCGTAGCAACAATCGCGACTCCCCGGAGCGCACCGTCACGACGGCCGGTTTCGGCAACCGGTTGTAGTTGCTGGCCATCACGTAGCAGTACGCGCCCGTGGTGGCCACGGCCACCAGATCGCCCGGGGCAACATCCTCGGGCATCCAGTTGTCCCGCACCACCACGTCACCGGATTCGCAGTGTTTGCCCACGATGCGGGACAGCACCCCGGGGCGCTCCCCCTCGCGGGAGACCAGACGGCAGTCGTAAAACGCGTCGTAGAGCGAGGTCCGGATGTTGTCGCTCATCCCGCCGTCGACGCTGATGTAGCGTCGCGAGGCTCCGCCGTCCAGCGCGACGTCCTTGATGGTGCCCACTTCGTAGACCGTGACGGTTCCGGGGCCCGCTATGGCCCGCCCCGGCTCCACGGCGATGCGCGGCGCGGGGAGCCCGGCAGCGGCGCACTCCTTGCGCACGACCTCGCCCAGCCGTTCGGCCAGCGTCGCGGGCGGCAGCGGGTCGTCCTCCCGGGTGTAGGCGATCCCCTGCCCACCTCCGAGGTCCACGGTCGTGACCGAGTCGAGGGCCTCCGGGCCGTGCTCGGCCCGCAGCTGGGCCAGCAGACCGATCACCCGGTGCGCGGCGAGCTCGAAACCGTCGTCGTCGAAGATCTGCGAACCTATGTGGCTGTGCAGCCCGACCAGCCGCAGCGAGCCGGACTTCAGCACCCGGCTCGCGGCCTCGGCCGCGTCCCCGGCCGCCAGTGAGAAACCGAACTTCTGGTCCTCGTGCGCCGTGGCGATGAACTCGTGGGTGTGGGCTTCCACCCCGACTGTGGTTCTGATCATGACCGGCTGGGTCACCCCGCGCTCGTGCGCGAGGTGCTCCAGCCGCGCTATCTCGTGGAACGAGTCGAGCACCACCGAGCCGACCCCGGCGTCCAGGGCGGCGGCGAGCTCGGCGGTGGACTTGTTGTTGCCGTGCATCGCGATCCGCTCGGGCGGGAACTCCGCGCGCAGGGCGACCTGGAGCTCCCCGCCGGTGCAGACGTCCAGGGAGAGCCCTTCCTGGTCGATCCACCGGGCGATCTCGGTGCACAGGAACGCCTTGGCCGCGTAGTGCACGGCGGACGGGTCGCCGAAGGCGGCCACGTAGTCCCTGCAGCGTGAGCGGAAGTCGTCCTCGTCCAGCACGAACAGCGGAGTGCCGTGGCGTTCGGCCAACTCGCGCACATCGTTTCCCGCGAGCGTGGTAACCCCGTCCGAACGGCGGGCGGCATTGCGCGGCCACACCTTCGGATGAAGCTGGTTGACCTCCTCCACGGAGGAGGGGGCTGCGAGCCCGGAAGCCGGTGACACGGCCGCGTCGGCGGCGTGCCTCGGGCCCGCTGGATGGGCGCGCATGATGCGCCTCCTCTACATCTGTTCGGGGGCACTGACGCCGAGCAGGGACAAACCGTTGGCGAGCACCTGGCGGGTCGCCTCGCACAGCTGCAACCTGGCGATCGTCAACGGGCCGGCCCGGTCGTCACCGGGCTGCAGCACGCGGCAGGAGTCGTAGAACCGGTGGTAGGCGCTGGCCAGCTCCTCCAGGTAGCGGGCGACGCGGTGCGGCTCCCGCAGTTCGGCCGCCGAGTGCACGACCCGGGGGAACTCCCCGAGCGTGCGGATCAGGTCACCCTCCCTGTCGTGCGCGAGCAACCCCAGGTCGGCCTCGGTGACGCTTCCCCGGTCGATTCCGAGCGAAACGGCGTTGCGCTGCAGGGAGGACAACCGGGCGTGCGCGTACTGCACGTAGAAGACCGGGTTGTCGTTGGTGTGCTTGCTGATCAGGTCGAGGTCGATGTCCACGGGGGAGTCGACCGAGGAGCGGATCAGCGAGTAGCGCGCCGCGTCGACGCCCACGGCCTCGACCAGGTCCTCCAGGGTCACCACGGTACCAGCGCGCTTGCTCATGCGGACCGGTTCGCCCTCGCGCACGAGGTTGACCAGTTGACCGATCAGCACCTCCACCGAGTCCGGGTCGTCGCCCATCGCGGCGGCAGCGGCCTTCAACCGCGAGATGTAGCCGTGGTGGTCGGCTCCGAGCATGTACAGGCACAGCTCGAAGCCGCGGTCGCGCTTGTCCCTCAGGTAGGCGACGTCGCCGGCGATGTAGGCCGGGGCGCCGTCGCTCTTGATGACGACCCTGTCCTTGTCGTCGCCGAACTCGGAGGAGCGCAGCCACCAGGCGCCCTCGGCCTCGTAGAGGTTGCCCGACTCCTTCACCCGTTCCAGGGCCTCGGTGACCGCGCCGGAGTTGTGCAGCGAGTCCTCGTGGAAGAAGACGTCGAAGTCGGTGCGGAACTCGTGCAGGCTGCGCTTGATCTCGTCGAACATCAGCCCCACGCCGGTGCGGCGGAACACCTCGTCGCGCTCGGCGTCGGGGAGCTCGAGCACGCCGGGTTCGCGGCGGACGACCTCGGAGGCGATCTCACCGATGTAGGCCCCGCCGTAGCCGTCCTCGGGAGTTTCCTCGCCCTTGGCCGCGGCCACCAGCGATTTCACGAACCGGTCGATCTGCGCGCCCGCGTCGTTGAAGTAGTACTCCCTGGTGACCTCGGCCCCCTGGGCCTGCAGCACGCGCCCGAGGGCGTCGCCCGCGGCGGCCCACCGGCTCCCGCCGAGGTGGATCGGTCCGGTGGGGTTGGCCGAGACGAACTCGAGGTTCACCCGCAGGCCCTGGTAGAGGTCCCCGGAACCGAAGCTCTCGGCCTTGGTGAGCACGTCCCGGACGATGGCGCCCTGCGCGTCCGCTGCCAGCCGCAGGTTCAGGAAGCCGGGCCCGGCCACCTCGGCCGAGTCGATCTCCTCGCGCTGCGCGAGCGATTCGGCCAGCCACCCGGCCAGTTCGCGCGGCGCCACTCCGGCTCGCTTCCCGACCTGCATCGCCAGGTTGGTGGCGTAGTCGCCGTGCTCCGGGTTGCGGGGTCGCTCGACCGTGACGTTCTCCGGCAGCACCGAGGTGTCCACCCCTCGGGCGGACAGCACGTCTACGGCGGTCGTTCGGACGAGTTCGGCAAGCGCTGCTGGTGTCACCCGATGAAGTCTAAAAAAGCAATGTCGCTGGTTATCCAGCGGGTACCGCACAGCGAACTCGCGCACTCCCCGCTGCCGGAACGAATCCCAGAATCCGAGAAAGCATTCATTCTTTCCTCGTGAACGCCGGGGAAACGATTCCTGACGCCCCAGCCCTTCAGCGCCCGGGCCGCGGCGCTCCCACCTCCGGACAGCGCGCCCAGCAGGAGGTCAGCCCCGCGCACCCCGCCTCGGCGCACACCGCGATCACCCCCGCCGCACACCCCGGGCGAGGCGTGGGTTAGGCTGTAGTCAGTTCAACCGCAGAGCGGGAGAACAACAAGCGAAGAGCCCTCGTAGCTCAGTGGATAGAGCACCGCCCTCCGGAGGCGGGTGTCGCAGGTTCGAGTCCTGCCGAGGGCACCCAGGTCAAGCCATGTGCCACGCCTACGAAGATTCCTCGTGGGGCACATTCGGGGCACACGCTGCTTCATCCATCCGATCGGCGATCTCGTTGAGTCGGTCCGGGAACAGGTGCCCGTAGAGGTCGAGCGTCATCGTGGCGGTCTTGTGCCCGAGCATCTGTTGGACGAGTTTCACGTCCGCGCCGGAGGCGATCGCCAGCGATGCCTCCATCCGTGCGAACTCCTTCGACACGCTTCGTCGCCTTCCGCAACAGTCGAGAACCCCTTCGCTGGACATCGTCAGACGTGAATCATCGCTCCACTCCAGGGGTGGCACGACGAGCGGTGACGATCAGCACGCTGATGAGGATTAGCGCGGAGCCGAACAGTTGCAGCGGTGTCGGACGCTCAGCAAGAACGAGAGCCCCCAGCGCGAGAGC
This sequence comes from Actinopolyspora sp. BKK2, assembly GCF_011291845.1. Taxonomy (NCBI): domain Bacteria; kingdom Bacillati; phylum Actinomycetota; class Actinomycetes; order Actinopolysporales; family Actinopolysporaceae; genus Actinopolyspora; species Actinopolyspora sp. BKK2. The sequence continues at coordinate 149,589 of NZ_JAANTE010000008.1, read as the reverse complement.
GCCGACCGGTGTCAACAACAGCAGAAGCGCACCAGTGTGACTGGGCAAGTGGGGCAAGCACATCGCGACGAGCAACCACCCCAGCACTTGGCCGCACACGGCTACGAGCAACAGCCAGCCGAGCGTTCCCCACCCCGGAGTGAGATCAACTCCCCGCCATACGGCTCCCAGGAACATCGAGGCCACCGTCGCCGAAGCGATCACCACCACATACGTCCGCATGGTCAGTCCACCGCGCCCTCCACTCCTCAGCAGGAACAGGAAGCCCGAGTAGCACAACGAGGCCATCGTGGCGTGCACCGTCCCGCGAAGAGGCTCAGCGCCCGCGCCACCGCCTTCGATCACCCCCGAAGTGAATATCACTCCGAGTAACACCACCGGAACCGCGATCAGATACCGGCGTGGCACTGATTCGTTGTCTACGATCCACGCGAGCGCAGGGACGAACACGACTTGGAGATTGACGAGAACAGCTGTCAGCCCGGCGCCGACCTCGGTGATGGCCTGCGTCCACAGCAGCATGTCTCCGCTGAACAGCACCCCTGCGGCCGCGGCCCGCCCTAGCTGTCGCCGTGACGGCACACCTTCGCCCCGGCTTTTCCAGATCGCCAACAGAACCAGGAACGGGAGCGCCAGGAGGCATCGGTAGACCGAAGCCGTTCCCGGCGAAGCGTCAGCGAAACTGACCCACACCCCTGTTGTCGCGATGAAGAGGGCACCTACGACCATGCCCGACCAAGCGGGGGACGCGCTCGCTACGGCGCTCGGTGAGCCGCTACCGGAACAGACCAATGCAGGATCCTTCGCGATGTGAACTGAGAGGATTTCGTCGGGAAATCTCTGGGGCGGGGACAGCCCCAGCTGGAACGAAGACAGGTCCGACCGCTTCACCCTTCCAGCGATTTATCGCATCGCGGTGCCTCTCGTCCGCGGGAACGGCCACCGCAGGCGTGCCGCCGAGCCGCGAGTCGCAGGACTCAGCGGCGCCCTTGCCCGTTCCGGGTGAGCACCTGGTTCCGTGACCGCGGAGCGATCGCCTCCCCGGTGAGCCCCTCCGTCACGAGCGCCCCGCCCGTTGCGAATCCTCCGGCACTACCCCCGCGGCGTGCCGTCCCAGCTCCAGGTGGTGAGCCTAGGGCGCCCGGGGAGTTCGGTGCGTCCCGTTGCCCACAGCAAGGCGCTCCACGGGTCCGCGTCCCCCGGTGCGTGCGGAAAAAGCCGGGTGAGTGCTCGCGAGCACGGGGCGGCGGGTGGGGTCCAGGAGAGCCCGAGACCGCGAGCCAGGTCATGCGTGTGCACCAGGGTCTCCACGATGCCCATCGCGGCGAAGCCCTCGGGGTCCGAGACACCGAAGACGTGGTAGGCGCGGGTCTGCGGAGAGGTCGTGCGCACCATGGCGACGAGCAGCGCCCCGCTCGCCTCCAGCGTCCGCAGCAGGCCGGCGGGCCCCGCCGTCCGGTCCGCGTGAATCGCGTTCTCCGGGCCGCCGGGGCGGCGGCTCTCCCACACGAAGGGCACCTTGCCGTCCCGGGGTGGTGTCCTGGGGCCCAGTTGGACGGCGTACGCGAACAGGTCGTCACTGAGGTGCTCGACGGTCTCCCAGCAGTCCCACTCCAGGGAACCCGCCTTGTTCCCCCAGTCCGCCGAATCCGCTTCGCGCAGGACGTCCACGGCGAGTTCCAGGGCGATATCGAGGTCGTCCGCTGCGCCGGAGGACGAGGACGAGCGACTCTCGGATGATCGGGACATGGCAGGACCGTACAGCCGGCAGCTCGACCCCGCCATCCCCGTGATGGCGGAGCCCGATGCTCCGGCGAACCCGCACCGGCACGGGACCGACCGGGTGAGACCCTCCGGACCCACGTGCGAATCACCCGATCCGGCGTTCCCACAACTGCCCCGGTGAGTTCGCGGATTCCTCGATGACCCGCCAAACGAGCACCCGGCACCAGAAGTCGGCGACCACGGCGGGGCTCGACGACGACGTCGATGACCGGGACGGCGATGCGGCTCGACGTGCGCGGAGTACCACCCGCTCGGGAGAACCACTCAAGGCAGCAGCGCACCACGACGGGCGGAAGGGCCGAAGCCGTCACCGCGTCGTCGGTCGTCCGCCGGCTTCGAGGTCCGACGAGTCGGCGCCTGAAGGCTTCGGCACCTGGGCACTCCCCCGGAACACGGACTCCGACCTCCCGCTCCGCGGAGTCACCACTTGTAGGGCAGGAACTTGCCGTCGAGCACGATCCGAACGCGCGGGCCCTCCGCGGTCTCCTCCCGCTGGACGTCGAGGTTGAACGTGATCGCGCTCATGATCCCGTCACCGAAGTCCTCGTTGATCAGTTCCTTGATGGTGGTGCCGTACACCTGGAGCGCCTCGTAGATGCGATAGATCGTCGGATCCGTCGGCGGGACCGAATCCAGCGAACCGCGGTGGGGGATCTCCGTGAGCACCGGAACCACTTCTTCGGGGAGCTCGAGCAGTTCCCCGAGCTGCTCGGCCTGCCCGGCCTCCAGCGGATGCTGCCCGAGCATCGCCGCGGTCAGCCAGGCCCTGTCCACGCCCAGGCGCTCGGCGAGATCGGTGTAGCCGAACCCCTTTCTCCGTTTGGCCTCGTGAATCCGTTCCGTGGCCTCCGACCTGTTCATCGACCGGCCCCTCTCCTCGTTGCTCGTCGACCGCTGCCTTGACGGGGCACCCCGCACTCGGGTGCTTACCCGCGAACAGGGTGAGCAACACCGTTCGTCGTCGCTCCGTCCCACAGGGTGATCACGGGGGCGGCGGAATCTGCCTCCGCGGATGTCGCCGGACAACCCTGCCGACCGGTGACTCCGTGTCGTGGTTCCCGGGATCGACCGGTACGGGACCTTCGCACCGTTCGAAGGTCCCTTCTCACCCTTCGGGCAGGCACGACGAACCGCTCTCCAGCAGACTCCGCAGCTCCCCGGCCCGGACGGGGTAGGAAAACAACCACCCCTGGTAAGAAAGCACCCCCACACCGCGCAGCGCCTCGAACTGCTCCAGGGTCTCCACCCCTTCGGCGGTGCATCTGCAACCAATGGCAGTCGCCAGATCGACGATGGCCCGGACCACGTGAAGATCGGTGCTGTCCCGTGCGACCTCCGCGACGAAACCGCGATCGACTTTGATGATCTCGATCGGGAGTTCCTTCAGCCGAGCGAGTGAGGAGTAGCCGGTGCCGAAGTCGTCCACGGCGAACCGCACGCCGCGTTCGGCGAGCTCGCTCATGACCTCGAGTCCCCGTGCGGAGAGGTTGATCAACGAGGTCTCCACCAGCTCGAGGACGATATGCCCCCAGGCGATACCGGTTTCGGCCACGACCTCGTCGAGCACGTCGAGCAGCTCCGGATCGCCCGGCGAGAGCGCCCCCAGATTGATCGAGGCCCGTACCGCCCCACCATCAGCTCTCGGCGGCCACGACACTGCTTCGCGCAACGCCGCACGCAGTACGTAACGATCGAGCTTACGCAGCAGGCCGCCTCGTTCGGCGACCGGCAGGAAAAAACCCGGGGTCAGCTTCCCTCGCTCCGGATGCCACCAGCGCACCAGAGCTTCGGCGGCCCTGATCACCCCATCACCATCCACGATGGGCTGGTAACACAGTGCCAGATCCTCGTTTTCCAGAGCCGTGCGCAGCTCGCTCTCCAACTGGACCTGCCGGTCCATCGATTCGATCAGCGCCGTGCTGGCCACCGCGAACCGTTCCCTGTTGCCTCTCTTGACCTCCATCACGGCCGCGCCGGCCGAGCGCAGCAGTTCGTCGATCGTCGAGTCCGAGCTTTCCGCGATCGCCACCCCGACCGAGGCCGCTATCTGGATGGGTGGGTGATCACGCAGGTGAACGGTCCGGTGGAGCAACTCAGTGACCAGCGTGACCACGACCTCCACCCCACCCGCGCCCACGACGTCCGGACACACGACCAGATACTCGTCCGAAGCCAGCCGCGCGACGAGCCAGCCCTCCGGCAGATCGCCGCGCATGCGCTTGGCCAGCTCCATCAACAGTTCGTCCCCAGCCCGCAGCCCGAGGGACTCGTTGATGCGTCTGAAGTCGGTGATGTCGCAGTACAACATCGCCGATCCGCTCATGTCGGCGTCGGCGAGCAGCTGATCGAGGGCTTGTCGGTTCGGCAGCCCGGTCAGCTCATCGTGGGTAGCCCAGTAGCGCCATTCTTCGACCCGCCGGTTGCGCTCGGTCACGTCCTGACAAACAACCATCCAGAACTCATCGCCCTCGGGGCGCACCGACTTCGCGATGTGCAGCTCGCAGATCAACTGCTGTCCGTCGGACCGGAGCAGCTTCATCTCCCGGACGGGAGCTCGCCCCGGTGGAGCACCGGCGCCGAAGGATTCCAGCAGCTTCGGTTTGTCCGGCTCGTCGGGATGGACGAAATCCGTTACGTGTGCTCCGGACATCTGCTCCGGGGAGTAACCGAGCAGCCCGCACAACGCGAGGTTGGAATCGACCAGGTAGCCGTACCTGTCGTACACCCCGATGCCGATCGGGGTTAGCACGAAAAGGTCGTGGAACTGCCGCAGCGACCGTTCCAGCTGGGTATGAAGATCGGTCTCGTCCCTGGTCAGCCTGGCGAAACCGCGTAGTCTCCCTTCGCTAGACCACAGGGCGGTGGTGACCACGCTCGCCCAGAACCTGCTGCCGTCCTTGCGTATCCGCCAACCTTCATCGGTACAGCTGCCGGATTCCACGGCACGCCTGAGCAGTTCTCGCGGATAACCCGTCGCGTTCTGCTCGGAGGTGTAGAAGATCGAGATGTTCTGCCCCACCACCTCGTCGGCGGGGGCCCCGGTGAGCCGTTCCGCCCCGGGGTTCCAGCTCGACACCACGCCGTCCGGGTCGAGGGTGTACACGGCGTACTCCAACAGTGAGGATCCGAAGGCGCCGATCACCTTCTCGCCATCGGCCCGAAGGCCATTCCCGTGGTCCGTGCCGCTCATGTACAGCTCCGGTTACCGAGTCGCGATCGGCCTACAAGTCCCCGGTGGTTTGCCGTTCGAAACGGGTCCCCGGCAACGGTGATGGGTTCACCATTGTTTCCACATCGGAACATCCGCTTCTTTCCCGGTCGCTCTCGAGTGTCGACCAGCATCACGATACGCGCACGACCAACCTTCGATCTTCACCCCATTGGACCGGACATGCTGGGCCAGGTACCCGGTCAGCTCGGAATCGGGATCGCGAGATCGTCCACCCCGTCCCTGAGCTCGGGGGCTGCTACAACCACCGGAACCCGAGCGATGTGTTGCGGCCCATGACACCTTGACACCTCACCCCCGAGGTGTGAACGTTCCGTGCGAAACCAACGCGACGACATGCAGGAAGCCGGTGCAAGCCCGGCACGGTCCCGCCACTGTGTGTGGGGAGTTTTCGCCAAAACGCCACTGTCGGTGATCCGATGGGAAGGCGGCGGACAACGCCGATCCACGAGTCAGGAGACTGCCGTCGTCGTGCCGATTCGTACGGGGTCGCGGAGCCCCGGAGGAGGTAACGACGGTGCCGTACCGAACCGCGCGCGCATTCACCTTCCACCGCTTTTCCACGGGGACGCGCAAGGGCAGGTCACTCCCCACGTCCCGTTCGTCGTAAACGCCTGAAACCGTCCGCGTTCCGGACGACTCGACGACGACCCTCACGACCCGAAGCGTGGAGACAAGTGTGCCCATCGGGGAAACACCTTCAGATCCTACCGTCACAAAACTGTCCATCCTGGACAAACTCGTCGTGCTAGCCCGAACCGGTTCGCTCCTCGAGCACGGAAACCCCCTCCCGGCCGAGATGATGGCCACTGTCGCCTTCCGTACCGAGCAGAATGCGCGCCACGTGGGCAGGACCACGGGGTACGTCAATTCGGTACTGAGCATTCGGGTGGGCGAGGCGGTCGGCTCCTGCGCCACCGAACCGGACGCTCAGGACACCACACGGCTGTCCGGCCTGACCGGTTCCACGGTCGACGAGCTGCTGGATCACCCGGAACCGGCCGTTCGCACAGCCGCGCTGGACGCCTACCTCGCACACCTGTCACCGCACGACGCTCGGAGAGACTCCCGCACCGCGCGTCTCCCGCGTGGTGATTCGTCGGCCAAGTCGCGGGCACGAGCCCGCGCCGTGGTGGATCTGCTCCCCGAAGGAACCAAAGGCCCCGTAGCGGTCATCGGAGTGGTGAACTCACTGCTGTCCGCTTTGGAAGCCCGGAACCTCGAACACGTTCCATGCGACTTCAAGGGTGGCCGCACCGAGCAGGGAGAAACCGTGCTGCGGAACCACTCCGCGGCGCTGTCCGGAGCCCGGGCGGTACTCGCATCCGGCATGACCCTGGGCAACGGGACGTTCGACGGGATCGCCGAACACTGCCGGGCCAATGCCGTCCCGCTGGTGGTGTTCGCCCAGACCGGCAGCGCGGTGTTCAGGGAACTGCTGGGCACGCACCTAACCGCACTCTCCGCCGAGCCCTACCCGTTCTTCTGGCTCACCGGGCAGGAGAACGAGATCCACCTCTACCCGGCTGCCCCCGGAGGACACTCGTGAACAGCGACGCGGACTCCGCGGGCGGACGCAGGTGTCACTCGCTGCTGGAACTCATCGGCGACACCCCCGCACTGCGAGTCACGACTCCACTTCCCGAAGAGCACCCCGGGTTCTGGGCCAAGCTCGAAGGGGTATCCCCCGGTGGCATGAAGGCCAGAGCCGCGCTGTCCATGATCCTCGGCGCCAGACGGCGCGGCGAGCTGCGGCCCGGCGGCACCATCGTGGAATCCACCAGCGGCACCCTGGGAATCGGGCTAGGTTACGTGGGTATCGCTCTCGGCCACCCCGTGGTACTGGTGGCCGACCGTGAACTCGACGATCCAAGCGCGAGCCTGCTGCGTGCGCACGGGGCGCGGATCGAGGTCGTCGACGAACCGGCTCCCGTCGGTGGATGGCAACGCGCGCGACGCGATCGGGTCACCCGAATACTGGCCGAGCACGCGGACGCGTTCTGGCCGGACCAGTACAACAATCCGGACAACGCAGCCGGTTACACGGCTCTCGGGCACGAGCTCCTTGACCAGTTCGACCGGGTGGACGCGGTGGTCTGCAGCGTCGGGACCGGCGGGCACAGCTCGGGAATCGCGTCGGTACTGCGTGCCCACCGGCCCGGTGTCCGGATCATCGGAGTCGATTCGCCGGGTTCGACGCTGTTCGGCCCGGAACCACTGCCGAGGGTGATGCGTGGTCTGGGCAGCAGCATCCATCCGGACAACGTCGCCTACGCGGAGTTCGACGAGGTCCACTGGGTAGGCCCCGCCGAAGCCGCGTGGTCCTGCCGAGAACTCGCCAGGAGCGTCTTCGTCACGGGCGGGTGGAGTACCGGTGCCGTGGCGCTGGCTGCCGCGTGGTGTTCGGCCGAACTGGACTCGGACCGGGTGGTGGCGGTGTTCCCGGACGGACCGTACCGCTACTGGCAAACCATCTACGACGACGAGTTCCACGAGCGGAACGCGCTCGACGCGCCACAGTGCATCCGACCGCACCCGTACCGCGCGGGCGAGGCGCGCGGTTGGAGCAGAACGCGCAGAGTAGAGGACCCGTGTCCCGGACGAACCTGCGACTCCGAGTGTTCCGTGTGCGGACGGGACGGTGCTCAATCATGAACTACGCGGCGTTCCGCCGACTGTCCCCCGCGGCGCGACTGCTGGTCGTCAACCAGCTCGGGATAACCGTCGGTTTCTACATGCTGCTGCCGTTCCTTGCCTCGTACATGAGCGAAGAGCTCGGCTACGGAGCGGCCGTGGTAGGGGTGGTGCTGGGAATCCGCAATCTCAGCCAGCAGGGCATGTTCCTCGTGGGCGGCACGGCCGCCGACCGGATCGGCTGCCGCCCGATGATCATCGCGGGGTGCGCCCTGCGCGTGGTGGCCTTCGGATCGTTCGGGGTATTCACCACGCTGCCCGGCCTGATCGCGGCGGCCGTGCTGACCGGACTCGCCGGTGCGCTGTTCAACCCGGCGGTGCGGACTTACCTGATGCACGAGGCCGGGGAATACAAAGCGGAGGCCTTCGCGGTGTTCAACGTGTTCGGGCACGCGGGCACCCTGCTCGGCCCACTGCTCGGGGCCGGGCTGCTCACTGTCGACTTCCGCCTGATCGCGCTGCTGGCGTGCCTGGCCTTCGCGGTGCTCACGGTGGCCCAGCTGCTCGTGCTGCCGCACCGGCGGATCGAACGTCAGGAGAAGGGGGTATTCGGCAGCTGGCGCGAAGTCGTAGGCAACCGCCGCTTCCTCGGTTTCACCCTGGCGCTGTCCGCGTACTTCGCACTGTACAACCAGCTCTACCTGATGCTGCCGCTGGAGATCCGCCGCGTCTCCGGGGTCGCCTGGTCCATCGCCGGGGTGTTCGTGGTCTCCACCGCGATCGGCGTGTTCGGTCAGGTGCGGATCACCGAATGGTGCCGCCGCAGGTGGACGGCCGGACGCTCGGTGGCGATCGGTTTGAGCTGCATGGGCGTTTCCTTCCTACCCGTCCTGGCGACCAGCCCGCTGCTCCCGGCGGGGGACGGCAGGCCCGACGGGGCCGGTGGCTGGGCGACGGTACTCGCCTGTCTGCCCGTGCTGGTCGGCACGGCGCTGTTCACCGTCGGCACGGCCATCACCAACCCGTTCGCGATGGAGCTGTTACCCGCCGTGGGCAACCCGCGCCTGGCGGGGACGTACTACGGCTTCTACTACCTGGCCTCCGCACTCGCGGCCGCCGCCGTCAGCTGGTTCGCCGGGGCGCTGCTCGACGAATTCGACGGCTCAGCGCTGAGTTGGTTGCCCTGGTGCTTCCTGCTGTTGGTCGGTTTAGCCGGCGGCTCGGGCGCGGCCGTGCTGAACCGGCGCGGTCTGCTCGACCGCACATCCGAACACACCTCCGAAGGGAAGGGGACCCCCGCGTGACCACACCGAACATCAACAGGAGGCGACTGCTCGGTGGAACGCTGGGCGTGCTCGCCGCGGGCCCCCTCGTGGCGTGCGGCGGCACGGGCAGCAGATCCGACAACAGGCTCCGGGCGGCCTTTTCCGTGTCGGGCAGCAGGGAGTCGCTCGACCCGCACACCGGTTCCCTGTTCGTCGACCAAGCGCGCTCCAAGGCGCTGTTCGACACGCTGGTCGGTTACGCCCAGGACATGAGCCCGGTTCCCCGACTCGCCGAGTCCTGGGAACCGGACGCCAGCGGCAAGCGGTGGCGGATCAGGTTGCGCGCGGCGAGGTTCCACGACAACAGACCCGTCACGGCGGAGGACGTGCTCTACAGCTACCGGCGCATCGCCGACCCGGCCACCGGGTCGCCGGCACAACCCCAGTTCTCCGGTGTTGACTTCAAAGCCAGTGAAGCGGTCTCGGAACGCGAGCTGGTACTCGTGCTCGGCGAACCGGACTTCTCCTTTCCCACCGCGTGGGGAGCGCCCGCCACCGAGATCGTTCCCGCCAACGCCGCGGACTTCGGCGAACCGATCGGCAGCGGCCCGTTCCGTTTCGCGTCTTTCGAAACCGGCGGATCTGCCGTGTTCGAACGGTTCGAGGGACATTTCGACGGCCCGCCCGAACTCTCCGAACTGGAGTTCGTTCCGGTCAACGAAGAAAACGCGCGAGTGTCCGCCCTGCTTTCGGGACAAGTGCACTACGCGCACGACATCGGTGCCAACTCGGTGGAGATGGTACGGAAGGACGGACGGGGCGAGGTGCTGTCCGCTCCCCGCAGCACCATGCAGGCGGTGGCCTTCAAGGTCGACCGTCCGCCCTTCGACGACAACCGCGTGCTGCGGGCCGTACTGTCGGGTGTGGACCGCGAGGCACTGCTCGGAGTGGTGCTCAACGAACGCGGCGAACTCGGCAACGACCTGTTCGGCAAGGGGTTGGAGTACTATCCGGAGGACATCCCGCAGCGGGAACGTGATGTGGACCGAGCACGCAAGCTGCTGCGCGAAGCCGGTGCGGAGGGGATCGGTTTCGAACTGCGCACCAGCTCGGCCGACCCCTACTTCGAACCGGCGGCGAATCTGATCGCCGAGCAGCTCGGCGAGATCGGGATCAAGGTCACGCCCAGAGTCGGCCCCTCCGAGACCCACTACTCCGACATCAAGAAGCACGGCGTGGCCGGACACACCAGAACCGCCACCCTGCCGATCACCACCTACCTCTCCAAACGCCTGCGTGCGGCCTCGGTGAGCGCCAACTACACCGGTTACGACTCCGCAGAGTTCAACAGGTTGTTCGACGACGCCGTCGCGACCGCGGACGAGCGGAAACGCACCGAGCTGCTCACCGACGCTCAGCGGCACGCGCGCAACCACAGCGGCTTCATGGTGTGGGGATTCAGCGATTGGAACGTGGCCGTCTCCAGCGATGTCGGCGGGTTGGAGGCCGCCACCCCGAATTCGCTGAACTGGGCCAGGTTTGACGGGGCCGAACTGGGATGATGCGTGCTCTCCTCCCGACTGGTGCGCTCTGTTCGGGTCGATCCGGCGGGGTTCCTGCCTGCGCGACGACGCCTGCACATCCACACGACCCACCGATGACACCACGGTGTCCCCCGTGTGCGCTCTCCCGAGAGCACCACCGATGTCGTGTGGAACGTTGCCCGGACTCGGAGCCCCCGCGGCGGGAACCGGCGGGAGATCCGGTTCGGCGAGCCCTTGCGCCGGGGGAGAGCAGAAAGACCCTATGAGGCGGATCGCGGTCGCGCTGCTGCAGGTTCTCGGGGTCGCCGTGCTCGTCTTCGCGCTGGGCGCGTCGCTGCCCGGCGACACCGCCGTGGTGATCCTCGGCAAGCACGGCACTCCGGAGCAGATGGCCGAGTTGCGTGAACGACTCGATTTGGACGAACCGCTCCCGACTCGTTTTCTCGAGTGGTTCGGCGGTCTCGCGCACGGGGATCTGGGTACCTCACTGCTGACCGGGAAACCGGTGATCGAGGAAATCGCCGACGGACTCGCCACCACGGTAGTGCTCACCTCCGTCGCGCTCGGGTTCACCCTGCCGTTGGCGCTCGCGCTCGGAGTGTTGACCGGGCTGCGGCGTGGTTCACCGTTGGACCGCGCCGTGAACTCGATCGTGGTGGTGCTCGACTCGGTGCCCGAGTTCGCGTTGGGGCTGCTGCTCGTCGGATTGTTCTCGCTCCAGCTGGGGTGGTTGCCCGCCACGGCGGCAGGCATCTCGGGATTCTCGTTGCTGGCATACCCAGCTGTGCTGGTGCTACCCGTCATGGTGCTGGTGTGCAAGCAGTTGTGCGCCCTGGCACGTCAGATCCGTATCGGGGTGGCCGAAGCCGACACCGCCGAGTACACGAGTCACGCTCGCATGCACGGGCTGCCCGAACGGATCGTGCTGTTTCGGCACGTGCTGCCCAACGCGGCGGGGACCGCCGTGCAGCAGCTCGCGCGCACGGTGGACGGTCTGCTCGGCGGCGTGGTGGTCGTGGAGGCGCTGTTCGCGCTCCCCGGGCTCGGTTCCGGTTTCGTCGACGCCGTCATGACCCGCGACCTCCCGACCGTGCAGGGCTACACGCTGATATTCGCCATCACGACGGTCACGGTGAACCTGCTCGCCGACATCGCCGCACGACAACTCGTTCCACAACGCGAGGTGACACCTTGAGGGGCTCGGGAACGCGTGGACCCGGGGTGGCGGGTTGGGTGCTGCTCGGATTCCCGCTGATCACGGCGGTGATCGGCCCATTCCTGGCCGGATCGACGGCCTCGGAGGCGGGCGCCCTGTCCTCCCCGAGCGACGCTCACCCCCTGGGCACCGACGAGCTGGGACGCGACGTCCTGGCCCTGGTGCTAAGCGGCGGGACCTCGATCGTGACCATGACCGGCGCGGCGTTGCTGCTCTCCTACCTGACCGGGATTCCATTGGCACTGCTGACCGTCGGAGGACGGCAGTGGACGAACCGCCTGCTGCTGCGACTGCTGGACTCCCTGCTCGCACTGCCCGGACTGCTGGTGCTGCTGGTGCTGGCCGCCACAGGCTGGCGCGGCATGGGCACACTGATCGTCGCGATCGCCGCACTGCAGCTGCCTGCCGTGGTGCGGATCGCGCGAGGGGCCGCGCTGGCACCGGAGTGCAGCACCGCGTTGGAGGCGATGACGATGCAGGGCGAACGCCTGTGGCGGATCCGGCTGATCTACCTGGGGCGGTCGATTCTCGGGCCCGTGGCGGTGGATGCGGGAAGTCGGGTCAACCTGGTGCTCTATTTGATGGCCTCGGCCAACTTCCTGGGACTCGGTCTGTCCTCCGCGGCCCCTGACTGGGCCGTGCTGATCGAGCTCAACAAGAACGCGCTGTTCACCCAACCGTGGGCGGTCACGGCTCCTGCGATGTCGTTGGTGTCGTTGTGCACGGGAGTCAATCTCGTGGTGGATCGGGCGCTGGCGCGGCGAAGGACGGTACGCACTTGAACCAACCACTGCTCGACGTGCGCGGGCTGGGGGCGCGCACAAAGACCACCCGACTGCTCGAAGGCGCGAACCTGCGGGTGTGGCGCGGCTCCGTACTTTTCGTACTCGGCGAGTCCGGAAGCGGCAAGACCACGCTGGGGCTGGCGCTGCAAGGAGAGCACCGTCCGGACATCGACCTCTCCGGCAGCGTGCGCCTGGACGGTGTGGAGCTGCTGACCCGGCACGAACGAGCACGCAGGGCCCTGCGTGCGGGAAGGATCGGTTATCTGCCGCAGCACCCCTCGGCTGTGCTCAATCCGGTGCGTCGTGTCGGCAGCGTGCTCCACGAGTTCGCCGCGGCGCGCTTCGAAACACGTGCCGACCGGAGCGCCGCCGTGCCACGTGCTTTGGAGACCGCCGGCCTGACTCCCGAGCGACGGCTGCTGCGCCGCTATCCGCACCAGCTCTCGGGGGGAGAGCAACAACGGGTGGCACTGGCTCACACGCTGATCGCCGAGCCCGAATTGCTGGTGCTCGACGAGCCCACCACCGGACTGGACACGGTCACCCGCGCGGGAACGCTGCGCACTCTGCGGGAACTCGCGCGGAGCGGGACCGGACTGGTGCTGCTCACCCACGACCTCGGAGCGGCGCGCGGAATGGCCGACGAGGTGTTGGTGCTGCACGACGGTTCCGCCGTAGAACAGGGTCTGGCTGAGCATGTGCTCAGTGAGCCCAAACACGGGCACACCCGCGAACTGTTGGCGGCCGAGCCCCGACTGCCCCTACTCGACCGGATTCCCGGCGGCGGGGAAGCTGAGGCCCCGACGCGGGGGCTCCAGGTTAACGGCCTACGCAAACGAAGTCCCTCCGGTGTGGAGCTGTTGCGTGGTGTCGATCTGCGCGTCGCTCCTGGTTCGCGCACCGCCGTGGTGGGCAGATCCGGAAGCGGCAAGACCACGTTGGCGCGGTGTCTGGCTGGACTCGCTGCCCGGGATTCCGGGAGGGTTGAGCTGGACGGCAGGGAGCTGCCGAGCGACATCAACCACAGAAGCCGGGAGCAGCGCACCCGGATCCAGTACGTCCACCAGAACGCGCGGGCCTCGTTCGACGAGTTCCGGACGATCGGTGCACAACTGGCGCGAACGGTCCGGGTGGCCGGAAGGGCGGACGAGGAGTCCGTCCGGCAGAAGCTAACACGGATGCTGGACTCCGCAGGGCTGGACAGATCGACCGCACGACGCCGTCCGGCGGGATTGTCGGGTGGGCAGTTGCAGCGTGCGGCGGTGGCGCGGGCCCTGCTGGCCGAACCCGACGTACTCGTCTGCGACGAGATCACCTCCGCCCAGGACGTGGTCAGTCAGGCCGAGCTGCTCGGACTGCTGCGCCGGCTCACCGCGGAAACAGCGATCGGGCTGGTGCTCGTCAGCCACGATCTCCCCGGCGTCGCGTCGCTCGTCGACGAGATCCTGGTGCTCGACGCGGGACGGTGTGTCGAACACGCGCCGACCGAACGGCTGTTGGCCCGCCCCGAATCCGCCGTGGCGACGGAGCTGGTGACCGCCGCACGCGACGTGCCGGGAGCCGCCCTGCCAGGCGGCCCGGGGCGACCGCCCAGCTAGCCCGCGCTCCAGGTGAAACGCACCGCGTGCGGGAAGTGATCGGACAACGGCTCGCCCGCTTCGTCGAGGAAGGCGGTGTGTTCGTTGCCGTACTCCCGCGCGGTGAGATCCGTCCCTTCACCGTCGCGGTACAGGACCTTGTCCACCACCTCGCAGGAATCGCTCGGACGCTGCTGGTCGCAGATCAACGATTCGGCTCCCAGGGTGGGCCGGATCCCGGAGCGTTCCAGGGCCACCCACGCGTCGGTCAGCCCGTTGGCGTCGACCAGCTCGCGAATGTTGTCCCCCTCCCGCGTGTAGCGCGTGTTGGTATCACCCATCACCAGCACCGCGTTGCCTTCCGAGGTGTCCCCGACGAACTCCGACAGCTGGTCCAAGTTGGACCTCCTGGCCGCGAGATCACCCGGAGCGGTTCCCGCGTTGGCGTGCACGTTGTACAGATCCAGGCTCGCTCCCTCCGCGAGCTCGATCCGCGCGAACGTGAACCCCTTGGGGGTGAGGCAGTCGGTGCCGTGGCAGTCGTCCCAGGTGATCCGCCGGAACTCGTCGAAGCGGTGCTCGGAGAGCGTGTTCAGTCCGTCGCCGAACACCGCTGGTCCGCCCGTCTCGGTGCGGTGGGGGTGGTCGTCGCGCTCGTAGAGCTTGTCGTGGTAGTTGAAGTCTTCCTGGACGTTGACCAGGTCGTATCCGTTCAGGCGCTCCCCTATCAACGGGGTGTTGGTCGCCGGATCACTCCCCGAGATCCAGTCGGGCAGTCCGGCGACGTTGTAGGTGAGCGCGGAGAATCCACCGCCTGCGAGCGATTCCTCCGCGGCGGAGGAGGCGACAGCCTCCCCGACGGTCAGTGGGAGCAGCATCCCGAGCGCCGCGGTCCATGCGGCCATCCGTCACACCATGCCGATCATCCTGAGAAAAAGACCACCAAAAATGAATAAAGCTCATTTCCACCGTATGATCCTCACCCGAGCACCCCAACCGGCCACGGAACCATTACCGGGACTCCGTACGGAGCACCGCGGTCACGTGCCCGCGGCGTCCCTCGAGGACGAACTCACCGCTCGGAGAACTCGGCTCCGGCCGGATGCGCGGCGCGCGCACGCTCCAGGCAACGCCCAGCCGTGATCGTGTCCCCGGTGAGCACGGTAGTCAGCGCCCCGCCGGAAGCCAGCGGCACCAACGTCCACTCCCGCTCCGAGACGGGCGCTTCCGGATCGCGGTCCCACACCACGGCTTCGGTGGCCAGCACCCGCGCTCCGCCGAGATACCCGTGGCTGGCGCCGAGCGCGGGATCGCCGACGTCGAGGCCGTTGCGCAGCAGTTTGCACCCGCCGCGCTCCAGCTCGAGATCGGTGCGCAGCTGCCCCGGCTGCTCACCGGTCCTCCCGAGAACGAGGGTCTCGAGGCAACGCACCCGGGCGTGCTCCCCCAGCCGAACAGACAGCTCGGCGCGGTGCGCGGCCCGCTCGGTCACCACGGTGGGCTCGGGGAGGTACTCGACGGTCCCGCCCTCGGCCACCTCGATCCGGATGGAACTGCGACTGCCCCCGGGGCCGTGCCCGGGCAGGGCGAGAGTCGCCGCGATACCGCGCAGCGACAGTCGGGCCCCCGGTGCGACGCTCACGTGCAGTGCGAGGTCGTCACCTCCCAGCGGCGAGCTCGCCGAGCCCACCAGGTGGACCACGGACCGCCGACCCGTTCCGGTCGTCCGGCGGCGCGGGACGAGGGTCAGCGGCGCCTGCGAACGGAGTTCGCGCACCACCGAATCCCCGCGCGCGTCCCGCTCGACGACCAGCCGTGCCCGCGACCTCACTTCCCGGCCGGTTCGATCGGGGACCAAGCGGCCACCTGGTCCCGCACCCAGGTCGCCGTCCGCGCGGCGGTGGGGTCGTCCGTCAGGGACTGGGTGATCACCGCCAGCTCGCCGCGCATCCGCCGCGCGTCGGAGCACATCACGTCCATGTCGGCTCCGACCCGCTCGGCCAGGTCCACCTTGTTGATCACCAGCAGGTCCGCGGTGGTCACCCCGGGCCCGCCCTTGCGGGGGACCTTGTCCCCACCCGCGACGTCGACCACGAAGATCTGGACGTCGGCCAGCCCCCTGCTGAACACGGCGGTCAGGTTGTCCCCACCGCTCTCCACCAGGACCAGGTCCAGCTCGGGGTGCTCGTGCTGGAGCCGCTCCACCGCGTCGAGGTTGGCGGTGATGTCGTCCCTGATCGCGGTGTGCGGGCAGGCCCCGGTCTGCACCGCCTCCACCCTGCTCGCGTCCAGCACGCCCTCCCGTCGGAGGAAGTCGGCGTCCTCCGTGGTGTAGATGTCGTTGGTGACCACGGCCAGTTCCAGCTCGCTCCCGAGCGCGCGGCACAGCGCGGCCGTCAGCGCGGTCTTGCCGCTGCCGACCGGTCCGCCCACACCGATGCGCATCGGACGGCCCGCCGCCCCGTCGGAGGCGAACGGGTCCGGTCCGGCCGCCGTCGGGTCGAAGTCGACGGGGTGCCGGTGTTCGTGCTCGTGGTCCTCGTGCCGGTGTTCAGCTCGCAAAGAGTCGCACCTCTTCCTCGTGATGTCGCTGGTGTGCTTGGGCGAGCAGGTCCAGGGCCGGTGCTCCCGTGGACGGAAGGTCCTCCGGTCGCGAGTCGGCCGTGGACGCGGCTCGCCGCGCGATCAGCTCGGTGTCCCGCTCGAGAGCGGCCACCGCTGCGTTGGCCGCGAACGGGTCCAGCCCCAGTAGCCGCACCGCCGCCGCGGACGGGCCGCTCACGGCCAGGTAGGCCACCACGGCCGCGGCGTCCTTCGGGGTGCCGAGCGAACGAGCTCCTAGCAGTGCGCCCACCACGGCCGGGTGATGCGGACTGGTGGTGACCGAGAGGAGCTCCTCGAGCTCCGCGCAGGGCCACGCGGCGCGTCCCGCTCGCGCGGTGCCGCGTCCCTGGGCACGCGAGGAGTTCCGCTGGGCGGGTGACGGTGTGCGGGCGTCGAACTCGACGTCCCAGCGCCGCCAGTACTCCGCCCCCGCACCGCGTTCGGCCGCGCGGGCCGCCGCGGCCGCGAACGCGGCGGCCTGGCCACCGGCACCGTGCAGCCTGCCGTGCAGAAACTCCCGCAGCTGCCCGGCGTCGGCGACCACCCCGCGATGCACCGCCTCCTCCAGACCTCCCGAATGGGCGTGCCCACCTCCCGGCAGGCGGGCGTCGGCCAGCGCGAGCACGGACAGCGATGCGCCTGAGGTCGCGGCCGCCGCGTCCGGTTCCGGAACCGTCGAGTCCTGCTCCATCGCGGCCCCCGCTCAGAACAGGAAGTAGCGCTGTGCCATGGGCACCTCGGACACCGGCTCGGACTCGATGAGCTCACCGTCCACGCGCACCGCGAAGCTGTCCGGGTCCACCGCGATGTCCGGGGTCGCGTCGTTGAGCCGCATGTCGGCCTTGGTCACCGATCTGGTGTCGGCCACCGCGACCGGTTCGCTGTTCGGCTCCAACCGTTCGGCCAGCCCGGCTTCCAACGCCTCGGGGGCCACGAACGAGACCGAACCGGCCGCGGCCGCCCGCCCCGTCGCGCCGAACATCGGACGGGAGAGCACCGGCTGCGGGGTGGGGATGGACGCGTTCGCGTCCCCCATCGCGGCGCGCACCGCGAAGCCGCCCTTGAGCACCGCGTGCGGCCGGACGCCGAAGAACTTCGGCTCCCAGAGCACGAGATCGGCCAGCTTGCCGACCTCGACCGAGCCGACCGAGTCGTGGATGCCGTGCGCCACGGCCGGGTTGATCGTGTACTTGGCCACGTAGCGCCTGGCCCGCAGGTTGTCCGCCCGCCCGTCCCCGGGCAGGGACCCCCTGCTCGCCTTCATGGCGTGAGCCGTCTGCCAGGAGCGGGTCACGATCTCCCCGATGCGGCCCATGGCCTGGGCGTCGGAACCGATCATCGAGATGGCGCCGATGTCGTGCAGCACGTCCTCGGCGGCGATCGTGGTCGGCCGGATGCGGCTCTCGGCGAAGGCCAGGTCCTCGGGGACCGAGGGGTTCAGGTGGTGGCACACCATCAGCATGTCCAGGTGCTCGTCGATGGTGTTGACCGTGTAGGGCCGCGTGGGGTTGGTCGAGGAGGGCAGGATGTTGGCCTGCCCCGCCACCCTGATCACGTCCGGAGCGTGTCCGCCGCCTGCCCCCTCCGCGTGGTAGGCGTTGAGGGAGCGGTTGCCCACGGCCCGCAGCGTGGACTCGAGAAAGCCCGCCTCGTTGAGGGTGTCGGTGTGGATGGCGACCTGGACCCCGCTGCTGTCGGACACGCGCAGGGCCGTGTCGATGGCCGCCGGGGTGCAGCCCCAGTCCTCGTGCAGCTTGAGCCCACCGGCCCCGGCGCGGAGCTGCTCCCGGAGCGGTTCCTCCGCGGCGGTGTTGCCCTTGCCCAGCAGCAGGATGTTCACCGGCGAGTCGTCCACGGCCATCAGCATCCGCGCGAGGTTCCACTCGCCGGGGGTGACGGTGGTGGCCTTGGAACCCTCGGCCGGGCCGGTCCCGCCACCGACCAGGGTGGTCACCCCGGAGGCCAGCGCGGTCTCGATCTCCTGGGGGCAGATGAAGTGCACGTGGCAGTCGATGCCGCCCGCGGTGAGGATCTTGCCGTTGCCCGCGAGCACCTCGGTGGACGGCCCGATCACCATGCCGGGGTCCACCCCGTCGGTGGTGTCCGGGTTGCCGGACTTGCCTATGCCGGTGATCCTGCCGTCCCGCAGCGCCACGTCGGCTTTGACCACTCCCCAGTGGTCCAGGATCACGGCCCCGGTTATGACCGTGTCGGGAGCTCCCTCGGCGCGCGTGGCCACCGACTGGCCCATCGATTCGCGGACGACCTTGCCGCCGCCGAACACGGTTTCCTCACCCGAACCGGTGCGTCCCCGGCAGCGGTCCTCGGTCACCTCCAGCAGCAGATCGGTGTCGGCCAGCCGGATCCGGTCCCCCGTGGTCGGTCCGAACAGTTCGACGTAGCGCTCGCGGGAAATCCCCGGGTCCTCGGTCTCCTCGCTCACTGCTCGGCCTCCTCCTCGATGGCTCCGGAACGTCCCGCTCGGCCCAGCTCACCCGCGTGCTCGCCGCGCAGCCCCGGCACTTCGCGCCTTCCCGCTATCGGAACCAGCCGCACCTCGTGCTCGACACCGGGTTCGAAGCGCACGGCCGTGCCCGCCGGTATGTCCAGTCGATGTCCCCAGGCGGCCCGCCTGTCGAACCGCAGTCCGGGGTTGACCGCGGCGAAGTGGTAGTGCGAGCCGACCTGCACCGGCCGGTCGGCCTCGTTGAGCACGACCAGCCGAACCCGCTCGCGTCCGGGGTTCAGCGGAACGCGCTCCTCCCCCGGAATGATCTGTCCTGGGTACACTGCGAGCTCCTACTGGATCGGCGAGTGCACGGTGACGAGCTTGGTCCCGTCCGGGAAGGTCGCCTCCACCTGCACGTCGTCGATCATCTCGGGGACGCCGTCCATGACCTGGTCGCGTGTCAGCACGTGCCGACCGCTGGACATCAGCTCGGAGACGCTGCGGCCCTCGCGGGCCCCTTCGACCACGTGGTCGGTGATCAGCGCGATCGCTTCCGGGTGGTTCATCCGCAGTCCGCGTTCCAGACGGCTGCGCGCGAGCTGCGCGGCGACGTAGACGAGCAGCTTGTCCCGCTCCTGAGGTGCCAGGTGCATGGCACGTTTTTAGCAGCGCGAACCAGTTCGGGCACGGCTCAAAACACGAACTTCATCGCGACGAAACAAAACCGCCCGAAACGTCCGCCCCGGCAGGCCGCGTCCCGCTGCGCGCTCGCCCCGCGAGGAGGCGGGCTGAGCACGCCTTCCGCTCAGACGTCCGCCGCTTCCACCGACTCCCGCGCGACGAGCGGAACGCCGGCCACATCGACCGGCTCGGCCGGGACCGGCTGTGCCGTGGGCAACCAGGAGGCCGCCGCGTTCCGGGCCCACCGGATCAGCGCGGTCGAGTGCCGGAACGAGTACGGGGAGAGCCGGTCGACCTTCGGCGCGGGCAGCACGTACAGCTCGCACCGGGAAGCGTTGAGCTGCATGTCCAGTCTGGACGCCGCGTACATCGCGGCGCTCAGCGCGGCACCGTTGATCGCCGGGATCGAGTCGCTCGTCCTCCTGGCTGCGGGGAGGTTCTCGAATCCCCCGGCGCCGGACTCCAGCGGCCGGGTTCCGCCGCAGGGAAGCACGTAGACCCGATCGGCTCCCTGCTCCACGGCGCGGCTTATGGGCATGAAGGCGGCGGGGCCGCCGTCCACGTACCGACGACCGTCCACTTCGACCGGTGGGAAGACCCCTGGTATGGAGCACGAGGCGACGAGGGCGGGCAGTGCGGGACCGCTCCGGAAGTACACCGCCTCACCGGAGTCCAGCTCGGTCGTGGTGACCGTGAGGGGCAGTTCCGCCTCCTCGAGCCTGCGGAACGGCAACGTGCGATGCAGCCACCCCGCCAACCCCCGGTTGCTCATCACGTGGTTCGACAGGCCGATCTTGCCCGCCAGTATTCGCGTCGGTTCGACCGGGAAGACGTCGCGGCGGCGCATGTTCGCCCACACCTCGCGCAGCTTCTCGGCACCGTGCGGAGTCGGGTCACCGGCCAGCCAGGCCGAGTTCAACGCCCCGGCCGAAGTGCCCACCAGCATGTCCGGACTGTGCCCCGCGTCGAAGAGCGCGCTGACCAGACCGGCCTGCACGGCTCCGAAGGTCGATCCGCCCGGAAGAACCCACGCCGTCGTCATTCGCGTCCCCTCCCGTCGGGAATCGTTCTCGAACCGGTTCGTGCGGGCCCGTTCGGCGGAGCCGCCCCGCGGCACGGGGGCGACGAAGTCCCACCGGCACGCCACCAAGATATCCGGTACCGCTCCGGACGCGCGGTCGCCGTCCTCGAGGGGCTGCAGCAAGGCTGCCGACTGAAGTACAGCCACGAAACCAGCTGCGCGGACCCAGCTACGCGAACCGGGTCCCCGGAGAAGCCACCCCACCAACGCAGGCACTCACGAGCCCGGGCAATCGGCACCGCCGCAAGCAAACCAAGCCGCTACGAAACCCCGCACAGGAACTCCCAGCGCAAGGCACCGCCCAACGCAAGCGCTCTGAGCCCGAGCAATCGGCACCGCCGACCCTCCCCCATCACTCACGTTCCGGAGGCCCCTTACCCCTGGTCCGCTTGACCTTCGAGCGGTGCCTCTTGTCCTCCAGACGTCTGCGCTTGGCCCCGGCGCTCGGTCCGGAGCGCCTCCGGGGTTGCGGGGCCGGACGCAGCGCCTCGGCCAACATCTCCGCGAGGCGGAGCCTGGCCTGCTTCCGGTTGGCCACCTGACTCCGCTCCCGGTCCGCGGCCACGGTGAGCACCCCTCCGCCGGAAAGCCTCCCGGAGAGCCGGGAGAGCGCGTGCTCGCGCTGCTGTTCCGTCAGCGCCCGCGACCCCCGCAGGTCGACGGAGAGCTCCACGCGGGTCTCGGTGGTGTTGACGTGTTGGCCTCCCGGCCCCGAGGAGCGGGAGAAGCGTTCCACGAGCTCGGAGGCCGGTATGGTCACTCGCCGGTTCACGCGCAGGTCTTCGGGCACGTCTCGAGGATGCCGCAACCGCGCCGTCGCGTGCGATGCCCTCCAGCGCTGCGGGCTCCGAGGGCGGGCTCCGGCCGAGGTCCCGAGTCAGACCACAGCCAGCACGGCGCTGCCCAGCGCCGCTGCGAGGAAGGCAACCGTGC
The DNA here is from genome assembly GCF_011291845.1 of Actinopolyspora sp. BKK2. Classification (NCBI taxonomy): domain Bacteria; kingdom Bacillati; phylum Actinomycetota; class Actinomycetes; order Actinopolysporales; family Actinopolysporaceae; genus Actinopolyspora; species Actinopolyspora sp. BKK2. The sequence goes on along the minus strand of NZ_JAANTE010000008.1, from coordinate 127,806 downwards.
CCATGAAGGTCTCCATCAGCGTCCAGGTCTTCAGGGTCGTTTTGATGTCGAGGTCCATGTAGCGGTTGAACAGCCAGAATCCCGAGTCGTTGACGTGCGAGAGCACCGTCCCTCCGGAGGCGACGGCCACCACCACCAGCGCGATCTCGGGTTGCGACATCCCCATCTGCTGGATCAGCGGGGCGACTATCGGCGCGGTGGTGACGATGGCCACCGTCTTGGAACCGAGCGCGACCCGCAGAGCCGTCGCGATCAGGAAGGCCAGCACCACGACGGGCAGCGAGGTGGCTCCGAGCAGATCGGCCAGCGCGTCCCCCGCTCCCGTCGCTTCCAGAACCGCACCGAACACCCCGCCCGCACCGGTCACCAGCAGCACGAGCGCGACGGGGCCGAGCGAGGCCGAGGCGGCCTTCTCGATCCTGGCCATGTCGAACCCGCCCCGGAGTCCGAGCAGCCAGAACGACAGCAGGACCGTGACCATCAGCGCCGTGGTCGGGGCACCGATGAACTTCATCGTCTCGCGCAGCGCACCCGGCTCGAAGAGGAGCTCGGAGAAGGTGTTCAGCAGGATCAGCAGCACGGGGAGGACGATGATCGCGACAGTGACGCCCAGGGAAGGTGGCCGCACCCCGGTGTCGGTTCCCGCGGAACCGTGCTCGTCCCCTGGCAGTCTCCGCTCGGCTGAGCCGTGCTGCTCCCCTCCTTCGGAGGAACCGGATTCGGCATCGCCTCCTGCGGTCCGCTCGACCGGCGCCAGCCGGTCGCCCATGCGGCTGCCGAACAGGTAGGCGCCGACGAACCAGGCGGGGAGCCCGCAGATCAGCCCCATCAACGCCACCCAACCGAGGTCGGCTCCGAGCAGCCCGGCTGCCGCCACGGGGCCGGGGTGGGGCGGCAGCACCGCGTGCATCATCGCCAGCCCGCCGATCGCGGGCAGCGCGATGGTCACAGGGGAACGACCGCTGCGCGTGGCCACTGCGTATATGAGCGGCACGAGGATGATGAACCCGACGTCGAAGAAGACGGGTATGCCGAACACGAGCGCGGTCGTCCCCACGGCCAGCGGAGCCCGCTTCTCACCGAAGGCGGTGAGCATGCCGCGGGAGAGCACCTGGTCGGCCCCGGACTCCTGCATCATGCGGCCGAGGATCGCTCCCAGCGCCACGACGATCGCTATGTCACCGAGCGTCTCCCCCATTCCCGACTGCAGGATCTCCGGTATCTTTCCCGGCCTGATCCCGGCCCCGAAACCGACCAGCACGCTGACCAGAAGCAACGCCACGAAAGCGTGCATCTTCATCCTGGTCACCAGGACGAGCAGCGCGACTATCCCGGCCGCGAGCAACAACAGCAGCCCCCAGTCGGGGAGCTGCCAGGCCAGCTCCGCACCGCTTCCCGAATTCGCGGAACCGTCACCGGCCGTCAGGGGTGAACAAGCACCACAGGATTCCATCCGAATCCTTCCGAAGAATCGAAAGCTCCAGAACAAAAATTAAGAGGATGAACGAGAACAAAATCGGTCCGGCGGGAGAGAGCTCGTTCTCCCGAGCGGGTTCGGACTCCGTTCTCACCGCCCCGGTCGTCGCGGGATTTATCCGCTGGAGCGAACGGACCGCTCCCCGCTGCCGGGGTTGCCCGGGGCGGGAGCCGCACGCGGTTCCACCGAGTAACCACCACCCGAGGGAACCGAGCCGTCGACTCCCGCTGAGCACCTTCCACCAGAAGGTTCCGCTCGGGACGAGCACGTCGTCCGAGCAGGACGAGGATCTCCGGTGCGCGAGTCGGAGCGCACCGCAAGGCGCCGACGCGCGTGGCGCAGGCCGCTGCTCGAGGTGCCCTCCAGCGCTGACAGGGCACCGGCTCACGTGACGGCCGACCGGCCGGTCGAGGACTTGCCGGGGTTCCCCGGCTCAGTCCCGCTCCAGGGCGGGCCGCCTCGGGTCGAAGGACCATCCGGGGATCAACCGGCGCATCGCGATCGAGTCGTCGCGGTGGGCGGGGGCCTGCTCGCGGTACAGCCGGTGCGCGGCCTGGACCCGGTCCATGTCCAGTTCCACACCGAGCCCGGGCGAGCTCGGCAGCGCGATGTTCCCGTCCGCGATGGACGGCGGGGCCGTGGTGATTCGCTGGCCGTCCTGCCAGATCCAGTGGGTGTCCACGGCCGTGATCTCACCGGGAGCGGCCGCGGCCACCTGAGTGACCATGGCCAGTGAGACGTCGAAGTGGTTGTTCGAGTGCACTCCCCAGGTCAGCCCCCACTCGTGGCAGAGCTGGGCCACCCGGGCGGAACCGCTCATCGTCCAGAAGTGCGGATCGGCCAGCGGTATGTCCACCGCACCTGCGGTGATCGCGTGTCCGAGCTCGCGCCAGTCGGTGGCGATCATGTTCGTGGCCGTGGACATCCGGGTGGCCCGTTTGAACTCCGCCATCGTCTCCCGCCCGGAGAATCCCCGCTCCGCTCCGCACGGGTCCTCCGCGTAGGCGAGCACCCCCTCCAGCCCGCGGCACACCCCGATCGCCTCCTCCACCGACCAGGCGCCGTTGGGGTCGAGGGTGATCCTCGCCTCGGGAAACCGCTCGGCCAGTGCGCGCACCACCTCCGCTTCCCGCTCGCTCGACAGGACCCCTCCCTTGAGCTTGAAGTCGCGGAAGCCGTAGCGCTGCTTCGCGGCTTCGGCCAGGCGCAGCACCCCGTCCGCGGTGAGGGCCTCCTGGCGGCGCAGCCACATCCAGTCGTCCCCGTCGGCGGGCTCGTCCGCGCTGCGGCGGTACTCCAGCCCGGTTCCGGAGGGGTCGCCGACGAAGAACAGGTATCCCAGCGCGGGAATCCGTTCCCGCTGCACTCCCTCCGCCAGCAGCTCGGCCACCGGGACCCCGAGGTGCCGGCCCAGCAGGTCCAGCAGCGCCGCTTCCAGCGCGCTGAGCACGTGCACGGCGATCCGCGAGTCGAAGGTCTGCGCGCCCCTGCCCGCCGCGTCCCGGTGGCCGAAGGAGCTCCGCACCCGCCGCAGGGCGGAGTTGTAGTTCGCCACCGGTGTGTTCAGCACGGCCCCGCGACTTTCCTCCAGGGTGGCGCGGATTTCCTCCCCGCCGGGGACCTCGCCCACCCCGAGGTCGCCGGTGGAGCTCTCCAGCACCACCAGGTTGCGGGTGAAGATCGGCCCGTGCGCACCGCTGAGATTGAGCAGCATGCTGTCCTGGCCGGCAACGGGTATCACCCTCATTCCGGTGACCACCGGACCGTGCGCGGCGTCGAACCGACCGTTCATGACAAACCTCCCCGTGATGCGCCCTCCACCGCGAAGGGCACGACTCGGAACGAAAACCACGGAAACGAATTTTCCGCCGGACGCGGAAGAAAAATCGACGTTCGATCGCGTTTCCGTTCGGGAATTTCCCGAAAATCGGATTCCCGGTCGAGCGAGTACCTCTCCCCGCGGCCCGGTCCGGTGCACGACGGCGAACGCCGAAGTGCACCGCGACCGCGCAGTCACCGGGGCAGCGGGACCGCTCCGGGAATCTCCCCGCCGGACGCGGACGGGCCCCACAGCACCGCTCTCACCTGATCCGGTCAGTCCTTCGCGAGCTCACCGTCCACCCGTCGCCAAATCCCGTCCGGATTGGACTCGGACACCGCTCCGGGGAGCAGTTCGGCGGGCACGTCCTGGTAGGCGACGGGACGCAGGAACCGCTCGATCGCCGCCGTTCCCACGGAGGTGCTCCGCGGATCCGTCGTGGCCGGGTACGGACCGCCGTGGACCATGGCGTGTCCGACCTCCACTCCGGTCGGCCACCCGTTGAACAGCACCCTTCCCGCGGTCCGTTCCAGCAGGGGCAGCAGTTCCTCCGCCGCCTCGTGGTCCTCCCGGTTCGCGTGCACCGTCGCGGTCAGCTGTCCTTCCAGTGCGCGGGCCACCTCGCGGACCCGCTCCCGGTCCGGGCAGCGGACCACCAGGGAGCACGCGCCGAAGACCTCCCGCTGCAGGAACGCCGCGTCGGCGAGGAAGGTCTCGGCGTCGGTCACCAGCAACGCGGGCCTGCAGGTGTTCGGGGCCTCACTCGTCCGCCCCCGCGCAAGCAGGGATACCCCGTCGCGCTCGGCCAGCTCGGCCACGCCCCGCTCGTACTCGGCCGCGATCGCGGGCGTGAGCATCGTGGTGGGTTCGGTTCCGGCCACGGCGCGCTCCGCCGCTTCGAGGAAGGCGGTCATCCCGTCGCCTTCCGCGCCCACCACGAGTCCGGGGTTGGTGCAGAACTGGCCGGAGCCCAGGGTCAGGGAACCGACGAACCGCTCGCCCAGTCCCTCAGCGTCGTCTGCCAACGCCCCCTCGAGCGGGAAAACCGGGTTCACGCTGCTCATCTCCGCGTAGACGGGTACGGGGTGCTCCCGATTCAGCGCGATCGAGCGCAGGGCCATGCCCGCCTTTCGCGATCCGGTGAACCCGACGGCCCGGATCGCGGGGTCGGCGACCAGTTCCCCACCCACTGCCGGGTCCGCGCCGAACAGCAGCGAGAAGGTGCCCGCGGGCAGCCCGCAGGAGGCCACGGCATCGGTGACGGCCCGCCCGACCAGTTCGGAGGTTCCGGGGTGCGCCTCGTGGCCCTTGACGACCACGGGACAGCCCGCGGCCAGGGCCGAGGCGGTGTCGCCTCCCGCAACCGAGAAGGCCAGCGGGAAGTTGCTCGCCCCGAAGACCGCGACCGGCCCCAGCGCCACTCTGCGCTGGCGGATGTCCGGGCGGGCGGGCAGGTCCTGGCCGGAACGCGCGGGGTCGATGCGGGCTCCGCTGTGGCTGCCCTCCCGGACGACTTCCGCGAACAGCCGCAGCTGCCCGGTGGTGCGGGCGCGTTCACCGGTCACCCGCGCCTTCGGCAGGCCCGTCTCGGCGTGTGCCCGCTCGATGAGCGGTTCGCCGATCGCCTCGATGTTGTCGGCGACCGTTTCCAGGAACACCGCACGGCGCTCCGCGGGAAGAGCGCGGTAGTCCTCGAAGGCCTCCTCGGCGGCCTGGCAGGCCCGACGAACCTCGGCTCCCGCGCCGTCGCCGAACTCGGGAGCCAGCTCCCCTCCCGTGGAGGGGTCCACGGCCCGCAGCCGTTTCCCCTGCCCGCGAACGGCCTCTCCCGCTATCAGCATGCTGCCGGTGGGTTCGCTCACCAAATTCCTCTCGCTTTCCGGTCCCGTTCATCCCGGGGTCTTTGCGCGTGTTCGACCGAACGGCCATCCGCGGCGGCCGAGTCGGAGGCCTCCGGTCGTCAGTCCTCGACCAGTCGGGTCAAGCTGTCCAGTTCCTCCGCGTCGAGGTCCACCAGGGGAGGGCGCACCGGGCCCGCGGGGCGACCGATCGCCTTCATCCCCGCCTTGACGATGCTCACCGCGTAGCCGCGGCGCCGGTCCCTGATCTCGCAGTACGGCAGGACGAAGTCCCTGATCCTGCCGTGGACGGTCTCCGCGTCCCTGTTCCGGACCGCCTCGTAGAAGTCGAGCGCGTAGCGGGGCACGAAGTTGAACATGGCCGAGGAGTAGGTGGTCACGCCCAGCTCCGCGTAGGGCAGCGCGAACATCTCGGCCGTCGGCAGCCCTCCCACGTAGGTGAGCCGGTCACCGATGCGGGCGCGGATCCTGGCCATGGCGTCCACATTGCCCACGCCGTCCTTGAAACCGACCAGGTTGGGGCACTGCTCGACCAGTTCGGCGAGGGTGACGTCGTCCAGCACGCCGTTCGCCCGGTTGTAGACGACCACGCCCAGCTCGGTGGCCGCGCAGACGGTCCGCACGTGAGCGGCCAGCCCCCGCTGGTCGCACTCGGTCAGGTAGGGCGGGAAGAGCAGCACCCCGTCCGCTCCCGTTCGTTCCGCGGAGCGGGCCATCTCAGCCGCCATCTCGGTCCCGTAACCGGCAGGCGCCACCACGGGAAGCTCCGCGGGGGCCGCGGAGACGGCCGTCGCGACCACTCTCTCCACTTCGGAGGGAGTCAGCGAGAAGAACTCCCCGGTGCCTCCCGCCGCGAACAGCCCGGCGGGACCGAAGCTCGCGAGCCAGTCGATGTGCCGGCGGTACTGCGCCTCGTCAAAGCCCAGGTCCGCGCGGAAGTGCGTGACCGGGAACGACAGGAGCCCCGAACCGAGCTGTGCTGCCAGTTGATTCGGCGTACAACGGGTCATGATCGAAAAGTGTTCCCCTCGTGAGTCGCTGAGCCGTGGCGGCCGGACAAGCACCCGGTTCTCCCGGACGGGATCACCTCGGCGCTGTGCTCGGCATCACCCGGGTGTCGATGGGTTCGACGGTAGGGCTGAGAATCGATGCGCGTCCAACTCCGATTTGGCATCCACTGATACCGGAAGAGCATCAATGTTCACCTTCACGCAATTGAGCAGCTTCATAGCCGTGGCCGACGAACTGCACTTCGGTCGCGCCGCCGAACGGCTCCAGCTGACCCAACCCCCGCTGAGCAGGCACATCCAGCAGCTGGAGCGGGAACTGGACACGCGGCTGATCGACCGCGGAAGCCGCACCGTGCGGCTCACCCCGGCCGGGGAGAAGTTCCTGCGCGACGCCAGGAACCTGGTGTACGAGGCGGAAAACGCGATCCACTCGGCGCGCCGGGTCAGCACGGGGGTGTCCGGGTCGATACGGATCGGGTTCACGGCGACCTCGGCCTACGAGGTGCTCGGCGGTCTGGTGGAGACGGCGCAGGAGCACCTGCCGCACGTCGACATACAGCTGCGGGAGCTGGTCACCCGCGACCAGCTGAAGCTGCTGGCGGAGGGCTCACTCGACCTGGGGCTCATCCGCCCCCCGGTGTCGGATCCCGCGCTGAGCTCGAAGCGGCTGCTGGCGGAGCGACTGCTCGTGGCGCTGCCGATGCGGCACCCGCTGGCAGTGCGCACCTCGGAACCGCTCGCGCTCACCGAGCTGGCCGAGCGGGACCTGGTGATGTACTCCCCGACGGAGGCCCGCTACTTCCACGAGCTGCTGGTCGGCATGTTCCGGGAGGCCGGGGTCGCCCCGCGGTACCGGCAGTACGTGAGCCAGATCCACACGATGCTGGCCCTGGTCGAAGTGGAGCTGGGCGCAGCGCTGGTGCCCGCCGCGGCCACTCGCCTGGGAATGTCCGGAGTCGTCTTCCGCGAGGTCCGGCTGCCGGTCCCCGAGCCGGTCGAACTGCACGCGGCCTGGCGGACCAGCAACGACAATCCCGCGCTGGAGGCACTGCTCACCCACCTGGGGGGTTGAGGAAGTCCTGGGAAAGGTCCGCGCAGCCGAGCCGCCGCACGGGCCGGAGCGGTGCGGGACAACGCACCGCCCCGGCCTCCCCGGAAACGAGAAGGCGCCGGACACGCTCGTGCGTGCCCGGCGCCGAAGTGATCGCGCCCGGAAGCCCCGTCCCGGACGGACCGGTCACGCGGAGTGCAGCTTGCCGTCCACCCGGCGCGGGATCCCGAGCGGATTGTCGTCGCGCAACGCCTCCGGAAGCACCGCCGCGGGAGCGTTCTGGAACGAGACGGGCCGCAGGAAGCGTTCCACGGCGGCCGTGCCCACCGAGGTGTGCGTCGGAGCGGTGGTGGCCGGATACGGACCGCCGTGCTGCATCGCGTAGCTGACGCTCACGCCGGTCGGCCAGCCGTTCCACACCAGACGCCCGGCCCTGCTGCGCAGGGTCTCGAACAGCGACTCGACGACCTTCTCGTTCTCCGCGCCCTGGACGGTGGCCGTCAGCTCCCCGGAGAAGGCCGCGGCGGCCTCGAGCAGCTGGTCGGTGTCCGAGTAGCCCACGAGCAGGGAAACCGGGCCGAAGCACTCCCCCATCAGCTCATCGGGGTTCGCCAGCAGCTCCTCGGCCGTGGTGCTCAGCAGCGTCGGGGTCACCCCGTCCTCGGAGTGACCGCCGGTGACCAGCTCCCGGACCGCCGAGTGCTCCCGCAGCGAGTTCAGGCTCTCGCTGAAGGCGTTGGCGATCCCCGAACTGAGCATCGGTGCCGCGCCGCGCTGCCGCACCTCGGGAACCAGGGTTTCCTCGAACTCCCGCAGCGCCTGCTGGGGAACGAACAGCAGTCCCGGCTTGGTGCAGAACTGGCCCACGCCCAGCGTGTAGGAGTCGAGATAACCGCGCGCTATCTCGCCGCCGCGCTGCTCGGCGGCCTCCGGGGTGACGAACGCCGGGTTCACGCTGCCCATCTCGGCGTAGAAGGGGATGGGCTCGTCCCTGGAGCAGGCCAGGTCGAACAGTGCCCGGCCTCCGCTGTTCGAGCCGGTGAAGGCGCCCGCCTTGACGCGCCCGTCGAGCACCGCGGCCTGGCTGTTCTCCGTGCCCTCGATGAGGGCGAAGGTGCCTTCCGGAGCGCCCGCTTCCCGCAGTGCGGTGGTCACGAGCTCGGCGGTGCGCCGGGACAGCTCCGGGTGCCCCGGGTGCGCCTTGACCACGACCGGGCAGCCCGCCGCCAGGGCCGAGGCGGTGTCGCCCCCGGCCACGCTGAAGGCGAAGGGGAAGTTGCTGGCCGCGAACACCAGGACCGGACCCAGCGGCAGGGAAACGCGCCGCATGTCGGGGCGCGCCCCCGTCGGCCAGTCCGGGGCGGGAGAGTCGAGCGTGGCCCCCAGGTGGGAGCCCTCCTCGACGACGTCGCCGAACAGCCGCAGCTGGAAGGTCGTCCGGACCAGCTCACCACGCAGCCTGCCCTCCGGCAGGCCGCTCTCCCGCTGGGCCAGCGGCACGAGTTCCTCGGTGGCCCCTTCCAGCGCGTCGGCGACACCGCGCAGCATCCCGGCCAGTTCACCCGGCCGAGCGCTCTCCAGCTTCTCGGAGGCCGCTTTCGCGCTGTCGAGGACGGTTTCGAGCTCCGCGGTCGGGGCCGGGGTCGAACGTGTCGATGTCATGGAGTTGCGCAACCTCCTCGGTTCGTTCGTTGTCGTCGGGCGGTTCCTCGCCGAAAGCTCGGGGAGGTTTCGCGCGAAACCTCCGTCCGGGGATCCGCGGGGACCTCCTCGCGGGCGGTTCGTGCACGGAGCCCCCGCACGGACAGGAGATCACGACACCGTCACGGCGGGAAGCACTTCGGACACCGCCGGATCCCCTCGAAGTCGGCGAGCTCCCGACGAGGACTTCTCGCTGGTGCTCGCTCAGGGGCACAGCAACGTCTTCACATCCCGTCCGCGGTTGTCTCCCAGGTCCCGGAGCGCTCTCTCGGCATCGCCGAGATCGAGCTCCCTGGTGATGATCAACGCCGGGTCGAGGGCACCGCTGGTGAAGCTCGCCACCGCGTGCCCCCACGCCCGGGAGGGAGCACCGAACACGGTGTGCACCGTGATCTGGGACAGGACCAGGTGGGCCGGATCGGGCGGCGCTGAGTCCGCCGCGGCCACCCCGGTGAGCACGACGCGCCCACCGGGGCGGGCCAGGCGCGTGGCCAGGTCCGCCGTTCCCGACGCTCCGGCGGCCTCGACGACGGCGTCGTAGCCCCCGAACCTGCTCTTGGCGTCCTCGGGCGAGCAGACCCTGCCCGCACCGCACGCCTCCGCGATCTCCGCGCGGGCCTCGTTCGGTTCCACCAGGGTCAGCTCCGCGGGCGAGGTCGAGGCGATGAGCTGCGTCGCGAGCAGCCCGAGGCTTCCGCCCCCGACGACGGCCACCCGCTCCCCCGGCACAGCCGCGAGTTTGAGGGTGGCCGCCGCGGCGCAGGCCGCCGGCTCCAGGGCCGCCGCGCTGCGTGCGTCCGCGTCGTCGGGAAGCACGTGCAGCAGCCGCGCGGGCAGGGTCAGGTAGGTGGCCCACCCACCCGGACTGGTGAACCCGGTCTCGTCGTACTGGTCGGCGCAGAGGTTGTTGTCCCCGCGCCTGCACGCCGGGCACACACCGCACCCGCGGAAGCCCTCGCCCACGACGAGGCGACCGCTCAGGCCCTCGTCCACCTCGGATCCGACGGCCACGACCCGCCCCGACCACTCGTGCCCGGGAACCACCGGGTAGCGCACGAACTCGGGGGGCCTGCCTCCGGTGAACACCTCCCGGTCCGATCCGCAGATCCCGCTGCGGACGACCTCGACCATGGCCTCGCGCGGGCCGGGGGGTGTGGGCTCGCCGGGAACGACCCGCAGGCTTCCCGGCCGCTCGATCCGCACCTCGCGGGCGGAATCGCTCATGAGGCCTTCTCCTTCGTCCCGCGGAAGTGCCAGTCCTCGGCGTAGAGGTCGAACCGGGCTCCGCTGGCCGGGTGCTCGCGCACGAAGTCCACGTCGAGCTCCACCCCGAGCCCGGGGGCGGTGGGCAGCTCGAAGTAGCCGTCCTCGACCTCGGGCAGTCCGGGTGCCGCCTGCTTCACGTGCGCGTCCGCGAAGTCGTTGAAGTGCTCCTGGATTTTGAAGTTCTCGGTCACCGCGGCGAGGTGCAGGTTGGCGGCCGTGAGCACCGGCCCGCCCACGTTGTGCGGGGCGACCAGCACGTAGTGGGTCTCCGCGGTCGCGGCCACCTTGCGGGCCTCCGAGATGCCGCCGAAGTGCCCGATGTCGGGCTGGATGATGTCGGCCGCCTGCCTGGAGAACAGCTCCCGGAACTCGAAGCGGTCGTGGATGCGCTCCCCGGTCGCGACAGCCAGCGGGGTCGCCGCGGAGACCTTGCTCAGCGCCTCGATGTTCTCCGGCGGCACCGGCTCCTCGATCCAGCTGGGCGAGAACCGGGCCAGCTCACCGGCGATCCGGGTCGCTTCCGCCGGGGTGAACCGCCCGTGCATCTCGATGAGGACCTCGACGTCGGGGCCCACCGCGTCCCGCACGGCTTCCACCAGCTCGACCGAGCGGCGCGACTCCTCGAGCTCCAGCTCCCAGCGCCCCGGGCCGAACGGGTCGAACTTCAGCGCCCGGTACCCGCTGTCCACCACCGCGCGGGCCGCCTCGTGGAACTGCTCCGGAGTGCGCTCCACCGTGTACCAGCCGTTGGCGTAGGCCTTGACCCGGTCCCGGACGTTGCCGCCGAGCAGTCGCCAGACCGGTTCGCCCAGCGCCTTGCCGACGATGTCCCAGCACGCCATCTCCACGCAGGCGATGCCGGACATCACGACCTCGCCCGCGCGGCCGTAGTCACCGCGCTTCATCCGCCACACCAGGGATTCGATGTTGAACGGGTCGGCGCCGACGACGTGGTTGCGCGCGGCCTCGTTGAGGTAGCCGAGCAGCGCCTCGGTGTGCCCCAGCATCCGCGTCTCGCCCACCCCGACGAAGCCGTCGTCGGTGTGCAGGCGGACGTAGGTCATGTCCCTCCAGGGAGTCCCGAGGACCAGGGGTTCGACCTTCGTGATTTTCACCTGAGATCACTCGCCTTCTCGCTCGTCGCGGACTCACCGCGCGGGACGGCGAGTCCTGGGGCAGGCAGTTCCGAGGTCGTGGCCTCCGGCATGTAGCGGTGCAACATGTCCAGGCCGATGCGGGCACGACGCACGCGTTCCCGACCGAGCGCGACGGCCGTGGGGGTCAGGTGGCCACCGCTGGGATAGATGTCGGGGGCGTTGCGCAGCCCGAACTTGACGTAGACGGGTGCGGCGACCCGGACTATCTCGGCTATCTCGTAGTGCCGGACGAATCCGCCCAGGTCGTCCGGGGACTCGATGTAGATGTCGAGCGGCAGGTCGGTGGCCGCGCGTATGGAGGCCAGCTGACCGATGGAGAGGTCCGTCGGCACGTTGTAGGTGTCGGCGCCGAGCCTCTCCGCGATCGCGATGGAAACCGGATTGGACAGAGCCATTTGGACACTGCACTTGAAGCACATGTCCGCGGGCAACGTCCCGTCCTCGCGCATCCGCGCCGCGATCGAGAGCACCCCGAGGTCCGTGATCAGCACGCTGCGCACACCGGCGTCGGCGGCTCGGCGCACGTCCTCCAGCACGTGGGCGAGTTGATCGGTGCCGCGGGCCTGGGCCGCTATGGAAGCACCGACCCGGGATCCCACCATCGCTCCGGTGTGCCATCCCGCCTGCGGACGGGCGAACAGGCTCAGCTCCGCGTGGTTCCGCCCCGCCGTGGCGGCCATCTCGGCGAGCTCGGTGTCCGTGAGCATCATGGCCCCGCTGCCCTGGGAAATGCGGTGCACGGGGACGTCCCGTTCCGCGGCTTCGGACAGGACGGCGTCGAGCACCTCGGGCCCCTCGGTGCTCGGGATCTCCACGCGATACTGCGCCCCGTCGGGGAAACGCCGGGAGCTCGCAGGGGGTTCTTCGGCGTCCTCGGCGGGCAACCCCTGGGATCGCAAGAACGTTCGTGCTTCCAACACCCACTCCGTTCGAAATATCGGACGTTGTTCGACAACGTAGCCGCACATGCCTCACCAGGTCAATAGGCGAGTCCTTCGAACCGCGTCTTCCGATTTCCGGTAAACTGTTCGAAATACCGGTCACGTGTCGGCCAAGGACCAGCTCACGGATCCGGCCCGATCGGAGCTCATCCGTCGAAGAACCGAGGGGGCGACCGCTGTGGCACGAGCAGTACCCGCTTTGCAGCGGGCTTTCGACATACTGGAACTGTTCCTGGACGAAGCGGAACTGAGCGCCCCGGAGATCACCACCAGGCTGAATCTCCCCCGCACGACGGTGCACGAGCTGCTCGGAACGCTCGTGGAGCGCGGGTACCTCACCCACGCGGGCAGCAGCGGTTCCAGGTACAGGCTGGGAGTCCGGAGTTTCCAGCTGGGCTCCGCCTACGCCGACCGGCTGGACCTCGCCCGCGAGGGACAGCTCGCCGCCGAGGAGACCTCGCGGGAGTGCAACGAGACCGTGCACATCGGGATCCGCGAGGGGACCGAGGTGCTCTACATCGCCAAGGTGGACAGCAGGCACCCGGTGCGCATGGTATCGGCCGTGGGAAGGCGTCTTCCCGCCCACTGCACGGCGGTGGGCAAGGCCCTGCTGGCACCGCTTTCCGCGGACAAGCTCGACGAGCTCTACGGCTCGAGCACGCTGTCGCCGATGACCGCCAACAGCATCACCGACTACCGGAGTCTGCTCGCCGAGCTCGCCGAGGTCCGCGAACGTTCCGGACGCGCCCGGGAGCACTGCGAGTCCAATGATTCGGTCGCCTGCGTCGCGGCGCCCGTGTACGACCACTCGGCCGAGGTGGTGGCCGCCATGAGCATCGCGGTTCCCATCCTCAGGTGGGACGAGGAAGTCGAGCGGGGACTCACCGAGACGGTGATGCGCGGCGCCGCCAACCTCTCCGAGAGGTTGGGGCACCGCGCGGGATGACGCAGAGCCCCGCCGCGGTCGACGGGCCGCTCGGGGAGCTTCTCCCGGACCTCACCGCAGGCGCTTACGAGCCTGAGCAGCCCGACCGCCCGCGGGGTCTCAGTCGAGTGCCCGGCGAGGACAGCCTCGACGTTGTGTAGGTGCCTACCCGATGTCGAGGTGCCCGAAGCAAGACCCCGCGAGAGGCACCACCGCGCAACCACCTACGACAAGCCAGTCCCCGAAAAGCCTCACCCCAACGAAAGCGCTGTGAGCCCGAGCAGTCGGCACCGCCGCGGGTTCTCTCGTGGTGCTCTCGCGAGGACGGCCCCGACGTTGTGTAGGCCGCTACCCGATGTCGGGGCACCCGCAGCGAGAGCCCGCGAGAGGTTCCGCCACCCGCACCGCCAAGCAATAGGCACCGCCGACCTGAGGAAAGATCAGTCCTCCTCTGCGGGAACCTCCGGCGCCTCGAGCGGACGCAACTTGACCCAGAGCAGAAAGAGCCCACCGAGCACCAGCATCGACAGCCCGGTCCACAGGTTGATGTTGATGCCCTGGGCCTTGGCCAGCCCCTCCTTCGTGGGGAATATGCCGGCGAACCCCACCAGCACGCCGTACACGACGAAGAGCCCGCCGATGATCGTCCGGATGTCGAACAGCTTCGTCGACGCGGACGAGTTCCCGGTTTCGCGCCGGTCCTCTCCGGAATCCGTTTGCTCGGACAACGGTTACCTCCAAACTTGGAACTCCGACACGCGGCCGGGTGAGCAGCACCCGGCCGCGCCGAACTCGCGACGAAACCTCACAGGGAGAACGGGATGTAGCACAACACCGCGAGCACGATCGCTCCCCAACCGAGCAGGGCCGGTTTGCGATACCAGGCGTCGTCGCCCTTCTGCAGTTCGCCCCGCGTGTTGGCATCGGCCTTCGTGTAGACCAGTCCGACCAGTTCCTCGGCCGGCTTCGGCCGGGTCGCCAGGGCGATGGGCACGCTCACCGCGACGTCGACCGCGAAGGCGATGATCGAGGAGGTCATGTTGACCGCCTGATCACTGCCCATCTCCACGATTCCCGCGCGGTAGAGGCTGTAGAAACCGACCGGAGCCAGCGTTCCGAGCAGCAGACCCCAGAAACCGGCCTGGGCGGTCATCCGCTTCCAGAACAGGGCGAGGATGAAGGTGGCGAACAGCGGGACGTTGAAGAAGGAGAACAACGTCTGCATGTAGTTCATGATGTTGCTGAACGAGGCCGCGATGAACGCCGTCCCGATCCCGATCAGCACGCCCACCGCGGTGACGACGCGGCCTATCATCAGATAGTGCGCGTCCGACATCGCCGGCTTGATGTAGGCCTGCCAGATGTCGGTGGTGAAAACCGTGTTGAAACTGGACACGTTGGCCGCCATCCCCGCCATGAAGGAGGCCATCAGCCCGGTCACGGCCAATCCGAGAACACCGTTCGGCAACAGCTCCGCCATGAGCAGCGGTATCGCTGAATTGTAGTCGTACCCACTTCCGGGCTGACCGATGTTCGGCTGCACGAGCAGCGCGATCACGCCGGGAAGCACCACGATCAGCGGGATGAACATCTTGGGGAAGGCCGCGATCAACGGGGTGCGCCGCGCGGCGGAGAGGTTCTTCGCCGAGAGGGACCGCTGGACCTCGGCGAAATTCGTCGTCCAGTAGCCGAACGAGATGGCGAAACCGAGTCCCAGGGTGATGGTCAGCCAGTTGGCCCCCAGGGGATTGTCCTGGCCGAATCCGGTGCCGCCCCAGGCGCTCAGGAACTGCGCCCCTTCCGAGGCGGTCACCTTGTCCAGCAGACCTCCGACACCGCCGACGCGGACCAGCCCGAGCACGGTGAGCGGCACCAGTGCCGCGACGATGACGAAGAACTGCAGCACCTCGTTGTAAATGGCCGAGGTGAGCCCTCCGATGACGATGTAGGCGAGCACGAAGAGCCCCGCCACCATGATCGAGAGCGGAATCGGCCAGCCGAGCAGGGCCTGCAGCACGATGGCCAGGGCGTAGAGGTTCACACCCGCTATGAGCACCGAGGCCACCGCGAAGAGTATCGCGCTCAGCAGGTGCGAGGAACGACTGAACCGCAGTAGCAGGAATTCGGGAACACTGCGCACCTTGGAGTTGTAGTAGAACGGCATCATCACCAGGCCGAGGAAGACCATGGCGGGGATGGCGCCGATCAGGTACCAGTGAATGGTGTAGGCACCGTACTGTGCCCCGTTCGCGGCCATTCCGAGTATCTCGGTCGCCCCCAGATTCGCCGAAACGAACGCGAGTCCGGTGACCCACGCGGGCAACGAGCGCCCGGACAGGAAAAAGTCCAGCGTGGAGTGCACGCTTCGTTTTGCGGCAAACGCGATCCCGATAACGACCGCGAAATAGATGACAAGAATGAGGCTGTCCATCCAGTTCAACGACAGCCGTAGCCCATCGGCCAGAGTGTGCATCGTCGTCCGATCCTGTCGCCGTCCGCGAGTTGGCTCTCCAATCGCATGTTCGGTATGCCGAACGTTGTTCGAACAACCTACGACACGATCGGGTGACGGTCAACACATGATCGGTGCTCGACTTCCCGAGTGACACCCCGTGTTCCGCTCGCCGGAAATCGGAGGTCACTCGGCATTCGAGAGGCAAAGCACGGGCGACACGGTCAACTACTCAACGAATTCACCACGTCCCGACCGACTCGTTCAACTCGGGGAGCCCCTCGACCGGCTAGTTTGCCGTCATGTCCATCGAATTCAGCGCCGTCGGCATGGTCGCCGACGACATGGCGCAAACGCTGGCCTTCTACCGGCGGCTCGGTTTGGACCTGCCCGCCTCCGCCGACGCGGAGGCCCACGTGGAGGCCGCCCTGCCCACGGGAGTTCGACTCATGTGGGACAGGGCGGACGCGGTGTGGACGACCGAGCCCGATCAGGAACCGTCCTCCGACAGGCACCGCATCGCCCTGGCCTTCGACTGCGGTTCGCCGGAGGGCGTCGACAGCACGTACGCGGAGCTCACCGCGGCGGGCCACCGGGGACACCACGCTCCCTGGGACGCACCGTGGGGACAGCGCTACTCGACCGTGCTCGACCCCGATGGCAACCACGTCGACCTGTTCGCCAACCTGCCGGACCGAACGGACGGCTGAAACTCACCCGGCGGTTCGACGGGGCGGACCGGACGAGCCCTGCCCGTCCGGTGAGACGTTCCCGACGGCCCCGCGTGGGGACGGCCGTGAACCGAGGGGCGGAGCGGTTCCGCCCCTCCGGCGGGATCAACCGGTCACTTCCACGGAAGCGTTCCGCCGGGGACGGGAGCGTTCGGATCGTACGGAGCCCTGGTGAACACGAAGGTGTTCAGATCGATGTGGGCGGGGGTCCCGTCCGCGGAACGGACGACGCGCAGCGGCTCCCCGCGGTGGTAACCGTCCAGGCCGATCCAGGTCTCCTCCCCCGCGTAGCGGAACCTCGAGGTCCTGCCCGGCCCCTTCCAGGCCGACAGCTGGAGCAGCCCGTCCGGCAGCACCCGCATCAGGTGCGGAATCGGTCCCCAGTACCACAGCCCGGTCAGCGCCAGCGTCTCCTCCGAGACCTCTGTGCTCGGATGCCACTCCGGTGGGATGCGCGGTTCGTGCTCGGCGAGCACGTCCAGCAGATCGGTGGCCAACGCCCCAACCCCGGAGGTGGTGTTGGCCAGGAAGACCACCCCGGTCGCCTCCTCCGGATCGGCCAGTACGTTCGCGAGGAACCCCGGCATCGACCCGCCGTGCCCGACAAGCCTGCGCCCCCGGTGGCGCGCCAGCTGCAGACCGAGTCCGAACCCCCGGCTCCACTCGGCACCGTCGTCCACGCTGGCCGGTTGGCGCATCTCGGCCAGCGTGTCGGGGTGCAGCACCTCACCGGTCTCGCCCATGAGGAAGCGCAGCCAGCGGACCATGTCATCCACAGTGGACCAAAGTTGTCCGGCGGGGGCCATCGCCGCCGCGTCCTCGGCCGGCTCCGGCTGAAGCACGTCGGCCCACGGGTGCACGGCCAGTCCTGGAGCGTAGGGCTCCACCGGCTCCATCGTCGTGCGCCGCATGCCGAGCGGATCGAGGATCTCCCCGCGAAGCGCGGTGGCGAAGTCCTCACCGCGCAGCCGCGCGACGAGCTCGCCCAACAGCCCGAACGCCGTGTTGGAGTAGTGCAGGACGTGCCTGGGTTCCTCGCGCAGCTGCGCATCGTCCACCGAGGCGACGAACCTCTCCGGGGTGTCGCCGGGAACGCGCTCCCACCACTGCCCCGCCGGTTCGGAGCTCAACCCGCTGTTGTGCGCCAGCAGCTGCCAGATCGGGCGATCGTCCACAACGGTTCCCGGGACGTGGTCGCCGAAGCGATCGGACAGCTCCAACCGCCCCTCGTCGCGCAGGCGCAGCACCAGCACGGCCACGAACGTCTTGGTGATGGAACCGATGCGGTACTGCGTGTTCGCCGTGGGCGGTTCGGTGCGCACCGATCCCCGGCCGTCCACCCAGAGGGTCTCACCGTCGCGGACCAGCCCGGCGATCAACGAGGGAACACGGTTCTGGGACTGCTCGACGGCCAGTCGCCGCAACAGGGCGCGTCGAGTCGTGGGCAGCAGTTCGCTCGGCATGAGGACATGCTTCCGCGCGGGAGCTCCCGTTCGCAAGTTCACCCGCGGCACCGACCCGTAAAGTGTGCCACTCGACTCCCCGAAGCGCGACGCCTTTCCGCTCCGCTCGGCGAAACTCGGACGGACCGCGCTGTGACCGAGAATACACCGGAAGCCGAAATCGCTGCCGAAACGCCTCGCCCGCCCCCTCCACCGGCCTGGACCGAACCACTGGGGACTTGCCAAACCGGGCCGAGCACGCAACCATGCGTGCATCGGTGGTTCACCGGCGGTGACGAGAACGTCCCGCCCGGTGAGGCAAGAGGGAACCCGGTGCGAATCCGGGACTGCCCCGCAGCGGTGAGTGGGAACGAACGCCGTCCCCACGCGGTCGACGAGGATCGCGTTCGGAGCACGGCACTGGACGGGAGAACCGCCCGGGAAGCCGACGGCGAGTAGGAGAACCGGCCGGGCCGGTAGTGCCCACGAGTCCGAAGACCTGCCATCGATGCGCACTCCGGTGCGCGAGTCCGGGGCCTCGCGGGAAGGCCGGCAGGACGGCGGGTCGTACGCTCCCACGCGACCACGACACCTGTGCCACTTTCCTCGAGGCCTCCGGCCAACCATGCCGTCGAGCTCGCGAGGAGAGAGCTTTGACCAGCCAAATCGGATCCACCGTACTCGGCTATCCCCGCATCGGGCCGCGCCGTGAGCTCAAACGGGCGCTGGAGAACTACTGGTCCGGTGAGACCGACCGGGCCCGGCTGCGCGAAACGGCCGGGCAGTTGCGCGCGCGAACCTGGCGGAGGCTGCACGAGGCCGGACTCGGATCCGTCCCGAGCAACACGTTCTCCTACTACGACCAGGTGCTGGACACCGCCGTGACGCTCGGGGCGGTTCCCGAGCGCTACCGCGATCTCGGTCGCGACCCGCTGGACACCTACTTCGCGATGGCCCGCGGAGCGGAGTCCACACCTCCGCTGGAGATGACGAAGTGGTTCGACACCAACTACCACTACCTCGTACCCGAGATCGGCCCGGACACCCGGTTCGGCCTCTCCGACCGCACCCCGGTCGAGCGGTTCCGGGAGGCCCGTGAACTGGGAATCACCACCCGGCCGGTGCTCATCGGGCCGTTGACGTTCCTGCTGCTGGCCAAGAGCACCGCGGAGGCCCCCGCCTCCTTCTCCCCCGCGGATCGGCTGGACGACCTGCTGCCGGTCTACGCCGAACTGCTGGAGGAGCTGCACCGGGCGGGCGCCGAATGGGTGCAGCTGGATGAGCCCGCCTTCGCCGCGGACCGCAGTTCGGCCGAACTGGACAGGCTGCGCACCGCCTACGCGCGGCTGGGCGGACTGTCCACCAGGCCGAAGCTGTTCGTGCCGACCTACTTCGGCGACCCCGGCGAGTCCCTCGGAGTGCTCGCCTCCGCTCCGATCGAGGCCGTCGGGGTGGACCTCGTCGCGGGTTCGACCACGCCCGACGTGCTTTCCGGCCTGACCGGACTGCGGAACAAGACGCTGGTCGCCGGGCTCGTCGACGGTCGCAACATCTGGCGCTGCGACCTCGACGAGGCCCTCTCCACCGCGGCCACCCTGCTCGGCGTCGCCGGTGAGGTCTCGATCGGGACCTCCTGCTCGCTGCTGCACGTCCCCCACGACGTCTCGGCCGAACGCGAGATCGACCCGCAGGTCAAGTCGTGGTTGGCCTTCGCCGAGCAGAAGGTCGAGGAGGTCGTGCTGCTCGACCGCGCGCTGCACGAGGGCCGTCACGTCGTTCGCGAGCAGCTCGACAGGGGGCGTGCCGCGGTCGAGGACCGCCGGGCCGCGGCCAGGTCGCGCGACGAGCGGGTGCGCTCGCGCACCTCGGAGCTGCGTCCCGAGCACGCGCGGCGTGGCGACCCCGCGAAGCGGCGTGCGGAGCAGCAGCGGGCGCTCGACCTGCCGCCGCTGCCGACCACCACGATCGGTTCCTTCCCGCAGACCTCCGAGGTGCGCGGGGCACGCGCGCGGTTCCACAACGGCCGGATCGACCGGGCCACCTACGAGTCCGCGATGACCGGCGAGATCCGCCGTGTGATCGACCTGCAGGAGGAGCTCGGGCTCGACGTGCTCGTGCACGGCGAACCCGAGCGCAACGACATGGTTCAGTACTTCGCCGAGCACTTGGAGGGCTTCGTCAGCACCGAGAACGGCTGGGTGCAGTCCTACGGTTCGCGGTGCGTGCGGCCGCCGATCCTGTTCGGCGACGTCTCGCGCCCCGAGCCGATCACCGTCGGGTGGACGGAGACGGCCCGCAGCATGACCGACAAACCGGTGAAGGGCATGCTCACCGGTCCTGTCACCATCCTCGCCTGGTCCTTCGTCCGGAACGACCAGCCGCTGGCCGAGACCGCGAACCAGGTGGCCATGGCCATCCGCGACGAGGTGGTCGACCTCGAGTCGGCTGGTGTCGGCGTGGTGCAGGTGGACGAACCCGCGCTGCGCGAGCTGCTGCCGTTGCGCTCCGAGCAGCACGCGCAGTACCTGGACTGGGCGGTGCGCTCCTTCCGGCTGGCCACCTCGGGGGTCAGCGACTCCACCCAGATCCACACCCACCTGTGCTACTCGGAGTTCGGTGAGGTCATCAACGCGATCGTGGACCTGGACGCGGACGTGACCAGCCTGGAGGCGGCGCGCTCCAGGATGGAGGTGCTGGACGACCTCAACTCGGTCGGTTTCGCCAACGGGGTGGGGCCGGGTGTCCACGACATCCACTCCCCGCGGGTCCCCGAGGTGGACGAGATCGAGAAGCTGCTGCACGCGGCGCTGGAGGCCGTCCCGGCCGAACGCCTCTGGGTCAACCCGGACTGCGGGCTCAAGACCCGCGGCTACGAGGAGGTGAAAGCGGCGCTGGGCAACGTGCGCACCGCTGCGCGGCGGGTGCGTGACTCGCTGAGCACCTGACTCCGCGCTCGACCGACCCCGTGCCCGCTCGGGCTCACGAGCGGGCACGGGGATCGAGCGGAGGGTTGTGCTGATCACGTCGTCGGGGAGTTGGCATGATTGAGCGGATGAACTCCGAGTACGACCGAGTGGACGTTCGCGGTGCGGTCGGCTTCGTTCTGATCGCCTACATCCCGGCGTGGTTGCTGACCCTGCCGCTGTGGCTTTCCGGCGAGGGGCTGAACTCGACCTGGTACCCGCCCCTGTTGATCGCCATGATGTTCATGCCCAGCGTCGCCGCCCTGGTGACGAGCAGGTGGATCAGCCCGAGCAGGCGCGTGCTGCGCGAGATCGGCATCACCCACCCGCGCGGAGTGCGCGGGTGGTGGAAGTACGGCCTGCTCGGTTGGTTCGGCGCGCCGCTGGCGATGATGCTGACGCTGGTCGTCGGATGGGCGTTGACCGTCTACGACGCGCGCTGGCTGGACTTCACGGACCTGCCGGGACAGCTGCAGTTCGCCCTGACCGAGCAGACCCCGGACTCCGCGATCACCAGCCTGCTGCTCCTGCTGGTGAACGTGTTCGTGTTCGGGTGGCTCAACGTCGTTCCCGCCGCAGGCGAGGAACTGGGGTGGCGCGGTTACCTGAACAGGGCGCTGCTTCCGCTGGGACAGCCGGGGGCGTTCCTGGTCACCGGAGTGCTGTGGGGACTGTGGCACGCCCCGCTGCTGCTGCTCGGCTACAACTACCCCGCCGTGCCCAGCGTGGCCGCCTTCCTGCTGATGACCGTCTTCTGCGTGCTGGTCGGCACGCTGCTGGGCTGGCTGCGGCTGGCCTCCGGCAGCGTCTGGCCCGCCGCGATCGCGCACGGCTTCCTCAACGCCGCGGCGCTGCTGCCCACGGTGTTCAACGCACCGGGCGAGCCGGTCTCCAACGTCTCGGTGGGGCTGCTCGGCTGGACCGGCTGGATCGTGCTGGGACTGCTGATCCTGCTGCTGATCGCGCTGCAGAAGCTCCCGGTGCGACTTCCCGCGCGCGAGGTGGACGAGCCGGGGATCAGCCGTGGCGTTCCCCGCTTCCACCACCGCTGATCGAAGCGTTCCGCTCGCCCTTGCCGCAGGTGCTCGCTGGGCGGAACCTTCTCGCGGGCTCTCGCTGCGGCGCGGCCCGACATCGTGTAGGTGGCTACCCGATGTCGGGCCTTCCTCGCGAGAGCACCACGGGAGAGCCCGCGACGGTGCCGACTGCCGGGGTGGCGAGCCGCGGCCGCGCGAGCTTGCTCGGGTGGCGCGTCGAGGGGACCGTCAGTCGCCGCGCACCTTCGGCAGCTGCTTGACCGGCTTGCCCTCGTGGATCTTCTTCATCGCGGGGTAGAAGGTCCGGGCCGGGATCGTCCCGCCGTAGAGGTTGCCCGCCAAGTCCCCGCACTGGTACGGCGGGGCGCTGCCGTTGACGCAGATCCCCTCCGGACTACCGCCGGTGGAGTAGGTCATCACGGCCCCGGCCATCTGCGGGGTGGCCCCGACCAGCACCGCCGAGCGGTAGTTCTGGGTGGTTCCCGTCTTGGCCATCAGCGGGCGGTTCCACCCCGCTTCCTTGGCGGCCGCGTGCGAGGTGCCTCCCGGCTTGTGGTCGTCGCCCAGTCCCTGCGCCAGCCCGTGCGCGGTGTGCGGTGAGACCACCTGCTCGCAGGACTGCCCCTTGAGCCCGACCGGGTCACCGTTGCGATCGGTCATCGAGGTCACCGGAGTGGGCGGACACCACTTTCCGTCGCTGGCGATGGTGGCCATCACGTTGGACAGCTCCAGCACGCTCACCGAGTCCACGCCCAGCGTGAACGAGCCCTTGTCGTGCTGCTTGATCGCCTCCGCGTGGGTCGGCTCGCCTTCCTCCAGCGAGTAGCCGTTCTCGTCCACCTCGGTCATGCTGCGGCGCAGCCCGAGCTTGGTCGCCATGTCCACGGCGTTGTCCAGCCCGACCTTTTCCAGCAGCATCACGAACCCGGTGTTGGGCGAGGTCGCCAGCGCCTCCTGCAGGGTTCTGGAACCCGGACTCACGCCCTCGGCGTTGTGCACCGTCCACGCCTTCCCACCGCCGAACGCGTGGGTGGTGTACTCGGCGGGCACGGGGATCTCGTCGTACGGGCTCATGCCCTGCTGGATGGCGGCGGCCGCGGTGAAGATCTTGAACACCGATCCCGCACCCCAGGGTTGAACCTTGCTGACGATGTCGTAGGCCGTCTGCCCCTCGCTGGCGTCGTTGCCGAAGTCCTTGTTGGCCACCAGCGCGCGAACCTCGTGCTTGTCCTGGCCGGGCTCGACGATCGCCATCGGATTTGCCGCCTCGTCGGAGCGCTTCGGAATCTGCGCCTCTGCCGCCTTCTTGGCCGCCTTGGTCGCCTTCGGGTCCAGCGTGCTGCGGATGGTGTAGCCGCCCTGGTCCAGTTCCTTGTCGCTGAATCCCGCGCGGTTCAGGTAGTCGCGCAGGTAGGTGCAGAAGAAGCCGTTGGTGGCACTGCCCCCGGCGCCGATGCAGCTGCTCGGCGGACGGCCGAGCGGATCCAGCACCCCGAGCGGTTTCTTCTTGGCCCGCTCGGCGTCCTCCTCGGTGATGCGGATCCCGTTGTCGGGGCTGGCCATCCGGTCGATCACCATGTTGCGCCGGTTCTTGGCGTCCTCGGGGTTCACGTTCGGGTTGAGCGCTCCCGGGGCGTTGACCAGCGCGGCCAGCAGCGCCGACTGCGAAACGGTCAGCTTGTCCGGCGTGGTGCCGAAGTAGGTCTGCGCGGCGGCTCCCACCCCGAAGGTCTGGTTGCCGAAGGGCACCACGTTGAGGTAGGAGGTCAGGATCTCCTCCTTGGACATGGTGCGTTCCAGTTCCACCGCGAGTCGCGCCTCGCGCAGCTTGCGCGCGACGGTGGTCTCCTTCGCGTCGTGCCGCTCCATCTTGCTGTCCGCGGCCACGTGCACCAGGTAGTTCTTCACGTACTGCTGGGTCAGGGTGGAGGCGCCCTCCTCCACCGAGCCGCTGCTGACGTTGGTGGCGAGCGCGCGCATGGTGCCCTGCCAGTCGACACCGTTGTGCTCCCAGAACCGCTTGTCCTCGATCGCGGTGATCGCGGACTTCATGGTCTTCGAGATCTTGCCCGGGGGAGTGGGAATCCGGTAGTCGTCGTAGAAGTAGGCGATCGGATCGCCGTTCCTGTCCAACACCTTGGTGGTCAACGGCATTCGCGCCTTTTGGAGCGATTTGGACATTCGCGACATGGCCGAGGTGGTCTCGTTCACCGCCGCCCCGGCGCCGAGAGCCGCGGGCAGCATGAGGCTGGCCACCAGCACCCCGGCGAGTACGCAAAGTCCGAACAGTTTCAACAGCACGCCACCGCGCCGCACGCCAGCCCCAATCACACTCGTGTACACGGAGCAGAGCATCGACATCGGGTTCCGGAACAAACCGCGCCCTCGAAACCGGCGAGGGCCGTGGAACCCACGAGGGATCGTGGCGCCGGGTCGCATCGGGCACCGTCCCGATTCCCCGTCGTCGCTCAGCCACTTTGATATCACATCCCCGCCCGCCACAACTCCGCTGTGCACCCGTTCACGAGCCCGTACGCCGGAGGAACCACCGGCGCGGTGACGCGGCGGTGACCGAAATCACCTCGCAGCGGCGTGGAGCGGGGACGCGGAAAGATCGATTCGCGGAACACGGTGGACGCACGCGCGGATACACTGAGCGAGTCAACACCGTCCGCAGCGGACCGGTTGGGCGGTCAACGACCGGTGCGCGCATCCAGTCGGAGGCAGCATGACCGACCCGTTCCTCGAATCCGTCGCAGCCGCGCTCGCCGGACAGGCGGCCGCGGCACTCGG
Source organism: Actinopolyspora sp. BKK2 (assembly GCF_011291845.1). NCBI lineage: Bacteria > Bacillati > Actinomycetota > Actinomycetes > Actinopolysporales > Actinopolysporaceae > Actinopolyspora > Actinopolyspora sp. BKK2. Next base: position 103,182 of record NZ_JAANTE010000008.1, on the reverse strand, counting down.
CAGTGCCGGTTCGGCCGCGCTGACCAAGGTGCGCGAACTGCTGCGCGGAAAGTCCGAAGAGGACCCGGAAACCGCCGCGGCGTTGGAGGCGGCCGATGACCGCCCGGCCGATCACCCGAAGGTAGCCGCGCTGGCGCGCCGCCTGGACCGGCTGGAGTCCGATGACGGCGAGTTCTCCGCGAAGCTCCGCGCGGAGGGCGCCCCGATCCACCAGGAGCTGGCCGGCTCCGGAAACCACGCGGTCAACAACCAGTTCTCCGGAACGGCCAACAACGTCGTGCAGGGCAGCCAGTTCGGCAGGATCGAGTTCAACGGCTGACGCCCCGGACCCACTCCGGGGCGATCCTCGCACCGGTGTCCCCCGGATGCGTCGTTCGGAACAGTTGGTCCGCTGCGAAACCCACCGAGCGAACCGAGCCGACGCGAACCCTCAAACAAGAACTCCCGACCAGAGCGTCACCCCAACGCGAACGCTGTGAGCCCACGCAACCGGCACCGCCGCGGGTTCTCAGTCGAGTGCCCGGCGAGGACGGCCCCGACGTTGTGTAGGTCGCTACCCGATGTCGGGGCACCCGCAGCCGGGCGCCGACTGAGGTTCCGCCACGGAACCACCTACGCCAAGGGGTGGACGGAAAACTTCACTCACTGCGGGAGGCGTTGAGCTCTGCCAGATAACGGTTGTACTCGGCGAGCTGGGGGTCCTCCTCCTCGGTCACCGGAGGCGCCGGGGGTGGGACCGGAGAGCGCCGTGAGCGGGAGCGCTCCGACGTGGAGGAGTCGGTCTCCTCGGGGGCCGCCGATTCCCCGACGGGCTCGGCTTCCTCGTGCGGCTCGGTGCCGTTGAGCGCTCGAACCACCTGGTACCACAGGAACAGGGCGAATCCGCCGAACAGCGGCCACTGCAGGGCGTAGCCGAGGTTCTGGAAGCTGCCGCCCGCCTCGTGGGCGCGCTCCCACTGCCACCAGCCCAACCAGCCAGCGGCCACGACCGCGGCCAGGAAAACCAGGTGCAGCAGCACCCAGCGCGGCGAAACCAGCCTGCCCTTCACACCGCCATTGTAGGACCGGGACGGGATCCCGGCTCAGCCGCTCGGAAGCACCGGAGGTGGATCTCACCTCGCTGCTCGCCGCGGCCACCCCCCGCGAGCGGCGACGGCAGCGGGGAAGGCGAGGGCGACCAGCACGGCGCAGGTCACGAATCCCGCGGGATAACCGCTCGCGGCCACCACGGCCCCCAGCCCCACCGAGCCGACCCCGTTGCCCGCGTCGTAGGCGACGTTCCACGCGGTGCTGGCCGCTCCGGGGTCGGCGCGTTCGAACATCAGCACCAGCGCCGCGTTCTGCAGCCCGCCGAATCCCGCTCCCAGCGCCAGCGCACCGAGCACGGCGAGCCACCCGGCGCCAGCGCTGCCCAGCGCGAGCAGCGCCAGTCCGGCAGCGGCCAGCGACATCGCGGGCAGCGGTACGTGCCCGGAACCGAGGCGGTCCCCGAGGTGTCCCGCGACCCACCGGAACCCGACGGTCGCGATCCCGAAGGCGAGCAGCCCGGCCGATCCCGTCGTCGCTCCCGTGGCCAGCGGCAGGAAGGCCACGAGACCTCCCGCGGCCACCGAGACCGGGGCCATCGCCAGCCAGGGCGCGGCGAGCTCGCGCAGCGGGAAGCCGCCTGCCGCCTCGCCCGCCGACTCCGGCCTCCCCGACTGCTCGTCGACCCCGCCGATCCCCAGCGCGGCCACCGCGGTCACGACGGGCACCGCCGCCGCGATCCAGAACAGCGGGACGAAACCCAGCGTCTCGGCCAGCCAGACCCCGACCGGCAACATCAACGCGTGGGGAGTTCCCACTGCCAGTCCGTAGAGTCCCGCGGCACGCCCGCGGTGGTGCGCGGGCACCAGCTCGGCCACCAGCGCGCTGCCGGTCACGGTGAGCAGCCCGAAACCGATCCCGCGCAGCCCGGAGACGGCCAGCAGGCCGGGCAGTCGTGTGAACAGCCCGAACAGCGGCGCCCCCAGTCCCAGCAGCAGTGTTCCGCCCCCCAGCAGGACTCGCGGGTCACAGCTGCGCAGCAACCAGGGCATGAGCAGCTGGGTCAGCACCGTGACCAGCATGAAAACGCCGTTGGTCAGCCCGGCGCCCGTCTCGTTCTCCCCCGCGCGCACCGCCCACAGCGGAACCACCGGCAACAGCAGCACGTACCCGGTGAAAGCTCCCAGGGTGACGATCAGCAGCATCCCGAACGAGCGCCCGTAGCCCGTCCGGGCCGCGCCCGGCGCCGGGGTGCTCAACGGTGCGTCTCCCCCGGGAAGCGGCGGTATTCCGCGAGCAGCTGCGTTTCGGCCGCGTCCAGGTACTCCTCGAGCCTGTTCGCCGCATCGAAGCGGTGACCCGCCCCGACCAGCTCGGCGATCCGGCGGTTGTTCTCCAGGTAGGGCTCGTGGAACTCCCGCAGCTCCGGCATCGCGTGGAAGGCCAGTCGCAGCTCGGCCAGCAGCTGGCGCATGGTCTCGTCCACCCGCGGGCTTCCGGCCAGGGCGGCCACGGCCTGGTGGAAGCGCATGTTCGCCGTTCCCACCTCGTGCCACTCGCAGCGGCGTGCCGCTCGCTCCCCCGCGTCGACGGCGCGCCCGAGGTCGGCGACCCGTTCGGGGGCGGGTTCCTCCGAGGTCCGCAGCGCACCGGTCTCGAGCAGTCGCCGGACGCGGTACAGGTCGACGACCTCGTCGACGGACAGCACCCGCACGAACACTCCCCGGTGGAACTCGTGCACCAGCAGCCGTTCGTGCACCAGCAGCCGGAACGCCTCGCGCAGCGTGTTGCGGGACACCGCGAGCGCGCGGCCCGCGCTCTCCTCGGACAGCCGGGTCCCCGGGGCGAGTCCCCCCTCGAGAACGCGCTGGCGCAGCAGGTCCGCCACTCGCTCGGCGGTGCTCGTGCGATCGAGCAGCTCCCGGTCGGAGGCGAGCAGCTCCACCCAGTCCTCGGCGGTGCCCATCGTGCCCCCAAGCGGATGTGGTGGTTCTTCCCGGTGCACCCGCCGCGTGCGCTTCCTGGCGACATCGACGGGTCGGGGGGAGTTTACCGGAGCGATCTCTTGACATGCAGCAAAATTGTTCAACAATTCACTTGTTCATCTGTAATCACTTTCGGGCAACGCGAGGATGGGAGCGCCGTGACCGAGGAGACCACGAGCCCGCCGAGAGCGGCGGCCAAGCGGGGGACGCTGCTCGGCGCGGTGTTCCTGATGGCGACCAGCGCCATCGGTCCGGGGTTCATCACCCAGACGACCGAGTTCACCGTGCGGCTCGGAGCCGCCTTCGCCTTCGCGATAGTGCTGTCGATCCTGCTGGACATCGCGGTGCAGCTCAACGTGTGGCGGGTCATCGGCGTATCGGGGACGCGCGCGCAGGACCTGGGCAACCGGGTGCTTCCCGGGCTCGGTTCGGTCATGGCCGTGCTGGTCGTGTTCGGCGGGCTGGTGTTCAACGTGGGCAACCTCGCCGGGGCCTCCCTCGGACTGGACGCGCTGCTCGGACTGAACGTGAAGATCGGCGGCGCCGTCTCGGCGCTGATCGCGCTCGGTGTCTTCGCGAGCAGGCGCGCGGGGGTCGCCATGGACCGCCTCGTGCTGGTGCTCGGCGTGCTGATGATCGCGCTGACCGGATACGTGGCCGTTTCCTCCTCCCCGCCCGTCGGGGAGGCGCTGCGGCAGACGGTGCTGCCGCAGCGGATCGACTTCCTGTCGATCACCACGCTGCTCGGTGGCACGGTCGGTGGTTACATCACCTATGCCGGAGCGCACCGGCTGGTCGACGCCGGGATCAGCGGCCCCGAGCACGTCGGGGAGATAACGCGCAGCTCGGTCACCTCGCTGCTGGTCACGGGCGTGATGCGCATCGTGCTGTTCCTGGCGCTGCTCGGCGTGGTCGCCGGAGGGGCCACGCTCACGAGCGGCAACCCCACCGCGGAGGCCTTCGGGCACGCCGCCGGAGCCGTGGGCACGCGCCTGTTCGGGGTGATCCTCTGGTCCGCCGGGATCACCTCCGTGATCGGCGCCGCCTACACCTCGATATCGTTCCTGTCCACGCTGTCCCCCGCCCTGGAGTGGGGCCGCTCCTGGCTGGTGGCGGGATTCATCGCGCTGTCCACGGTGGTGTTCCTGGTGCTGGAGCAGGCACCGGCCACGCTGCTCGTGCTGGCCGGGGCTCTCAACGGGCTGATCCTGCCGGTCGGTTTCGGGGTACTGCTGTGGGTGGCGGCCCGACGCCGGGACCTGCTCGGCGGCCACCGGCACCCGCGCTGGTTGCTGACGATCGGCGTGCTCGCGTGGCTGCTGACGTTGTACCTCGGGCTCAGTTCCCTCAGAGGTATGGCGGCCCTCTGGAGTTGACGGCTCGCGGCGGAGCGGAGCTCCGCGCGGGTGGGCCGTTCCGGCACGTGAGCCGCTCGGACCGGACCCCGGCACCCGGCACCGAGCGAGGGCCCTCGCCGGAACGCCCGGGGAGCGCGGCCGGGGACCGCCCCGGAGAGCGAAGGACGAACTAGGACCCGGTCAGCCGGGCGGAATCCCGTTGAAAGGATCTCGGTCATGGATCTCAACGCCGACCTCGCCGAAAGCTTCGGCCGCTGGGAACTGGGCGACGACGAGGCGCTGCTGCGCATCGTCACGAGCGCGAACGTGGCGTGCGGGTTCCACGCCGGCGACCCGGGGGTGATCCGGCGGGCGTGCGCGTGGGCGGCCCGGGAGGGAGTCGCGATCGGTGCCCAGGTGGGCTACCGGGACCTGCTGGGGTTCGGGCGGCGCTTCGTCGACATGGCGCCCACCGAGCTCACCGACGAGGTCCTCTACCAGATCGGCGCCCTGGAGGCGCTCGCCGGAGCGGAGGGGGCCGAGGTCTCCTACGTGAAACCGCACGGCGCGCTCTACAACGCGATCGTGAGTCACCGCGAGCAGGCCTCCGCCGTGGTCGAGGCAGTGCACAGCTACGGCCGGGACCTCGCTGCACTGGGACTTCCCGGTTCGCTGTGGCTGCGGCTGGCCGAGGAGCGCGGACTGCGCACCTTCCGGGAGGCCTTCGCCGACCGCGCCTACACCCCCGAGGGCACGCTGGTGCCCCGCAGCGAGCCGAACGCGGTGCTGACCGACCCGGAGGCCATCGCCGCGCGCTGCCTGCGGCTGGCGCGTGCGGAACCGATCGAGGCCGTCGACGGCAGCGAGCTGGAGGTCGCGGCCGACTCGATCTGCCTGCACGGTGACACCCCGGAGGCCGTGACCATCGCGCGAGCGGTGCGGGATCGACTGGTCGCGGCAGGCACCACCCCCACGCCGATAGTCCGGAGGTGACCCCGTGCGCGTCCTCCCCCTCGCCGACGCGGGACTGCTGGTCGAACTGGACGACCTGGAAAGCGTGCACGCGCTCTACTCCGCGTTGTCCCGCTCCAGCCTCCCCGGGGTGACCGATCTCGTTCCCGCGGCGCGAACCCTGCTGCTGCAACTGGATCCGCGGCACGCCGATCCGGTCGAGCTCGAACGCGTGGTGCGCGAGACCCGCCCCGATCCGGGAGGGATTCCCGAGAAGGAGCTGGTGCGGGTTCCGGTCGTCTACGACGGGGCCGACCTGGGAGAGGTGGCCGAGTTGACCGGACTGAGCGAACGCGAGGTGGTCTCCGAGCACACCGGCACCGACTGGACGGTGGCCTTCGGGGGGTTCGCCCCCGGCTTCGGATACCTCGCCGGAGGCTCCCCCGGGCTCGAGGTCCCGCGGCGCTCGGAATCGCGCACCCGGGTTCCCCGGGGCGCGGTCGGCCTGGCGGGGAAGTTCAGCGGGATCTACCCGCGCTCCTCCCCCGGCGGATGGCAACTGATCGGACGCACCGAGCTGGAGATCTGGAACACGGACCGGCAGCCACCGGCCCTGCTCCGGCCCGGGGTCCGCGTGCGGTTCGAGGAGGCGCGTTGAGCGATCTGCGAGTGCTGTCCACCGGGCCGCTGGCGACCGTGCAGGACCTGGGGCGTGCCGGGGCCGGCGACATCGGGGTGGGAGTTTCCGGTGCGGCCGACCGGGGATCCCTGCGGCTGGCCAACCGGCTGGTCGGCAACCGGGAGGAGGCCGCGGCGATCGAGATCACTCTCGGCGGCCTGGCGCTGTGCGCTCGACGGGCGCTCACCGTGGCCGTGACCGGAGCCGACTGTCCGATCGCAGTGGACGGACGTGGGGGCGCGGTGAACACGGTGCTGCGCGTACCCGCCGGTGCGGAACTGACCACGGGAGCACCGGAACGCGGTTCGCGGGCTTACCTGGCCGTGCGGGGCGGTGTCGACGTGGAACCGGTGCTCGGTTCGCGCTCCACGGACACGCTGTCCGGTCTGGGGCCGGATCCGCTGCGCGCCGGGGACCTGCTGCCCGTGGGATCTCCCCCCGCGGACTTCCCCGTCGTGGACGCCGCCCCGGTTCCGGGACCACCAGCTGGGGATCTCGAGCTGACCGTGGTGCCGGGGCCGCGGGCCGACTGGTTCACGGAAGGAGCGCTGTCCACGCTGTTCAGCGGGACGTATCGGGTGACTCCGCGGAGCGACCGGGTGGGTATGCGGCTCGACGGCCCGCTGCTGGAGCGCGCCGGCGCCGGGGAGCTGCCCAGCGAGGGCATGGTCTCCGGAGCGCTGCAGGTCCCGCCTTCGGGCGAGCCGACGCTGTTCCTGGCCGACCACCCGGTGACCGGGGGCTATCCCGTCATCGCGGTGGTTCGTTCCGCCGACGTCGACAGGGCGGCCCAGGCTCGCCCCGGACAGCGCCTGCGCTTCCGCCCGGCTCGGTAGCTCGGTCGACCACGCTCACTCGAAACGTTTCGCGCGGAACGTTCCCCGAAGTCGGCACCGCCGATCCCTCAACAGGAGCTCCCACCCGAGAGATCCACACCAACGCGAGCGCTTACGAGCCTGAGCAGTCGGCACCGCCGCGAGCAAACCGAGCCGAGCACCCTCGTCAAGTGAGTTCGTTCAACTTGCGCTGGGCTTCCTCGAGCTCGCGCTGCAGCTGTTCGACCCGGGCCCGCTGGTGCTCGCGTTCCGCTTCGAGCAGGGGCTCCACTGCCGCGGCCACGTCCTCGTGCAGGGCCTTGGCGGCCTGTCCCACCGCCGAGGCGGGGATCTCGGTGGGGCGCAGCACCCGCTTCTTGCCGTTGCTCACCTCGACGGTCCACTGCCCGTTCGAGCCCGCGATCATGGTCACCGAGGCGCCCGTGGTGCGGCTGGCTCCGCTCCTGGCCGTGGTGCCGCTCCGGGAGGTGCTCGACCGCTTGGAGCCTGCCGTTTCCTTCCCGCCGGACTGCTCGGAGGAGGTGCTCGCGGTGCTTCCGCTCGAACCGCTCCCCCGTCCGCTCGCGGACCTGGTGGAACCGGCCGATTCGGTCGCGGTGCCGGTCGTCGAAGTCCCGCTCGTCGCGGTTCCCCTCGACGAGGAGTCCCCCGCCGAGGAACCGCCCGCGGAGTCGGTCTTCGTCGAGGTCGTGGCTGTCGTGGAGCCGCCGCCGGTGGACGCGGCCGACGTGGCACCGGAACCGGAGGCCCTCCGCGACGAGCTCTTCGTCGCGGACTGCTCGGCTCCCTTGCCCTGTCCGGCACCGCTCTGTCCGGCACCGCTCTGTCCGGAGCTCTTGTCCCTGCGCTTGCGCGCGGGCTTGTCCAGAGTCACCTCGGCCGCCGAGAACGAGAGCACGTCCTTGGAACCGGCGGGGCGCACCTGCAGGAACTCGCCCTCTGCCGGTTCGTCCATGGACACCACCTTGCCGGAGCGCTCGGCGTCCACGCCGACGGCCGAGGCGGTGAACCAGACGGTCGGCGTTTCCCCGTTATCCAGTTCCTCACGGAGACCGTGAATCTGTTCGGACGACAGTGCACGGGCCTCGGACATCGGCTTCCCCCGAGTGGACAACGGCATTCACCCGCGACGGCCGCCGGAACCTCCGAACGCCGGTGGTTCCCGGAGCACGACGGCTCACGGAATCCACTCCGCCGGGCGGCGGCCTGCGAGTTTGCCGGGATGGGCTCACACGAACTGACTGCGGAAGTTTATCGAACGTCCGTGCGAATGCTCAACGCGCCCCCGAGCGCTGAATCTCGTAGTCCCTGGGGTCGGCCTTGCGGGTCTGCCACCAGTAGTTCCAGGTGAAGCCCGGCCACAGGGTCCGGTTCACGCCGTTCTCGTCCAGGTACCAGCTCTGGCAGCCTCCCGCGGACCACACCGCCCCCTTGAGCCGCGACTGGATCCGCGAGTTGAACTCGTCCTGCGCCGACTGCCGCACGTCGGCCTGGGTGAACTCGCCGCGCAGCATGGGGCGGAGGATGCTGAGCACGTAGTTGATCTGGCACTCGATCATGAACACGACCGAGTTGTGCCCCAGCCCCGTGTTCGGCCCGAGCAGGAAGTACAGATTGGGGAAGCCGGATACGGTGATCCCCTTGTGCGCCTCCATGCCGTCCTTCCACGCGTCCTGCAGCTTGCGCCCGCCGCGGCCCACGATCGACAGGTGGTCGAACGCGTCGGTGACGTGGAAGCCGGTGCCGAAGATGATCGCGTCCACCGGGTGCTCGACCCCGTCGCCGTCGACCACCGAGTTCTCGCGAACCTCGGACACGCCGCTGGTGTTTAGGTCCACGTTGGACTGGTTGAGCGCCGGGTAGAAGTCGCTGGAGAGCAGGATGCGCTTGCACCCCATGGCGTAGTCGGGGGTGACGGCTTCCCGGACCCTCCTGTCGTGCACCTGCTTGCGGATGAACCGCTTGGCCAGCCACTGCGATATCCGCTGCAGGCGCGGTTCGCGCAGCACGGCGACCGAGCGGAACTCGAGGGTCATGTAGATGACGAAGCGCACCGCGCGCTGCAGCAGGGGCAGCCTGCGGAAGGCGCGCTGGACCCGCTCGGGCAGCGGGCGGTCTGGTTTGGGCTGGATCCACGGCGGGGTGCGCTGGAACAGGTTCAGCTTCGAGACCTTCTCGGCGACCTTGGGGACGAACTGGATGGCGCTGGCCCCGGTGCCCACCACAGCGACGCGCTTGCCCGTGAGGTCGTAGTCGTGGTTCCAGTCCGCGGAGTGGAAGCTCTCCCCCTGGAAGCGCTCCAGGCCGGGCAGCTCGGGGTAGTTCGGGATGTGCAGCGCACCGAGCCCGGAGACCAGGGCCCTGGCGACGTACTCGGTCCCGTCGGCCGTGGAAACGTGCCACTGGTGGCTGTCCTCGTCCCACTCCGCGCCGGTGAACTCGACGCCGTAGTGGATGTGCTCGTGAACCCCGTGCTTGTCGACGCAGCGCCGCAGGTACTCCTCGATCTCGCCCTGCTCGGCGAACATCCTCGACCACTCGGGGTTCTGCTCGAAGGAGAAGGAGTACATCAGCGAGGGGACGTCACAGGCACAGCCCGGGTACGTGTTGTCCCGCCAGGTCCCGCCGAGGTCGTCCGATTTCTCCAGCAGGACGAAGTCGTGGATGCCCTCCTTCTTCAGCCGGATCGCGGTGCCGAGCCCGGAGAAGCCGCTTCCGACGATGACGACGGAGGTGTCGTGTCGGCGCTGTTCCCGCTGTCGCTTACCCATCCCCCGATACCTCCCGAGTCGAGCGAAGTGATCTTACTAACCGGTAGGCTACTACGAGTAGGGTTACTTGCGGTAGGGTGATTTTCGTGGAGACCGCCCAGCAACCCAGTTCCGGTCGCAAGCGAATGTCCAGGGCCGAGCGGGAGCAGCAGATCCTGCGAACCGCCGAGGAGGTGTTCGCCACCCGCGGCTACCAGGCTGCGTCGATGGACGACATCGCGCAGCGGGTCGGGCTGTCCAAACCGATGCTCTACGAGTACTTCGGTTCCAAGGACGGGCTGCTGCTGGCCTGCCTGGAGCGGGCCAAGCGGGAGCTGCTGGAGTGCACCTCGGCCGCGGCCGCAGGCGCGAGCGACCCGGAGCAACTGCTGCACGACGGGCTGCTCGCCTTCTTCCGCTTCGGCGAGGAGCACGCGCGATCGTGGGCGCTGCTGCGCAACGAGTCGGCCGTTCCCGGGACGGGACTGGACACCGAGCTGGAGGCCGTCCGCAGACAGCAGGTCGACTTCACGGCGAACATGCTGCGCAGTTCGCTACCGGCGACCGAGGAGTCGCGCCTGGAGGCCTTCGCCGAAGCGATCATAGGTGCCTGCGAGCGGATGGCGCTGTGGCGGGAGAGCCGCCCGGAGGTCACCCCCGAGAAGGTCACCGAGCACCTGATGGCGTTGATCTGGCCGAGCCTCTCCGGGGAGCTGGGGCAGAAGAGCGAATCAACCTCGAACTCACACGATCAGGCGTAAGAGGTCAACAGCCGCTCAAGATCGTCTGCAGTGCTTCCGATGCGAGCGCGTAGGTCGATTGTCACGCCCGAACACGTCCCTCCGGTCGACGTGGTCTCGGCGTGTCGACGACCAAGCCCGTTACCTCGGATTTCAAGGAGTACTGATCTTGCGCCCCTGGACCACGCGCACGTTGAACGCTGTTGTGGTGGCCGCGGGGTTCGCCGCAGTCGGAGCGGGGACGGCTGCGGCCGACTCCCCGGAGGCCACGACGCCGGACCTCGCCAAGCCGGACCTCTCGCAGGTGCCCGACGAGATCGGGTTCACCGCCCCGGTGGACACCTGCCAGAAGCCCGATGTCCCCGGTGAGCAGAAGGTTCCCTGCGCGGACACCACGCTGCACGCGAACGCGCCGAACCTCGTCAAGGAGGTCGGCAAGGAGATAACCAGGGCGAGCCACGGCCTGGCCAACGAGGTGCGTGACGAGGAGCCCGCGCTGGAGTCCGGCGAGGCGAGCAGGCTGCTCGGCCAGGTCGGGGCCACCACGAAGAAGGTCGACGAGCTGAGCAAGACCCGCCCCGAGGTCGGGGTCAACGTGCGGCCCGAGGACACCGGCGTCCTGAAGAGCAAGAGCGGCGAGGGCGAGCTGCTCAACGCCGAGGTCGGCCCGCGCGGTTCGAACCACGAGGGCATGTCCGCGGCCGACACGGCCGTGGACGCCACTGTCGCTCAGGGTTACGAGGCCAAGCCGCTGACCAACCCGGTGGGCACCGTCACCCGGGCGGTGAGCGATTCCCCGCTGACCAGCTCGCAGAAACCGGTGGAACTGCCCGAGGTCGGGCACGTGGTTCCGGCCGCGAAGCAGTCCCCCGCTGTGCGCAAGCTGGACGACAACCCCTCCGGGGCCGTGCGTGACGCGGTCACCGGCCTGGTCAAGAACCCCTCCGAGACCCTCTCCGCGGGAGAGGGGACCAGCCTCGGCGGGCGCACGCTGCCCGTGGGCGACGTGCTGCGCTCCGCGGGAGCGCTGAACTGAAGCACCCCGAGCGAAACGCCCGGGCGCGGACGAAGCAGTCCGCGCCCGGGCTTGCTCGTCCGACCGGGTCGCCCGGTGCGGAGCCGCCCTCCGGCACCACCGCCGAATTCCGGGAATTCCGGTCCGGAACTCCCGACCAAGAGCTCCGCTCCAACCCAGGTGCTTACGAGCCTGAGCAGTCGGCACCGCCGCGGGTCCTCTCGGGGTGCTCTCGCGAGGAAGGCCCGACGTTGTGTAGGTGGCTACCCGATGTCGGGCCTGGCCGCAGCGAGAGCCCGCGAGAGGTTCCGCCACGCAACCACCCAAGCAACCGGCACCGCCGACCATCCGTCAGGCAGCAGTGGCCGAAACAACTTCCCCATCGGGCTCACCCACGTCGAACACCTCCCCGGTGTCGGCCTTGGCGACCAGCGAGGCCGGGGGGTCGAACCTGCTGCCGTAGCGCTCGGCGAGTTCCCGACAGCGCCGCACGAAACCGCGCAGCCCGCCCGGGTACCCGTTCATGTACTGCACGACTCCTCCGGTGGCCGGCGGAAAGCCGATTCCGAAGATCGAGCCGATGTTGGCGTCCGGCACTGAGGTGAGCACGCCCTCGTCCAGGCAGCGCACGGTCTCCAGCGCCTGAACGAACAGCATGCGTTCCTTCAGGTCGGTGAAGGCGATCTCGGCGGGGTCCGTGCTGCCCGCGCCGAAGTGCTCGGCGAGCCCGTCCCACAGGCCGAGGCGCTCGCCGTCCCCGGAGTACTCGTAGAAGCCTGCTCCGGAGGAGCGCCCCCTGCGGTCGAACTCGTCGACCATCCTGTCCAGCACCGAGTCGGCCGGGTGCCCGGTCCACGTGCCGCCCGCGGCTTCGACCGCCCGCTTCGACTCGTCCCTGATCTTGCGCGGCAGCGTCAGGGTGAGCTCGTCGAAGAGCTGCAGCACCGGTGCGGGGAAGCCCGCCTGGGCGGAGGCCTGCTCGATCGAGGCGGCGGACACTCCCTCCCCCAGCATCGCGACGCCCTCGTTCAGGAAGGTTCCGATCACCCGGCTGGTGAAGAACCCCCTGCTGTCCTGGACCACTATCGGGGTCTTGTTGATCTGCCGGACGACGTCGAAGGCCTTGGCCAGGGCCGCGTCCCCGGTCCGCTCACCTCGGATGATCTCGACCAGCGGCATCTTGTCCACCGGGGAGAAGAAGTGCAGGCCGATGAAGTCCTCCCGCCTGCTCACCCCCTCGGCGAGGTGGGTGATCGGCAGCGTGGAGGTGTTGGACGCGATCAGCGCGTCGGCGGAGACCCACTGCTCCGCCTCGGCGTAAACCCGGTGCTTGACCTCGGGGTCCTCGAAGACCGCCTCGATCACCAGGTCGCACCCGGCCAGCTGGTCACCGCTTCCGGTCGGGGTGATCCTGTCGAGCACCTCGTCGCGCTCCCGCTCGGTGATCCGCCCCTTGCCGAGGTCCTTCTCGAGCACTCCGGCCGAGTACTCCTTGCCCTTGGCTGCCGAGTCGGCGGACACGTCCTTGAGCACGACCTCCATGCCCGCCTTGGCGCAGACGTGGGCGATGCCCGCGCCCATCATGCCGCCGCCCAGCACGGCGACCTTGCGCGCCGACCACTCGGGCTGCTGCTCCGGCCTGCTCCCGCCGGAGTTGACGTGGTCGAGGTCGAAGAAGAAGGCCTTGCTCATGTTCTTGGAGGTCTGCCCGCAGAGCAGCTCCACGAAGTAGCGTCCCTCGATGGTGAGCGCGGTGTCCACGTCCACCTGGGCGCCTTCCACCGCGGCGCAGAGGATGTTCCTCGGGGCTGGCAGGTCCGCTCCCTTGAGCTGTTTGCGCAGGTTGGCCGGGAAGGCGGGCAGGTTCGCGGCGAACTTCGGGTCGGCGGGGGTTCCGCCGGGGATCTTGAAGCCCTTCCGGTCCCAGGGCTGGTTCGCCTCCGGGTTCTGCCGGACCCACTCCTTGGCGCGCCGCATCAGCGTGTCGGTGTCCTCGACGAGCTCGTCGATCAGACCGAGGTCGCGGGCCTTGCCCGGGCGCAACCGCTGCCCCTGGGTCAGCACCCCGAGCAGGGCGTCGGCTATGCCGAGCATGCGCACGGTGCGGACGACCCCACCGGCTCCCGGCAGCAGTCCGAGGCTCACCTCGGGGAAGCCGAAGCGGACCTTCGGGGCGTCCAGCGCTATCCGGTGGTGGCAGCCGAGCGCGATCTCCAGGCCACCACCGAGCGCGGTGCCGTTGAGCGCGGCGACGACGGGGATACCGAGGGTTTCCAGCCTGCGCAGCTGTTGTTTGGCCGTGTTGCTCGTCTCGACTGTTCTGTCCACGTTCTCCGGACGGGCCTTGATCAGCTCGCGCAGGTCCCCGCCCGCGAAGAAGGTGCTCTTCGCCGAGGTGATCACGACGCCGGAGATGCGGTCGCGTTCCTCCTCCAGGCGCTGCACCGTCGTCTCCATCGAGCGCAGGTAGCGCTCGTTCATGGTGTTGGCCTGCTGTTCGGGATCGTCGAGGGTGAGCACGACTATGCCGTCGGCCTCGGGCTCGTCCCAGCGAATGGTGCTCTGTTCGCTCATCGGTCCGTCCTTCGAAGACTCGGGGTTGACTGGTTCGCGCCGAGCGCGGCCTCGACCCCGCACCTGGGTGCTGGGGATCGGTGCGCGATTCGGGCGGGGTGCTGGTGCTCGTCGTGGAGCGGCGTTGACCGCGAGGTCACCGCTGGGGGACTGCTCGGTGCTGCTTCCCGCGCAGCGGGGCCTCTCGGTGACGACCGCGCCGGACGAGCGCAGGGCTCACTCGGTGACGCGCTCGACGATCGTGGCTATTCCCATGCCGCCCCCGATGCACAGGGTGGCCAGCCCGTAGCGCTGGCCGCGGCGTTCGAGCTCGTCGACCAGCGTGCCGAGGATCATCGCCCCGGTGGCGCCGAGCGGGTGTCCCATCGCGATCGCCCCGCCGTTGACGTTGACCTTCTCGTGCGGGACTCCGAAGTCCTTCATGAACTTCAGCGGCACCGCGGCGAAGGCCTCGTTGATCTCGACGAGGTCGATGTCTCCGATGTCCATTTCGGCCTTGCCCAGCGCCTTGCGCACGGCAGGCCCCGGACCGGTCAGCATGATTGTCGGATCGCCCCCGCTCAGCGCGGCGGAGACGACCCGCGCCCGCGGGCGCATTCCGCTCCGCTCGCCGAACTTCCTGCCCCCGACCAGCGTGAGCGCCGCTCCGTCGACGATGCCCGAGGAGTTGCCCGGGGTGTGCACGTGGTTGATCCGCTCCACCCAGTGGTACTTCTGCAGCGCGACCGCGTCGAAGCCGCCCATGTCGCCGATCCCGGCGAAGGAGGGTTCCAGCCCGGCGAGCCCTTCGGTGGTCGTGCTCGGGCGCACGTGCTCGTCGCGGTCCAGCACCGTCATCCCGTTGCGGTCGGTGACCGGCACGACCGATTCGGAGAAGCGGCCGTCGGCCCAGGCCTTGGCGGCGCGGGTCTGGGACTCCGCGGCGAAGGCGTCCACCGTCTCCCTGTCGAAGCCTTCGAGGGTCGCGATCAGGTCGGCCCCGATCCCCTGCGGGACGAAGGAGGTGTCGAGGTTGGTCTCGGGGTCCATGGCCCAGGCTCCGCCGTCGGTGCCCAGCGGGATGCGGGACATGGACTCCACTCCGCCCGCCAGCACGGCGTCCTCCCAGCCGGAGCGCACCTTCTGGGCGGCTGTGTTCACAGCTTCCAGACCGGAGGCGCAGAAGCGGTTGAGCTGGACACCGCTCACCGTTTCCGGCAGTCCCGCGGCGAGCGCGGCCGATTTGGCCAGGTCACCGCCCTGATCACCCACCGGGGTGACGACTCCGAGCACCAGATCGTCGAGCACCTCCGGGTCCAGGTTCGGGTGGCGCCGACGCAGCTCCTCCACGAGCCCGACCACGAGACTGATGGGTTTCGTCCCGTACAGCGCACCGGTTTTCTTGCCGCGACCGCGCGGTGTGCGGATCGCATCGTAGACAAACGCCTCGGACATGTGCGGGGTGCCTCCTCGTTGCGGCGGTCCTCCATGAAGAGTGTGACACCAACACTGTCACAGTCAATGGAGAGCGCTCGTGCGGGTGTCGCCCGCGGCCACCTCCCGCACGAGGGCCGGGGCGCGGGCCGCCGGAGTTTCCGCCGTGCAGCGCCCGCACCAACCGAACCGCCGCACCCGAACGCCTACGGGAGCATCCAGCTCAGCACCGGGGTGGACTGCAGGTAGACCAGCAGGCACATCGCGACCAGGAAGCCGAGGCTCCACGGCAGCACCCTGCGGAAGATGTCGCCCTCCCCGCCGGTCATCCCCACCGCTCCCGCGGCGATGGCCAGGTTCTGCGGCGAGATCATCTTGCCGAGCACCCCTCCTGATCCGTTGGCGGCCGCGGCGAGCACCGGATCGATCCCCGCCTTGTTGGCCGCCGTCACCTGCAGGGCGCCGAACAGCGAGTTGGAGGAGGTGTCCGAACCGGTCACCGCGACGCCCAACCACCCGAGCACCGGCGAGATCAGCGCGAACAGCCCGCCGGCCGCAGCCATCCAGTTGCCCAGCGTGGCCGTCTGCCCCGAAGTGTTCATGACGTAGGCGATGGCCAGCACCGACATCACCGTCACGATCGGCCACTTGAGCTGCGCGTAGGTGGCCACGTACCGGGTGGCTGCCGCGCGGGGGCCGATCCCCAGCACCGGGATCGTGAGCGCTCCCGCGATCAGCAGCAGCGAGCCCGCCCCGGAGAGCCAGGCGAAGTCGTACTCGACGAGCGCGAGGGGCTGCCCCGAGGGGTCGAGCACCTCCAGCCCCGGCCAGCGGAAGGAGACGGTCACCGCGTCCATGGCCTCGGCGATCGGGCGAATCTGGGCGAGCACGAAAACCGCGATTATGATCAGGTACGGCGCGTAGGCCCGCAGCACGGTGCCTCCCCGGTCGGCCGTGCGGGCCGCCGCCCCGGGGGCCTCGGCCATCTCGTGCTCGTTCGTGACGAGCTCGGGTGACCACCAGCGCAGCAGCAGCACGGTCGCCCCCGCCGAGACCAGGGCCGCGATTATGTCGGTCAGCGGCACCGAGACGAAGTTCGCGGACAGGAACTGCGCGAGCGCGAAGGTCCCGCCGCAGACCAGGGTGGCGGGCAGGGTCTGGCGCACTCCGCGCCACCCGTCGATGATCCCGACCAGCACCACCGGCACGACCACCGCCAGCAGCGGGGTCTGCCTTCCCGTCACCGCACCGAGTTCGGACAGCGGCAGTCCCGTCACGCTGGACAGCGTCACGATCGGCGCCGCGAGAGCGCCGTAGGCCACCGGCGCGGTGTTGGCGACCAGCGCGACCACCGCCGCCGTCAGCGCCCGGAAGCCCAGCGAGAGCAGCATGACCGTGGTGATCGCCACCGGGGTCCCGAAACCGGCCAACGCCTCAAGCAGGGCCCCGAAGCAGAAGGCGATGATCACGGCCTGGATCCGCCTGTCCGCGCTGACCCTGGCGAAGGACCGCTGCAGCACTTCGAAATCACCGGTGACCACGGTCATGTTGTAGATCCAGATGGCGTTTATGACGATCCACAGGATCGGGAAGAAACCGAAGGCCGCACCGAGCGAGACGGACATCAGCGCCTGCCCCGGCGGCATCCCGTACACGCCGACCGAGACGGCCAGCGCCACCGCCAGGGCGATCAACGAGGCCTTCCACGCCGTCACGCGGAAGATTCCCAGCAGCGCGAACAGGACTACCAGCGGTAAGGCCGCGACCAGTGCGCTCCAGCCGAGCGATCCGAGAAGCGGATCGAGGGTTTGCTGGTACACGAATCCCTCCAAGGATCCGGGAAAGAATTCCGGTCGGAGAATCTGCGGAAAGTGTTTCTCGGACAACTGCTCGGCGGAGTTCCCCGCGGCCCGTCCAGCGCTCCCACCGGGACCGAATTCGTGCGGGAATCCGCACGACACCGGACATTCCGCGCGAGAGCGCCACCGGAGAAACCGCGGCGGTTCCGCCGGTCAGCGTGGTGATTTCGGCGCCGGAAGCGCCGGGAAAACATCGATCCGACCGAGAGACAAGATCTCGGTCAGCGGTTCAGCAGGGATTCCGCTCTTTCCCCGCGCACGGCGGCGTCGAGAATCTGAACGGTGTGGGCGACGGGGAGATCCGCCCCCTGCTCGCGCAGCGCGGTGCGAATCTGCATCGAGCACCCCGGGTTGGCCGTCACGAGCAGATCCGCCCCGGTGTCGCGCACGTTCCGCGCCTTCATGTCACCCAGCTCGGCGGCGGCCTTCGGCTGCAGCAGGTTGTAGACCCCGGCGGAGCCGCAGCAGATCTCCCCGCGGTTGATCTCGCGCAGTTCCAGCCCGGGAACCCCGCGCAACAGCTCGCGGGGCTGCGACCGTATCCCCTGGCCGTGGCTCAGGTGGCAGGCGTCGTGGTAGGCGACCGTCAGGTTCAGCGGGTTCAACCGCGCGGACGGTCCGAGCTCGACCAGCAGCTCCGCGACGTCGCGCACCCTGGCCGACAGTCGCTCGGCGGCAGCGGCGTACCTCGGTTCGTCGGCCAGCAGTCGCGGGTACTCCTTCAGCGTGGATCCGCACCCGGCTGAATTGATCACCACGTAGTCGACCCCGGTGGAGTCGAAGGCCTCCACCGTCCTCTTGGCGAACTCCACGGCCTCCTCCTCGCGGCCGGAGTGCTCGCTGAGCGCTCCGCAGCAGCCCTGCTTGGCCGGGATCACCACCTCGCAGCCCTCGGCGGCCAGGACTCGCGCGGTGGCGTTGTTGACGTCGGGGAAGAAGGCGTGCTGCACGCAGCCGGTGAGCATGCCGACCACGGCTCTGCGCCTGCCCCTGGCGGGCACGCGGGTGGGCAGCCGGGAGGCGCGCCGGACGGGTGGGGTCAACGACTCCATGGTCCGCAGGTGGGCGGGCAGCTTGGCGAACAGCCCGGACCGGCGCAGCAGCGCGTCGAGCCGGAGTCGCTGGTACAGCGCCAGCGGCAACCGCAGCGCGCTCAGCCTCCGCTTGTAGGGGAACAGCCCGAAGATCAACCTGCGCAGCCAGCGCTGACCCGGTTCACGGCGGTGATTGCGCTCGACCTGCGCCCTGGTGCGGTTGATCAGCGACCCGTACTGCACCCCGGACGGGCAGGCCGTCACGCAGGCCATGCAGCCCAGGCAGTTGTCGAAGTGCTCGATCATGCTCCCCGAGAGGGGCTCACCGTCCAGGCCGGACTCCATCAGGTGGATGCGCCCGCGCGGCGAGTCCATCTCCTCGCCCCAGAGCTCGTACGTGGGGCAGGAGGGCAGGCAGAATCCGCAGTGGACGCAGTCGTCGATCAGCTCCCGCTGCGGCGGGTTGAACGCGTCGAAGGCTCCGTTCGGGTTCGCCGCGGCCTCCGTGGGGGCAACCGGTTGTCGTTGCTCGCCGGATCCCGGTTCGGGTGTTCGGTCGGTCATCACAGCCCTCCAACGAACCGTCCCGGTGCGAGACGGTGCTCGGGGTCGAACTGATCCTTGGTGCGGCGCATCAACGTGAGCGCTCCGGGCTGAACCGGTCCCCACACGTCGACGAGCCGTTTCACGCCTTCCGGGGCCCAGGACACGGTCGTGTGGCCGTCGAGCGCCGTCGTGCGGGAGCGGATCCCCTCGACGAGCGCGGCCACGGACTCGTCGGACGAGCCGTCGGCAACCCCCGCGTCGAGCACTGCGAGTCCGGCCGAGCCCCGCAGCGGGAGTGCCACGCCGGTTTCCTCCTCGACCCGACCGGCACCTTCGAGCAGCTCCGCGAGATCGGCCGGTCTGCTCGCCATCCGGATTCCCGTGCTCGCCCCCGGCTCCCCCGGGGGTCGTCCCCACCACTCGGGGGCGGTCCCGCTCACCTCGCACGTGCGCCCGAGCTCCTCACCCAGCGAACGCGCCAGCTCCGCGGCCCGCTCCCGGGTGACCCCGGAGCGCCCCTCCAGCTCGGCGCACACGGTGATCGGGCCCTGCCCCGCGGGACGGTCCAGTTCGACGGCGGTGGGCATCGCCCTGGACACGCGGAGCAGCCGAGCGGCCTCGGCCGCGGCCCTCGGGTCGGGAAGGGTGACCGCGACCCAGCGGCGCTCTTCGGCCAGTGGGTGCAGCCGGAATATCGCCTCGGTGACGACACCGAGCGTCCCGTAGGACCCGGTGAACAGTTTGCCCAGGTCGTAGCCTGCCACGTTCTTGACGACCTTTCCGCCCGAGCTCGCCACCGTCCCGTCGGCGCAGACCACGGTGATCCCGATGATCAGGTCGCGCACCCCGCCGTGCAGGTAGCGGCACGGCCCGGCGGAGCGGGTGGCGATCATCCCTCCGATGGTCGCCGTCGGGTGCGGGTCCTCGAGGGACAGCTGCTGTCCCGCCCCGGAGACGGTGCGCTGCACCTCCCGCAGCGGTGTTCCCGCCTTGGCGCGCACCACGAGGTCCCCGGCGGCGTGCTCGACGACCTCGTCGGCCGCGGAGAGGTCGAGCAGCAGGTCCGCGCGTTCGGGCGACTCACCGCGGTCGAGCTTGCTGCCGCCTCCCCTGGGGACCACGCTCATCCCGTGCTCGGCGGCGACGCGCAGCGCGGCCGCGGCCCGTTCGGTCCCGTCCGCGTGCACCACCCATCTCGGCCGGCTCGTGCCGACCCGGTCGGTCTCGGCGGCCTCGGTGACCCACTCGTGCCCGAGAGCCTCGCGCAGGGCTCTCAGGGCCGTTTCCTCGGTGACTGCACTCATCAGAACTGATCGGCCAATCCCGCTTCGGTCAGTGGGTGCACCCCGCGCCGCCGCCCCGGGGCCTCGCCGCACAGCCGCGGCGTGGGGAATACCTTGCCCGGGTTGCACAACCCGGCGGGGTCGAAGGCGCAGCGCACGCACTGCATGACGTCCAGGTCCCTCGCGGTGAACATCCGGCCCATGTAGCGGACCTTGTCGGCCCCGACACCGTGCTCACCCGTGATCGACCCGCCCTGCTCCACGCACAGCTCCAGGATCGCCCCGGAGACCTCCTCGGCGCGCTCGGTGGCGCCGGGTTCCGAGCCGTCGAACAGCACCAGCGGGTGCAGGTTCCCGTCGCCGGCGTGGAAGACGTTGGCGACCCGCACCCCCGACTCAGCGGACAGCTCCGCGATGCTCCGCAGCACCTCGGGCAGCGCGGTGCGGGGGATCACGCCGTCCTGGACGATGTAGTCGCGGCTGATGCGGCCGACCGCGGCGAAGGCCGACTTGCGTCCCTTCCAGATCAGCGCGCGTTCGGTCTCGTCGGCGGCGGTTCTGATCTCGAAAGCACCGTGCTCCGCGCAGTGCTGCCAGACCTCGGTGAACGTCCGCTCCACCTCGGGAGCCGGCCCGTCCAGCTCGACGACGAGGACGGCTCCGGCGCCTTCCGGGTACCCGCACTGCACGGCCTGCTCGGCCGCGGTGATGGACAGGGCGTCCATCATCTCGACGGCGGCCGGGGTGACTCCGGCGGCTATGATCGCCGAGACGGCGGCGCCCGCCTCGTCCGTGGAGGGGAACCCGGCGAGCAGGGTGCGCACGCTCT
The DNA here is from genome assembly GCF_011291845.1 of Actinopolyspora sp. BKK2. NCBI lineage: Bacteria > Bacillati > Actinomycetota > Actinomycetes > Actinopolysporales > Actinopolysporaceae > Actinopolyspora > Actinopolyspora sp. BKK2. The sequence continues at coordinate 82,325 of NZ_JAANTE010000008.1, read as the reverse complement.
CCGGGGAGCGGAGCAGCCGCACGGTGATCGAGGTGACCACGCCGAGGGTTCCCTCGCTGCCGATGAACGCGCCGAGCAGGTCGTAGCCGGGTGCCTCGTGGGCCGCTCCGCCCAGTTCGACGAGCTCACCGTCGGCGGTGACCACCTCCGCGGCCAGCACGTGGTTGGTGGTGAACCCGTACTTCAGGCAGTGCGCCCCTCCGGAGTTCTCGGCCACGTTGCCTCCCACCGAGCAGACCTGCTGGCTGGAGGGGTCCGGGGCGAAGTAGTAGCCGTGGGGCGCGGCGGCCTTCGTGACGTCGAGGTTGATCACCCCCGGTTCCACGACGGCGCGTTCGTTGGCGATGTCCAGTTCCAGGATCCGGCGCATCTTCGAGGTCACGATGAGCACGCCGTCGGCCCGGGGAAGTGCCCCGGCGGACAGGCCGGTTCCCGAGCCGCGTGCGACGAAGGGAACTCCGTGCTCGGAGCAGGCCGCCACCGCGGAGCGGACCTGTTCGGCGTTCTCCGGCAGCACCACGGCCGCGGGCACCGTGCGGTAGCTGGCCAGCCCGTCGCACTCGTAGGTCCGCACGCGCTGCCGATCCGTGATCAGTGCTTGCTCGGGGAGCAGTTTTCGCAGCAGTTCGACACATCCGTCGAGGTCGGCGCTCGCGCCCTCCCGCGTGGGCGGCGCCGGTTCGGTGGACTCCATGGTCCGACTCCTCACCTCGCCTTCACCGCTGAACGAGCCCGGCGATGTAACGTGGATCATAGGTTGAATACAACTTGGATACAAGAGATCACCGAATTCGTTCGCGCGGCGACCGCGCCTCGAGCGCGATCACGCCGGACCGCGAGCACCGCTGAGCTGCGGTTGAACCTCGCGAAAGCCCCCGGAACGCGCTGAAGCGCCCTCGACGGACGGGCGGGGCGAGCCGCCGAGAGCGGGCAGCCGGCCTGCCGCGAGATCGCGCTGGGCGATGTCCGAGACTTCGGATCCGCGCCCCTCGGAAGGACGATACCGCGCCGCGAGTTCCTCCGACTCCGCGTCGCAGGGGCGAGCCGGGGAGGAACCGGGACGGGAACCGCCGCGGGCTCCGCGGGTCACCCGCTGTTGAGCACTCCCAGCTCGTCCAGGTGATAGCCGTTCGGGTAGCTGCGCTTCTTGCCGCGCCCGAGCTTGCTGTACCGCCGCGCGGGCAGCAACCGCTCGATCCCGCCGCGCAACCGGAGAGCGGTGGAAACGGCCCGCGTCTCCCAGTTCCGCGGCTGCGGGAACCCGAACGCCCTGCGCATCTCCGGCTCCAACCCGGCGATGACCCCGCGGGAGACCACACCGCGCAACGGACGCGGGAACCACCCGCACACCAGGTCCAGGTTGTCCTGCCCGACCACCCGGTTGCTCTCGGCGAACACGAAGTGCTCGGCCTCGTACTCCCGGTTGAACCGCTCGAACTCCGCGTAGCCGGGGATCGAGTGGATCCCCATCCGGGCGCCGACCCGCCGGTAGTGGTGGTAGGCGGCGGTGCGCTCGTGCTCGCTCAACCTCCGCCAACCGTAGGCGTCGATCCAGCGGATCGGCTCGTAGATGAAAGTGGACAGCACGTAGAGCATGTCGTCGTTGCTGATGTCGTAGCGCCCGTGCATCCGGTTGATCTTGCGCAGCGCCTCCTTGCCCCGCTGCGAGTCGTAACCGTGCCTGCCGATCTCCTCCATCAGCACCGAGGTGTCGTCGTAGCGCTTCTGGGTCCTGTGGGCGAACTCCCCGGTGCGCTGCAGCAGCTCCGAGATGCTCGGCACGCAGAAGGTCCGGAACAGCGCCAGCTCCAACGCCCGCGTGTAGTCCCAGGGGAACTCCATGCCCGCCGATATCCGGTAGATCAGCGTGTGCTCCCGCTCCGGGTCCAGGCTGCGGATCAGCCGCAGCCGAGCGTATCTGCCCAGCGGGTCGAACCGCGGTTCCACGACGTCGGGTTCGGACAACGCGCTCACCCCTGCGCCAACAACATGGGGATGTACTGCTCCTCCGCCGTCAGCGAACCGTGCTGCCCCCGCAGGGCGGACTCCTTCGGTTCGGCGATCGAACGGATTATCCCGTTGCGCCGCGCGAGCGCGATGACGTCGCCCATCCGCTCCCGCGCCGCGTCGCTCAACGTGCTGCCGAACCAACCGGCCTCGACGGCCTCCGCTGCGCTGACCACGAGCGCGTCCGGGCCCAGCCGCTCCCGCCACGCTGCGAGCACGTCCTCGGCGGCTCCCGGCTCGGTGTAGAGATGCCTGGCGCGGGCCTCCCCGCCGACCAGCCGCACCCCTTCCAGCAGGTCCGGATCGGCGTCGATGTCGGTGGACAGCTCCGGGTCGGCCCGGACCATGCCGTGATCGGCGACGACGAGCAGCGCGGTCCCGCCGGGCAGGCCTTCGACGATCGAACGCACCAGGGTGTCCACCTGGCGCAGCTGCATCCTCCAGGGCAGCGAACCGGGGCCGTGCACGTGCCCCAGCATGTCCAGCTGCCCGTGGTAGCCGTAGCACAGCACCGGGGACTTCCGCCCGAGCGACTCGCGCATCTCGGCGGCCAGGTCCCCCACCGCGCGGATTCCCCGGAACGTGCCGCCACGCAGCGCCGCCCTGGTCAGCCCGGTGCCCTCGAACTCGGCGGGCACGACCAGCCGTGTGTCCACACCGGAGGCACCGGCGCGCTCCAGCACCGGGGCGTTCGGCTGGGCCTGCTCCGGGGGCCACTCCTGCAGCATGCTCTGCCCGTTGCCGGAGGCGTCCTTCTTGGACCAGGACAGCGGGCGGAACAGCCCACCGCCGGGTTCGGCGAAGGAGTAGCCCACCACACCGTGCCGCCCGGAGCAGGTTCCCGTACCCAGCGAGCTGATGCTCGTGGCCGTGGTGGTGGGAAACCCCGCGGCGCCGGGCCTTCCCGTGTCCAGCGAGCTCAGCAGGGGCGCGTCCGCGGCGTGCTCGCGCAGCGACCGCCAGCCGAGACCGTCCACCAGCAGCACCGCCGCGCTCGAGCACTCGGGAAGGCCTACCGTGTCCGTGAAGCCCGCGACTCCCATCGCCCCCAGCGCCGAGGGGAGCACCTCGGACAAGCGCCACTCGGCATCATCGGGGGCGACGATCCAGTCCATCTCGCGAACCTCCTGACGAGTGCTGCTCCGCCAACTCGGTTGTCCTGGTGGTCACGTCGGCACCGGCGGAGCCGAAGCAGACCACCTCGGCAGTCGGCGACCTCTCCCTAGAAGCCTAGCTGCCTGCCGATGATCTCCTTCATTATCTCCGTGGTACCGCCGTAGATGGTCTGTACCCGCGTGTCCAGGAAGGCCTTCGCGATCGGGTACTCGAGCATGTACCCGTATCCTCCGTGCAACTGCAGGCACCTGTCCACCACGCGCTTGTTCATCTCGGTCAGCCACCACTTGGCCATGGCCGCGTGCTCGATGCTCAGTTCACCGCGGACGTGCTCGGTGACGCAGCGGTCGACGAAAACCTGCCCGATCTCGACCTCGGTGGCGATCTCGGCGAGCTCGAACCTGGTGTTCTGGAACTTGCCGATCGGCCTGCCGAAGGCGGTGCGCTCCTTGCAGTACTCCTTGGTCAGCTCCAGCGCCTTGGCGGCCCCGGCCGCGGAGGCCACGGCGATGGACAGGCGCTCCTGCGGCAGGTTCTGCATCAGGTAGACGAAGCCCTGCCCCTCCTCACCGAGCAGGTTCCGCGCGGGAACGCGGACGTCGTTGAAGAACAGCTCGGCGGTGTCCTGCGACTTCTGCCCGATCTTCTCCAGGTTGCGCCCGCGCTCGAAACCGGGTGCGTCGCTTTCGACGACCAGGAGGCTGATGCCCTCGTGCCCGGAGGACGGGTCCGGGTCGGTCCGGGCCACCACGATGACCAGGTCGGCGTTGATCCCGTTGCTGATGAACGTCTTCTGCCCGTTGATCACGTACTCGTCGCCGTCGCGCACGGCGGTGGTCCGGATCCCCTGCAGATCGCTGCCCGCCTCCGGCTCGGTCATCGCGATGGCCGTGACGGTCTCGCCGGTGCAGAAGCCCGGCAACCAGCGCTGCTTCTGCTCCTCGGTGGCCAGTTTCGTCAGGTACGGGACGTTGATGTCGTTGTGCACCGGCGCCCCGAAGCCGGTCATCCCGGCCGCGATCAGCTCCTCGTCCAGCACCACGTTGAACCGGAAGTCCTCGACGCCGCCCCCGCCGAAGCGCTCCTCGATCGCGGTGCCGAGCAGCCCCTGCGCGCCGGCCTTGCGCCAGGCGTCCCTGCTGACCACGCCCGCTTCTTCCCACTCCTGCAGGTGCGGAACCAGCTCCTTGGCTATGAAGGTCCGGCAGGTCTGCCGGAAGGCCTCGTGGTCCTCGTCGAACATTTCCCTGCGCATCTGTCTCACACGTCCTCTCGCCGGACAAGCTCGCCGTACAGGGCACCGGATCGCAGCAGGTCGTCGCGCTCGGCGACGTGCCACTCGCCGAGCACCTCGGCGGTGTGCGCTCCCGCGTCCGGCACCGGCCCGGGTTCGGGGCCGGGGGTTCCGGAGAACCGCGGAGCGGCGGCGGGCTGCACCACCCCGTCGTTCTCCACCAGCGTCCGCCGCGCGCGCACGTGCGGGTGCTCGGGTGCTTCGGCCATCGACAGGACCGGGGTGACGCACGCGTCGGAGCCGTCGAAGACCTCGGTCCAGTGCTGCTTCGTTCCGCCTGCGAAGGCCTCGGCGAGTCGGCGGCGGATCTCGGGCCAGTTGGACGGGTCGTCCCGGTCGGGGAGCTCTCCCGACAGCCCGAGGCCTTCGAGCAGCTCCGCGTAGAACCGCGGCTCCAGGGCTCCGACGGCCACGTGCTCCCCGTCGGAGGTGGCGTAGACGTCGTAGAAGGGGGCCCCGCCGTCCAGCAGGTTGGTTCCGCGCTCGGTGCTCCAGCCGCCGCTGGCGAACATGCCGTAGAGCATGGTGCTCAGGTGCGCCGCACCGTCCACTATGGAGGCGTCAACCACCTGTCCCCCGCCACCGGCGCGTGTCCGCAGCAGCGCGGCCAGCACTCCCACCGCCAGGTACATCGCCCCGCCGCCGAAGTCGCCCAGCAGGTTGACCGGGAACCGCGGCGGCCCGCCCGCCTCCCCGGTCGCGTGCAGGGCTCCGCTGAGCGCGAGGTAGTCCACGTCGTGACCCGCCGTGTCCGCCAGCGGCCCGTCCTGCCCCCAGCCGGTCATCCGGCCGTAGATCAGCGCGGGGTTGCGCTCGAAGCACTCCTCGGGGCCGACTCCCAGCCGTTCCGCGACCCCCGGGCGGAACCCCTCCAGCAGGACGTCGGCCCGTTCGGCCAGCGCGCGCACCGCCTCCGGGCCGCGCTCGTGCTTGAGATCGACGAGCACCGAGCGCTTGCCCCTGTTGAGCAGGTCCTGCTTGCCGCCCGGGTTCGTCGGACGCTCCACCCGGACGACGTCGGCCCCCAGGTCGGCCAGCAGCATGGCGCAGAACGGGGCGGGCCCCATCCCCGCGAGCTCGACGACCCGCACCCCGGCGAGGGGCCCGCCCCCCTCGGTCCGCTCGCCCGGCTCCGCCGGGGATCCGTCCTCCGAGCGCTGCACCGCGACGCCCTCCTCCGCTCGCCGTGACCGACCTCATTTTTGACGCCAGTAGTGTTACATTCCTGGTGTCACATTGGTCAAGTAGTACCCTGCGGGCCATGCTCCGAACAGCAGACGACGAAGAACTCACGATCGACGAGCTGGCCTCCCGGTCGGGAGTGACCGTGCGGACGGTTCGCTTCTACGCGTCACGCGGTCTGCTCCCCCCGCCGCGCCTGCGCGGCCGGGTGGGGCTGTACGGAGCGGATCACCTCGCGCGGCTGGATCTCATCCGCGAGCTGCAGAACCTCGGCTTCACGCTGAGCGCGATAGAGCGGCACCTCGAGCGCATCCCGGAGGACGCACCTCCCGAGGAGCTGGCGCTGCAACGGGCGCTGCTGGCTCCGTGGACCAGTGACCAGGCGGAGCGGATCGACCGCAGCGAGCTGGACCGCCGAGCCGGGCGCGCGCTGGACGACCGGGAGATCGAGCAGCTGGTCACGCTCGGCGTCCTCGAACGCGACACCGCGGAGGAGGACGGGCAGTTCCTCCTGACCAACACCTCCATGCTGGACGTCGGCCTGCGGATAACGGAGCTGGAACTGCCCTCGGACATGCTGCTGCGGGCCAAGGACATCGTCGAGCAGCACACCGCCCGGATGGCCGGCGAGCTCCGCGAGCTCTTCGCGGCCAACGTGCTGCGCCCGTACGTGGAGCGGGGACGTCCGGAGGCCGAGCGCGAACGGGTGCGCGCCACGGCCGACCAGCTGCGCCCACTGACCATCCAGGTGCTGGTCAACGGCTTCCAGCGCGCGGTCAACGATGTAATCCGCAACCACGCGTGATCAATCCTCACTCGCAAGGGTGAGCCAATTCGGAGCGAGCGGCCAACGGCTTCCCGTTGCACAGCATGCGAACTCGCTGCGTAGCAATCCCACCAAAGAGGGAAACTCGATGTAGTGATCTTGTGGCTCGATTGCAGCGTTCGAGTCCCTCTTCCCGATAACCATGTTGGGCATCAAACCGCCGATCTCGTACGGAGGAAACCCGACATGGGCGTCTCTCGGTTCATCACCCGGTCCCTGCTGGCGGCCGGAACCGTCGCGGCCACCGCACTGGTCCCGCTCGTTCCGCAGGCGTCCGCGGCCGAACCGGCCGCTCAGGCCGAACGAGCCACCACCGGACCCGAGCAGGCGGACCGGGAGATCAGCGCGCTCGAGCTGCGCGTGACCCCGGGAACCCGCACGGCGGAGTCGAGGACGGCCCTGCTGCACTGCGACCCCGCGGGAGGCACGCACCCCGAAGCCGCCGCGGCCTGCGAACAGCTCGACGCTGTGCAGGGCAGACTCGGTTCCCTGCGCGCGGGCAAGGAGAAACCGATGTGCCCGCTGGTGTACCGGCCCGTGACCGTCAAGGCCACCGGAACCTGGAAGAACTCCCCCGTGCAGTACAGCCAGAAGTACTCCAACTCCTGTGAGATGAAGGCCTACACCGGAGCGGTGTTCAACTTCTGAGGGAAACCGCGACACGGCCCGGTATTCACGGGGTGGTCGCCCGGCGGTGCCGGGGACGAGGGCTCCCGCTCCTGCCGGGAGGAGCGGGAGACCCCGCACCGCACGTCGGGCATCGGCGCGGCGGCCGCTCCCGCGTCAGCACTCGATGACGTTGACGGCCAGACCGCCCCGCGCCGTCTCCTTGTACTTGTCCTTCATGTCGTCGCCGGTGTCGCGCATCGTCTTGATGACCTTGTCCAGCGAGACGAAGTGACTGCCGTCCCCGCGCAGCGCCATCCGCGCGGCCGTGATGGCCTTGACCGAGGCGACGGCGTTGCGCTCGATGCACGGGATCTGCACCAGACCGCCGATCGGATCGCAGGTGAGCCCGAGGTTGTGCTCCATCGCGATCTCGGCGGCGTTCTCCACCTGCTCCGGAGTTCCACCCAGCACCTCGGCCAGCCCGGCCGCCGCCATCGAGCACGCCGAGCCGACCTCGCCCTGGCAGCCCACCTCGGCGCCGGAGATGGAGGCGTTCTCCTTGAACAGCACCCCCACGGCCCCGGCCGCCAGCAGGAAGCGAACCACCCCGGAACCGTCCGCCCCGGGCAGGAACCGCATGTAGTAGTGCAGCACTGCGGGGACGATGCCCGCCGCACCGTTGGTGGGGGCCGTCACCACTCGACCACCGGCGGCGTTCTCCTCGTTGACGGCGAGCGCGTACACCGTCACCCACTCCATCGGGTCGTCGGAGTCGGCGAGCTTGGCGCGGAGCTCGGCGGCGCGGCGCTCGACGCGCAGTCCGCCGGGCAGGCTGCCCGTGCTGTTGCACCCGTTGTGCACGCACTCGCGCATGACGTGCCAGATGTCGAGCAGCTCCTCCGAGACCCGCCGCTCGTCGCGCCAGGAGAGCTCGTTGGCCAGCATGAGCCCGCTGACCGTCCTGCCCGTCTCGGCGCACCGCCGCAGGAGCTCGGCCCCGGTGCGGAACGGGTGGGCGACTTCGGTGGTGTCCTGCTTGACCCTGTCCGCGCCCGCGGCCTGCTCGTCGAGGACGAAACCACCGCCGACCGAGTAGTACACCGCCGTGCACAGCTCGGTCCCGTCGGAGTCCGCGGCGCTGAAACGCATCCCGTTGGGATGCACGGGCAGCGACTGCCCGCGATGCATCACGAGGTCGCTGTCGGAATCGAATCGAATCTCGTGGGAACCGTCCAGCAGCAACCGGCCGGTCGAGCGGATCTCGTCCACCCGTCCGGAGACGGCGGTCGGGTCGACCACTTCCGGGTGATGCCCCTCCAGACCGAGCAGTACCGCCTTGGGACTGCCGTGCCCGTGCCCGGTCGCGCCGAGCGAGCCGAACAGCTCGGCCCGCACGTGCGCGACGCCGGGCAGCAGGCCCTCGGCGCGCAGCCGCGCGGCGAAGCGCGCGGCAGCGCGCATCGGACCGACGGTGTGCGAACTGGACGGACCGATCCCCACCGAGAAAAGATCGAAGACACTGATCGCCATTGATCGTCTCTTCTTCACGCGTCGAGTCGGTGTTCAGGTGTGGCGAGCCCCTGCGGAACCGCGGGGCTCGCCGCGACGGTCGTGAACCGGGCCGTCACTCACCGGTGAGCTCGGCGTACTGCGCCGAGTCCAGCAGCTTGCCGTACTCGGTGACCCGCATCTCCAGCAGCCAGCCCTCGCCGAAGGGGTCGGCGTTGACCTGGGCCGGGTCGTCGATCACGGCTTCGTTGACCGCCGTGACCTCGCCGGTGGCCGGCGCGTAGAGGTCGCTGACCGACTTGGTCGATTCCAGCTCACCGCAGGCTTCGCCGAACGTGATCTGCTTGCCGACCTCGGGCAGGTCCACGTAGACGATGTCACCGAGCGCGTTGGCGGCATACGGCGTGACGCCGACGCGCACGACGTCGTCGCGCTCGGCGAGCCACTCGTGCTCCTCTGTGTACTTGAGGTCCGTGGGCAGGCTCATGGGGAGGCTCCATCACTGTCGTTTGGACACGGTCTCCGGCAGCCCGGAGGACTGCCGTGGCGCGATCACGGTCGCGCCCGGTGCCCATCCTCTCCGAGGATCACCGGGAATACCGCGTCCGCGTACCTGGCGGCCTCCCCCTCTGTTGCGGAACCTGAGAGCTTCACCGCGCCGTCGCGGTTTGCACCGTGGGTGCGCCGACCGGCTGGGCGGCGCTTTCCAGAGCTGCCTCGATCGGACGGTACGGCTGCCTGAGAGTTTGCGGGGAGTCTTGCTCCTTCGGCGCCCGGGCGCGGCGATCGCGAGGACCGCTCACCTGCCGGGACTCTCCCGCCCGATGTCGTGGGCCGGTATGCGATTGTCGCTGTGGTCGGCAACGATAACCCGGCGGATGACGGTGTCCAACCCCAACCCCGAATACCGGGACGCGCCACACCGCGCGGTGTGAGCCGATCCACTCCCCGGCGGGGCTCTCCGCCGAATCCGCGCGGCGGATCCCGCCGCGGGCACGACTGCGAGGAGCCGGTGATGGTCGACGTCCAGGGGCTGGTCGAGCGAGCGGGCCCCGCGCTGCTGCGTCCGGTGTCGACTCCGGAGAGCACCGGCGGGGTCGGGGACGTGGTGATAGCCGAGCCGAGCGAGAGCAGCGTGGCGGGCACCTCCGACGTGGTGCTCGGCGTGGGGCTCACGCACGAGCGGCAGGCCGTTGAGCTGCTGCGGGATTGCGGGGAGCGCGACGCGGCCGCCGTGCTGCTCAAACCCCCGCTGTCCACCGCCAGCGAGGTGGCCGCCGAGGCGCGGCGGCAGGGGGTGGCCCTGATCGAGGTGCGGGAGGGCGCGGCCTGGGCGCAGCTGGTCTGGCTGCTGCGCGCGGCCCTCGCCGACGCCGAGAGCGCGGCGGACTCCTCGGACAGGGGCGGTTCGGCCAGTTTGGGGGACCTGTTCCGCCTGTCCGATGCCGTGGCCGAGGTGATCGACGCCCCCGTGACCATCGAGGACGCGCACTCGCAGGTGCTGGCCTACTCGGCGCGACAGGAGCTGACCGACCCCGCCCGCGTCTCCACGATCATGGGGCGCAGGCAGCCCGAGGACGTGCTGGCCAAGTTCAGGGCCAGGGGGACGTTCCGCCAGCTGACCAGGGGAAGTTCCGCGATCTACGTCCCCGAGCAGCCCGACGGGACGCTGCCCAGGCTGGTCGTGCCCATCCGCATGGGCGGGGAGCTGCTCGGGTCCATGTGGGCCGTGGTTCCCGGGGAGGTCTCCGAGCAGCGGACCTCGGCCTTCGCCGACACCGCTGCGCTGGTCGCGTTGCAGCTGCTGCGCAGGAGGCTGCTCACCGATTCCGAGCGGCAGCGCTCCGCGCGGTTGGTTCGCCTCGTGCTGGAGGGGGGCGAGGGGTGGCGCGCCGCGGCGAACGAGCTGGCGGTGCGGGCCGAGCCGCACCGGGTGGTGGCCATCGACGTGCGCGCCGGTGACGGCACGGACGAGGGGCACCGGCTCGCCATGTGGGAGTGGATCACCAGGGGGATCGGGCACCGGCCGCTGGTGACCGAGTCGGGCGGGGTGCTGTACGCGGTGGTTCCGGACCGGGCGGGGGCCGGTGGGTGGCCCGCGCTCCGGGATGCGCTGTTGACCCACATCCGCGAGCTGGACTCCGACACGCCGCGTCCGCTGGTGGCGGCGGGCACCTCGGTCCCGGTGGCCGAGCTGCCGACCTCCCGCCTCCGGGCCGACGAGGTGCTGGCCCTGCTCCGGGGCGGCACCGTGGACCGGGAGGTGGCGGTCCACGAGGACCTCTGGCACCTGCTCGTGCTCACCAGGATGGCCGGGGCGGCCGGTGACGCCGGGGTGGGAGCCCTCGGCCCGCTGCACGTGCTGCGCGAGCACGACCGCAACCGGGGAACCGAGTACCTGGACACGCTGTACGCCTGGCTGCGCCATCCCGGTGATCCTCGTGCCGCGGGCGCGGAGCTGCGGGTCCATCCGAACACCTTCCGCTACCGGATGAAGCGGATCTCCCTGCTCGTGGAGGTGGACCTGGAGGACGTGGAGGTCCGGTCGGCGCTGCTGGTGCAGCTGTTGAGCGAACGCTGGAACCCGCACGGGTGAGCGTCGAAGTTCCCCGTCGGGTCTGCGTGGCGGTAGCGGTTCCGGAGTGGCGGTTTCGCGGGCGGGCTACGGGCCCGTTTGTGCCGACAGCACAACCGGATCCGAGCAATCTCATGGGGTGAGAATGATGCGGTCGGGCCGCTGACGAAGCATCGTGGTGCGCACAAACTCCGATCCTGCCGCGCGACTCCGCCGTCCCGGACCACGCGCCGGGATGCGGGCTGGCGAGCCCTCCGGCACCACCGCCGGTTCGGTGATCACCCAAGCAGGTTCGAAAAGACACGCAGGAAGGAAGCACAGTGCAGATCGCCGTACCCCGGGAAATCAAGAACCACGAGTACCGCGTCGCGCTCACCCCGGCGGGAGTGCACGAGTTCGTCAGCCGGGGTCACGAGGTGTTCGTGGAAACTCAGGCCGGCGCGGGCTCGTCCATCTCCGACGAGGAGTTCCTCTCCGCGGGTGCGAAGGTGCTCTCCGACGCGGACGAGGTCTGGGCCGAGGGCGACCTGGTGCTCAAGGTCAAGGAGCCGATCGCCGAGGAGTACCCCCGCCTGCGGCGGGACCAGGTGCTGTTCACCTACCTGCACCTGGCCGCCTCCGCCGAGCTCACCAACGCGCTGCTCGAGTCGGGAGTGACCGGCATCGCCTACGAGACGGTGCAGACCTCCGACGGGACGCTGCCGCTGCTGGCTCCCATGAGCGAGGTCGCGGGCAGGTTGGCTCCCCAGGTCGGGACCTACTCGTTGATGCGTCCGAGCGGGGGGCGCGGCATGCTGCCCGGCGGGGTCCCCGGTGTCCACCCCGCGCGCGTGGTCGTCATCGGCGGCGGGGTCGCGGGGCTCAACTCGGCGCGGGTGGCGCTCGGCATGGGCGCCGACGTCGAGCTGCTGGACACGAACGTGGACAAGCTCCGCGAGATCGACAGGGACTTCGGCGGCCGCATCCGCACGGTCACCTCCAACCGCTACAGCGTGGAGCAGGCGGTGCGCACCGCGGACCTGGTCATCGGCGCGGTGCTGATCCCGGGCGCCAAGGCCCCCAAGCTCATCTCCAACGAACTGGTGGGGCAGATGAAGTCGGGCAGCGTGCTGGTCGACATCGCGATCGACCAGGGCGGTTGCTTCGCCGACTCGCGTCCCACCACGCACGACGCGCCGACCTACCGGGTGCACGACTCGGTCTTCTACTGCGTGGCCAACATGCCGGGGGCGGTTCCGAACACCTCGACGCACGCGCTGACCAACGTGACCCTGCCCTACGCGCTGCGGATCGCCGACCAGGGCTGGCGTGCGGCGTGCAGGCAGGACGAGGCCCTCGCCGGCGGCTTGAACACGCACGACGGGAAGCTGGTGAACGAGCCGGTCGCCGCCGCGCACGGGCTGGCCCACGACGAGGTGGACAGCGTGCTCGGCTGACCGGGCGGCGGGGAGTCCTCCGCCACGCAACCACCCGAGCAACCGGCACCGCCGAACTCTCCCCGCCAAAAAGCCCCTCGCCCGGCGGGCGAGGGGCTTTTTGGGGCGGCCTGCTCAACCAGCCTGGGGGTCACCGGGAGCTGGCCGCCGCCTCCAGTGTAGGACATGACGTCCCGGTTACCGAAGAGCTAATGGCACGTGTTCTCCAAATTTTCGGTGTGATCCGCTACTCACACCACCCGCCTCACTCCTAAGAGTGAAAAAACGGGAGAAATCTGAAGTCTTTACATATTAGTGCCGATGGGGGGTCGAAGTGCTTCGAATCGCCGTTCCCCGCCGGCGGAACACCCCGAGCACTCGTCCGTCCACGCGGGCAGCGGCGCTTCCGCACCAGACAGCCGAACCCGTCCCCCCGAAGGACTCCCCATGCGGCTCGATTCCACGCGGACGAACCAACCGCACCGCACGGCCACGTTCCACGGACAACTTCCCGAGATGCTGTCCGAGCCCCCGCAGAGCGCTGCCGGGCACCCAGCTGAGGACCGGAGCGCCGTCCCGGAGGTCCCCTCCGGGCAGCACTCCACCTCGCGCCAGGACACCACCGGGCTGGACCAGCTCGAGGAGCTCGCCCACCACGGCGAGTCCGACGAGCTGCTGGCGCTGGCCAGGCCGGAACTGCACCGGCTGACCGAAGGCCTGCGCGCGCTGCTGGACGAGCACCGCCCGGACGGGCAGGGCAAGTGCCGGACGTGCCCGGGAGGGCTGCGGGCGCGCCGGTGGCCGTGCGGGGTCTGGCGCACCGCCTACTCCGAACTCGTCGGGGAGGATCCCGACCAGCTCGGCGAAAGCGCGCGCAGGTCCCCCGAGCTGGCGGGCAGGCGGTCGCCGCGCGGCTCCTCCCGCGGAGAACCGGCCGTGGAGAGCTCCCGACCGAGCATTCCGGTGGTCAGCGAGCCCATCGTCTCCGACGGCGCCCGCGATCCGGGCCACTGGGACACCGGCGAGCTGGCAGCGCTCACCGCGGACGCCGCGCGGGCCGAGACCACCGGCGCGGCGGACACGTCGAACTCGTTCGCCGCGAGCACGTTCGAGGCAACGTCCTCCGGACGCACGACTCCCCGGGACGCGGCCCCCGGCGGCACCGCGGCCGGCGCCGCCGACACCGCGGCAGCGGAGCCGAGCTCCGTGCCACCGCTGGGCGGCCACTTGGAAACGGACCACACCCGCATCCACCGCGCCGGAGTGGCCGATCACACACCGAGCCGCCGTCGCTAGTCCACCGCTGCCGGGCAACGGCGGCGAGACACCGGTTCCACGGAACGCGTCCGCGGAGCGGAACTCCTCCGGCTCAGCCGGAAAACGCCGCATCCGTCCGCTGGGCGAGCCACATGAGGCAGGATGTGGTTGGCGTCCGGCTCGGCGGCCGATCCCCGACCGCAACGGCCGTCAGACGCCCACGTATTCCGTGATCTGGAGGGACGAGTGCACGACGGCAGCGGCCGCATACTGGTTCAGGGGCTGAACAAGAGCTTCGGACCGATCAACGCGGTCCAGAACCTCAACTTCTCGGTCGAGCCCGGTTCGGTGACCGGCTTCCTCGGGCCGAACGGATCGGGCAAGACCACCACACTGCGGATGATCCTGGGGCTGGTCAGCCCCACGGCCGGAGGGGCCTTCATCAACGGGCAGCCGTTCTCCCGGCTGCCCAACCCGGCGACGATCGTCGGAGCCGTGCTGGATTCGCAGGGCTTCCACCCCGGTCAGACCGCGCGTACCCATCTGCGCTGCTACACGGCCGCGCTGAACCTGCCGGACCAGCAGGCCGACCAGGTGCTGGAGCTGGTCGGCCTCAGCAGCGCGGCCACCCGCAAGACCGGCGGTTTCTCCCTGGGCATGCGCCAGCGGCTGGCGCTGGCGACCGCGCTGCTCGGCAATCCGCAGATCCTGATCCTGGACGAGCCGGCCAACGGGCTGGACCCGGAGGGCATCGCCTGGCTGCGCGGCTTCCTGAAGTCCTTCGCCTCCACGGGGCGCACGGTGCTGGTTTCCAGCCACCTGCTGCGCGAGATGGAGCACACCGTGGACAACGTCGTGATCGTCAGCCGCGGCCAGTGCGTCTACAACGGCGACCTGGAACAGCTCCGCGCCGCCCAGCAGTCGCGCGTGCTCGTGCGCACGGCGGATCCAGCCACCCTGGTCGAGACGCTGCGCCAGTCCGGAATCCACGCCGAGTACCTTCCGGACGGCTCGCTCGCGGTGCCGGGGACGGACTCGAAGACGGTCGCCGACCTGGCGCTGGGCGCGGGCGTGGCCGTGCACGGGATGCAGGAGGAGAACCTCGATCTCGAGCAGATCTTCTTCCAGCTGACCACCGGCCAGTACACCGGAAGCGCGCCGCAGGGACCGCCGCAGCCGGGCGGGCCGCAACCTGGAGGGCCGCAGCCGCCGCAGGGCGCCGCTCAGTGGGGACCGGGCGCACCGCAACAGCCACCCCAGCAGCCATCGCAGCAGCCACCCCAGCAACCGCCGGGTACGCCGCCTCCGGGAACACCGCCCCCGCCCGACCAGGGACAGGGCTACCAGCAGGTGCATCCGCAGCAGGACCAGAACAACCAGGGCGGCAACGGCGGTTACGGAGGCAACGCCTGATGAACGGCTTGATCAAGGCGGAGTTCCGCAAGATTTTCACCACCAACCTGTGGTGGGCGCTGCTGATCCCGGTGGTGGTGCTGAGCTTCCTCGCGGGATGGGGCGGAACGGAATTCGGGCAGATGAACCTCATCCGCCAGGCGACCGGTGGGCGGGACCTGCCGACCGGGCTGCTGACCATGTCGCTGTCGACGAACTACGTGACCGTGTTCGCCGCGCTGCTCGGTGCGCTGGCGATGGCGGGCGAGTACCGGAACAAGACGGCGACCACGACCTTCCTGACCGCCAACCCCAGGGGCGCGGTCCTCGGCGCGAAGCTGATCGCCTACACCAACATCGCCCTGATCTACGGGATCGCCAACACCGCCTTCGCCTCGCTCGGCGGGCTGCTCGGTGCGGGCAGCGACGGATTCGGCGAGTTCGCGCAGTGGCTCATGGTCGGCGGCACCGGGCTGCTGTCGATGGTGCTGTGGACGCTGCTCGGGGTCGGTTTCGGAGCCATGGTCACCAACTCCGTGGTGGCGGTGCTGGTGCTGCTCGGCTACGTGCTCGTGTTCGAGGGCATGATCTCCGCCGGGATGTCCAACTCCACGCTGGGCTGGGTGAGCAACTACCTCCCCGGTGCCGCGTCCAACGGGATCGTCAGCAACCTCTCCGTTCCGATGTTCATCTCCGATGTGGCCGGCGAGCGCGAGCCGATGGTCTCGGAAACCGCCTACAGGCTGCTGCACTCCGTCTTCGGCGGGAGCTACGACTTCCCGTGGTGGGCGAGCCTGCTGATCTTCGCGGGCTACGCGGCCGTGTTCGTCGCCGGTGGTTGGCTGGTCTCCAACAAGCGCGACGTCACCTGAACCGACGGTTTTCGCCGAGGGCACCGCGCTCTTCGGTTCCGCGACCACGCGGCCGGAGGGCGCGGTGCCCACCCAGGGCTCAGCGGCGTCGAGCCGCGCGGGCTCGTCTTCCAGAGGGGGCGCTCCCGGAGCGCCGCCCGTTCCTCGGCCGCAGCGGCAGCAGCGGCAGCAGCGCGCTGCCGATGGCCAGCGCGGTCACGGTGCCGAGCACCACCAGCAGCCCCGGAGGTTGGTGCAGCAACACCTCCGGGCTCATCCGCCGACCTCCGGGCCGAACCGCTCGCGCAGTTGTCTGCCCACCTCCTCCCGGCGATGCTCCCTGTCCCGCCCGCGGGCGACCGCCTCGCTCATGCAGACCTCGCAGGTGGGCAGCAGCCAGTCCACCTCGTCGGGTTCGATCAGCGTGACCCACAGCCCGCACAGGGCCTCGCGCCGCTGGTCGGGACGAGGACGCCGCTCCGGGGTGAACGCGTGCCGGAACCCCTCGACCGGGTTCCACCACACCACCGGGCCCTCCCAGGACATACCGATCACTTCTCGTCTCCTCTCCACACCTCTCGATTCGCGGTCAGCAGCACGCGCAGCACGCACACCGCGCACGGCTCCCCGGGCGCATCGGCGCCGGAGCACCTGCGGGGTTCGGAGACCCACTCGACCTCCGTGCGCCCGAAGTGCCGCCCGCACGGGGTGATCACGTAGCTCCTGCCGACCGCCACGTCCACCGCGTGCACCAGCCGTTCCGCTGTCCCGCCCTCCCGCTCCCGGAACCACAGCCAGGACATGTCCACCTCCTCGTCGCCGAGTTACAAGTAGCATTTCAACTCGCAATGCGAGTTACAATTACACTTTGGAGTGATGAGACGACGTTCGAGATGCAGGCAGGATCTAGTGCCATGAACACACCAAGTCCCGCCGTGTGCCGTCTTCTGCTGGGACGCGAGCTACGGGAGCTCCGCGAAGCGGCCGGTTTCGATCGCGAAGGGCTCGCCAAGTCGACGAAGTGGCAACCGAGCAAGATCAGCAGGATCGAGCAGGGGCAAGCAACAGTGCAACGAGCGGAGCTCGAACGGCTGCTCGAACTGTTCCGCACCTCCCCGGAGGAGGGCGAACGCGTGCGCACGCTGGCGACCCAGGCGCGCAAGCGAGGCAGTTTCGGCAAGGTACCGGACTGGTCACGCCAGTACATGGGACTGGAGTCCGACGCGGATGCGCTGAAGATCTGGGACGGCGAGCTGGTCCCCGGACTCCTGCAGACCGAGGAGTACGCACGAGCGATCGTGTCGACCTCGGTCGTGGTCCCTCCCGCGGACGTCGACCAGTCCGTGCGAGCGCGCATGCATCGCCAAGCACTGCTCACGCGCCAGGATCCGCCCGAAGTCGGCGTGATCCTGGGCGAGGCAGCGCTACACCGGGAGGTAGGAGGAGCAGCGGTGCTGCGCCGTCAGCTTCAGCACCTCCGAAAGTTGGCCGAGTTCCCCAACATCACGCTCCAGATACTCCCGTTCAGTTCCGGTGAACACGCCGCCATGGGGACCTCGTTCACCGTCCTGCGCCTGGATCTGGAAGGGCGGGAGTTCACCTATGCCTACCTGGAGGACCTGACCAAAGCGGACACTCTGGACGGTGGACACCACATCGAGGTGTACCAGCTCGTCATCGAGCAGCTCCGCATCGCGGCTTTGGGGCCTCGTGAAACTATGCATACACTCGATCGTGCGATCACTAATCTGCGCGACAAGGACTCAGGATGACCAGCAGTCAGACACCGGCTTCTTGGCGAAAGAGCACCCGCAGCAGCGGCGGTGCGAACAACTGCGTCGAAGTCGGGTTCGCCTCCGCCGTCGTGGCGGTGCGGGACACCAAGGATCGGGAGCGCGGGATGCTCACCGTCTCTCCCGCGGCGTGGGCGAACTTCGTGGACGGCCTCAAGAATGCCGCGCCGACTCCTCGTCACGATCGGTGAGGATTTCCCGGGAAAGTGAAGTGGCGCACCACTCCTCCATTCGTACCAACCCGCGAGGGCGGATAGTTATATTCGCGTTATCAACTGATCGTTGACCGCTTTTGCGCGCGATCAGTAGAATTTTCGTGGTTGAGCGTGTACGCGAACGTTGGGGGAACACCTCACCATGCCCGAAAAGCAGGACCTCACCGGAAACCTGTCGGCCACCAACGACGCCATGCGCGGCATCGTCACCGCCGCCGACAAGGGCGAGTTCACCATCACGCCCGAGGCGGGCGACGAGCTCATCCAGATCTTCCAGGAGCTGGAGGACTGGCTTCAGGGCAGGCTAAGCAGAATGCGTGCAGTAAAGCGCGACACCCCGCTGGGGGAGAGCCCCGCAGGTCAGGCGATCTCGGAGTTCAACAAGGAGGTCGCATCCGGCGACGACAAGTCCCTCGAACACCTGCTCACCTCCATGCGCAGGCAGACTCCCGAGGTGGTCGAGGCCATCCGCAAGGGGATCGCCGCCTACCAGGAGCTCGACGAGCGGAACAAGCAGAACTTGGACGGCATCCAGTGATCAACCTTCCCACCGCAGCACCACTCCGCGCCGCCACCGTCACGGCAGCTGCGGCCTGCGCCCTCCTGCTGGCCTCCTGCTCCTCCGGAGCGGGGCAACCGCAGTCCCAGGGCGCCGAGGAGACGAGCACCACGACGAGCAGTACGCCACTGGCAGGCATGGAGCCCTGCTCCACCCTGACCGAGCAGCAGAAGAAGCAACTCGACATCACAGAACCGGGAGAGATACTCGAGATAGAAGAACAGACGTGCACATGGATGTCCGGAGGAAATGACTTCGACATCTCTGTCTACAAGGATAAGCCACTGGAAGAAATAAATTTCTCAGACGTAGACGAAAAGGAACAAACAGAGGTATCCGGACGGGAGGCTCTCCTGGCGAAAGAATCGGGAGCGTGTTCGCTGGCCTTCGCGGTGACCGAGAACTCCTCGATCTCGGTGAACAGCACCGCCGACACGCCCGGGGACACGGCGACCGCCTGCGAGCTGGTGCAGAAGGCGGCACCGATGGTCGAGCAGAACATCCCGGAAAGCTGATCCGACGAGCCCACCGAGCCGAACGACGCCGCGCGGGCCACCGAGGCGCGCAGCGGGATCGCCCCGCACCGGAAGAAACAGCCGAAGCCGGCAACGCGGATCTGGAGAGAAGCACGCAATGCACGTTCCCGCGAGAATGCGCCGCGGCGTGGTCGCAGCGCTCGGGCTCGTCACCGCCATGACGGTGTCCTCCGCCTGCTCAGCGGCATCCTCCGAGGAAGCGCCACCGCCACCGCCGAAGACAAGTGCCGGCGATCCGGTGCTCAGCGGCCTGTCCCCCTGCGACGCGCTGAAGCCGCAGCAGGAGCGCTCCCTCGGCGCCGCGAGCGGAGGCACCTCGGAGGACGTCGACGACCCGTCGACGTGCAGCTGGCAACTCGCCGACGGGAGCACCAGCGTATCGCTCCACCCGCGAAAGTCCCTGCGGCAAATAGATTTCCCGGAGGCGTACCAGCGGCCTCACGCCATCAACGACAGCGGAGGCAGGCTCGTCATATCCAAGAACAGCGACACCTGCACAGTCGCCATATCGGTCAACCCCTCGGAATCGATTTCCGTCGACGCCGAGGGCTCCGGGGGAACCAATTCCTGCGACCTCGCCAACGAGGTCGCCCCGCTGGTAGAGAGAAACATTCCGGAAAGCTGAGGAACCGAGGGGGTCTTCGTGTCCGAGGGGGATCAGAACTACAGCAGCCACGAGTACGTGGCCGACCGCGAGCAAGAGGTGTACCAGCAGCAGCTCGAGTCCAAAGGATCCGGCGGACTCCTCGGCGGCGTCTTCGACAAGACCTTCGCCCGGATGGAAGCCGAGACCAAGGCCGAGAAGTACGCCCAGCAGCAGGCCAAAACGCTCTCCCAGGAGCAGGTGGTGCGCGGCCGCCCCTCGGAACTGGGATGCACCCTCTACCAGTCCTACCCGCACAAGGAGCTCGAGCGGTTCGTCAAGGACAAGTTCAATCCCTCCGATGTGCACGACATGGGCCGCTACTACAACGACGTCGGAAACGGTCTGGTCGACTTCTCCGAGCGCATCCACAAGGCGGCTGCCAAGACGGAGCAGACCTGGACCGGCAACGCCGGGGACGCGATGCGCGCGCACGTGCGGACGATCTCCGACCACATGGGTCACTCCGGGCAAGGAGCCCAGCTGACGGCCAACCAGCTCGGCATGCAGGCCGAGTCCGGTGAACAGGCCCGCAACTCCATGCCCGAGGACCCCGAGTTCGACATGAAGTCCGAACTGGCCGGGCTGATGAGCAACCCGAACCCGTTCACCATCGTGCAGCGCGCCAACGAGGTCAAGCAGAAGGCCGAGCAGGCGGAGCAGTCCCACCAGGAAGCCGCTCAGGTGATGAGCAGGATGGAGCAGAGCTTCGGGCAGGCCGCCGAGAACACCCCGCTGTTCACCCCGCCCCCGGAAACCCCCGGCGGCGGCGACAACGGTTCCGGCGAGGGAACGGGCGGAACCGGAACGGGCGGTACCGGCTCGGGCAGCGGCGGCACCGGCACCGGCACCGGCACCGGCACCGGCACCGGAGGGACAGCCTCCATCGGAACCGGGACGGCCCCTGCCGGGACCTACTCCACGGGCACCTACTCCTCCGGAAGCGGAACGGTCACCGGAGCCGGGACGGCCGCGGCGGGCTCGGGCGCGGTGAACACGCCCGGCTACACCGGCCAGGGTCAGCCTGCGCCCTCGGGAACCAGCACCGCGTGGAACTCCGGCGGCAGCACCGGAAACTCCGGCCTGGCACCCGGCGTGGTGCGCGGGCCCGACGGAACCCTCTACCGCAAGGACCCCCAGACCGGGCAGTGGATGCGCCAGAACTCCGCCAACGGCCGCTGGGCGCCCGTTCCTCCCGGGCAGCAGATCCCCGGCGTCGGCCGCGCCGGTGGGGGCAGCGCCGGTGGCGGGCGCGCGGGCGGCGTCGCCAGTGGTGGCGGTGGCGGCTACGGAGGTGCTGGCGGGCGTGCTGGTGGTGGCCTCGGCGCTGGTGGCTACGGCAGTGGTGGCTACGCGGGCGCTGGTGGCGCGGGCGGCTACTCCGGCGGACGCGCCGGAGGCTACTCCGGTGGTTTCGGCCCCGGGGCAGGATCCGGATCCGGGTCCGGCGGGAACGCGCTCGGCGCGGGCGGACGCGCCGGTGTCGGGGGCACGCCCTCCAGCCCCTCCGCCGGTGCCGCGGGCGGCACCGCGGCCCAGGGACGCGGCGCTGGTCGCGCCCCCGTGGGAGCGGGGCTCGGCAACAACCAGGGCGGTGACGACGAGGAGGAGCACGAGCGCAAGTACGTCCTCGACTCCGACGAGATCGGCGACGAGCTCGGCCTTCCCGCGGTCGCACCCCCGGTCATCGGTGCCAGGCCCGACGAGGAGGGCGGACGCTGATGCCGCGAGCGTTCAGTCTGTCCACCCTGGCCGCCGACGTTCTCGGCGAGCACCTCGGGATCAACCTGCGGCGGTTCCCGTTCGAGCTGGAGCACCACGGCGCCACCGTCGACGAGCGCTCCGAGCTGCGCACCCAGGCGTGGAACGAGCTGTCCCGACGTGGCCTGGTCGACCACGACGAGCTCGACCAGGACGTCGAGGCGGCCCTGCTCCTGCTGCACACGCCCCGGATCGAGATCGCGACGACCTATCTGGAGGCGACCACCGAGCAGGTCCACCGGGCGCGCACGGTGGCGAGCGGGCGCACCGGGGTCCGCGCCACCCAGCTGCCCGAGCACCTGCGGGTCGAATTCATCGACCCGCGGGGGATCGCCAGGCTGTGCACCGACCCGCTGCCCGAGGAGAAGGCGGGCACCTTGGAGGCGGCCACCATCAACGCCTCCGAAGGAGCGGTGCACGACGACCGGAGCGACGAGGACGCCGCGGGCGCGTCGTGGCTGTCCCGGGCCGAGAACACCGCCACCGTCCGCCGCGGCGGGCCGCAGCTGCGGGCTGCCCAGCGGATTCTGGGTCAACCCACCCACAGGATCGGCTACTTCTTCGTCACCGGACGCGGACACGACGGAGGAGCCGCGCGCATGCCCGCCATCGGCTGGCGCGACACCGAGACCGGCCGCTACAGCGTCACCACCCGGCGCAACAACGACGGCGCCGAGTGGAACACCTTCGCCGGGGCCGACAAGCCGCGCCTGAACACCTACCTCACCGAGCAGCTCAACGCGCTGCAGAGCGAGTGACGGGTCGGCGGAGCGATCCGGACCGTCCACAGGGGCTTTCTGATGGGGAAAACTCCCAGTTTTAGGCGAAATTGGGACCCCTTCCCCACCGCCCCCGGCGCGGACGCCCCCGACCGCGCCCGCGCCGGGGGCGTCCACCGGGGCCACCAGTTCACCTGGAGGCCACCCGCTCACCAGTGTCCACTGTGTACGGTTTCGCGGTCACTCGGTCTTGACGTGCGCGCCGCGCGCCGCGGCGTTGTCGATGCCGGCTTCCGCCGCCAGCCGCAGGCACACCGCGTCCAGCGCCAGGTGCACGGCCTGATCGAACAGGCTGGACAGCGGCTGCGCCGTCGCGGCCTCGCCCGCGGCGCGGTTCTTGGTCGCCGCCGGAACCAGCAGCACCGCGTCGGCAGCAGCGGCCAGCTCGGAGTCCGCATCCGTGGTCACCGCGACCACCCGGCCGCCGGCGCGGCGCGCCTCCCCCGCGGCCCGCACCGTCCCGCTCGTGTTCCCCGAACCGGAGACCCCGACGAGCACGTCCCCCTCGGCGAAGGCCGGGGCGGTGGCCTCGCCGACCACGTGCACCGCGTAGCCCAGGTGCACGAGCCGCATCGCGAAGGCGCTGGCCATGAAGCCGGAGCGTCCCGCACCGGCCACGAACACCCGCGCGGCCGCGCCCAGCTCCCGGCAGCAGCCCGCCACGGCCTCCTCGGTGATCCGCGGGCAGACGGTGTCCAGCTCCGAACGGATCAGTTCGATCTCGGAATTCACTTCCTCGCTCCCCTCACAGGACTTCTCGGAAAAGAGTTGGTTCTCCCCGGAGACTCGGCCTCAGGACGCCCCTCGGCCCGCGACCTCGCGCATCCGGCTCGCCCGCTCCACCGGATCGGCGGCCTTGGTGATCGCCGAGCCCACGATCGCCCGGCTCGCCGCGCCGGAACGACTCAGCGAGGCGACCACCTCCTCGGTCATGCCTCCCGCGACCGCCACCCGGCGCCCGCGCACCCAGTCACCGAGCAGGTCCACGACCGACCCGCCGGTTCCCTGCGCGTCCTTGCCGAGGTGCGCGCCGAGCAGCACCCACTCCGGCAGCATCCCGAGCAGGCGCTCCCGCCGCCGCTCGGACACCCCGAGCAGGTCCACCAGCAGCTCCAGCCCGAGCTCCGCGGCCACCTCGACCCCGCGGCGCACCGTCTCCTCCGGGGCCTGCCCCAGGACGGTGACCGCCCGCGCCCCGCCGTCGGCGGCCAGCGCGAACTCGGTCCTCAGGTCGTCGGCGGTCTTGAGGTCGGCCAGCACCGGCGTGCCCCCGCCCGCGGCCACCACTTCGGACACCGCGCGCGTCCCGTAGCGCTTGACCAGCGAGGTCCCCACCTCGATCCGGTCGGCGCGGCCCGCCACTCGTTCCGTCAGCCGGACGGCCTCGTCCAGCTCCATCCGGTCCAGCGCTATCTGCAGTTCCATTCCGCTCTTCTCGTTCCTCACGCGCCGACCGGCTGCTCCAGCAGCCGCCTGGTCGGCAGCCCGTCCATGTCACCCCGACTGGTGGTCGCCCGCGCGCCGACCTCGCAGGCCCTGCGCAGCGCGTCCTCCGCGGAAAGACCGTCCAGCCTTGCGCTGATCCAGCCCGCCGCGAAACCGTCACCCGCGCCGACCGTGTCCACCACTTCGACCGGGTGGGCGGGCAGCGAGTGGCTGCCCTGGGGGGTGTGCAGCTCCGCCCCGCGGCCGCCGAGCTTGATCACCACCTCGGACACCCCGCGGCAGAGGTAGAAGTCGGCGACGGCGGCCGGGTCCGCTGCCCCCGTCAGCACTTCCCCCTCGTCCAGGCCGGGCAGCACCCAGTCGGCCCGCTCGGCCAGCTCGTTGATCACCTCGACCATCTCGCCCCGGTCGGACCACAGCGCGGGCCGCAGGTTCGGGTCGAAGGAGACCGTGGCCCCGACCGCGCGGGCGCGGTCGACGGCCTTGCGGGCGCAGTCCAGCGTGCTCGCAGACAGCGCGGCGAACACCCCGGTCAGGTGCAGGTGGCGCGCACCGCCGACCAGCTCCGCGCAGGACTCCGACCAGGCGAAGCGGGACCCGGCGGATGCGCGCCGGAAGTACACGACCGTCGGGTCTCCCTCGGCCACCCGGTTCTTGAGCTGGAACCCGGTTCCCGCTGCCGGGTCGACGGTCAGCCCCGCCGCGTCGACCCCCTCGGCCTCCAGCGTCCTGCGGGCGTGCGTGCCCAGCGGGTCGGCCCCGACGGCGCCGAGGAAGCCGACCCGGTGGCCGAGCCTGGCCAGCCCGACCGAGACGTTGAGCTCCGCTCCGGCCAGGCGCCTGCGGAAGTGCTCGGCGTGCTCCAGCGAGTTCTCCTCGGCGACGAACATCGCCATGATCTCGCCTGGGGTCACCACGTCGTGACCGTGCCGGGCTCGGTTCAATGCTCTCCTCCCCCTGTCCGGTTGCGTTCGACTCGGGTGTGCGCGGCGCGGCTCGTCACCCCGACGGTCAGCTCGCCGATCCCGGAGATCAGCGCCGTGACCGTGTCACCCGCCGCGACGGGCGCGTAGGTGCCCGGGGCCCCGGTGAGCACCACGTCACCCGGGCGGAGTTCGACCAGTTCGGAGAGGAACTCCAGGACCTCGACGACTCCCCTGGCCAGTTCTCCGGTGCTTCCCTCCGCGACCGGGGAACCGTTGCGCAGCAGGGATATCCGGGCGTGGGCGGGATCCGTTTCCGTCTCGATCCAGGGGCCGAGCGGGCTGAACCCGGACCGGCTCTTGGCCGTGGTCCACAGCGGGTCCTCCCGCTGGGCGTCCCTGGCGGTGACGTCGATGCCGACCGTGTAGCCGAGCACGTGCTCCAGGACCTCGCTCCCGCTGCCGTTGCGCAGCGGGGCGCCCAGCACCACGGCGAGTTCGACCTCGGCGTCGACCCGGCCGATGCCCTCCGGGAGCGGGACCTCAGCGCCCGGGTCCGTCACCGTCGCCGGAGCCTTGAGGAACGCCGCGGGTGGCAGCGCCCGGTTCTCCTCCCCGGTGTTGCGCGCCATCCCGAACAGGGTCGCCGGCCGGACCGGGGCCAACCGCTCCCCGGAGAACTCCTCCACCACGGGGACGTCGTCCGGGCGGCGCAGCACCGCCGCGTTGTCCACCGGTTCACCGGCGACCACGTGCTTCCGGCCCCGTCGGGAGAGCACCGTGTGGACCCGGCCGTGGCGGCTCAACCGCTCGATCCTCATCGGTTCCCGTTCCCGGCCGCGAGCTCCGGTTCGGCGGGCTCCGCGCTCGCGGGCGTCCTCCTCGACCGCACCAGCGGGGTGATCAGCGCGGCCAGCACGAGCGAGCCCGCCATCAGCATGAAGGAGGCCGTGTTGGAGCCCGTGGCGGAGTTGAGGTATCCGACCAGGTAGGACCCGAGGAAGCCGCCCAGGGATCCCACCGCGTTCACGCAGGCCACGCCCGCTCCGGCGAAGTCGCGCGGCAGGCTCTCCGAGACGTAGGCGAAGTACGGCCCGTACGGGGCGTACATCGCGCCGCCCGCCACCACCAGCAGCAGGAGGGCCGCGGTGAAGTTGTCCGGCCCGACCAGGTAGGAGAGGTAGAAGGCCGCGCCACCGCCCAGCAGCCAGGGCCAGACGTAGCGGGACCGCGTGCCCGCCCGGTCGGAAACGCGCGAGTTGAGCACCATGAGCAGTGCCGCCACCCCGAAGGGAATGGCCGAGATCAGCCCGGTGAGCCCGATCCCCTGGCCGGATCCGGCCTTGACGATGCTGGGCAGCCAGAAGACCAGCCCGTAGACGCCGATGCTCCACAGCAGGTACTGCACGGAGAACAGCACCACGGGACGGGACCGGACGGCCTCGGCATAGGAGGCGACCGGGGTGCCCGCGCCCTCCTCGGACTCCAGCGCGCTCAGCAGCGCGTCCCGCTCGGAGCGGTTGAGCCACTTGGCCGTGGACGGGAAATCGCTGACCAGGGCCCGGAACACGAAGGCCCAGGCGATGGCTGGCAGCCCCTCGATGATGAACATCTCGCGCCAGCTGGTCAGCTCGACGATGTAGCCGGAGACCGCGTTGAGCCACATGACCGTGATCGGGTTGCCGAGGATCAGCACGGCGTTGGCGCTGCCGCGCTCCCGCTTGGTGAACCACCTCGCGAGGAAGACCACCATCGCGGGCAGCACGGCCGCCTCGACCGAGCCCAGCAGGAAGCGCACGACGAGCAGGGTCACCGCGTGCTGCAGCAGTCCCTGGAGAGTGGCGAGCACGCCCCAGGCGAGGGTGCACCAGAAGATCAGATTGCGGACGCTGCGCCGCTCGGCGTAGATGGTGCCCGGGATCTGGAACAGCGTGTACCCGAGGAAGAACGCGGCTCCGATCAGCGAAGCGGTTCCCCCGCCGATCGCCAGGTCCTCCTTCATGCCACCGGCCACGCCGATGGAGTAGTTGGACCGGTCCAGATAGGCCAGCGAGTAGGTCACGAAGGCGACCGGGAGCAGTCGCAACCACCTCTGCCTGCCCAGTTCGGTCGGGGTTGTCGAAGCGGAGGACGACACCGAGACCCCCTTTACCGCGATGTGGTAAACTTTTCTGTAATATGAAAAGACCATATTCAGGGGTTTGTGACCTCGTCAACACCCGCAGGTAACATCAATGGTGTTTTCCTGCTGGTCGGTCGCAGCGACAGGGGAGGTTCGGTAGCCGTGACGGATCCAGCGGAAAGATCCGAGGACAACGCCAAACGTGGCGACATGGTCGGAAAAGCGCTGCGGGTGCTGAACCTGCTGGGCGAGGCCCCGAACGGCGCGACGCTCTCCGAGCTCGCGCGCCGCGCCGGATATCCGGTCAGCACCACCCACCGGCTGCTGAACTCGATCGCCCGGGAGCAGTTCGCCGTGATCGACGAGGAGCGGCGCTGGCACCTGGGGCTGCGCATGTTCGAGCTCGGCCAGCGCGTGCTCAGCGCCCGCGGATTCGCCGGAGTCACCACCCCGGTGCTGCAACGCGTCTCCGAGCGGACCGGCGAACCGACGCTGATGTCCTTCCGCGAAGGGCACGAGCAGCTCTACGTCAACCACGCAGAGGGCTCGCAGCAGATCCAGATCACCGGAGAACCGGGCAAGCGCGGCCCGCTGCACTGCACCGCCATGGGCAAGTGCCTGATCGCCTTCGCCCCGGAGGAGACACGCGAGCAACTGGTGTCCGAACTGCACCTGGAGAAGCTGGGGCCGCGCACCATCACCGACCGCGCGGCCTTCCGGGAGACCATCGAACAGGTGCGCGCGGACGGCTTCGCCGTGGCCGACGAGGAGCACGAGGAGGGGATACTGGCCGTGGGGGTGCCCGTGCTGACACCCGACGGCACGGTCGCGGCCTCCGTGTCCACCGCCGTGCCCGCGTTCCGCTCCTCGCTGGAGGAGCTCTACACCCACCTGGGGCCGCTCCGGCAAGCGGCCCGCGAGCTGGCGGCGGGCCTTCCTTCCGGGTGAGCGGGTGGACAGTTCCTCAGCTCGGCCTTCGGGAGGGCGATGGTCCAGGGGCCAGCGGCACCGCCGAACTCCCGGACAGGAACTTCAGACCGAAGGGCACCGCTCAGACCGAGCGCTCTGAGCCCAAGTCACCGGCACCGCTGCGGGTTCTCAGTCTCGGGTCTCGCGAGGACAGCCTCGACGTTGTGTAGGTGCCTACCCGATGTCGAGGCTCCCGCAGCGAGACCCCGACTGAGGTTCCGCCACGCAACCACCCAAGCAACCGGCACCGCCGACCCTTCGGGGAAAAATCAGCCTTCGTTCTCGCACGTTCGAGCCCGACGAAGCAACGGGCCGCGCCCCTGCGACCAGCGCTCCCAGGCGAAGAGCACCACCGCCGCCAGCGCCGCCGTGCCGAACATGGCTGCGAACCGGCCGAACTCGACGGTGACGTCCTCCGGGAACAACAGCTCAGGCACCAACTGCCCCAGCAGAAGCAGCACGCCGAACCACACGTACTTCATCGGACTCCCCCGACAAACGCCGCTACGAAAACACCTCGAACATGGAATAGCCTGCTTCGGTACTTGGTCCGGTGGTTGATCCAACCGCCACCCGAGCGTGACATCCCGGCGCAGGAATATCCATAGCGGAATTCCTCCGCGAAAAAAGGGAAACTCTCGGGTAACCACGACCCCAGCACGCGCGGCGGAAATCCTAACGCCGCGCACCGCCCTGCCGACACGCCCCCCGCGTGCACTCGGGCGACGAAGAACACAGCCCGACCCACCCGGGCGAACTGCGCCGGGCGAGTGTTCCGCAACTCACAATATCCCCACGTCAGGGCGATAGCCGCCCGGTCACCTCTGGACCCACCCCCTAACCTGACGGGGTGTCCGAAACCGGAGAAGCACGCCCGAAATCGGGTTGGATCCGGCGGCTGACCGCCGCCTGCTGGCGCCACCCCGTGACCGTGTTGCTTTCCATGGGCTCCGCCGTGACCGCGGTCGGCATGGAAGCGGCCGTACCCGTACTGACCAAGATCGCGGTGGACGACGCGGTGTCCGGAACGACCGCACGGCTCGGCTGGATCGTCCTCGCGATGATCGGGCTGGGACTGTTCCGCTTCGGTGCCGCGTTCGTGCGCCGCTACAGCGCGGGCAAACTCGCCGTGGACGTGCAGCACGACCTGCGCAGGTCCGTGTTCGGTTCCCTCCAGCGCCTCGACGGGGGCAAGCAGGACTCGCTGCGCACCGGGCAGGTCGTCTCGCGTTCGATCAGCGATCTGCAGCTGGTCAACGGGTTGTTGTCCATGCTGCCGCTGGCCGCGGGCACCGTGATGCTCGCCGTCTTCTCCCTCACGGCGATGCTGTGGTTGTCGCCGCTGCTCACGCTGATCGCGCTCGTGGTCGGTCCGCTGATCGCCCTGGTCACGGCCTACAGCAAGAAACGGCTGTTCCCGGCGACCTGGACCGCGCAGCAGCGTGCCGCCGACATCGCCGAGCAGGTCGAGGAAACCGTGAGCGGCGTTCGAGTGGTCAAGGGCTTCGGGCAGGAGCGGCACGAGGTCGAGCGGATGACCACCCGCGCACGCCGCCTGTTCGCCGACCGGATGCGCGCCGCCAGGGTGACCGCCTCGCCCGCGGCGCACCTGACGGCGCTTCCGCTCGCCGGGCAGGTCGGCGTGCTCGGACTCGGCGGCTGGCTGGCGCTGAACGGGCAGGTCAGCGTGGGCACGTTCATCGCCTTCGCCGGATACCTGACCATGCTCGCCGGCCCGGCGCGGATGCTGTCCAACGTGCTGATCCAGTCCCAGCACGCCAGGGCCGGGCTGGAACGACTCCACGACGTGATCGACACCCGGCCGGACGTGACCGACTCCCCCGACGCGGTGGACCTGCCCTCCGGTCCGCTGCGGGTGGAGATGAACGAGGTCCACTTCGGCTACACCGCTGACCAGCCCGTGCTGCGCGGGGCCAACCTGGACGTCCGGCCCAGCGAGACCCTGGCCCTGATCGGCTCGGCCGGATCGGGCAAATCGACCGCGTCGCTGCTGCTTCCGCGCTTCTACGACGTGCGCTCCGGCAGCATCCGGATCGGCGCGGAGGATCCGGAGTCCTTCGAACGGGACATCCGGCAAGTGCGGATGGACTCGCTGCGCTCGGCGGTCGGTGTCGTCTTCGAGGAGGCCTTCCTGTTCTCGGACACGATCAGGGGCAACATCTCCTACGGGCACCCGGACGCCACCGAGCAGGAGATCGTCGCGGCGGCCCGCGCGGCCGAGGCGCACGACTTCGTGATCGACCTGCCCCAGGGCTACGACACCGTCGTGGGGGAACGCGGCCTGACCCTGTCCGGGGGACAACGCCAGCGGATAGCCCTGGCCCGGGCCCTGCTGACCGACCCGCGGGTGCTGGTCCTGGACGACGCGACCTCGGCCGTGGACCCGACCACCGAGGCCGCCATCCACGACACCCTGCGCTCCGTCACCGCCGAACGGACCACCCTGCTGATCGCGCACCGCAGTTCCACCCTCGAACTGGCCGACCGGATCGCGGTGCTCGACGAGGGCAGGATCGTCGACAGCGGAACCAGGCGGGAGCTGGAGCGGCGTTCGGAACTGTTCCGCTCCCTGCTGTCCGGCCCGTCCGGCCCGGTGGATCGGGCCGTGCCCGGGGAGTCGTCCGGACATCCGGTGGGAGCACCCGGGCAGGAGCCGACCCCGGAGCTC
Organism: Actinopolyspora sp. BKK2; assembly: GCF_011291845.1. Taxonomy (NCBI): domain Bacteria; kingdom Bacillati; phylum Actinomycetota; class Actinomycetes; order Actinopolysporales; family Actinopolysporaceae; genus Actinopolyspora; species Actinopolyspora sp. BKK2. The sequence continues at coordinate 51,857 of NZ_JAANTE010000008.1, read as the reverse complement.
TGGCCGGGCGAACGGCGCGGCTCGGGGCAGGCGTCTCCCGCGGCCCCCGCGCGCGTCGACACCGCCCGGACCGGGGGAGCCGCCACCACCGCCCGCGCAGGCGGTGCCGCGGCAGCGCGCTCAGCCGGGGGCGCGGCGAGTGCCACGGCGGAGACCCCGCCCACGGCGGAACTGGCCGAGGCGATCGACCGACTGCCCCGCGCCACGGACGAACCAGAGCTGCACGGGGTGAACCCGACCGCCCCCGACCCGTGCTTCCGGCTGCGTGAGCTGTTCCGGCCGATCCGGGGGAAGCTGCTGCTCACAGTGCTGCTGTTCGCCCTGAGCGCCGTCGCCTCGGTGAGCCTTCCCTCGCTGGTGCGCTGGGGCGTCGACGGCGGGGTCGGGGCGAACGACCCGAGGACGCTGTTCACCGCGACCGCGGTCGGAGCTGGTGTGGTGCTGCTCGGCTGGGTGGCCGTGCGCGCGCAGACGGTGGTGGCAGCCCGCACCGGGGAGAACCTGCTGTACCTGCTCCGGCTGCGCAGCTTCTCCCACCTGCAGCGGCTGGGGCTGGACTTCTACGAGCGGGAACGTGCCGGGCGGATCATGACGCGGATGACCACAGATGTGGACGCGCTCTCCTCGTTCCTGCAGACGGGGCTGGCCACGGCCGTGGTCAGCCTCTCCACGATCATCGGGGTGGCCACGGCGCTGCTGGTCACCGACCTCTCGCTCGCGCTGGTCTCCCTGTCGGTGCTGCCGCTGCTGGTGATCGCCACCGTGATCTTCCGCAGGGTCTCCTCCGTGGCCTACGCGGAGGCGCGCGAGCGGGTCAGCACGGTCAACGCCGAGATGCAGGAGAACGTCTCCGGGCTGCGCGTGTCCCAGGCGCACCGCAGGGAGCGGCTGGCGGCCGAGCGCTTCGCCGAGCGCAGCGACGCCTACCGGCGCTCGCGGCTGCGGGCCCAGCGCTACATCGCCACCTACTTCCCCTTCGTGACGATGCTCTCCGAGCTGGCCCAGGCCGTGGTGCTCGGCGTCGGGGCGACGCGCGTCGCCCAGGGGGAGCTGACGGCCGGTGTGCTGGCGGCGTTCCTGCTGTACCTGGGGATGTTCTTCAGCCCGGTGCAGCAGCTGTCCGGGGTGTTCGACTCCTACCAGCAGGCCCTGGTCGGGCTGCGCAGGATCGGCGAGCTGCTGCGCACTCCCACGACCGTTCCCGAGGCCACCCACCCGGCCACGGTGCCGAGCAAGCTCTCCGGCGAGGTCGAGCTCCGCTCGGTGTCCTTCCACTACCCGGGGTCGGACGACACGGCGCTGTCCGACGTCTCGCTGCACGCGACGCCCGGCGAGACCATCGCGCTCGTCGGAGCGACGGGTGCGGGCAAGTCGACGCTGGTCAAGCTGCTGGCCAGGTTCTACGACGCCTCCGAGGGCGCGGTGCTGGCCGACGACGTCAACATCCGCGACTACCCGACCTGCGGATACCACCGGCACCTGGCCGTGGTCCCTCAGGAGGGGCACCTGTTCGCGGGGGACGTCGCGAGCAACATCGCCTACGGCCGTCCCGACGCCGGACCGGCCGAGATCGAGCGAGCGGCTCGCCGGGTGGGGGCGCTGCCGGGCATAGCCGCGCTCCCGGACGGTTTCCGCCAGCACGCGGGCGAGGGCGGCCGCTCGCTCTCGGCCGGGCAGCGCCAGCTCGTCGCCCTCGCCAGGGCCGAGCTCGTCGACCCGGACATCCTGCTGCTGGACGAGGCCACCGCGGCGCTGGACCCGGCGACCGAGGCGATGGTCGCCGCGGCGCACAACCGCCTCGCGGAGAACAGGACCACCTTCGTGGTCGCGCACCGGTTGGCCACCGCGGCCCGCGCGGACCGCATCGCCGTGCTGGACGGCGGGCGGATCGTGGAGCAGGGCACCCACCGGGAGCTGCTGGCCGAGGACGGCTTCTACGCGCGGCTGTGGGAGAGCGGAGGCGACTTCGACGGCCTCGACGAGCAGCTGCTGCAACGCTCGGAAGTCGGGGAGCAGGCCGAACGGGTGACCACGAGTCCCTAGCGGTTCTCGCTCGGCTCGCTCGGGGTGCCGCCGCGGGGGAGGCGGCCTCCCGCGGCGGCACCGGTCGAGCCGCCACGGGCTGGTACCAAATCTGGCACCTGGAAGGCATGCCGGCCTCATGCCGGCTCTGAACGTGGAATTCACCGAGGAAGAGAGGACTCAGCTCCGTCACGCGGCCGGACGCGAGGCCAAGAGCCTGCGCGCGATGGCTCATGATGCGGTGCTCACCGAGCTGCGACGTCGCAAGGTCACCTGCTGAACTCCTCCGGGACTTCGTTCACCTCCGCCCCCACTGCGCGCCGATGTGATCGCGGCGGGTGACCTCGTCCCACGACGACCACTCCTCACCGGGGAGACGGAACGCACCGGCTGGATCTCTCAGCATGTGGCCACCGGCAACCAGCATGCAGGAAATCCGAAAAGTGCGCTAAACCTCACATTTCCCACGGGGCGCGGGTCCGGCCGGAACGAGCACTTCGAGGCGATGCGGCAAAAACCCCACATACTACCGGAAACGCCGAGTTCGGGCAGGAGCGGACTCACCCGGAAGGAGGCGCGCAACCTTCACCTGATCGATTCGGAGCTCCGGGGTCAACCCCTCGGAACTCGGGAGAGTGCCAACGAGACACCCCGGAAGCGTTAGCCTGGTACGCGAGCGTTGCAAAAACCACGAGCAGATGGATCGAGGCGAACGCCAGCCGTGTCCAGCAGCAGTCCAGCCTCACAGTTCGGCCCCAACGAGTGGTTGATCGAGGAAATGTATGAGCAGTACCTCAATGACCCGTCGTCGGTAGACTCGGCATGGCACGAGTTCTTCGCCGACTACCGGCCCGGCCAGACAACCACCGGGGAGACCTCGGCTGAGGCGGCAAGCGCGACGGCGAGCCGGACCACCTCGACCGCCACCAAGGCCGACCAGCAGAACGGCCAGGTTCACAACGGCGCGACGGTGAGCTCCGCCCCGGCGGACGCGCAACGCCCCAGCTCTCAAGGTACCGCGGGCTCCCAACCGACCCAACAACAAACCGCCTCCGCCAAGAACGGTGCCGCCCAGGACGGCGCCAGGCAGAGCAGCGCGCAGCAGGCTTCCAAACCGTCCCCGCAGGAGGCGGCCAAGGCCGCACCGGTCAAGGAGGAGTCCGGCGGCGACGAGACGAAGACGTTGCGCGGTCCGGCCGCGGCGATCGCCAAGAACATGGAGCAATCGCTGTCGGTGCCCACCGCGACCAGCGTGCGCGCGATCCCGGCGAAGCTGCTCTTCGACAACCGCATCGTGATCAACAATCACCTGAAGCGGAACAAGGGCGGCAAGATCTCGTTCACCCACCTGATCGGCTACGCCCTGGTGCGCGCCCTGCGGGACTTCCCCGGCATGAACCGCCACTACGGCGAGGACGCCAAGGGCAAGCCCGCGGTGGTGACTCCCGAGCACGTCAACCTGGGCCTGGCGATCGACCTGCCGGGCAAGGACGGCTCGCGCAACCTCGTGGTGGCCTCCATCAAGGCGTGCGAGAACATGAGCTTCCTCCAGTTCTGGCAGGCCTACGAGGACATCATCCGCAAGGCGCGCAACAACGCGCTGACCGCCGAGGACTTCGCGGGCACCACGATCTCGCTGACCAACCCGGGCCCCAGCGGAACCAACCACTCGGTGCCCAGGCTCACCCAGGGTCAGAGCGCCATCATCGGCGTGGGCGCCATGGAGTACCCCGCCGAGTTCCAGGGCGCCAGCGAGAAGGCGCTCACCGAGATGGGCATCAGCAAGATCGTGACGCTGACCTCGACCTACGACCACCGGGTGATCCAGGGCGCCGAGTCCGGCGAGTTCCTGCGCAAGGTGCACAACCTGCTGCTCGGCGAGGACAACTTCTTCGACGACATCTTCGCCTCGCTGCGCATCCCCTACGAGCCGGTTCGCTGGTCCACCGACATCCCGGAGGGCGCGGTCGACAAGACCGCCCGGGTGCTGGAGCTGATCGACGCCTACCGCACCCGCGGTCACCTGATGGCCGACATCGACCCGCTGAACTACCGGCAGCGCAGGCACGAGGACCTCGACGTCCTCTCGCACAACCTGACGCTGTGGGACCTCGACCGGGAGTTCCCCGTCGGTGGTTTCGCCGGGCAGGAGCACATGACCCTGCGCGACGTCCTGGGTGTGCTGCGGGACTCCTACTGCCGCACGGTCGGCGTGGAGTACATGCACATCCTCGAGCCGGACGAGCGCGAGTGGCTCCAGCACCGCGTCGAGAAGCCGCACGAGAACCCGGACCAGTCCGAGCAGAAGTACATCCTGTCCAAGCTCAACGCGGCCGAGGCCTTCGAGACCTTCCTGCAGACCAAGTACGTCGGGCAGAAGCGCTTCTCCCTGGAGGGCGCCGAGACCATCATCCCGCTGTTGGACGCGGTGCTGGACTCCTCGGCGCAGACCGAGCTCGACGAGGTCGTGGTCGGCATGCCCCACCGGGGCAGGCTCAACGTGCTCGCCAACATCGTCGGCAAGCCGATCGCCCAGATCTTCCAGGAGTTCGAGGGCAACCTCGACCCGGGCCAGGCGCACGGCTCCGGCGACGTGAAGTACCACCTGGGAGCCGAGGGCAAGTACTTCAGGATGTTCGGTGACGGCGAGACCAAGGTCTCGCTGACCTCCAACCCCTCGCACCTGGAAGCCGTCGACCCCGTGCTGGAAGGCCTCGTCCGGGCCAAGCAGGACATCCTGAACAAGGGTCAGGAGGGCTTCACCGTGCTGCCGGTGCTGCTGCACGGTGACGCCGCCTTCGCGGGACAGGGCGTGGTCGCCGAGACGCTGAACCTCTCGCTGCTGCGGGGCTACCGCACCGGCGGGACGGTGCACGTGATCATCAACAACCAGGTCGGCTACACCACCACGCCCGAGTCGGGGCGTTCGAGCAAGTACTCCACGGACGTGGCCAAGATGACCGGTTCCCCGGTGTTCCACGTCAACGGCGACGACCCCGAGGCCTGCGTCTGGGTCGCCAAGCTCGCGGTGGAGTACCGCAACACCTTCGGCAAGGACGTCGTGATCGACATGGTGTGCTACCGCAGGCGCGGGCACAACGAGGGCGACGACCCGTCGATGACCCAGCCGTCCATGTACGACGCCATCGACAAGATGCGCAGCGTCCGCAAGACCTACACCGAGTCGCTGATCGGGCGCGGCGACATCACCGTCGACGAGGCCGAGAACGCGCTCAAGGACTACGCCAACCAGCTCGAGCACGTGTTCAACGAGGTGCGCGAGCTGGAGAAGCACCCGCCGGAACCGAGTCCCTCGGTCGAGTCCGAGCAGCAGATCCCCACCAAGCTGGACACCAGCATCTCCGAGGAGGAAGTGCGGCGGATCGCCGACGCGCAGACCGACCTCCCGGAGGGCTTCACCCCGCACTCGAGGGTCAAGCCCGTGCTGGAGCGGCGCACCAAGATGGGCAAGGAAGGCGGGATCGACTGGGCGTTCGGCGAGCTGCTCGCGCTCGGCTCGCTGACCACCTCGGGCTACCCGGTGCGGCTGACCGGGCAGGACACCCGGCGCGGCACCTTCGGGCAGCGGCACGCGGTGGTCATCGACCGCAAGACCGGCTCCGAGTACACCCCGCTGCAGAACCTCTCCTCGGACCAGGCCAAGTTCCTCACCTACGACTCCGCGCTGTCGGAGTTCGCCGCCGTCGGCTTCGAGTACGGCTACTCGGTGGGCAACGCCGACGCCATGGTGCTGTGGGAGGCCCAGTTCGGCGACTTCTTCAACGGGGCCCAGCCGATCATCGACGAGTTCATCTCCTCCGGTGAGGCCAAGTGGGGACAGCGCTCGGACCTGGTCCTGCTGCTCCCGCACGGTCACGAGGGCCAGGGCCCCGACCACAGCTCGGCCCGCATCGAGCGCTGGCTGCAGCTGTGCGCGGAAGGGTCCATGACGGTGTCCATGCCGTCCACCCCGGCGAACTACTTCCACCTGCTGCGCAGGCACGCCCTGGACGGCATCGACCGGCCGCTGGTCGTGTTCACCCCCAAGTCGATGCTGCGGCTCAAGGAGGCCACCAGCCCGATCGAGCACTTCACCTCCGGCAAGTTCGCCTCGGTCATCGACGACCCGACCGAGCCGGACCCGAACGAGGTGCGCAAGATCGTGCTCTGCACCGGCAAGCTCTACTACGAGCTGGCCGCGGAGCAGGCCAAGCAGGAGTCCCGGGACACGGCGGTCGTGCGGCTGGAGCAGCTCTACCCGCTCCCGCACCGCAAGCTGGGCAGGCTGCTGGAGCGCTACTCCAACGCCTCCGAGATCCGCTGGGTGCAGGAGGAGCCGCGCAACCAGGGAGCCTGGCCGTTCCTCGGGCTCGCGCTGCCCCAGCAGTTCGGTCCCGAGCTGGCGGGGCGGCTCAAGGTCGTCGCGCGCAGGCCCATGGCCGCCCCGGCCACCGGGCTCAAGAAGGTTCACGACGTGGAGCAGGCTGAGGTCATTACCAACGCCTTCGCCGACTGAGCCCTCACAGCGGGACCTCGCGTGCGTGGTCGGTTAGCCGTCACGTGAGTCGGCGCCTTGCCGCGTTGGGCCGCTCTTGAGTAGCGACCTACGCGGCGAGCGGCCCGGCCTTGCAATGCATCCGACTCACGCACCGGGGTCCCTGCTCTGCGCAGGCTCAAAGCGCTCGCGTCGGAGTGGCGGGGTTTCCGAGAACTCAAGTTCTCCGGGAACTCGAGTTGCTCGGGTGGTTTCGTGGCGGAACTTCTCGCGGGCTCTCGCTCCGGCGAGGCCCGACATCGAGTAGCCACCTACGCCACGTCGGGCCTTCCTCGCGAGAGCACCACGAGAGAACCCGCGGTCGGTCGGGCTGCGCAGGCTCAAAGCGCCTGGATTGGACGGAATCCCTGTCCGGGAATTCGGTGGATCCGCGGGTGCTCCTCGGTGCTTCCGGCGCCGAGAGCTCCACGCCGGTGGTCGACGCGACAGAAGAGTTCAGCACGGTGACGGGGTCGCCGGTCCGCACGGGCCGGCGACCCCGTTTGCTCTCGGGACCGGTCACCGCACGGGCAGGCCGCGTTCCCGCGCGGCGGCTGCCTGCCTGTCGCCCCGGGTCACCATCACCAGGTCGTCGTCCGCCGCGAGCGGAGCGGCCTGTTCGAGGGCTGCCCCCAGGTGCATGGCGTCCAGCGTGCGCATCGGGTGCGACAGCACCAGTTCCCTGGCCCTGGGCACGATCACCCCCGGATCCATCCGCAGCACGGCGATGGGCCCTCGTTCCCGCAGTCGCGGTCGAACCGGTCGAGCACCCGGGTGATCGTGGCGGCACGATCGCCGCGCTGGGTGGCGGAAACGGCCGAGGCGAACGCCGGTGAAGCTCGTCGTCCACCCGCGCGATCAACTGCCTCATGCAATGAGGATTGCGAACACGCATCATCGATATCACTTCAGCGCTCCGCCCCCGGCGGTGACTTCCCGCCTGCCGGACCGGCGCGGAGAGCACCGCCCCGATCCGGTTCCGGGGAAACGGCGGCTTAAGCTGCCCCTGAACAACCACCGAACAGGAAACCAGGACCGTTGGGAGGCGGGTTTGTACTTCACCGACCGTGGCCTCGAAGAGCTCGAGGAACGTCGCGGCGACGAACAGGTGAGCATGGTCTGGCTGGCCGACCGGATGCGTGCCTTCGTCGACGAGAACCCCGAGTTCGAGGACTCCGTCGAGCGGTTGGCGACCTTCCTGGCCCGCGACGAGGGCGACGAGGAGAGCTCCGCGGACGAGGAGGCGGAGGTCGAGCAGTGAGCTCCGCTCCCCGGCGAGCGAGCACGTGACCACTCCCCCGCGCGCTGTGCAGTCTGACTTACCCCCCTGTGCGGAAAGTCCTGCTGGACCGGCGCCGCGGGTGGGGAGACAATCCCGTGCGGCGATCCCGATGCGCCCACCGGCGTACCGGCGGAACGGACGCGGCCACACCAGGGGTGAACAGCCCGGCCGGATCGCCGCGGAATTGGAGGAACCGTGCGAGCACTGGTGAAACCGGCCGCCGCGCCGGGGCTGGAGCTCACCGAGGTCGCCGACCCGGAACCCGGGCCGCGGGACGTGGTCCTCAAGATCCTGCGAACCGGGATCTGCGGCACCGACCTGCACATCGACGCCTGGGACGAGTGGGCGGCCGAGAACATCACCCCACCCCTGATCGCGGGTCACGAGTTCGTGGGAGAAGTGGTCGAGGTCGGCGCGGGGGTTCGCCAGGTGGCCGTGGGCGACCTGGTCAGCGGCGAGGGCCACCTGGTCTGCGGCAGGTGCCGCAACTGCCTGGCGGGCAGGAGGCACCTGTGCGCGAACACCCGGGGACTCGGGGTGCACTACGACGGCGCGTTCGCCGAGTACGCGGCCGTGCCCGAGTCGAACTGCTGGGTGCACCAGCAGGCCGTCGACCCGGACGTGGCCGCCGTCTTCGACCCGTTCGGAAACGCCGTGCACACGGCGCTGAGCTTTCCGGTCGTCGGCGAGGACGTGCTGATCACCGGCGCGGGCCCCATCGGACTGATGGCGGCGAGCGTGGCGCGGCACGCGGGCGCCCGCCACATCGTGATCACCGACGCCAGCGAGTACCGGTTGGAGCTCGCGCGCCGGATCGGCGTGGACTTCGCCATGAACGTCTCCGAGCACGAGCCGCACGAGGTCCAGGAACGGCTCGGGATGACCGAGGGCTTCGACGTGGGCATGGAGATGTGCGGGCAGCCCTCGGCGCTGCGCGACATGATCTCCAACATGGCCCACGGCGGGCACATAGCCATGCTCGGCCTGCCTGCCGAGGGCTTCGCCATCGACTGGAGCTCCGTCGTGCTCAAGATGCTCACCCTCAAGGGCGTCTACGGCAGGGAGATGTTCGAGACCTGGTACTCGATGTCGGTGCTGCTGGAGTCGGGTCTGGACCTGAGCCCCGTGATCACCCACCGCTTCGGCCACACCGAGCACCGGAAGGCCTTCGACACCGCACGCGGCGGCCGGTGCGGCAAGGTCATCCTGGACTGGACGGTGTAGCAGCAGGACTTCCGCGGGCCGGAACGGCGGAAGCGGCGAGCCCCACGAGCGGATCCTGCCGCGTGAGTCGGACGCGTCGCGAGGCGTCGACGCACGCGGCGGCCACCCGACCAGGCGAGCAAAGCTCCACCACGAGTTGCAAACGGCGAAAGGAAACCCCCCATGCTCGGCAAAGTCGCCGAAGACCTGCGCGGCAGGCTGGACGAGATCCGCTCGGCGGGCCTGTACAAGCACGAGCGCGTCCTGGACACCCCGCAGCGGGCGCGGGTCGCGGTCAGCTCGGACGGCTCCGAGGAGGAAGTGCTCAACCTCTGCGCCAACAACTACCTGGGACTGGCCGACAACCCCGAGCTGGTCGAGGCCGCCAAGCGGGCGCTGGACCAGTGGGGGCTCGGAATGGCCTCCGTGCGGTTCATCTGCGGAACCCAGGCACCGCACAAGGAGCTGGAACGGCGGCTGGCCGAGTTCCTCGGCACCGGGGACACGATCCTGTACAGCTCGTGCTTCGACGCGAACACCGGCCTGTTCGAGAGCCTGCTCGACGAGCAGGACGTGATCATCTCCGACGAGCTCAACCACGCGAGCATCATCGACGGCGTCCGGCTGTGCAAGGCCCGCCGCGCGCGCTACGGCAACCGCGACATGGCCGAGCTGGAGCGCAAGCTGATCGAGCACGCCGACGCCAGGCACCGGCTGATCGTCACCGACGGCGTGTTCTCCATGGACGGCTACCTGGCCCCGCTGGACGAGATCTGCGAACTGGCCGAGCGGCACGACGCGATGGTCATGGTCGACGACTCGCACGCGGTCGGCTTCCTCGGCTCCACCGGAGCGGGCACCCCTGAGCTGTTCGGGGTCACCGACCGGGTGGACATCGTCACCGGAACCCTGGGCAAGGCCCTGGGCGGCGCCAGCGGCGGCTACGTCGCGGCCTGGCCGGAGATCGTGGAGCTGCTGCGCCAGCGCTCCCGCCCCTACCTGTTCTCCAACTCGCTGGCTCCCCCGATCGTCGCCTCGGCACTGGCCGCGCTGGACCTCATCGCGAGCCGCCCGGAGCTGCGCGAGCAGCTGCGCTCCAACAGCGAACTCTTCCGCTCCCGAATGACCGAGGCGGGCTTCGACCTGCTGCCCGGGCAGCACCCGATCATCCCGGTGATGATCGGCGACGCGGCCGAAGCCGCGCGCATGGCCGAGCTGCTCCTGGAGGAAGGGGTCTACGTCATCGGGTTCTCCTACCCGGTGGTTCCCCACGGCAAGGCCCGCATCCGCACTCAGATGTCGGCCGCGCTCGACTCCTCCGACGTCGAGAACGCGGTGGCCGCGTTCGTCAGGACCCGCGAAAAAGCAGGTAAGCTGGCCCAATGATTGACCCGCGTCGACTGGCCGTGCTGCGCGCGCTGGCCGAGCACGGCACGGTGCGCGCGGCGGCCGAGACGCTCTTCCTCACCCCCTCGGCCGTCTCACAGCAGTTGACCTCCCTGGAGCACGAGGCAGGCGAGGAGCTGCTCGTCCGCAGCGGGCGCCGCGTCCGCCTGACCGCGGCGGGCGAGCTCCTGGCCGAGCACGCCAAGAACGTGCTGGCCGAGCTGGAACGCGCCGAAGCCAGCATGGCCGCCTGCGCCGCGGGCACCGTGGGACGTGTCGAGGTGGCCTCCTTCGCCTCCGCGATAACGCGGGTGCTGGCTCCCGCCATCACCACGCTGCGCGGATCGGCCCCCGGCATCACCGTGCTGGTCCGCGACGCGGAGGCCCACAACAGCCTGCTGATGCTGCTGTCCGGCGAGACCGACATCGCGGTCTCCATGGAGTACAGCGCGACCGCCCGCGGCGAGGAACCCCGCCTGACCCGCTATCCGCTCTACACCGAACCCTTCGACGCGGTGCTGCCGCCCCGGCACCCGCTGTGCTCCCACGAGACGGTCGGGGTCGAGGAGCTGAGCGCCGAGGACTGGATCGTCCCGCTGCCGGACAACCCCTGCCGCGAGGTCGTCCAGAGCCGGTGCGCCGACGCCGGGTTCGCCCCGAACATCACGCACACCTCGGACGACTTCCACGCGGTCGTCGCGCTGGTCGCCGCCGGAACCGGCGTGGCGCTCGTGCCGCGCGGGGCAGTTCCCGCCGAGCACGGCGCTCAGGTCCGCCCGCTGAGTGACCGGGCGCCCACCAGGAGGGTGTTCGCAGCGGTCCGGCACGGTCGTGAGCAGCACCCGCTGCTGCGGAGCGTGCTGGACGCGCTGCTCGAGAACGCACAACCGATCTGAACGGCCCGCACCACCTCCCACGTCCGGCACCGGGAGACCGCGGAGTCGACCACGCTCGCGAACTCGCGGAGCCCCGCTTACGTTCGACCAGCGAAAACCGGCAACACGAAGCACCACCGCAGAGAGGCGGGAGCGAACATGGCACAGGACGACGCCGAGCAGCCGAGCGGCACCTCCGAGACGCGGAACGGCCCGCTGGAGCAGCACGACGGGGACGACCGGGGCGGCAGGACGAGCATCGCGGACTCGGTCGTGCAGAAGATCGCGGCGATCGCCGCGCGCGAGGTCTCCGGGGTGCACGCGCTGGGCAGTGGGGTTTCCAGGGCGTTCGGCGCGCTGCGGGAACGGGTCTCCGGCGGCAGCGGCACCTCCACCTCGTCCGGGGTCCGGGTCGAGGTGGGCGAGAAGCAGGCCGCCGTGGACCTGGACGTGGTCGTCGAGTACGGGGTGTCCATCGTGGAACTCACCCGGGCGGTGCGGCGGAACGTGCTGAGCTCCGTCGAGCGCATGACCGGTCTGGATGTCATCGAGGTCAACATCGCCGTCAACGACATCCGGCTGCCCTCCGAGGAGAGCGAGGCGAACGAGTCGTCCCGGGTGGAGTGAGACCCCCGCGGGACGAGCCGACTCGGTGCCTCGCCACTCGGCGGGGCACCTGGAGCGGGGCCCGTCCGGAACACGCACACCGGGCCACGAACAGGACGCGATTCCGGTCCGACACGTGCGTTCCCCGGGCCGGCGGTGGTGGGATCGGCGAAAATCCCCGGGAAAGTGAGCGACGATGGCACCGTCCGAACACCAGCTGATCATCGGAGGCGGCACCCGCCCCGCCGCGCACGGGCGCACGACCGCGGATACCTCGCCCCACACCGGTGAGGTCTTCGCCGAGGTCGCCGCGGCTTCCGTCGAGGACGTGACCGCGGCGGTCGACGCGGCCGCCGCCGCGTTCGGCCAGTGGTCGCGCACCGGAGCGCTGCGGCGCAGGGAGATCCTGCTGCGGGCGGCGGATCTGCTGGGCGAGCACACCGAACAGCTCGTCGAGCTGATGGCAGGCGAAGTCGGCGGTACCCGCCCGTGGGCGGCGTTCAACGTGGATCTGGCCGCGAACATCCTGCGGGAGGCCGCCGCCTCCACCACCGGCCCGCGCGGCGAGGTGCTGACCTCCTCCGACCCCGACGAGTGGAGTTTCGCGCTGCGGCAGCCCGCCGGGGTGGTCGCGGCGTTCGCGCCGTGGAACGCCCCGCTGATCCTCGGAACGCGCTCGTTCGCCACCGCGCTGGCCATGGGCAACACGGTGGTGCTCAAGCCGAGCGAGCAGGCTCCGCTGACGGCGGGGCTCCGGTTGGCCGAGATCCTGCGGGAGGCCGGGCTGCCGGACGGCGTGCTCAACGTGATCACCAACGACGGCGCGGACGGCGCCGAGATCGGCAACGCGCTCATCGCCGACCGCAGGGTCCGGCGGATCAACTTCACCGGATCCACCGAGGTCGGGCGTTCCATCGGGATCGAGGCCGCCCGCCACCTCAAACCCGCGGTGCTGGAACTCGGCGGCAAGAACTCGGTGCTGGTGCTCGACGACGCGGACCTGGACTACGCGGTGGACGCGGTCGCCTTCGGCGCGTTCATGAACGCGGGCCAGATCTGCATGTCCGCCGACCGGGTGCTGGTTCCCGAGGCGATGCGCGCCGAGTTCACCGAGCGACTGGGCAAGAAGGTCGCCGGACTCCCCTTCGGCGATCCCAGCGACCCGGACACCGTGCTCGGCCCGGTGATCGACGAGGCGGCCGCGCGGCGGATCTCCGCGCTGGTCGACGACGCCCTGGAACGGGGTGCCGTGGCGCACTGCGGCGGGCAGCCACCGGAAGGGGCGTTCTACCGGCCGACGGTGCTCAGCGACGTCACCCCGGAGCAGCGGATTCACTCGGAGGAGATCTTCGGCCCGGTCACCACGGTGCTCGGCTACGAGTCCGTGGAGGAGGCGATCGAGGTCGTCAACGACACGCCGTACGGGCTGACCGGCGGGGTGATCACCGCCGACACCCGGAAGGGCTGGGAGATCGCACGACGAGTCGAGACCGGGATCTTCCACATCAACGACCAGTCGGTGGGCGACCAGCCCCAGGCCCCCTTCGGCGGCATCAAGGACTCCGGGTTCGGCCACTTCGGCGGGCGCAGCGGTGTCGAGGCCTTCACCGACACCAGGTGGGTGACCTTTCGGGAGCAGCAGGCGCACTACCCATTCTAGATGTGTCGTCCCGGGGCTCGGTTTTCATAGGTGGTTGCGTGGCGGAACCTCAGTCGGCGCCCGGCTGCGGGTGCCCCGACATCGGGTAGCGGCCTACACAACGTCGGGACCGTCCTCGCCGGGCACTCGACTGAGAACCCGCAGCGGCGCCAACTGCGCAGGCTTAAAGCGCCTGCGTTGGAGCGGCAGGGTCTCCGAGAGCTCAAGTTTTCCGGGAACTCGAGTTGCTCGGGTGGTTAGCCGGCACGTGAGTCGGCGCCTTGCTGTGTTGGGCCGCTCTTGAGTAGCGACCTACGCTGCGAGCGGCCCGGCCGTGCAATGCATCCGACTCACGCACCGGAGCTTCTCCTCCTGCGCAGGCTCAAAGCGCTTACGTTGGGGTGGGGCTTTTTCGGGGACTGGCTTGTCGTAGGGGGTTGCGTGGCGGAACCTCTCGCGGGCTCTCGCTGCGGCCAGGCCCGACACCGGGCAGCGGTCTGCACGGTGTCGGGCCTTCCGAATGCCACCGGATTCCTCACCGGGAATCAGATCCTGGCACTGCGGGTGGGGCCGCTCTCGACGATCTCGCTTCCGTCGTGAAGCAGTATCCGGAAAGTGATTCTGCTTCCTTCCTTCATGTTGTAGTTGCAGTCCGTCGGATTGTTCCTGCCGTCGAACTCGCACTCACCTGACCGGTAGTAATCGGTGTTCCACCGGACCAGGGGAGTCAAACCGTCCTTTTTCTCGTCCCACACCACGACGTGGTCCCCATGGCTCACGAAGCACGCTCTTGCCGGGGAGAAGTTGTTGATACAGACCCTTCCCTGTGGAGCCGCTTCCGCGTTGGCCGGAGATACCGCGGCATGGGCCGGAATTGCCGTGACCAGCAAACCGGTCGCGGCCAAGAAGGGAACCGCCAGGTTCTGCGGACGCAGAGACATCGCGCTGTCCTCTCGACGCTTTCGTTGTGTCCATCCGACATGTCGGATCCACACGGCCGGGGATCATCCTCCCCGAGTTCGAAGCCAGCGTGCAGCACCTTCGGCATCAACCACTCGATGGCATCAGACGATCAACTGCACTCCCACACGTCCGCACCAGTAGCGTTTCGCGGACCGTGTTCGTGATCACCGTTCAGTGGGATCCTCGGGACGGCAACGTAGGTCCGGCGGTCCCGCCCGCGCTTCAGCGCACCGGCCTTCCGGCTCGCCACACCCGGTGGGTCAGCGGCACCCCGGGCCGGTAAGCCAACCACGCCGCGCTGGGCGCGTCGAGCGCCTGCACGTCCGCCCTGGCACCGGGGCGCAGCACCCCCACGGCCCCGTCCCCGCCGTCCCTGCCCAGCGCGGCGGCACCGCCGCGCGTCGCCGCGCGGACCGCCTCGTCCACGGTCATCCGCAGCTGCAGCACGGCCGTGGTCACGCAGAACGCCATGGACGAGGTGTAGGACGAGCCCGGGTTGCAGTTGCTGGCCAACGCCACGGTCGCCCCCGCGTCCAGCAGCTCCCGCGCGGGCGGCAGCGGCTGGCGCGTGGACAGATCGCAGGCGGGCAGCAGGGTCGCCACGGTGTCCGAATCGGCGAGCGCGGCGATGTCGGCCGCGCCGAGGTGGGTGCAGTGGTCCACGCTGGCCGCCCCCAGCTCGACGGCCAGCTCCACCCCCGGACCTCGCTCGAGCTGGTTGCCGTGCACCCGCAGCCCGAGCCCCCGCTCGCGCGCGGCCAGCAGCACCCGCCGGGACTGCTCCGCGTCGAAAGCCCCGCGTTCGCAGAACACGTCACACCAGGACACGTGCGGGGTCACGGCGTCGAGCATCGGCCCGCGAACCGTGTCCAGATAGTCCTCGGCCGCGCGCTCCGGTGGGACCAGGTGAGCCCCCAGGCAGGTCACCTCGTCGACCTCGGTCGCGGCGATGCGGGCCGCGCGGAGCTCGTCCTCGACGGTCAGCCCGTAACCGGTCTTGGTCTCCACGCAGGTGGTCCCCTGCGCGACCGCCTCGGCCAGGTGCGCGCGGAGGTTGGCCGCGAGTTCCGCGTCGGTGGCTGCCCGGGTGGCGCGCACGGTCTCGGCTATGCCCCCGGCCGTGTAAGGCCGCCCGGCCATGCGCGCCGTGAACTCGGCCGTCCGGTCCCCCGCGAACACCAGGTGGGTGTGGCTGTCCACCCACCCCGGCAGCACGGCCCGTCCCTCCAGGTCGACCCGGTGGTCGGCGGCCGGGGCGTCCCGCGCCGGGCCGACCCAGCTGATGCGCTGCCCCTCGAACACCAGCGCCGCCTCGGCAAGCTTGCCGAGCTCCTCGTCGTTGGTGGTGAGCTCGGAAATCCCGGTGATAATAGTGGCTGTTGGCACCGCTGCCCGCTCCGTCCTTTCCCACCACTGCTGAACGTTTCGCGCGAAACCGTCACTCCGGAACCGCTCCGGAAAGTCGTTCGTGCTCACGGCGCTTCGAGCAGCTCCCCGATGCTCCTGCTCAGCTCGCCCGCAGCATCGGACACCCGGAGGTGCGCACCGTCCCGCACCACGGGGACGCCGTCCACCACGACCTCCCGCACGTCCGCCGAACCGGCGACAAGCACCGCCGAGGCCAGCGGCACTCCGGAGAACCGCACGCTGTCCAGGGACAGAGTGACCAGGTCCGCCCGCCCCCCGAGCTCGATGTGCCCCGCGTCCGGCCAACCGAGCGCGCGGTGTCCGGCCGAGGTCGCCATGGAGGTCAACTCCCCGGTGGAGAAGTGCCCCCGCACCTCGCTGCGCAGCCGCATACCGGACTCCACCCCCCTGGCCTCCGCGAACGGGTCGATCACCGAGTGGCCGTCGCTGCCCAGCGAGAGCGCGCACCCGGCCACCGCCAGCTCGTCGGCGGGCCCGATCCCGTCGGCCAGGTCCGACTCCGTGGTCGGGCACAGGCACACCCCGGTGCCGCTGCGGCCCAGCCGCGCCACGTCACCGGGAGCCGGGTGCGTGGCGTGCACGGCCGTGGTCCCCGCGCGCAGCAGCCCCTCCTCGTCGAGCAGCTGCGTCGGGGTGCGCCCCGTGACGGCCAGGCAGGCGTCGTTCTCGGCGCGCTGCTCGGACAGGTGCAGGTGCAGCGGCACCCCACGCGTGTGGGCGAAGTCCCGCACGGTCGGCATCGCCGCGCGCGGCACCGCGCGCACCGAGTGCAGCGCCGTCCCGACGAGCACCCCCTCGCGGTCGGGTTCGAAGTCCTTCACCCGCTCGGCCCAGGACTCGACCGTCCTGTCGGAGAACCTCTCCTGCACCCCCTCGACCGGAGGGCCGAAACCGCTGCTCAGGTAGCAGGTGTCCAGCAGGGTGAGCCGAATCCCCGCCTCGGAGGCCGCCCGCACCAGCGCGGCCGACATCGCGTTGGGGTCGTCGTAGGACGCCCCGCCGGGAGCGTGGTGCAGGTAGTGGAACTCGCCGACCGCGGTGATCCCGGCCAGCACCATCTCCGCGTACACCCCGCGGGCCAGCCGGTAGTAGCTGTCCGGGTCCAACCGCTCGGCGACGCGGTACATCCGGTCGCGCCAGGTCCAGAAGGTCCCCCGCTGGTCGGCGGTGCGTCCCCGCAGCGCCCGGTGGAAGGCGTGCGAGTGCGCATTGGACAAGCCGGGCAGCGTCAGCCCGTTCAGCCGCCGCGCCCCCGGCGGACACGCCCCCGCGTCCGCCGTGACCCCGGTGATCCGTCCGCCGTCGGTCTCGACCAGCACGTTCGCCGCGGGGCCGCCCGCGAGCCAGGCCCATTCGCACCAGTAGGTCATCGGTTCCGACTGCCCCTTCCCGGTCATCGGCTCCACCTCCGCAGCACCTCGGTCAGCGCCGCGGCCCCCGCGGTGCAGTCGTCCCGCTCGGCGTGCTCCTGCGGAGCGTGGCTGATCCCGGTCGGGTTGCGCACGAACAACATGCCGGTCGGTGCGCGCGCGGACAGCGTCCCGGCGTCGTGCCCGGCCCCGGTGGGCAGCGCGGGAGCTCCCAGCAGCGCGGTGAGCTCGTCGCGCACCCCGGAGTCGAAGCTCACGCCGTCCGCATAGGACTCCTCGGACAACCGCACCGAGCAACCCTCCTGCGCGGCCAGCTCCTCCGCCCGCCCGGCCAGCTCGTCGACCAGCGCCCTGGCGTCGGCGTCCCGATGCGCCCGGGCGTCCAGCCACACGTCCACCGACTCGGCGATCACGTTCGTCCCACCGGGATTCGGTCGCAACCGCCCCACCGTGGCTCTGGCGTCGTCGAACCGCAGCGCGGCCGAGCGCGCCTCCGGGACCAGTCGGGCCGCGGGCAGCATCGGGTCCGCGCGGTCGTCCATGGGAGTGGCCCCGGCGTGGTTTCCCTGCCCCGTGAAGCGGAACCGCCACCGCCCGTGGGCCAGGATCGCCGAAGCCACCCCCACGGCGCTGCCCCGGTCGATCAGACCGCGCCCCTGTTCGACGTGCAGCTCCACGAAACGCCCCACCCGCTCCAGGCTCGTCCGGTCCGGCCCGGCCAGTCGCGGATCCTTCCCGGCCGCGCGCATCGCCTCGGCGAGAGTGGTTCCCGACTCGTCGCGCAGCCCCAGCGCCGTCTCCGGGTCGATGGTCCCGCAGGCCAGCCGCGAGCCGAGGCAGGGAACGCCGAACCTGCCGCCCTCCTCCTCGGCGAAGACGACCACGGCGAGCGGTCTGCCCGGGCGGAAGCCCTCGGCCCGCAGCTCGTCCACCGCGGACAGGGCGCCGGCCACTCCCAGCGGACCGTCGAACCGCCCTCCCCCGGGCACGGAGTCCAGGTGGCTGCCGGTGACCACGGCGTCGTCGCCCGGCTCGGACCACCAGGCCCAGAGGTTGCCGTTGCCGTCGGGAAGCACCGTCAACCCGCGCGCGGCGGCCTGAGCGGTGAACCACTCCCTGAGCTCGAGCTCGGCGTGGTCGAAGACGTGTCGCGAGTAGCCGCCCCCGGTGCGGTCCCTTCCGATCCCGTCGATCTCGGCGAGCAGCTCGTTCGGTGTGGCCACCTGCTACCTCCGTTCGGGAGTAAAGGAGTGCGCGGTTTGGTTCGCTCGGGTGGTGAGAAGCGAGCGGCGCCGGGGCACCGAAAACACCACGCCGCTCGCCGACGCGCACGCTCGGCTCACTCGGTCGGTATCCGCAGCCCGTGCCGGTGGGCCGTCTCCCCGGCCCGCTCGTACCCCGCGTCGACGTGGCGCAGCACCCCGGTTCCGGGATCGTTGGTCAGCACCCGGTCGAGCTTGCGCGCGGCCAGCTCGGTTCCGTCGGCCACGGTGACCTGGCCCGCGTGCAGCGAGCGACCGATCCCGACACCGCCGCCGTTGTGCACGGAGACCCACGTGGCCCCGGAGGCGGTGTTGACCAGCGCGTTCAGCAGCGGCCAGTCCGCTATCGCGTCCGAGCCGTCGGCCATGCTCTCGGTCTCCCGGTACGGCGAGGCCACCGATCCGGTGTCCAGGTGATCCCTGCCGAGCACCACCGGGGCCTTCAGCTCCCCGGAGGCGACCATCTCGTTGAAGCGCTGCCCGGCCTGCGCGCGCTGACCCTGGCCCAGCCAGCAGATCCGCGCGGGCAGCCCCTGGAAGGAGACCCGCTGCCCGGCCATCCTGATCCACCGGGCCAGGTGCTCGTCCGCGCCGAACAGCTCCAGGATCGCCCGGTCGGTGGCCGCGATGTCGGCCGGATCTCCGGACAGCGCCGCCCAGCGGAACGGTCCTCTGCCCGCGCAGAACTGCGGTCTGAGGTAGGCGGGCACGAAGCCCGGGTAGTCGAACGCCCGCTGGTAGCCCGCCGTCCGCGCCTCCCCGCGCAGCGAGTTCCCGTAGTCGAACACCTCGGCTCCCGCGTCCAGGAAACCGACCATGGCCTCGACGTGCGCGGCCATGGACTCCCGCGCCCTGGTGGTGAACCCCTCGGGGTCGCGCGCGGCCCGCTCCGCCCACTCCGCGGTGGAAATCCCGCGCGGCAGGTAGGACAGCGGGTCGTGGGCCGAGGTCTGGTCGGTGACCACATCGGCCTCCACCCCGCGCCTCAGCAGCTCCGGCAGCACCTCGGCCGCGTTGCCGATCACCGCGACCGAGTGGGGCCTGCGGTCCCGCTTGGCCCTCTCGGCGCGGGACACGGCGTCGGAGAGGTCCTCGACGACCTCGTCCAGATAACCGTGCCGCACCCTGCGGTGGGCCCGCTCGGCGTCGCACTCGACTACCAGCGCCACCCCCTCGTTCATGGTCACCGCCAGGGGCTGCGCCCCGCCCATGCCGCCCAGGCCCGCGGTGACGGTGAGCGTGCCCGCCAGCGAGCCGCCGAAGCGCTCGGCCGCCACCGCCCCGAAGGTCTCGTAGGTTCCCTGCAGGATCCCCTGGGTTCCGATGTAGATCCAGGAACCGGCCGTCATCTGGCCGTACATGGTCAGCCCGAGCTCGTCCAGCCGCCGGAACTCGCTCCAGTCGGACCACTCGCCGACCAGGTTGGCGTTGGCGATGAGCACGCGCGGGGCCCACTCGTGGGTGCTGAGCACTCCGACCGGTTTGCCGGACTGCACCAGCAGCGTCTCCTCCTCCCCGAGGGTGGTCAGCTCGCGCACGATCGCGTCGTAGCTGGCCCAGTCCCTGGCGGCCCTGCCGGTTCCGCCGTAGACCACCAGGTCCTCGGGGCGTTCGGCCACCTCGGGGTCGAGGTTGTTGCGCAGCATCCGCAGCGGGGCCTCGGTGCTCCAGCCGCGGGCGGTGAGCTCGGTGCCGCGCTGGGCGCGCACGGTTCGGGGTCCGGTGATCACTGCTGTCCTCCCTCGACTGCGAGGTCGACGTGCTCGGCCGCGGCCCGGTGGACCGCTCCGGAGGCGATGAGCTGTTCGGCGGCCTCGATCTCGGGGGCCACGTGCCGATCCGGTCCGGGACCGTCGACCCGGGTGCGCAGCAGGTCGCGCACGGCCCCGGTGGCGGGGGCGGGCCGCAGCGGCTCGCGCAGGTCCAGGGCCCGCGCCGCGGTGAGCAGCTCGACCGCCAGTACCCTGCGCAGCCCGGTCACGGCCGAGCGCAGCTTGCGCGCCGCCGACCACCCCATGGACACGTGGTCCTCCTGCATCGCGCTGGTCGGCACCGAGTCGACCGAGGCGGGCGCTGCCGAGCGCTTGAGCTCGGTGAGCACTCCCGCCTGGGCGTAGTGCGCGATCATGTATCCGGAGTCCACCCCCGGGTCGTCGGCCAGGAAGGCCGGGAGCCCGTGGGAGCGGGCCACGTCGAGCATCCGGTCGGTGCGGCGCTCGGCGATGCTCGCGACGTCGGCCAGTGGAACGGCCAGGAAGTCGAGCACGTGGGCCAGCGGGGCGCCGTGGAAGTTGCCGTTGGACTCCACGCGTCCGTCGTCCAGCACCACCGGGTTGTCGATGGCCGAGGCGAGCTCGCGGTCGGCGACGGTGCCCGCGTGGGCGATCGTGTCCCGCGCGGAGCCGTGCACCTGCGGTGAGCAGCGCATCGAGTAGGCGTCCTGCACGCGGGTGCAGTCGGGTCCGCGGTGGCTGGCCACGATCGGCGAGTTCGCCAGCAGCTCGCGCATGCGGCGCGCCGAACGCGCCTGCCCCGGGTGGGGGCGCAGCCGCTGGAGGTCGGCAGCGAAGGCGCGGTCGGTCCCCAGCAGGGCCTCGACGCTCATCGCGGCGGTGACGTCGGCCACGTCGACGAGCTCGGAGAGGTCGCGCAGCGCCAGCACCAGCATGCCGAGCATCCCGTCGGTGCCGTTGGTCAGCGCCAGCCCCTCCTTCTCGGCCAGGGTGACCGGCCGGATCCCCGCCGCGGGCAGCGCCTCGGACGCGGGGCTGCGCCGTCCCGCGGTGTCCAGGACCTCGCCCTCCCCGGTGAGGGCCAGCGCCACCGCGGCCAGCGGGGCGAGATCGCCGGAGCAGCCCAGCGAACCGTACTCGTGGACCACGGGGACCAGCCCAGAGTTGAGCAGCGCGGCCAGCGCGTGGGCGGTCTCCGGGCGCACACCGGTGTGGCCGGTGGCGATGGTGTGCAGCCGCAGCAGCATCAGCGCGCGCACCACCTCGGGTTCCACCGGGTCACCGGTGCCCGCGGCGTGGGAGCGCACGAAGGAGGTCTGCAGCGCGGCGCGGCGTTCCGGGGGGATGTGGCGCACGGCCAGCGCGCCGAACCCGGTGGACACCCCGTAGGTGGGTTGTTCCGCCGCGGCGAGGGCGTCGATGTGCTTGCGGGTGTCGCCGATGCCCTGCTCGGCCCGCTCGGAAAGCCGCACCCGGGCGTGATCACGTGCGACCGCGAGCACGTCCTCGAACGTGAGGGGATCCGGTCCGATCTCGGCGGGCTCGTTGTCCGCGCGTTCGGCGTTGTGCTGCATACGCCCATCCCACCCCGAGCGCGGCGAGTCGGAAAGCCGGGATAGCGTGATTGCGTCTGGGATTTCAGACAGGTGTTCCCTCCTCTGGAGTGGCGATGGGGTCGAGCAGTGACGTGCCCGCGCTGCGGCGCGGGCTGGCGGTGCTGCGGGTGCTGGCGGCCCGGCCGGGTCCGGTCTCGGCCGCGGTGATCGCGCGCGAGCTGGAGCTGCCGCGCTCGACCACGTACCACCTGCTGTCGGAGCTGATCGCGGCCGGTTTCGTGACGCACCTGCCGGAGGAGCGCCGCTACGGGCTGGGCGTGGCCACCTTCGAGCTCGGTTCGGCGTACCTGCGGCACGAGCCGCTGGAGCGCTTGGCAGGGCCGCTGCTGCGGGGGCTGGTGGACCGGGTGGGGCACAACGCGCACCTGGGAGTGCTGCACGGCAGCGAACTGCTCTACCTGATCAAGGAGCGCCCAGCGCAGCCGCAGACCCTGGTGACCGACGTGGGGGTGCGACTGCCCGCGCAGCTGGCCGCCTCGGGCAGGGCGATGCTGGCGCACCTGCCGCGGGTGCAGGTTCGTGCGCTGTTCCCGAGGGCGGAGTCCTTCGTGCTGCGCACCGAGCGGGGACCGCGCGATCTTCCCGGGCTGCGCCGGCTGTTGACCCGCGAGCGGCGCAGGGGCTGGTCGGTGGAGGACGGCGAGATCACCGAGGGCTTCGCCTCGGTGGCCTGCGCGGCCTTCGACCACGGCGGGCGTCCCGCGGCCGCGATCAGCGTGACCGTGCGGCACCACTGCGCGGACCTCGGGGCCGGTTCGGGGGACGGCAGGCAGCTCCCGGAGCCGTGCGGGCACACCTGGCCGGAGCTGGCACGGCTGGTGCGCGCCACCGCCGACGAGCTCACCAACCGCATCGGCGGACGCCCCGGCGAGCCCGACGATCCCGCCTGAGACCCCGCGCGGACCGGGACCGCGCTCCGGCGCGGCCTCCTACCAGAGCCTCTTCGAGGCGTACGGCGAGTCCGCCGCGGGCCGGGGGCCGTACCGGCGGCGGTGCAGGATCGACAGTGCGAAGAAGCCACCCAGGGCCACGAACAGGACCACGCTCAACCAGACGAGATCGTGCAGAGCAGGCACCGCCGCGAGAACATTGTTGCTGATCATGACCAGTCCGAACAGGACCTGGTTGCGCCCGCCCGCCCGATTCGCCCGCGTCCAGCGGGCCCAGTGACTGACCGAGACCCAGCCCACCCAGCCGAGCACACCGCCCATCGTGAACGCCGTCCCGGTGATCAGCGTGATCCAGAGCAGCACGAGGTTCGTCGATTCCACCACTCCGCGATACCAGACGGCCGAGGCTGCTGTAAGCCGCTTCGCGAGGGATCCACCGTGGACTCGACTCAGCGACTGCGGCAATCCCCCGGGCAGAAGGACGACCGAGAACATCCACCCACCGTTGCCAGTTTTGCCGGTGAGAGTTCGGGGCTCATTTCGCTCAACCGGCTCCGCGGAGGAACCTCAGGCTGGGTCTCGCCGCGGGCGCCCCTCCTTCGTGCTCCCCACACCGGGACCAACGAGGTTCGGCCCGGTCGAGTTCCCGAGCAACGCGGTGGCTTCACCCGGGTGTCTTCCGGTTGTGCCCGGGGCTGGAAGACTTGACGCATGGATTTGGATCAGCAACTGGTGGACGCGGCCGTGGAGCAGATGGACCGGCGCGACCGAACCGAGGCCGCGGCGGTGTACCTGGAGGACGGCCGGATTCTCACCAGCCTGGCGCTGGACAACCTCAACGCGGCTGCCACCCTGTGCGCCGAGGTCGGGGCGATCTGCCAGGCGCACACGCTGGGGCTGGCGGTCACCGCCTCGGTGTTCGTCAACCGGTGGAACGAGGACGACAGCTTCTCGGTGCTGGCGCCCTGCGGGATCTGCCAGGAGCGCCTCGCGCTGTGGGGACCGGACGTGCAGGTCGGGGTGCCCGCCCCGGAAACGGAGTCCGGGTGGAGCGCGCGCACCCTGCGCGAGCTCAACCCGTTCTACTGGGGGCAGTACTTCGCCGAGGAGGGTGACTGGCCCTCCTACGAAGTGCACTCCTCCTGAACGAAATTCCCGCCGGGCTCCGGGGCGTGGGGACCGCGCTTCCGCCCCGCGGGTGTGGAAGACTCCCGATTTCGCCTAGAACTGGGAAAACCACGCCCCGGCGCCCCGGAGCACGGGCGGCTCGTCACAGGTCCAGCTCGCTCACGAACTCCTCGGCCAGGTCCCGCGGATTCGCCTTGTCCACCGACATCCGCTTGTTCAGCCGCGTCAGGTCCTCGGTGGTCAACCGCTCGGAGACCTTGTTCAGCGCCGTGCGCTGCTTCTCGTTCAAATCCCCCCGGTGCACCAGCGGCAGCACGTTCTGCGCCGGGTACATGTTCTTCGGGTCGTCCAGCTTGACCAGGTTCTCGCGGTCGATCGCCGCCGTGGTGCTGAACAGGTTCGCCACCTGGATCCGCCCCTCGGTCAGCGCCTGCACCCGCACGCTGCCCGACTGGAGGTTCCTGATGTCGGAGAAGGTGCAGCCGTACAGCTCGGAGATGCGCTGCTTCCAGCGCGGTTTCCACTCGGCGGGCGCACCGAGTACCAGCTCGCCGCACCGCTGCCCCAGATCGGCCATGGAGCGCAGCCCGCTGTCCGCGGTCTCGCCGGTCACGGCCAGCACGTCGGAGTTCTCCGCAGCGGAGCGCTCCAGCACCCGCAGGCCGTCCGGCAGCTCGTTCCGCAGCTCCGAATCGATGCGCTCCGCACCGGTGGCCGTGGCCTGCTCGTCGAAGTGCCGCAGCAGGTTCCCGGTGTACTCGGGGATCACCGATATCTCCCCGTCCCGGACCGCCTTGACGTAGACCTCGCGCGCGCCGATGCGCCCCCGCGTCTCCACCTCGGTCCCCACTCCGCGCAGCGCCTCGGCGTAGATCTCCATCAACAGCTGGCTCTCGCTGAAGTTCGCAGAGCCGACCACGACGGGACCGCCGGAGTCGCCACCCGACTCGGTGGGGTCCGAACACCCGGCCAGCATCCCCATGGCCGTCGCCAGCACCAGCACCGGTGCGAGCAGCCGCTTCATCGTTACCTCCTCCATCGGGACCGCGTCCCGCTCTTCGCCGAGGCGAGCAGCACACCACGCGGCACGAGCAGCCGCGAGATCCCGGCCAGGGCCAGGTCGGTCAGCACCGCCAACAGCGCGATCAGGATCGCCGCTCCGGCCATCCGCTCGTAGGCGCCGGTCTGCTGACCGGTGATCAGGATCTGCCCCAGCCCCCCGAGACCGACGTAGGCCGCGACGGCCGTGGTAGCCATGACCTGCAACATCGCGTTGCGCACCCCGCCCATCAGCAGCGGGAGCGCGTTGGGCAGCTCCACTCTCCACAGTCGCTGCCCCGAGGTCATCCCCATGCCCCTGGCCGCGTCCACGGCGTGCGCGGGAACCGCGCGCACCCCGGAGTAGGTGCCGGACAGCACGGCCGGTATCGCCAGCACCACCAGCGCGGCCAGCGCGGCGCTACCCCGGGACACCATCGCCAGCAGGGTCACCAGCCCCAGCGTCGGCAGCGCGCGCATCGCGTTGCTGAAACCGATCACGAACACCGAACCGCGCCCGGTGTGCCCGATGTAGAGCCCGAGCGGAACCGCGACGAGCACGGCCACGACCACGGCGAAGACGCTGTAGAGCAGGTGCAACCACGTCTGGACGAGGACGCCGTCCTCCCCGCGCCAGTTGGCCGGATCCGTCAGCCAGGTCAGGATCTCGGTGATCACTCGCCGATCACCACCCCACCGGCACGCTCCCAGGGAGTCAGCAGGCGCCAGAGACCGACCAGCAGCAGGTCCACCGCGAGGGCGAGCAGCACCGTGGCCACGATCCCGAGGACCGTCTGGACCAGGTAGCCGCGTTCGAAGCCCACCGTGAACAACCTGCCGAGGCCGCCCACCCCGATGAGCGCGCCCACGCTGATCAGGCTGATGTTGCTCACCGAGGCCACCCGCACCGCCGAGGTCAACGCGGGCACGGCCAGCGGCAGCTCCACCGACAGGAACCTGCGCCGCGGCCGGTAGCCCAGCGCCTCGGCCGCGGTCGTCACGTGGGACGGGACCGCCTCCAGCGCGTCGAGCACGGGCCGCACCAGCAGCGCCGCGGTGTAGAGGGTCAGCGCGATGACCACGTTCAGCGGCGAGGTGTAGCCGGTGCCGATCACGCTGGGCAGCAGCACGAAAACGGCCAGCGAGGGCAGCGTGTAGACAACGCTCGCACCCCCGAGCAGCGGGGCGCGCAGCCAGCGGAAACGCTGGGCCAGCCGCCCGAGCGGCAGCGCGAGCAGCACACCGACCGCCAGCGGAACCAGCGCCATGTAGACGTGCTGGGCGAGCTGCTCGAACAGCACCTCCCGGTTGCTGGGGCTGGAGAAGTACCGGACCAGTGGTTCGAACACTAGGCAGCACCCTCGGTGAGCGCGGGGTGCTGCCTGGCCTCGATCAGGTCCAGCACGTGCCTGGCGGTGACCACGCCGACGAGGGCCCCGTCCCCGTCGACGACCACCCCGAGCCCCGACGGGGCGGACAACGCGGCGTCCAGGGCGCTGCGCAGCGGTGACCCGAGCGCGTGCAGCGATCCGCCCGCGATCAGCTGGTCCTCGGTGAGCTGGCCGCGCACAGTCGCGTTCGGATGGAGCCAGCCACGCGGGCGCTCCTGGGCGTCCAGGGCGAGCACCCACTCGGCCCGGCTGGGCACGTCGGCGCTGGTGTCACCGATGTGGACCGTGTCGACCGGGGCCGGGTCCAGCCCGGAAGACTCCACGAAGGACAGCCTGCGGTAACCGCGGTCGCGGCCCACGAAGGAGGTCACGAAGTCGTCGGCGGGCCGGGCCAGCAGCTCGTCCGGAGGGGAGCACTGGGCCAGGTGGCCGCCCTGCCGCAGCACCGCGACCCGGTCGCCCAGTTTGATGGCCTCGTCGACGTCGTGAGTGACGAACAGGACGGTCTTGCCCAGTTCCTCCTGCAGCCGCAGCAGCTCGTCCTGCAACCCGGCGCGCACCACCGGGTCGACGGCGCTGAAAGGCTCGTCCATGAGCAGCACCGGAGGGTCGGCGGCCAGCGCGCGGGCCACGCCGACCCGCTGCTGCTGACCGCCGGAGAGCTGGCTCGGGTAGCGCCTGCCCATCTCCCGCGACAGCCCGACCCGCTCGATCAGCTCCTCGGCGTCGCGCCGCGCCCTCCTGCGGGAACGCCCGAACAGCATCGGCACGGTGGCCACGTTGTCCCGCACAGTGCGGTGAGGGAACAGCCCGGCCTGCTGGATGACGTACCCGATCCCGCGGCGCAGCGCGGCCGGGTCCGAGTCGCGAACGTCGTGCCCGTCGAGCAGCACCGCCCCCGAGGAGGGTTCGGTCATCCGGTTGACCATCCGCAGCAAGGTGGTCTTGCCACACCCGGAGGGCCCGACCAGGGCGGTGACGCTGCCCGCCCGAGCGGTCAGGCTGAGTTCCTGGACGGCGACCGTTCCGTCGTCGTACTGCTTGCGCACGGTTTGGAACTCGATCACCGAGCCCCCTCGTGGATCACCGACGGTCACTCGCCGACCGTCACAAGCCTAGCCGAGGGTAACCCGATCAGCGGTTTCACGCGATGTAATGAGAGTTACCCGTGCTCACGTGTCACTGCGTAACCGCTGCCAGCTCCTCCGGCAGGGGGTTCTCGCTCGAGTCACCGATTCGGACTCCGCTGCGTCCCTCCGGGGATGCTCCTCCGGAGCGTCCCGAGACCGCCGACCGGGACTGCCGCTCCCGCAGCGGGCGCCGCGTGTGCGCCCACCGCTGTTGTGGACAATTGGACCCACCCGTTGGAACGAACGGCACGGGCGCAGCCACACGAATCCGGGACGTGAGATGAGCACACAATTCGAAGCCGTTTCCGAAACGGCGGGCGTCGAAGCGGTCCGCGGGCGGATCCGCGAGGAAGGTGTGCTCGCGCGCCCACTGCGGCGGGTTTTCGCGCTCATGGCCCAACAGCCCCGCTCGCTGCAGGAACTGGTGCGCGTGTGCAGGGCACCGCGCCGCACCGTCGAGGAGCTGATCGGACTGGCCGGCGAGGACGTCGAGAGCGGACCGGAGGGCTACCGCCTGGCGGAGCGGGCGCTGCCGCTGTACCGGGAGCGGGTCCTGCTCGCCGAGAGCGACGGGGGACCCGAGGAGGTCGAGCAGCTCCTCGAGCGCTTCGTCGCCACCGGCCCCGCGCCCGCCGCCGCCCTGGACCACGTGACGGCCACCCCCGGCACCGCCCTGCGCCGCGCGCGGTGGCTGCGCGACCACTACGAACTGGATGGGGCCAGGCTGCTGCTGCTCGGCGACCACGACCTGACCTCGCTGGCGGGCTGCCTGCTCGTCCCCGGACTGCGCGCCACCGTGGTCGACATCGACGAGCGCGTCCTCGCCCACATCGACGGGACAGCGGCCGAACACGGCCTCGACGTGCACACCGTGCACGCCGACCTGCGGTTCGGCCTGCCGCCCTCGCTGAACGCAGGCTTCGACCTGGTCTTCACCGACCCCCCGTACACCCCCGAGGGCGTGGGGCTGTTCGGAACCCGCGCCCTCGAGGCCATGTCCTCCAGCACCAGCAGGTTGCTGCTGGCCTACGGCTTCAGCTCCCGCAGCCCGGCGCTCGGCCACAAGGTGCAACAGGAGCTGCTGCGGCTCGGGTTCGTGTTCGAGAGCATCGTGGCCGGGCTGAACGAGTACGAGGGCGCCCAGGCCATCGGCAGCACCAGCGACCTGTACGTGTGCCAGCCGACCGGGCGGGCGCGCAAGTCCGCCGGACGGCAGAAGCAGACCATCTACACCCACGGCCCGCAGTCCGTGGAGGGAACCACCGGCGAGACCTCCCCGGAACTGCTGGAGGGGATCGGCGCCGTGACGGGAACGCCGGTGCGGAGCCTGCGCCCGGTGGGCTGGCAACGACCGCTGCGCGCCACGGACGAGGTGGCCGTGTTCGACCTGCGAGGCGACCCGGGGCCATGGCTGCTGCGGATGCTGCTGGCCTGCAACACCGAGAAGGTCGCCTTCCTCGTCGACAACCGCCACCCCGACATCACCAGCGAGCACGCCCAGCACGCGCTCGCGCACGTGGTGGGGGCGAAGTACGCGCTGCGGTTCCACCGCAGCAGCCCGGACGCCACCCACGCCGTGGTGGTCGCTACGACCAACGGCGCGACGGGCGGAATCGCCGGGTACCTGCTGCACCGGGCGCACGGCAAGATCGCCAACACCTGGCGAGAGGCGCTGATCGCCCACTCGGAGACGCAGCTGACCAAGCGGGAGGCAGCCGAGCACGTCGCCGCCCTGGTCGCCGACACGGCCGACCTCGGACTGCGGTTGATCGACCTGCCGCGGCACCGGTTGAGCGCCCTGCTGCACAGCGAAGGCGTCTGACAACCGGTTCTCCCGCTGCGGTGTCGTGGGTGGCACTTGGCGGACCCCCTAGCGGGCTCTCACCGCCGAGCGAACCAAACCGCGCTCCTCAAACGTTCACTCGGCGGGGCCCTCCCGCGACGAGCATCGAGTGGAAATCGTTCGCCGGTACCGGGGGCGAGAAGAACCAGCCCTGGTAACTGTCCACGCCGGTCCCGGTGAGCGTTTCGAACTGCTCGGAGTTCTCCACCCCCTCGGCCACGCATTCCCGCCCTATGGCCGAGGCCATGTCGACGACGGCCTTGGCCACGGCGAAGTCGCAACTGTCCGAGTGGATCTCGGAGACGAATTTCCGGTCGACCTTGATGATCTGCGCGGGCAGATCCTTCAACCGGGCCAGCGAGGAGAACCCCGTGCCGAAATCGTCGACGGCGAACCGCGCGCCCCGGGCGACCAGGTCCTGCATCGCACTGCGGGGACGCGAGGGCAGGTCCACCAGGGCGGTCTCCACCAGCTCCAGCACGACCCGGCTCCAGTCGATCCCCGACTCCGCGACGGAGTCGGCCACGTAGTCGACGAAGTCGTGATCGCCGGGCACCAGCCCGCCCAGGTTGACGGCCACCGAAACCGGACCGGCCGCGCCCTCCGGCCATGCGGCGGCCTCCCGCAGCGCCCTGCGCAGCACCCAGCGGTCGATCTCCCGCAGCAGGCCTCCCTGGTCGGCCACGGGCAGGAACGTCCCCGGAGTCAGCAGCCCGCGCTCCGGGTGCGGCCAGCGCAGCAGCGCCTCCGCGCTGACCACGGTGCCCTCCGAGTTCACCACCGGCTGGTAGTGCAGGGTCAGCTGGTCCTGGTGCAGCGCCTCCCTGAGCTGACCCTCCAGCTGCAGCTGGCTGTTGGCCGAGGCCATCAGCGCGGGGCCTGCCAGCGACACCCGCCCGGGGCCGTTGCCCTTGGCCTCGAACATCGCCGCGTCGGCAAACCTGAGCAGGTCGTTTCCGTCGGTGTCGCTTCCATCGGGCACCGCGGCCCCGACCGAGGCCGAGATCCGCACCAGCTGGTCACGTATCGGAACCGCCGTGTTCAACAGCCCGGATACCCGGGAGGCCAGCGCGCCGGTCCCCCCGACGACGTCCACGTCCACGCAGATGACCACGAACTCGTCGCCCGAGATGCGCGCGGCCACGCACCCCTCCGGCAGCCCGCCCTCCAGCCGCCTGGCCAGCGCCACGAGCAGATCGTCCCCGGCGTCGTGCCCGAGGGAGTCGTTGATGCGCTTGAAGTTGTCGATGTCGCAGAACAGCACCGCGCTGCGCTCCACTTCACCGCCCGCCCGCATGTCGGCCAGCATCTCCTTGACCGCGGCCCGGTTCGGCAGGCCGGTGAGCTCGTCGTGCGTGGCCTGGAATCGCAGGGCTTCCGAGGTGCGACGGCGTTCGGTCACGTCCTGGAAGACGACCAGCCAGAACCTGGTCCCGTCGTCCTGGACCGAGGGCGTGCTGTGCAGTTCGCAGTGGACCGGTTGCCCGTCCGCGCGGACCAGCATCCGTTGCACGGGGGCGCGGCGGTTCCCCCGCTGCGACCGCCGTGTCTCCGTCTCGGCGAGGTCGATCTCCCGGTCGTCGGGGTGGGTGAGTCCCCGCGCGCTCGTCCCGCGCAGTCGCTCCAGGTCGTAGCCGAGCAGCTCGCACAGGGCGTCGTTGGCGTCGACCAGGCGCTGCCCCTGATCGAACAGCCCGATGCCCACGGGGGTGAGGTTGACCAGGTCGGTGAACCGCTGGCTGGACCTCTCCATCCTGCGCAGCGCCGTGCGCTGTTCGGTGACGTCCTGGGCCGTTCCCACCATCAGGGGGCGTCCTTCCCCGTCCTTGGCGACGCCTCCGTGGCAAAGCAGGATGCGCATCGCCCCGTCCGGGCGGATGTAGCGGTGCTCCACCTCCATGGGGGTGTGCTCCTCCGCGAGCTGGTTCCAGCACGCGGCCACCCGGGAGCGGTCCTCGGGGTGGATGTGGTCCAGGTAGTGCTCGAAGGTCGTCTCCGTGCTCGGCGGGGTACCGGTGATCTCGAAGAACATCTCGGACAGGCGGGTGCTGTTGGTTCGCGGGTCCCACTCCCACGTGCCCATCCGCGCGGCGCGCTGGGCGTTCTGCAGCTTGCGGCGCTCGTAGGCCAGCAGGCTCGCCGTCGGGGTCATCAGATCGGACACGTCGACCAGCAGGGTGACGGTCAGCAACGGATTCCGCTGGTGCGGCCAGCTCAACGCGCGGAACCACGAGTCGTGCCCGCGCGGTCTCGCGAACTCCCCCTCGACCAGCATCAGCTCCGTGATCCCGCTGCCGAGCAGTTCACCCCCGGAGTCCGCTCCCAACAGCAGCGCCGCCTGCTCGGTGGCGCGCAGCACCACACCGTCCGAAGTGCTGAGCAGCGCGGGAGCGTCCGGCAACGATTCGACGACCGCGTGGGAGGACTCCACGACGCCCGGGGCGACCGTCTCGGGATCGTCGACGGGGAGAGACCCTCCGGGCACACGCTGGGTTCGCCTGCCGCGTTCGGTCAACAACAACCTCCGCATCACCACTGCGCTCGCGCCGTACCCGGCCGGTCGGAGTTCGAAACGTGGTGAACAGCACACCAAGTTATTACGACCATACCGGCATTCAGGTGAAAAATTCAGCCACGACGTCACCGTCGAGGATGAACACCTCTCAAGGTGAGACGCGCGCCCGCCGAGGATGTGACGCGACGAACTTCCGGAGATTCCCCCTCTGGATACTCCCAGCAGGACAGTCCTGCCGGGACGCCCCGCGGAAACGAAGTCCGGCCCGGCGGGAGGGGACGAGCCCTCCCACCGGGCCGGACTTGCTCACGACGAGTCGAACGAGGTCCCGATCAGGCCGTGGCGACCCCGTCCAGCCGCGCGGCCTCGGCGACGGCGCGGGTGACCTCGGGCGCGACCCGGGGATCGAGCGGGCTCGGCACGATGTGGTCGGCCGCCAGCCCCTCGGCCGCGACCTCGGCCACGGCCTCGGCGGCGGCGACCTTCATCCGATCGCTGATCATCCGTGCCCCCGCCTGCAACGCCCCGCGGAAGATGCCGGGGAAGGCCAGCACGTTGTTGATCTGGTTGGGGAAGTCGCTGCGCCCGGTGGCCACGACCGAGGCGTGCGCGGCCGCCACGTCCGGGTGAATCTCGGGGTCCGGATTGGACAGCGCGAACACGATGGCGTCATCGGCCATGCCGGCCACCTGCTGCTCGGGGATGGTTCCCGCCGAGACCCCGATCAGGACATCGGCTCCGCGCAGGGCTTCCTCCAGCCCGCCCGTGACTCCGCGCGGGTTGGTGCTCCGCGCCAGCTCCTCCTTGATCGGAGTGAGGTTGTCCCTGCCCTGGTGGATCACCCCGCGCGAGTCGGCGACGACGACCTCACCGACACCTGCCGCGTCGAGGATCTCGGCGCAGGCGACCCCGGCGGCGCCCGCCCCGGAGATCACGACCCGCAGCGAGCCGAGCTCCCGACCGGACAGCTCGCAGGCGTTGCGCAGCGCGGCCAGGGTGACCACGGCGGTCCCGTGCTGGTCGTCGTGCATGACCGGGCAGTCCAGCGCCTCGATCAGCCTGCGTTCGAGGTCGAAGCAGCGCGGCGCGGCCACGTCCTCCAGGTTGACCGCTCCAAACGACGGGCGCAGCCGAACCAGGGTGTCGACGATCTCGTCGTTGTCGGTGGTGTCCAGGACCAGCGGGAAGGAGTCCAGCTCCGCGAAGGACTTGAACAGCGCGGCCTTGCCCTCCATGACGGGCAGGGAGGCGCGCGGGCCTACGTCCCCGAGGCCCAGCACCGCGGTACCGTCGCTGACCACCGCGACCAGTTGGTTCGTCCAGGTGTAGCGCGCGGCCAGCGCCTCGTCCGCGGAGATCGCCCGGCTGACCTTGGCCACGCCGGGTGTGTAGGCGATCGAGAGGTCGCGGGGAGTCGTCAACGCCGCGGAGGGCGTGACGGACAACTTGCCGCCCTCGTGCGCGCGGAAGATTTCCTCGGCGGTCGGTTCCGTGCTCGCCGGTGCGGGCAGGCTCGCCGAATCGGGCGTGTTCTCTTGATCACTAACGGTGGTCACGGCGTCCTCCTGTTGCCTTGACCTGGCCGGCCGGAGGGAACCCCCCGCCGGCAGACGGGCGAGGCGGCACTCGACGGGCTGGTGCCCTCGGGTGACGCCTAGGGGTGACCGAGACGTACTGCCCGGTTCGGGCAGCGGCTCGGCGGACGCTGCGGTCTCACGAGTGTGCCAGCCCGCACCGCCCCTGTCTGCGACTGGGGTCACACCCCAGCAGTGAATTCAACAAATTGTCAACTCAATTTCCGGTTTCCGCCCACGCGAAGCGAGTCCGGACGATCACTGAACGCACCCGGAACGCCCCATCGCCGTCCGGGGCGCACCACGCCGCGCTGTCCGCGCCCGCTCCTCCGCCCCGCTCTTCCGACGGGGCCGCCCCGGCTTCGTCTAGGCTTGCCGCCGTGCAAGCACGTCACACGGAGATCAGCGGCGCCATCGAGTTCACTCCCCCCGTGTTCCCCGATCACCGCGGGCTGTTCGTCGCGCCGTTCCAGCAGGGCCCCTTCACGGGAGCTGTCGGACACCACATGCCCCTGGCCCAGATCAACAACAGCGTGTCCAACCGGGGAGTCATCCGCGGGATCCACTTCGCCGACGTCCCGCCGGGCCAGGCCAAGTACGTCTACTGCGCGCGGGGGAGCCTGCTGGACGTGATCGTGGACGTCCGCACCGGCTCCCCCACGTTCGGGCAGTGGGAGGCGATTCGGCTGGACGCCGAGCGGTACAACGCCGTCTACCTGGCGGAAGGGCTCGGACACGCCTTCGCCGCCCTGGCCGACAACACCGTGATGATCTACCTGTGCTCGACTCCCTACAACCCGCCCGCCGAGCACGCCGTCACCCCGTTCGACCCCGAGCTCGCGCTGCCGTGGGACGAACTGGACGCGGAGCCGATCCTGTCCGAAAAGGACCAGCACGCGCCCACCCTCGCCGAGGCCGCCGCCGCGGGCACGCTTCCCGCGTACCAGGACTGCCTCGAGCACTACGAGCGGTTGCGCTCCGCGGGCTGAGCTCCGCCCCGCCCCGGTGCGCGGGTGCTCACCCGAACCGCCGCGGGACGCGGGCGGGGATCCGGAGCGGATGCGCGACCGACGTGCGGCCGCGCCGTCCAGCGCGGCCCCTCGCCGGAGCGGGGATTCCGCGCACGGCCCCGTGGTTGGCTTCAGCTAAACAACCACTCACGGCGGGCGGGAGCCGAGAACACCGGCCGGTCAGCGTATTCGACCGGGGCGGGGAACGAGCCGCCAGTGCAGCACTCCGAGCACCTCGGCGGGGCCGAGCTCCCTGGAGTCCGTGGACGCCTCGGCGTGGTCGCCGGTCACGTGCCAACCACCGTCCTGCCGGCACACCGCGCGCTTGACCGAAAGCTGTTCGGGGCGGGAGGACCACCGCACCAGGACCACGTCGCCCGGTGACGGCTCGCTCCGCAGTTTGAGCAGCACGATGTCGCCGTCCCGCAGTGTAGGAGCCATCGAAGCCCCCCGCACGCGCAACCTGCGCCACCTCAACCGACCGAGCGAACTCACACCCACCTCCGTAAGACAAGAACGATCGTAACGGAGTAGGGTCGGCCCCGTCGGAGCATTCACTGTCACTGTCAGGGAGGAAGTATGCGACTCCTGTCGCGGCTTCTCGGCCCGCGTCTGGAAGCGACCGCGCACTGTGACCTGCCGTGCGGGGTCTACGACCCGGCCCAGGCGCGGATCGAGGCCGAGTCCGTCAAGGCCATCCAGGAGAAGTACCAGAACAACGAGGACCCCGAGTTCCGCACTCGCGCGATCAACATCGCCGAGCAGCGCTCGGAGCTGGTCAAGCACCACCTGTGGGTACTGTGGACCGACTACTTCAAGCCTCACCACTTCGAGAAGTACCCGCAGCTGCACGAGCTGGTGAACAAGGCCACCAAGGCCGCGGGTGCCGCGGGGACCAAGGGCTCGATGGACCCCTCCACGGGTCAGGAGCTGTTGGACTACATCGCCGAGGTCGACAAGATCTTCTGGGAGACCAAGAAGGGCTGACCTCCGAGTCCTGAGGACGGCGCCGGCCGGCGAGCTCTCGTCGGTCGGCGCCGTTTTTTCGTCTCGGCGGGCACGGCGCGTCCACCCCCTCACCCGAACGAGTGACCCGGCAGCAGCTCCTTAACCTGTCCGCATGCAGGAACATGCGGACGCTCCGACCACTGATCCGCGCATTCGGGAGACGACACCGGCCGATGTCGCCGACGTCGTGCGCCTGGTGCACGAACTGGCCGAGTACGAGAAGGCCCCGCAGGAGTGCCGACTCACCGCCGAGCAGCTCGAGGCGGCGCTGTTCGGACCACGCCCCGCGCTGTTCGGGCACGTCGCCGAGGTCGACGGCGGAGTCGTCGGCTTCACCCTGTGGTTCCTCAACTTCTCCACCTGGCGCGGGACCCACGGGATCTACCTGGAGGACCTCTACGTGGAACCCGCGTACCGGCGGCACGGTCTGGGGCACGCGCTGCTGTCCACCCTCGCCGCGGAATGCGTGCGCCGCGGCTACTCCCGGCTCGAGTGGTGGGTGCTGGACTGGAACCATCCGGCGATCGAGTTCTACGAGTCGATCGGTGCCGTAGCCATGGACGAGTGGACCGTCTACCGGCTGGCGGAAGGGGCACTCGAACGAATGGCCCACGGTTGACGGATTTCAAGCAGGCCTTGCCAAGATAGTCTGCCAAGGTCACACGGAGCACACCACCACACGAGGTGTCACCATGCCCACTCGCCCGATCAGCAGGTACTTCAACCACGGGCTGACCTTCCGCTGGGCGCAGGGGGACCGGGAGATCGCGGTCAAACGCGGTTACGTCGTCGAGGGGAACCCGTTCATCGAAGTGACCCGCCCCAAGCACTTCTCGATCGCCGACCGCCCCTCCGAGGACCCCGCGCAGGACCGGGACACGTGGCTGGCGACGATCCCGGCCAACCCCTCCGACTGGGACAAGCCCGGGGCGCTGGCCCGCCTGGCCGAGAACTGGGCCGCGGCGAA
Source organism: Actinopolyspora sp. BKK2 (assembly GCF_011291845.1). Lineage (NCBI taxonomy): Bacteria > Bacillati > Actinomycetota > Actinomycetes > Actinopolysporales > Actinopolysporaceae > Actinopolyspora > Actinopolyspora sp. BKK2. Next base: position 15,444 of record NZ_JAANTE010000008.1, on the reverse strand, counting down.
CCCGCGGAGCCTTCCCGCGGACAATCGAGGCGAGGGGGGCGCCCCGACGGGGCAACGCCGTTAGTCGGGGCAACGCCGTCAGTCGGGGCAACGCCGTCAGTCGGGGCAACGCCGTCAGTCGGGGCAACGCCGTCAGTCGTGCTCCGCCCGCCCGTTCCGCGCGCGGCCCGCTCGACGCGAACCTCTCGCAACCGCTCGCGGTCCGGCGGAACCCGACCTCGGACAGCTCCGGAGGAACTCAGCCGCTGTTCGAGTCGGGCGCGATCCGCGAGCTCATCCACCACTCCCGGCCCGCGCGGTTGAACAGGCACCACAGCACGAACACGGCGGGCACGGCGAAGACGAAGGCCATCAGCGGACTGTCCGAAGGCCCCATGGCGAACCACGCGACGCCCAGCAGCAGCAGTTGGACCAACAGCACGGGAGTGCGGGCCCAGTGCTTGCTGCGCAGCAATCCCACCCCCGCCGCGAGCACGCCCAGCGAGATCAGGCCGAAGTAGCCCGCCTCCCCGTAGGTCGACCCCCGGGTGAGCGAACCGACCGTCCCCATGTCGGCCTGCGCGGCGCGGAGCAGCAACGCCGCCACGAAGGCGAGGCCGGCGACCGCCTGCACCACGGTCACCACACCGGCGAAGCGGACTGTACGAGGGGCTGGCGTTGCCGACACGACGGCCTCTTTCCTGCTTGAACGCGCTGGTGGTCACACTACGTACCCGCTTTCGATGGTAATACCGGCCGAACGCCGCACCGCGCAGGCCGCTCGGGCGCCGGACGCGCGAACCGGCCCCACGCGCCCGGCGCATCGGAGCGGGACTTCGGCCCGCTCGAACTCCTTCGAAAGGACCGTTCGGGTTCACCGGCCGGGTGAGATCAGGGCGACGGTGTGGCTAGGCTTCGGGTGTGCGCGCTGTTCTCGTAGTCAACCCGGAGGCGACCTCCACCAGTTCCGCGGGCAGGGACGTACTCGCACACGCTCTGGCCAGCCAGACCGAGCTCGAGCTCGTCGAGACCCGCTACCGCGGCCACGCCGCCGACACCGGATCCCGAGCCACCCGCGAGGACTTCGACCTGGTCGTGGTGCACGGCGGCGACGGGACCGTGAACGAGGTCGTCAACGGGATGCTGGACACGGAGCCCACCCGCGCGGAGAAGCGGCCGAGCCTGGCGGTGATCCCCGGAGGTTCGGCCAACGTCTTCGCGGGCGCGCTGGGGGTGCCCCGCGATCCGCTCGAGGCGACGCACCGCCTGCTGCACGCGGTCGAGCAGCGGCGCGGTCGCTGGGTGGGCCTCGGCAGGGCCAACGGGCGCTGGTTCACCTTCAACGCCGGAGTGGGAATCGACGCCGACGTGGTGGCCGAGGTGGAAAGGCTGCGCGACAGCGGCCGCAAGGTGACCCCCTGGCTCTACGCCAGGGCCGCCATGGCCTGCTACCTGAGCTCGATCCACTGCGAGCCACTACTGACCGTGCATGTAGACGGTGAAGATCCCGTCACCGGGGGACACGCGGCCATGATTTCGAACGCGGATCCGTGGACCTACCTAGGCCCCAGGGCAGTGCACACCAACCCCGAGACCAGCTTCGACACGGGCATCGGTGTCTTCGTCCTGCGGAGCATGCTTCCTCACGCTGTGTCACGACATGTAGCGCAAATGCTCCGCGATAGAGCTAAACCACACGGAAAAACTTTGTTCAGGCGTGCGAACACCGGGCATGTACGAGTAGTCTGTCAGGAGCCGTTGCGGGTTCAAGTGGACGGCGACTCCCTCGGCGAGCTTTCAACGATCGATTTCGAGTCGGTTCCGAACGCTCTCCACGTCGTCGAGTGACTCGCACAACGGACTTGTCACGTGGGTCGGCCCCGCCGTACCCGATGACCTCCACCCCCAGATCAAGGCCAGTCGATCTTCCGGGTGAGCTCACTCACTCGGTCGTGATCGTCCCCTTGACATTGCGCGAGTTCGTGAAAGTATTCACAAGCGCACGGACTCCGTGAAAGCATTCACAAACACCCCGAACCAACGAGCGGCACGCATCGCGTGCCTAGCGAGGAGCAAGGACGATGGACTGGCGCGACCGCGCGGTTTGCCGTGACGAGGACCCCGAACTGTTCTTCCCCGTCGGGAACAGCGGTCCTGCCCTGTTGCAGATCGCCGAAGCGAAAGCTGTTTGCCGTCGTTGCCCGGTGACCTCCGAATGCCTCGCCTGGGCCTTGGAGACCGGACAGGACGCAGGCGTGTGGGGCGGCATGAGCGAGGACGAGCGTCGCGCCCTCAAGAGGCGTAACGCGCGTACCCGCGCTCGGACCGATGCCTGAGTTCCCGAACCAACTGTCCTGAAAGGACTCCGTACTCACGGGTGGGCAGACCCGACGGAATCCGAGGGGCAACGGCTCGGAAACACCGGACACGCATCGAAAACCACAACACCACCAGGTCGATCCGCGTCGATGTCGGTCGCGAGCGCGACTACGCGCTCCACAGGGGGGCCGACAGGATCGACCCGCGTTCACCCTATCCGGTGTACGCAGAGCATCGACGCACCCGGCGGCCCCCGAAATCAGCGGCGGTACTTCAACGGGACCCGCAACACCGCCTCGGTGCCCCGCTGTTCGCGACCGCGCAAACTCAACGACCCGCGGAGCTCGGACTCCACGAGGGTTCGCACAATCTGCAGGCCGAGGCGTTCGGCGTGTTCGAGGGAGAAATCCCCCGGTAAGCCCTGGCCGTCATCGGAGATCACCGCGTCCAGCCAACGCGCCGAACGCTCCGCCTGCACCACGACCTCACCACCGGTTCCCTCCGGGAAGGCGTGCTCCAGGGCGTTCTGGACGAGTTCGGTCAGCACCATCACCAGCGGAGTCGCCAGCTCCGCCGCGACCACACCGAACCGACCTTCCCGCCGAACGCTCACCCCGGCACCGGCACTGGCGAGATCGCTCATCATCGGGATCACCCGGTCGACGACATCGTCCAGGTCGACCCGCTCGTCGACCGACATGGACAGCGTCTCGTGCACCAGCGCGATCGAGGTCACCCTGCGCACGGACTCGTTCAGTGCCTGACGCGCGGTCCCGTTCCCGGTCCGACGCGACTGCAGCCGCAGCAACGCAGCCACGGTCTGCAGGTTGTTCTTCACCCGGTGATGAATCTCCCTGATCGTGGCGTCCTTGGACATCAGGGCGCGGTCCCTGCGCTTGACCTCGGTCACATCGCGCACCAGGACCAGCGCACCGGCCTGCTGCCCACGCGGCTGCAACGGCAGCGCCCGGAAGAGCACGGTGGCCCCCCGCGCCTCCGCCTCGATCCGCATGCCGGGCTGGCCGTCCAGGGCCTGCCTGATCCGCTGGGAGACCTCATCGGCGTCGAAGGGATCGGACAGCAGCGACCGCGTCAGCGGGGCGAGCGGGCCACCCACCAGGTCCGCGGCATGCCCCATCCGGTGGTACGCGGACAGCGCGTTGGGACTCGCGAAGACCACCGTGCCCGCGCTGTCCAGCCGGATCAGCCCGTCCCCGACGCGGGGGCTGGTGTGCACGTCGGGAGCCGGCTCGGAGGTGGGAAAGCTTCCGTCCGCGATCATCTGGCACAGATCCGCGGCGCTGCCCAGGTACGAGATCTCCAGCGGGCTGGGCACCCGCGGCACGGCCAGGTTGGTGTCCCGACTCAGCACCGCGACCACCGTCTCGCCCAGCCGCACCGGGATCGTCTCGCGCCGCACCGGAACCCCCATGTGCCAGCGCGGATCCTCCTCCCGGCAGATCCGGCGCTCCCGCACCGCGCGCCGCAGCTGCGGGTGCTCGTGCGGGGTCACCTCGGTCGCGACCATGTCCTCCGGATGAGCCGTGGGGGCCGTGGTGGGCCGAGCCTGGGCCACGCAGAGGAAACGGCCGTCCCCGGTCTCCTCACCCTCACTTCCGACCGGCACCCACAGCAGGAAGTCCGCGAACGACAGGTCGGAGAGCAACTGCCACTCCGCCACGACCAGCTGGAGGTGGTCCGCGACCGAACCGGGCAACCCCGTGTGCTCGGCCAGCAGGTCACTGAGCGTGGACACGAGCAGTCCCCCGCAGCGTCTCCCGACCCTGTCCGACCGAGTCCCTCACGAGCTCTCGACACCTTCGACGACGGCGAGCAGGTCACCCTCGCGGACGACGTCGCCTGCCTGCACGGCGACCCGGTCGACACGGCCCGACCCCTCGAGCAGCACCGGAATCTCCATCTTCATCGACTCCAGCACCACCAGCGACTCGCCGTCCGAGACCCGGTCACCGGGGTTCACGTCGACGGACATGACGTTGGCCACCATCTCGGCACGGATCTCCTGCGCCATCAGCTACCGCTTCCCTTCTAGACCGGCCCAACCACAAGGAAACCATGCGGGCAACCGCCCACGAACAGCAGGTCACCGAACATGTCAGACTGGAGGAGTTCGAACTCGAGTCGGATTAGGAGTGCTCCATGGCCAAGCGGGCCCGCAAGAAGAAAGCCGCGCGCAAGAACAACGCCAACCACGGCAAGCGTCCGCTGCGCGGCAAGTGACGGTCCTCGCGGACTGGAGCGGCTCACCCGCCACCGAGCGGCGCCGTGCCGCCTCCGCGACCGCATACAACAGGCCCCCGAACCGAAGTCGAACGGTTCGGGGGCCGCTTTCATACCGCTGGTGTCGAGGAGCGTTCGACGGCCTCCCGGGTGCGGGTCCCTTCCGGCCCCGGGGGGTGTGCTCCCGAGGTGGTGCCCACCCGGGGGCTGCTTCCGCGGCCGTCGAATCAGTGATGCGCGAACCGGGACTGCCGGCTCACTCCGACGAGGAAGCGGGCTTGTGCCGCACCTCGACCGAGGTTCCCTCCGGACCGCTCTCGACGGTCACATCCGCCTGCCGGAGGACGTTCTCCCTGATGGAGCTGCGCAGCCTGTTGCGCAACTCGGCAGGGGCGTGCTCGCCGCCGCACTTGCGGTGCAGCAGTTCCTTCAGGTGCTCCTCGATCCCGTAGTGCTCCAGACAGGAGCCGCACTCGTCGAGGTGCCTGCGCAGCGCCGCGCGGCGCTCCTGATCGCACTCGTTGTCCAGGAAGAGCCAGACCTCGGCCAGCACGTCCTCGCACGAGGTCTGCGGTTCATCGCCGGGATTCACGACGCGCTCACCTCCTGACCCTCGGTCCGGAGGAAACCACGGTCACGAGCCACGTCCGTCAACATCCCGCGCAGCTGCCTGCGGCCCCGGTGCAACCGGGACATCACGGTGCCGATGGGCGTGTCCATGATCTCGGCGATCTCCTTGTAGGCGAACCCCTCGACGTCGGCCAGGTAGACCACCATGCGGAATTCCTCGGCCAGCTGCTGCAGGGCGTTCTTGACGTCGGTGTCCGGCAAGCGGTCCAGCGCCTCCAGCTCCGCCGAGCGCAGCCCGCTGGAGGTGTGGCTCTCCGCCTGCGCCAGCTGCCAGTCCGCGATCTCGTCGGTCGGTTGCTGCTGCGGCTGCCGCTGCCGCTTGCGGTAGCCGTTGATGTAGGTGTTGGTCAGGATGCGGTACAACCAGGCCTTGAGATTGGTCCCCCTGGTGTAGGACTTGAAAGCCGAGTACGCCTTGAGGTACGTCTCCTGGACGAGGTCCTCGGCGTCGGCCGAATTGCGCGTCATGCGCAGCGCGGCACCGTAGAGCTGGTCCAGCAGCGGCATCGCGTCACGTTCGAAACGCGCGACCCGTTCCTCGGCGGTCTCGGTGCTCTCGGATTCCGCCGTCTGCTGGGCCGTCGCCTGCGACCGCTGCTCACCGGCTGCTGTCTCCGGCCGCGCGTTCTCGGCAGTGTCCTGCTGCCCCCTGGTACCAGGCACCGGGCTCCTTTCCCGCCACCAGGTCGACAGTGGTGACGTTCCCATGCCCTCGCCGACATGAGTGCTCTCCCAGGTTACCCCGGTGGACTCCTGCGTACGCGTTGAAGAGTTCCGGACTTCGCGTGAGGACACGCACTCCTTGATGCTGGGTTGCTGGCCGCACACGGCCGCGCCACTCTGCTCCGTCAACACGTCCCGTGCAACACCGCTCCCCCCGGGGTTATTCCTGCGCCCGCCGCGCGACGAGAGGCCGACCCGGCGGCTCAGCACCGCCGAGGCCGCGCGCCCACCGCTCAGTCGAGCAGGCGCAGAACCCGGCCCAGCCACTCGGCCACCGCCCGGGAGAGCGCGTTCGTGTCGGCCCGCAAGGAGTGATCCCCGGGCACGAGGACCACCTCGCGATTGCTGGCCGGTTCCGGCTCCCCGAAGGCGTCGCGCTCCCCCTGCACCACCAGGGTGGGGACCTCCACCCCGGCCAGCTCCGAGCCGCGGTCCTTGTCCGGTCTGCCCGGCGGATGCAGCGGGAAGGCCAGGCACAGCACCGCCGAGGCGCCCCCGGACTCCGCGGTGCGGCAGGCCACCCTGGCTCCGGAGGAACGGCCGCCGAAGATCAACGGAAGCTCGGGGAACCAGCGCTGCCCCAGGTCCTCCACCACGGCCAGCCACGCGGCGTCCAACTGCCGCGCGGGAGCGGGAGCGCGCCTGCCCGCGACCCGGTAGGGCTGCTCCACCAGGGCCACGTGCACCCCGGCCGAGGTCGCCGTGCGCACCGTGCTGATCAAGTCATCGGTCCCGAAACCGCCTCCCGCGCCGTGTCCGAGCAGCAGCGCCGCGCGCCCCTCGGCCGCGCTGTGCAGCTCCGCCCGGGCCGAGCCGTGCGGGGTTTCCACCTCGACCCTCGTCATGATCGGAACAACGTGTTCTCCGCGTCGGGGGCCGCTTCGGTCAGCTCCGGCCCGTTGTTGGCCACATTGTTGACCGCTCGGGAGACGGGACGCAGCGCGAGCCCGTTCACGAGATCGTGTTCCGGTGGGGTCAGCAGCTCGTCCACGTTCTCGCTGTCGGGGTCCAGCCAGCGGTCCCAGTGGTGCCGGGGCAGCACGAGAGGCATCCGCTCGTGAATCGCGGCCAGCTCGCCCACGGCCTCCGTGGTGAGCACGGCGCAGCTCACCAGGGGCTGCCCCTGCGGATCGGCCGGATCGCGCCAGGTCGCCCAGATCCCGGCCATGCCGAGACTGCGCTCGTCGGCGGAGCCGGCGAAGTACGGCTGCTTCGGGCTGCTGTCGCCCTTCCACTCGTACCAGCCGTCGGCGGGCAGCAGGCAGCGGTAGTGCCGGATCGCGCCGCGGAAGGCCGGCTTGACCGAGACCGTCTCCGACCTGGCGTTGATCATGCGGTTGCCCACGGCCGGGTCCTTGGCCCACTTCGGCACCAGCCCCCAGCGCATCACCCGCAGGGTGCGCTCGGAAGCGGTGAGGTCCCGGCTGCCCTCCGCGTCCTTGGGGTAGCGCTGGACAACGGCGAAAACCGGCTTGGTCGGGGCCACGTTGTAGTCGGGCTCGGGAGCCCGCTGCCCGGTGGCGTCCCTCGCCCCGAACTCGACGGCCAGTGCTTCCGGGCTCTTCGAGGAAGAATACCTGCCGCACATCGCCGGAACACCTCCCAAAACACCGCAGCGAACCACGCGGGACGCCGACGGTCCCGGCTCGACGGGCTCGCACGGTGCCGCCGGACTCGGTCACGCCGGTTCGCTCCCCACCGAGCCACGCGTGCCCGGGAGAGCGAGCATAGCGCACCCACGACCGAGAACGGGGGCGATGATACGAGACCATTGCCCCATGACCGCGCCTTGGCTCGCCCCCGTGGCCCGTGGGGCAGTGCACGCCACCGTCGAAGTAGCAGGCTCCAAATCGATCACCAACAGGGCTCTGGTGCTGTCCGCCCTGGCCTCGGAACCATCGGTGCTGAGAGCACCGCTGCGCAGCAGGGACACCGATCTCATGGCCGAGGCGCTGCGCACCGTCGGCGTACGGATATCCGAGGGGGAGGACGGCGAGTGGCTGATCACCCCGGGGCTGCTGCGCGGCCCGGCCACCGTCGACTGCGGACTCGCCGGAACGGTGCTGCGCTTCCTGCCGCCGCTGGCCTGCCTCGCCGAGGGCGAGATCGCCTTCGACGGGGACCCCAGGGCGCGGGAGCGCCCGCTGGGAGCCGTGCTCGAGGGCCTGCGCGCGCTGGGCGGAACCGTCAAGGGGGATTCGCTGCCGTTCGCGGTGCTGGGCAGCGGGTACCTGCCCGGCGGGGAGGTGACCATCGACGCTTCGGCGTCCTCGCAGTTCATCTCGGGGTTGTTGCTGTCGGCACCCCACTTCGAGAACGGCCTCACGGTTCACCACGAGGGCGCCGCGGTCCCGTCCCTGCCGCACGTCGCGATGACCGTGGAGATGCTGCGCGAGCACGGGGTGGAGGTCGACGATTCCCAGCCGAACTCCTGGAGCGTCTCCCCCAGCAGGATCCGCCCCCTGGACCTGACCGTGGAGCCCGATCTGTCCAACGCGGCTCCCTTCCTCGCCGCGGCCGCGGTGACCGGGGGCAGCGTGACGGTCCCCAGGTGGCCCGCCGCCACCACCCAGGCCGGTGACGCCATGCGCGGCATCCTCACCCGCATGGGCGCGGAGCTGGTGCTGGACGAGGCCGGGCTGACCGTGACGGGCCCGCAGCAGCTGAGCCCGGTGGACCTCGACCTGCACGACGTCGGCGAGCTCGCCCCGACGGTCGCGGCGCTGGCCGCCCTGGCCGAGGGGGAGTCCCGGCTGCGGGGGATCGCACACCTGCGGGGGCACGAGACGGACAGGCTCGCCGCGCTGCGCCGGGAGCTCGGCGCGCTCGGCAGCGAGGTCACCGAGACCGAGGACGGATTGCTGATCAGGGGGCGGGAGCTGCACGGTGGGAAGTGGCACTCCTACGCGGACCACCGCATGGCCACCGCCGGTGCGATCCTGGGGCTGCGGGTTCCCGAGCTGACGGTCGACGACATCGCCACCACGAGCAAAACCCTTCCCGACTTTCCCGATATGTGGACGAACATGCTGGGCACGGTGCGGTGATGGCCAAACGAGGATGGCGCGACCTGGACGAGTCCGACATCAAGGTGCGTCCGGGGCGGCGCAACAGCAGACCACGCAGCAAGCAGCGCCCGGCCCACGCGGACGCCCTGGTGGGCATGGTCGTGGCCGTGGACCGGGGCAGGTGGACCTGCGCGATCAACGGGGACCCGAACCACCAGGTAGTGGCGATGCGGGCGCGAGAACTCGGGCGCACCCCGGTGGTCGTGGGCGATCGGGTCCGGCTGGTCGGAGACACCTCCGGCAAGCCGGACACGCTGGCGCGCATAGTCGGCGTCGACGAGCGCACGAGCGTGCTGCGCCGCACCGCGGACGACAACGATCCGTACGAGCGGATCGTCGTGGCCAACGCCGAGCAGCTCGTGATCGTGTCCTCGCTGGCCGACCCACCCCCGCGCCCCGGCTTCATCGACCGGTGCCTGATCGCCGCCTACTCCGGCGGTCTCACTCCGGTGCTGTGCCTGACCAAGGCGGACCTGGCCGATCCGGACGAGTGGACCGCGGGGTACGCGGACTTCGACATGACCGTGCTCACCACTCGCCCGGACGCGGAGCCGGAGGAGCTGCGCGAGGTGCTGAGCGGACGGGTCTCGGCGCTCGTCGGCCACTCCGGGGTGGGCAAGTCCAGCCTGGTCAATCGGCTGGTGCCCGTGGCCCAGCGGGCCACGGCCGAAGTGAGCGAGGTAGGCAAGGGCAGGCACACCTCGACCTCCGCGGTGGCGATGTCCCTGCCCGACAGCGCGGGCGGGTGGGTGGTGGACACCCCGGGCATCCGCTCCTTCGGGCTCGCCCACGTCACCGTGAACGACCTGGTCAACTCGTTCGAGGAGCTGGCGGAGGCGGCCGAGGAGTGCCCGCCGAACTGCGGCCATCTCGGCGCCCCCGAGGACCCGGACTGCTACCTGGACGAGTTCGTCGCCGCGGAGGGGCGCCGGGAACAGCTCGCCTCGCTGCGGAGGCTGCTGCGCTCCCGCGCCGGGCGCGACGAGTGAATCAATTCGATAAATGTCTGAATCAATTCGATAAATTCGTTTCCTCCAAAACTTCTCGCGTTGCTACGGTTCCGAGTCGACTGAGGCAAAACGAGAAAGGAAACGATGCGAAGACTGTCCGCGGCAGTGGTGACCGTCGCCGTCACAGGACTGGTGGGAGCTTGCGGGACGCAATCCCCCTCCGACGGGAACCAGCCCTCGGAGGAATCGTCCGGGATCAGTCCCGTGGCCAACGTCTCCGAGCTGAAGAAAACGGCCAGCGCGGCCATGCAGGAGGAACAGACCGTGCGTATCGATCTGAACACGCTCGGCGTTCCTCCCGAGGAGCAGGACTCGGTTCCGAACTTCGACTGCTCGATCAATTTCACCGACTCCGTCCAACGGTGCTCGGGACTGGTGGAGTTCGCCAGCGGGCCGGACAGCTTCTACTTCGCCCCGGGCGAGACCAGCCCCGCCGGGAACAAGTGGGTGAAGGTCCCGGTCGGGCAGAGCGGCTTCTTCAGGGAGATGTTCGGCAATCCCGAGCAGTACACCGACCTCGAAAAGCTCCTCCCCAAGGGATCGCACATCGACGGGACCGAGCAGGTCGAACTGGCCGGGACGAAGTCCCTGCGCTACGACGTCACCGTCGACGTCGAGAAGAACGCCGAGGAGAAGTCCGCCGAGAGCGGCGCGGAAATAGGTCCGGAGACGAAGAAGCGGATAAACGAGCTCAAAAAGGCCGGGAAGGCCCAGCTGGACTACACGATGTGGGTCGATTCCTCGGGGCGTCCGCTCAAGGTGGTCGTCAACCCACCGGATCCGGAGGACTCCGAGAAGGACCTGCGGATCGAAGCAGGCTACTCCTGGAACGAGGAGCTGGACATAAGGCTTCCCGCCGATCAGAACACTCGCGAACTCACCTCTTCCGAGGCAGAACAGCTGAAGCAGGTCATGCGCAACCAGCAGGGCCAGAACTGAGTTCGCCGCACGATCCTCGCCAGGGGCCCGCGAGGACTTTCCGCGGACCCCCCTCATCGGGACGGTGACGTGATCACCTTCCGGCGGGCCGTCGCCGAACGCGCGGCGGCCCGCCGCCGGCCGTGGACGACACGGCCTTCCGGGGCCCGCTCTCCTGTGCGCGCTCCTCTCCCCGTGCGGTGCTTCACAGCACAACGCCCGCTCATTGCGAAAAGTCGCCCACGGCGGGTGCGGTGCTCTGCTAGCTTGATTCTCGCTCAGACCTGATCAGAACGAGGGGACTCGACCGTGCGCCGCACAATGATGACGACACTGTCAGCGCTGGCTCTGGCGACCACGCTGGGCGCGTGTGGCAGCTCGCCCGAGCAGAGCGCTCAAAGCGACAACAACGACGACCAGCAGTCCTCCTCGGACGCCGCGCTCCAGGACGTCTCGGCTCTCGTCTCCCAAGCGTCCACCACGATGGACAGCAAGAAGACCGTGACCATGAAGATCTCGATCGAGGGCGGTGCCATGCAGGGCTCGCCCGCCGCGGGGTTGCAGAACCAGACCTGCCGGGCCGACCTCAACAACGCCAGGATGGCCTGCGAAGGTGCCGGGGAGAGCGTGTTCACCGAGGACGCGGTGTACATGAAGATGCCCGGGCAGGGTCAGTCCGGCAAGCCCTGGATGAAGCAGGACCTGAACTCCTCGCAGATTTCCGACAGCATGGGCCAGCTGGGCAAAACGATGCAGTTCTCGAACATCGAGTCCATCCTCCCCGCTGGTTCGGAGATCACCGACCAGCAGCAGGTTCAGCTGAACGGGCAGCAGGCCACGCGCTACGACGTCACCACCGACCTGCAGAAGGCCGCGGCCGAAGCCGAGGGGGTGCAGAAGAAGTCCGCCGAAATGCTGATCAACTCCGGAGTCACCGAGACCGAGAAAACGGTCTGGGTGGACTCGAACAACCTTCTCATGAAGGTCGAGAACGTCACCCCGGCGATGAAGATCGCCGGACAGCAGGTCCCGGAGACCACGCAGACCGTCACCTACTCCGACTGGGGCGAGCCGGTTGACATCACCGTTCCGCCCGCCAGCAAGGTGAGCGAGTTCTGATCCCGACCCCGCCGCCGAAGAGCTCCCGACTCCACGGTGATCCCACCGGGAACGGGAGCCCTTCGCACGCGCTCACGGGGCACGACGACCTCGGAAGCCCCCACTGCGAGCCCGCCTCCACCTCGGGCGCGGGACGGGAAGACCAGCAGTCACCCCCGGCTCACATCAACTCCAGCAGGAACGGAACCTCCTGCGGGGCGAACCAGGCCAGCTCGTGGTCCTCCGCGTCCCCCAGGGTCAGCTCGGCCTGCTCATCTCCCAGATCGGCCGCGTCTATCACTCCGGCGGCCGCGTGCACGTCCTGCTCGGCTTCCTCGGTGTCCACGTGCACCGCGGCGACCGTTTTCCACGGAACCTGCCCGGAAACGCGCACCACAGCGTGATCCAGATCCGGACGCAGCGTCACGTCCTGCACGTCGGCCGCGACCACCACGCGCCGGGTCCGCTGCCCGCTGCGCTCCACGGCCCGCTCTTCGTCCTGCTCGTCCCGCGGCTCATCCTGCTGCTCGGCTTGCTGCTCGGCTTCCCGCGGTTCGTCCTGCTCCCCGGAGATCAGCCGCAACGAGGCACGCGCGGCCTCGCGCATCGCCGCGTACTCCAGCTCCTCGTCCCCACCGCTCGAATAGGCCTCCCGAAGCGCCGGGGTCAACGCGAAAGCGGTTCCGCTCAACGGCTGTAGACTCTGCTGCTCGAAGAAATCCCGCAGCATCCGCAGCGTGGCGGGTATGTAGATTCTCATTCTCCGACCGTCCCGATCATTTCTTCCACCGATTCCTCGATCATCGCAGCAAGGGCGTCCACATCCGGCACGGCGGCCCGATCGGCGTTCAGCCCGATGAACACTCCCCCGTTGTACGAGGTGACACCTATCGCCAACGACTGGTTCTTCACCAGAGGTACCACCGGGAACATCTCCGACATGGTGGCCCCCGCCGCGTACAACGGGACCTGCGGCCCCGGAACATTGGTGACCAGCAGGTTGAACACCCGGTTGGAGAGCCCGCCCGCGGCCCGAGCGCCCAGGGCGTGCAGCGTCGGCGGGGCGAACCCCGACAACCGGACCAGCGCGTCGGCCGCCACCGAACGCCCCGACTCCGCATGAGCTCGCATCGCGTGCCCCACCTGGTGCAGTCGCATGACCGGATTCGGCTCGCCCACCGGAAGGTCCACCAGACAAGCCGATACCCCGCCGAGGGAAACATCCGCCGCTTGATCCCGCTCCGGGGCGGCAGGACCGTCCGCGTGCACGGACACCGGAACCAGCGCCCGCACCTTGGTCCGCTCCGACACCGCTTCACCCCGGAACAACAGCCAGCTCCGCAAAGCAGTCGTCAACACGGCCAGCACCACGTCGTTGACTGTTCCGCCGTGCTCGTTGCGCACCGCGCGGAAATCCTCCAACCTCCCCCTGGCCACGGCGAACCTGCGCTGCGGTGAGGTCGACGAGTTCAACGGTCCGCCGGAGGCGGGCGGCAGCGCGGTTCCCAGAGCCGAGCAAACCCCGCCGACCACCCCGGTCAACTTGCGCAGGCTCGCCCTGGCATCCACCGCGGCGGCCCGGAAGTTCTCCACCACCTCGCCCGGACGGCCGATCGCCTCGGTCACGGCACCGACCGCGAGATCGACGAACCCCGGCTCCGGGCGCGGCATCCACAGGTCCTCCTCGCGCTCCCTCCCGCTTTCCGGAGAGGAATCGAGGATCAACTGGCTTATGTCCACCGCACCGATACCGTCGATCACGGCTTGATGCGTCTTGGTGATCAGCGCGACGCGTTCGTCGGAGAGACCTTCGACCAGGTAGAGCTCCCAGAGCGGACGCGTGGTGTCCAGCTTCCTGGACATCAACCGCTGGACGAGCTCGTGCAGCTGCTCGTCGTCGCCCGGTTTCGGCAGGGCCGAACGGCGCACGTGGTAGCTGATGTCGAATTCCGGGTCGTCGACCCAGACCGGACGTGCCAAGCGGCCGGGCACCTGAACGACCTTCTGCCGGTACCGCGGGACGGATCCGAGTCTGCGCCGGACGAAGGCCAACAGCTCGTCGTAGTCGAGCCCGGTTCCCGGCCGCTCGAACACCGCCACCCCACCCACGTGCATCGGTGTCGTGTGGTCCTCGAGATACAGGAACGAGGCGTCGAGCGCGGACAGTCGATCGACCATGGTGGCGATACTGGCACAGGTTCGCAGGTCGACGAAGTGCGAGCACCGGCACGTGCAATACTGAAATTCGAGCAGTCGGCGAAGTCGTGTCCGGATCGTCCGCCTTCCTGCGCAAGGGGCCGATCCGTTCGAAAGGAGATCGCCCCCTTGTCCGAGCACGTCTCCCCGCGGGACCGTTTCGTCACCGTCTACGGGCGCAAACCGGTGCTGGAAGCGCTCACCGATCTCGAACTCCGGGTGGACAAGGTAGTTCTCGCCGAGGGAGCGACCGGCAGTGCGATCAAGGACATCAAAGAAGCCGCTGCGGACCGCGCAGTTCCCGTTCAACGCGCCGGCGCGCACCGGGTGAAGATACTGGCCGGGAACGGGCGGCACGATCAGGGCGTGGTCGCCGACGTCGTGGCACGCAGGATGCGACCGCTGGAAGACGCGCTGGCCGACCACGCCAGAGCTCCGGGCAGGATGCTGCTGCTGGACGGACTCACCACCCCGGCCAATGTCGGGATGATACTCCGCACCGCCACCGCGGCCGGAATCGACGGAATCGTGCTGCCGCATCGCGGTGTCGCCAATATCGATCCCCTGGTGGTCAAGGCCTCCGCCGGGGTGGCTTTCCACGCCCCGATCCTGCGCTCCTCCGACGCGGGAACGGCGGCGGAAACGCTCACCGAATTCGGGTATCCGCTGTACTCCCTGGACGCACGTGCGGAGTCGAACCTGTTCGAGGCCGAGTTGCCCGACCGCGCGGTGTTCGTTCTCGGCAGTGAAACTGCGGGATTGTCCCCGGAAGTAGAGGAACGTGTCGCGGACCGCGTGAGCATTCCGATGCGTGCCGGAACCGAGTCGTTGAACGTGAGCGCGGCTGCCAGCGTGCTCTGCTACGAACTGCTACGACGTTCGATCAGCGGGTGACTCCCGGTCCTGGTGACCGGGTCAACTGTCCGATCCCGATCGCGGTGTTCGGGATCCCTGCGTCACCGGTGCCGAGGTGAGTGTCCGCCCGCAGCCGTCCCCGCGGGAATGGTCGTGGTGCGTCTTCGGGGGATGGTCGTGCCACCGTCGGGTGATCAGTGCACTGCTGCGCGAAGCCCCCCCGGGGGGGTGTGGTATGTAAAGTGCCCGGCCCCCCTCGTTGGGGGGCCGGGCACAGAATGGGGGTTGGGTCGGCGGTGTCCGAGTCTCCCACACCCGTGGGGGTGCAGTACCTTAGGCGCTGGAGGGCTTAGCTTCCGGGTTCGGGATGGGCACCGGGCGTGTCCCCTCCGCTGTAGCCACCGACC
>NZ_JAANTE010000007.1:0-264158 GCF_011291845.1 Actinopolyspora sp. BKK2 | reverse complement strand
GAACCAGAGAAAAAACCCCAGCAAAAAACACAAAAAAACAAAAAGACAAGAAGCCACACACGCGTCAAGGCACTGTTGAATTCTCAAAGAACACACCCACACCAGTGGGCACACCACCACAGAACCCTCAAACAACGAAGCCCTGCGGCCGGTGCACATTCACCCTAGCACCCCACCACAGCACCCCCAACACCCGGGGGCACCCCAGCCGGCACCACCACAACGCACAACCACGCCACAGCAGCACCTAAAGGGGAGCCAGGATGAACTTATCAAGTATCGAATGGACGAACCATCCTGAGCTTCAACGAATTTACCCGGTCCGCTTCGCGGCGTCAACCGCACGTCCCGGCTCGTTCAAGACCCGTTCGGTCTCTGTTCACGACACAGTCTACACACCGCACCTGAGCTCCGCGAAGCGGGGGGTCATCCGCGAACTCCCCGGGCAGCGCTCCAGCGCAGAAGAGGGCGTCGCGCTCCCGGAGGCCCCGGTGACGTGGAGAACCACCACGTCACCGCTCCACCGCACCGCTCACCCCTCGTCGTCGGCGGCTTCCGCGCTGGGACGCAACCACAGCTTCACCGTGCTCGTCTCCGAGGCCCCGATCGCCTGCATCAGCTGCTCGGGGGACACGGGATCGTTCCTGCCGACCAGCACGATCTCGTACCCCCAATCGGCGAACTCCCGCAGCACGGCCCTCGGGTCGTCGCCGATCGACTCGACGGCCGCGGGGGTGAACGAGCAAACCACCGAGGGACGGTGATCGCGCAACAACCCACCGAGCCCGGTGAGAACCCGGTGCAGCCCGCTGCCCACGTCCACGTGGACCACGGAGAGGTTCCGCTCCCCGATCCCGTGCGTGCTGTCCAGCTCGCGATCCAACCGCACGCCGCGCAGCTCGACCTCCTGGGAGCGGGACTCCTGACCGGAGCGCTGCGCGGAATCAGCGGGATCCCGGAGCTGCACACCTCCGGTGTCCACCGGTTCCCCGACCAGTTCCCGGTCGGAGTCCCACGCCGCCTCGCCCAGCACCGTCAGCCGCTCGCGCACCCGCTCGGCCACGTTGACCTCGGCGTTGTGCTCCAGCAGCTGACGTGCCGCCGGATCGGGCTCGACCGCCACAACTCGGCCGGTGTGATTCAGCCGCCCCAGCACCCGCACGGTCTGATAGCCGACGTAGGCACCGATGTCGAGGAACACTCCACCCGGTTCCAGCAGCGAATCGATCAACGCCGAGACCTCGGTGTCCCAGCGGTGGTGCGAGGACAGCCAGGGAAGCATGACCGTGTCCTCCGCGGGCAGCCGCAGCAGCCCGGCCTCGCACACCACGGGGGTACCGGGGACGTGGTCGGTTCCCCCGTTGCGCTCGTGCTCGCGCAGCACGATCCGCCGCAGGGCGTCCGTCCCGCGCAGCGCGTTGTCGATGTCGAGAGCCGTTCGGCGCAGCCCGGAGTCCAACTGCTCCTGCTGCTGCCGCTCCGAGTTCTCGATCCGCTGCTCCAGCCGGTCCACCCGGTCCAGAGTCCGCTCCACGGCCCCGGTGAGGCTGTCGACGCGTTCGGCCAGTTCGGACAGCTGGTTCTCGCTCGCGGCCTGGCCACGCTCCTCGAGGGCCCGCAGCCTGCGATCGTGCTCGGCCAGGTCGGAACGGGCCTGCACGGCCCCGTCGTCCGCCCCGGCCACCCGGGACCCCAGCTGCTCCTGACGCTGGGAGAGCTGAGTCAGCTCCGCGCGCACGGCGTTGACGTCGAGGTCGTCCGCCCGCCCCTCCTGACGTCGCAGCAGCTCCGCCGCCGTCTTCTCCACGCCGTCGAGCAGGGAGCGGATGATGTCGCGGATGTGCTCGTCGTAGTGGCCGAGCGCCTTGAGCACGGCCTTGCGCAGGGCCGGGGTCACCGCGTTCCGACCGCCCATCCCCACTTCTGGAGGACGGTGCAGCGCGTGCCGCGCCACCAGCAGCGGACGCAACGGGTCCTCCTCGGGATCCTGCTGGTCCCGCGCCCACTTGGCCCGCCAGTTCCGGTAGGCGGCCTCCACCCGCTCGCGCAGCTGCTCCCCTGCGCGCCCCGCGGAGTGGTGCCGGGACAGGAACTCACGAGCGGCCGTTCCGGAGCGGGCCGTTGCCTCCGGATCCCCGACCGCCTCGGTCAGCGCCGCCGCGGCTGCCTCCGGATCGGGTTCCCCACTGCCCTGACAGCGCACGAGCACCGCCCCGGAGGAACCGAGCAGTTCCGCCACGGACCCGTGCTCCACCGTGATCACGGGTATCCCCCGGGACACCACGTCCAGCAACCGCAGCGAGTACCGGTCGCCGCCGACCCCGCTCTCCGCGCGGTGCAGTGAGACCACGCAGTCGGCGATCGCGCCGCCGAGTTCCGCGGCGTCGCGCTCCTCCCGGAGGACGACGCGGGGATCGGTGGCCGTGGCCAGCCGCAGTCGCTCGGCGGCCTCCGGATGGTCGGTGGCGCCGCTGACCGCCACGAACAGGCGCACATCCGCGCGTTCTCCGAAGGTGGCTCCGAAGGCCGTCACCAGACCGAGCACATTGGCGCGGTACTCATCGGCGTGATCGGCGAAGGCGACGAACACGAACTCCTCGGAGAACCCGAGCCGAGCGCGCGCCTCCTTGCGCTCCTCCTCCCCCGGGGGATCGTTCTCGGGGAAGGGCAGCGCCAGCACGCGAGCCTGCACTCCCGCGTGTCGTGCCGCGTGCCTGCCCGCCTGGGACAGCGCCCACACCTCCGCGGGCTCTCCGCCGGCCGCTCCCGCGTCCACCGGATCCGCCCCGCCGTCCGGTCGCACGTCGATGAGGTGGTGTCCCGCCGGAACGGGGACGGCGGGGTCGCAACGGAGCACGACCGGGTAATGCGGCTCGTCCGAGCTCGGCACCCCGGAGGAGCGCACGGCGAGGCGCACCAGTTCCGCCAGTCGTCCCGAACCGAGGACGGCCACCCCCAGCTGGTCCGTCATGTCGGACCGTTCGGGGCCGTGGCCGCGCACCGACTGCGGTGGGATCCTGCCGCTGGCGACACCGACCCCGGCGCACCACTCCCCGAAGGCGGCGGCGTCCTTCCCGAGCGGTTCGGGGTAGTCCCGCCGCAGCTGCGGGTCGTCCCGCCACACGGCGATCGCCCACCGCGAGCACCCCGCGGCCCGTTGGCGCTCGTCCTCCGGTTCCGCCGCCCACTCGAGGAACTCGGCCTGCGGATCCCGCTCGGAGTCCCCCTGCTCGAACGGGCTGGGAAGCGGGTCCCCACCGTCCTGTTCCCCGCTCAGCCACCGCGCGCGGTACGCGGCGCGCATGCTCGGGGTGATCAGGGTCCCGTCGGGCAGGTGGTCGAACGGGTGCGTCCGTTCGGCGGGCAGTCCCTCGGAGACGAGCGCGTTGCGGTACCCCGCGCACAACCCGGCCAGTTCGGGGAAGTCCGACAGCAGCACGCGCGGACGGTCCGCGTACTCCGTCGACAGGAGCCAGGGTCGTTGCGCTTCGAACCCCTCGAAGTGGACGCTGCGCAGCGGTTCACCGTCCACGAGTTGCCGCCCGTGCGAGGTCTCGAGCCTCCGCTGACTAGCGTTGAACACGGAGAGACCGATCCCCGGGTCCCGCAGCACCCGGTGGTCGACCATGGCGGGCAGTCCCTCGAACAGCCCTTCGGCCGAGCTCGGATCGGCGCGGGCCTGAGCAGCCCACTCCTCGAGGACCGCCTCGGCCCCGCTGTGCGCGGCGAGCAGGTTCGTGTCGAAGGACCCCGCCCTGACCAGGTCCTTCGGACCTGGGCGCAGGCCGTCGGCGGGCAACGGACGTAGCACCCTGGGAGCCAGCCCGAGCGGTTCCGCGTGGCTGAGCACGTCGAGCGCGTCACCGAACGGGGCGAACACCCGAACGACGGGAGAAAGATAGAGCAGCGGCGACTCGGACCGCAGCAGGAACGCCAGCAGCCGGGGAAGTATCACCGCGTTGAGTGATTCCTGCCCGCACGCCGCGGCCAGCCGGGCGAACTCGACGTCGTCGACGCCGATGTCGGCGGGGGTGCGCACTTCGGCGCGCAGCGCTTCGTCGAGTTCCTCCTCGAAATCCAGCAGCAGGATCGTGAAGCGCCCGTCCGGGTGGTTGTGCAGGAACGAGTCGCGCAGCACGCGCGCTCCGGCGAGCTGTCCGTGCCGCGCGACCGTGCAGCCGTGCGGGGTGGGGCCCGTGGACTCCCGTTCGGGTCCGTTCACTTGCTGCTCGGACTCCTCCGGGAGTTCCACGGGCCAGGCCGGTTCGTCGACGAGTTCATCCGGCGAATCGGTTCCCTCCGGAGCGGGGGACGGCCATCGGGTCGATTCGGAATGGTCCAGGGGATCACTCACGACTCCTGAACTTACCGTCGACGCTCACGTGGTCACACGCCCCGACCGGGTCACAGCATCGGCATCAGCGTGCGCAACTCGTACGGCGTCACGTGACTGCGGTAGGAGTTCCACTCGTCCCGCTTGTTGCGCAGGAAGAAGTCGAAAACGTGCTCCCCGAGCGTTTCCGCCATCAGCTCGGAGTTCTCCATCTCGGACAGTGCCTCGTTGAGGTTCTGCGGCAGGTTCGGGTATCCCGCCGCCTTGCGCTCGCTCTCGGTCAGGGACCAGACGTCGTCCTCCGCCGCGGGAGGGAGCTCGTAGCCACGTTCCACTCCGCGCAGTCCGGCGGCGAGGATCACGGCGTAGGCCAGGTACGGGTTGCAGGCCGAGTCCAGGTTGCGCACTTCCACCCGACGGGAGGAGGACTTGCCCGGGGAGTACATCGGGACCCGCACCAGGGCGGAGCGATTGGCGTGTCCCCAGCAGACCGCGGTGGGTGCCTCACCACCGACGACGAGTCGCTTGTAGGAGTTCACCCACTGGTTGGTCACCGCGCTGATCTCACGGGCGTGGTGCAGCAGGCCCGCCACGAACGCGCGGCCGGTGTCCGAGAGCTCGTAGGGGTTCTCCGGGTGGTAGAAGGCGTTCTGGTCGCCCTCGAACAGGCTCACGTGGGTGTGCATGCCGGAGCCAGGCTGAGTGCTGAACGGCTTGGGCATGAACGAGGCCCGCACGTTCTGGGTGAGCGCGACCTCCTTGACCGCGTACCTGAACGTCATCACGTTGTCGGCCATGGTGAGGGCGTCGGCGTAGCGCAGGTCGATCTCCTGCTGCCCCGGGGCGCCCTCGTGGTGGCTGAACTCGACGGATATCCCCATGGCTTCCAGCGCTTCGATGGCGTTGCGCCGGAAGTGCGGGGCGGTGTCGTGACTGGCCTGGTCGAAGTAGCCCCCGGAGTCGGCGGGGGTGGGTTCGCTCCCGTCGGTGGGGAGGTCCTTGAGGAGGAAGAACTCGATCTCGGGGTGCACGTAGCAGGTGAATCCCGCCTCCGTGGCCCTGGAGAGGGTCCTGCGCAGCACGTGCCGCGGATCGGCCCAGCAGGGCGAACCGTCCGGCATGGTGATGTCGCAGTACATCCGCGCGGAGTAGTGCTGCCCGTCGGCGGTTTCCCAGGGCAGCACTTGGAAGGTCGTCGGATCGGGTTTGGCGACCATGTCCGACTCGTAGACGCGGGAGAACCCTTCGATGGCCGAGCCGTCGAAACCGATCCCCTCCGCGAAGGCCCCCTCGAGCTCGGCGGGTGAGATGGCCACCGATTTCAGTATTCCCAGAACATCGGTGAACCACAGCCGCACGAAGCGGATGTCGCGTTCTTCCAGAGTGCGGAGCACGAACTCCTGCTGACGGTCCATACTCGCAGCCTAAGTCCTCGCCCCTCACGCGTGCCGCACCCGCTCCGTCACGGGTGCGCCACGTCAGCGTGTCCGTCCCTTCCTGCTGCTCCGGCCACGTCCGACCGCGTGCCTTCCCGGGGGCGCCTCCACCGTGCCGCTCCGCGGTGGCCGGGCGATTCGCCGGAGACGACACACCGGGACGGCGCCCCGACGAACGTGCGCGGCCGGTCTGCGCGAAGATGGAGCCATGCCGCAGTTGCGCATCGCCCTGGCTCAGGTAAACGCCCGCGTCGGCGACATCACCGGTAACAGTTCGATGATCGTGGAACGCGCCAAGGAGGCAGTCGAACAAGGTGCCCACGTCGTGGCGTTCCCGGAGATGGCGCTGGCCGGGTATCCCGTGGAGGACCTGGCGCTGCGGAAGTCGTTCGCCGCGGCCAACCGCTCCGGGATCGAGTCGCTGGCCGAGCGGCTCCGGGACGAGGGATGCGGCGACTCGCTGGTGATCGTGGGGCACCTGGACCGCGAGGACGAGGGGATACGCAACTCGGCCTCGCTGCTGTACGGCGGCGAGGTGGTCGACACCTACCACAAGCACCACCTGCCCAACTACGGCGTCTTCGACGAGGCGCGCTACTTCGCCCCCGGTTACGACCTGCCGATCGTGCGGATGCACGGCCTGGACGTCGGGGTGGTCATCTGCGAGGACATCTGGCAGAACGGCGGTCCGGTGGCGGCGCTCGGCAGGGTCGGGGTGGACGCGGTGGTCTGCATCAACGGTTCCCCCTACCAGCGCTCCAAGAACGAGGAGCGCACCTCCCTGGTGGTACGTCGGGCGGCCGAGGCGGATGCTCCGCTGGCCTACGTCAATCTCGTCGGAGCGCAGGACGAGCTCGTCTTCGACGGCGATTCGATGATCGCGACGAACCACGGCGAGATCCTGGCGCGCGCTCCGCGCTTCTCCGAGTCCCTGCTGCTGCACGACCTGGACCTGACCGCGGGCGGGCACACCTCGACCGAGGTCACCCCGGAGCCCGCGGACCAGGAGGTGCCGCTGCACTTCCGCCCGAAGACGCTGCCAGCCTTCCACGTCAACCGGATCACGCTGTCCCCCGATCCGCTGCCGGAGTACGCACCGCTGCGGCAGGAGGCCCCGGTCGCCGAGGCGCTGTCGGAGGAGGCCGAGATCTGGGCGGCCCTGGTGACCGGGTTGCGGGACTACGTCCGCAAGAACGGCTTCGAGGCGGTGACCTTCGGATTCTCGGGCGGGATCGACTCCTCGGTGTGCGCGGCCCTGGCCGTCGACGCGCTGGGGCCGGAGGCGCTGTACGGGGTTTCGCTGCCTTCGCACTACTCCTCGGAGCACTCCCGTTCCGACGCTGCCGAGCTGGCGGAACGGCTCGGCTGTCACTTCGAGACCCACGCGATCGAGGACATGGTCCGGGTCTTCGTCGACCAGCTGGGACTGTCCGGACTGGCCGAGGAGAACATACAGGCGCGTTGCAGGGGCATGACCCTGATGGCGTTGTCCAATCAGCACGGACGGCTGGTGCTGGCCCCGGGGAACAAGACCGAGCTCGCGGTGGGGTACTCGACCCTCTACGGCGACGCCGTCGGAGGCTTCGCTCCGATCAAGGACGTGCCCAAGACCCTGGTGTGGCGGCTGGCCCGCTGGCGCAACGACGAGGCGGACAAGCTCGGGACGACTCCACCGATCCCGGAGGGCTCGATCACGAAGGCCCCGTCGGCCGAACTGCGTCCCGGACAGGTGGACACCGACTCGCTGCCGCCGTACGAGGTGCTCGACGAGATCCTCGACGGCTACGTGGAGGGCGACCGCAGCTACGCGGAGCTCATCGGGCAGGGTTTCGACGCCCAGCTCGTCGAGCAGGTGCTGCGGATGGTGGACCGGGCGGAGCACAAGCGCAGGCAGTACCCGCCGGGGACCAAGATCACCCTGAAGGCCTTCGGCAGGGACCGCAGGCTCCCGGTGACCAACCGGTGGCAGGAGGCACGCCCCTGACCGGATCCCTCCGCTCCGATCACCGGGACCTCGGGGCTTCCGGAGCCTCGAGGCCTCGGTGTTCGGACCGAGCGGCCCGTTCGGTCCGACCGGCCGCGGCGAACGCCTGATGGAACCGGCCCGAGTGCGCTACGGTCCCGCCCGTGACGCTCCCACAACCCCCGCAGGCAGGCCCGCCACCGCATCCGTACGCCGCGCAGCCGGTCGTCTACGACGTGGGCAGAAGAGTCCGGCGCAACGTCCTGATCGGTGGAGCGGTCCTCGGACCGTTCGGGTTGCTCCTGCTGATCAGCGCGTTCCGGGGCGGTGTGGACGGTGGGGTCGGCGCACGCGTGTTCACCGGGCTGTTCGGCTGCGCCCTGATCGGCGTGGCGCTGCTGGTGCTCCTCTTCTGGCCGGTGCTCTCCCGCACCCAGCAGCTCTTCATCGAGCCGCCCGGTGTGCGGTGGCACGATCCCCGCGGGAAGCCGTTCGCGATCCGCTGGGAGGAGCTCGCGGCCGTCGAGCTCTCCCGGAAGTGGATGGTTCGCCGCATGGGGCGCCCCGGGGCCGTGGTCCGGCTCGACCTGTTCCCCGCCGACGTGAGCTTCCGGTCGCGCCACCCGGAGATGGAGCACCTCTGGGAGCGGGACGGCCTGCGAGGTGGCTACCGGCTTCCGATCGGCGCGGACAAGAACGCTGCACCGCTGCTGGACGAAGCGGTGCAGCGCTTCCACCCGCGGGCCCGCGGCGGCATCCGCGAGACGGGCAGGCCCCATCTGACCTGAGCCCGAGCATCCGCCCCGGCACGTTCGTGATCCCGGTGCTCGCGGGCAGGGGCGAGCACACCGCGCACGACCGGGGCTGGCGTCGGAGCGGGCACGCTCACCCGGCCGTCCTGGCGTGCAGCGAGCGCAGCTCCTCCTCCGTGAGCTCGACGCCGAGCTCACGCAGCGCCTCGCCCAACCGGGCGGCGGGAACCGTTTCCCGCACGAGCTCGCCCTCCGGGGACTCGACGATGAGCTCCGTGCCGATCAGCTTGCGCATCCTGCCGGGCTCGATGCGCATGACCACCGGCTTCGCGACGAACGGCGAGTCCGGGTGGGTGGCCGTGTAGTGGTGCGCCACCTCGTAGTCCACCGGGCGCTTCGGAGTCCTGTCGAAGGTGTGCAGCGCCTCCCAGCCCTTCCGGGTGTGCTTTTCCAGCGTCCAGTCCGCGCCGTTCCGGCTGAGCCGGTGCGGCCACCCGGCCTGGTCGACCACCTCACCGTCCCGCAGGGGCATCGGATCCAGCACTCCTGCTCCGAAACCCACGTCGGCCAGGTGGTCCTCCCCCTCGGCGGAGACCACCAGCATCATGTGGGTGTACGGACCGGGGCGGTCGGGCTGCACCCGGGCGATGTGCCTGGACACCGTGAAACCGAGCCGTTCGAGGACGGCGGCGAACAGCAGCGCGTGCTCGTAGCAGTACCCGCCCCTGCCGCTGCCGCTGCCGCTGCCGCTGCCGACCAGCTTCGACTCGATGGTGCTCAGCTCCAGACCGGGGTGTGCTCGGAGCACCACGTCGATGTTCTCGAAGGGGATCGTGCCGACGTGGGCGCGATGGAGGTCGTACAGGGCGTCCACCGACGGGGTGGACGGCCGCGGGACCCCGATCCGTTCCAGATAGCCCACGACGTCGACGGAATCGGTCCTCCACTCGTCGCCGGCCGCGCGCTGTCGATCTTCGAGTTCGGTCATGCCGGGCAAGCTCCCACTTCGAGCGCGCTCGAAGTCAACCGAAGCCGAGATCGAGGAAACCGCGTGGCGGCCCTGTGACGTAGACCGGAAACTGTCGAGTTCTGCTCGCCCCGGTGCCAGTCTTGGGGTGTAGACATCCGCGACTGAGCCCGTGGACCCGCAGCAGGGCCGCGAGGAAGAGGATGAGCATGTCCACGACCGAGAACGAGAGCACGCGGGGCACGACGAACGGCTCCAGCGCTGCCGAGACCGGGGCACCCTACGGTTCGACGCCACAACGTCGCAGGGTGCGGACCCACCACCTGAGGGAGTACAAGCAACGCGGCGAACCGTGGCCGATGCTGACCTCCTACGACACGTACACGGCGCGCATATTCGACCAGGCCGGGATACCGGTGCTGCTCGTCGGCGACTCGGCCGCGAACAACGTGTACGGCTACGAGTCCTCGCTGCCGATCACCGTGGAGGAGATGCTGCCGCTGGTACGTGCCGTGGTCGGAGCGGCCGAGCACGCGCTCGTGGTGGCCGACCTGCCGTTCGGCTCGTACCAGGCCTCCCCCGAGGAGGCCGTGCACACCGCCGTGCGGTTCATGAAGGCGGGAGCCCACGCCGTCAAGCTGGAGGGCGGTGCTCGCTACGCGGCGCACGTGAACGCGTTGGTGACCGCGGGGATCCCCGTGATGGGCCACATCGGATTCACCCCCCAGAGCGAGCACGGCTTGGGCGGATACCGGGTGCAGGCCCGCGGGGACCGCGCCGAGGAGCTGCTCACCGACGCCAGGGCGCTGCAGGACGCGGGTGCCTTCGCGGTGGTGCTCGAGATGGTTTCCGCGGCCGCGGCGAAACGGGTGACCGCGGAGCTCACCATCCCCACCGTCGGCATCGGCGCGGGTCCGGACTGCGACGGCCAGGTGCTGGTCTGGACCGACATGGCCGGGCTCAACACCGGTCACACGGCGCGCTTCGTCAAGCGCTACGCGGAGTTGGGCGACGTCCTCGCCCGGGCCGCGGACAGCTTCGCCGCGGAAGTGCGCGACGGACGGTTCCCCGCTCCCGAGCACAGCTTCGACTGAGCGGAGGAGCACCTCCGGTCGCCCGGGGCGCGGGGCGGACCGAGAACCGTCCGCCCCGCGCCCCGGGGAGCCCCGGGTCCCAGCGGCTCGAGCGCACCGCGAGCTTCTTCCCGCGGCACGAGGCCGCTCCCCGGGGAAGGCCCCGGGGGAACAGCCGTCACACGTCGGTGACGCGAAGCCCGGCGTGAGCCTTGTAGCGCCGGTTGATCGCGATGACGTTCGCCGTGAGCGCCTCCACCTGGTGGGCGTTGCGCAGCCTGCCCCCGTAGATGCCGCGCACCCCGGGGATGACGTCCGCCAGCGCCCTGACCAGGTCCGTGGCCTCCCTGTCGTCGCCGAGCACCAGCACGTCCAGATCCACGTGCCGCACGGACGTGTCCGCCAGCTTGACCGCGGAGACGTGGTGGAACGCCGCAGTCACCCTGGAGTCCGGCAGCAACGCCTCCGCCTGCTGGGCGGCACTGCCCTCCTCGACCTCGAGCGCGTACGGTCCCTTCTTGTCGAAGCCGAGCGGGTTGACGCAGTCGATCACGATCTTCTCCGCCAGCTCCGAGCGCAGCTCGCTCAACGTGTCCGCGTGCGCCTCCCAGGGCAGCGCGGCGAGCACCACGTCGGCACCGGCCGCGCACTCCGAGTTGTCGCACCCCCGGACGGAGCCACCACCGGCTTCGGCGATCTCCTCCGCGGCCTGCTCGGCGCGCTCCGCGGAACGCGAGCCGATCAGCACGTTCAGCCCGGCCTGGGCCCAACGGATCGCCAGTCCCTTGCCCTGAGCGCCCGTGCCACCCAGCACCCCGACGGTCAGGTCCCGAACATCAACCACCGTGGCTCCTTCTCGTAAGCCGGATCACCTGTCGCTTCCACTGTCGCTGCCAGGATCAGCACGCGCCAGGTGGGGCGGATGTGGGGTTGGCGACTTCGAGCAGAACCCGGCGGCGCGGGAGCGGGGACGGCTGTCTCGAACCTCGCGCCGCCCTCGGAAATTCAGAGGTCCCCGCCCTCCGAGGGATCGTTCCAGCGCCGATCGGACTCATCGGCCTGCTCGGTCCGGCGGTGGGCGAGTTCCAGCGCGTTCTCGGCCGAGGCGCGATCGCTGTACGGTCCGAGACGGTTGAGCGCCCGACAAACCTCACCCGGTGCTTCGACTCGTCGGTGCTTCAAGCAGAAGTACCAGCCGTTCGGGGCCATGACCCGAGCCTCGCACGCGCGGGCCGCGATGTCACGTTCCGCGCTTCCGCCGAGCACTCCACCACCCCGCCCGAGCGGTCCGAGGTCGCCTACCGGATCGGGTCCGCCGCTCGTCGTCGCCCGCTCACCGGTCCGGTGGGGCGGGGCCGGTGGCGGGGCCCTCGCTGCCCGCGTGCCGCTTCGGGATGGGATCCGCTCGGGGGACGAGGACCTGCCGCTCCTCCGGGTCCTCCACCCTGCTTCCGTCCCGCAGCCGGTACTCCGGTTCGCCGTTGTCTCCGAGCTCCATGGTGCAACCGATCTCGGAGAGCTGCTGCTCGTCGAGCTCGGTCAGGCGTTCGTAGCCGCTGGGGACGACGCGGTAAACCGGCCATTGTAGATGTCCGAAGGCCTGGTGGAACTCGGCGAGGAGGTCGCGCATGTGCTGTTGCCACGGCAGCGGCATCGACTCGGCCAGGGAGCGCGGCAGGACGGTGTAGTCGTCGTCGGTTCCGCAGCGCGTCCACGACAGGTAGTCGGCGAGCGGGGTGCTCGACGCCGGTGGACCGCTCGGCCGGGGAATCGGGTCAGGGGTGAACATGTTCGTCCTCCTAGGAGAAGACGGCAGAACCGTCGGACCACCGTCGAGTGGCCGGGACACTCACACGCGCGAGCGGTGGACGCCGGTGTCTCCACGTGGCTCCGGGGCGGTCAACTCGCCCGGGCCCTGGACGGGCGCACCACCGTGGGGAGCAGTTCCCCGCCATCCCAGAGCTCGGTGATCTCCACTTTCTCACCGGGTTGCGGGGCGTGCAGC
Organism: Actinopolyspora sp. BKK2; assembly: GCF_011291845.1. NCBI lineage: Bacteria > Bacillati > Actinomycetota > Actinomycetes > Actinopolysporales > Actinopolysporaceae > Actinopolyspora > Actinopolyspora sp. BKK2. Next base: position 251,629 of record NZ_JAANTE010000007.1, on the reverse strand, counting down.
ACCTTGTTGTCCCCGATGTAGAGCGCCACGTGGTGCACCGAGTTGGAATCACGCCCATGCCCCCAGAAGACCAGGTCCCCGCTGCGGGCCTTGCTCAGCGGAACCATGGCCCCGCCGGAGTGGTACTGGTCCTGCGACACCCGAGGGATCTCCACCCCGGCTGCCGCCCACGCGCGTTGCGTCAGGCCCGAGCAGTCGAACCGGTTCGGGCCCTCCGCTCCCCAGACGTAGGGGGAGCCGAGCTGCTTCCTGGCGTAGTCGACCACCTTCGCGGTGAGCTCACCGGTGTTCGGGCTCCCGGAGCAGTCGTTCGACGTCCGCGTGCCGCTCTCGTCGCCGACCAGGTACGCGGCCATCGACTCGACCTCGTGGTAGCGGGTGGGAAAGGCCGAGCGCTCCACGGACTGCGCAGCCGTGCCGGGGCGCATGTCCTTCCAGCCGTCGACCTCCAGCAGCTCGTCGTAGAACTTGTTGATCGAGTAGTCCAGGTTGGTCACCTGCTGGGGTGTCCCCCAGTTCATCGAGGGGCGCATCTGGAACACCCCAAGCGAGTCCGCGTGGCCGTAGTTCAGGTTGCGCAGGTTCGACTCGGTCTTGCCCGCCTGGATCGCGATCTGCCACGCGCGCGGGGACAGCTCGCGTCGCTTGCCCACCTCGATGATCCGCTGGACGACCCGCCGCTGTTCGCTGCCGAGCCCCTGCGCCATTCGCCTGCCGCGCGAATCGGCCGCTGCGGAGGCCCCCAGCGCGGCACCACACCTCGCCCCGCTGGTCCGCTCTCCACCGCCCATGCCTGCCAGCAGGCCGGTTACCGCCCCCACACCGAGGAGTCCACCGAACCCGGTGAGCAGTACCAGTACAACAGCGATCTTTCGCATCTCAGTCCACCCTGTCGTAGCCGGACACGCGCCAACCCTCCGAGGAAGAACGGACCACGTGCACTCGCACGGTGGGGCCGTCCGTGGGAACTCGTACTCGCATCGAAGTCTTCGTCGACTCGTCGACCTGCAGCTGTCCGGTTATCTCGGTGGCGGGCACGTTCGCCGGATCGACGGTGTTCATCACGCCGATGAACTCGGGGGTGGTGTAGGGGCGCAGCCGCTCGATCCACTGTTCACGCGTCGTGTCCTCGGAGGACCGCGTCCACGCCGAGAACCACTCGCGCACCACTTCCAAACCGGCCGGGTCGGGCTGGACCGAACTCGGCTCGACGTTCGGCACCGAGATGGACGGGGGCGACACCTCCCGCGTCTCCGCGGACGTGTCCCCGGTCTCCCCTCCCGAGAGGCCCTCCCGCGGATCGCTCTCGTAGTCCCGCTCGGTCTGCCGGGCCGCACTTCCCGGCGGCGAGGTGGCCGAAGGCACGCTCGCCAGCAGGAGACCGACCCCGCTCGCCACGGCCACGAGGAGCACGACGGCCCCCGCGAGGTGCTTCGGCGACCGCAACGGCCACCCCCACAACCTCCGGTACACCGCGGTGCGCCCCCGGTGCGTCCGAATCGGCATCAGTCCCGGCCCCCTTCGACCGATCGATCACTCATCGGAGACCTCCAACCCGCGGGACGGTCGATACACCACGTTGACCGGGCGCCCCGCCAGCGTCTCCGATTCGGACGGAAGTCGGGAACCGTCCTCCGCACCACGCAGCGGATTCGGGTTCCCGACCCGGGAGGGCACCACCACGGGATCGTCGTCGCGCTCGTTCCAGAAGCTCTCCGTTATCGGGGCTGTGTCGACCGTTCGGCTGCTTCGCCCCTCACCCTCCGGCAGGGAGCCTGCGGTCTGCCTGCTCCCCGGGCGCTGCTGCTGCTCGACCGCGCTCGCGCCCGATCGCGAGCCGCTCCCGGCCGTCCCCGCAGCCGGTATCTCGGTGCGCGAACCGGCCCCGCCCGCGGGCGAGGAGCTCGCGGAGCGGTCCGTTCGCTCCGCCGTGGCCGCCACGGTCGGCCCCTCGTTCTCGGGGCGGCCGCCGCCGAGACCGCCCCCGGACGGGCCCTGAGCGGACTCGGTGCCGGACCCCGAGGCGCGCACCTGGTCCCAGAAGTCGTCCTGGGGACCGCTCCCCCCTCCGGAGGATCCGCGCCGCGCCCGGGAGAAGAACCCGGGAGGCACCCGGGGGACCGCTCCCCCGGCGGCACCGGCCGACAGCTCGACCATCTGCCCCATTCGCCGCAGGGGTTTGCCGATCATCAGGAAAACGATCGTCAGCAGCGCGGCGAGCAGCATCTGGGTGAGCAGCTCGAAACCGCGCGTCGGGGCGAACACCCAGTTCAGCACCAAGGTGTGCAGTCCGGCCATCGCCGAGATGAGCACCACGTTGAGCAGCGCGGCCCCCGCTATGCGCCCGACGCTGCGCAACACCTCGTGGTAGAGCATCGCCACGAGGCCTATCAGCGGTCCCGCGAGTATCAGCACGCGCAACAGCACCTGGGCCAGCAGGATCGCGGCCTTGGCCAGCAGCTGGAAAGTGGTGTAGGAGAAGGCCTGGAGCATGCTGAGCATGCCCGCGCCTATCCTGCTCCCGTCCACTCCCTGGAAGTAACCGTAGGCACCGCCCATCTGCGCGGCGACTTCCTCGAAGGCCTGCTTCTTCTCCTCCACCGAGCCGTCGGCCTCCCCGGAGAGCACCTCGCGCTTGCTCCAGGCCTGCGCGTCCAGCAACCGCATGCCGAGCTCCTCGGCCTTGGGCGAGTCCGGTGAGCCGAACTCCCCGCGCAACCAACCGCGGTAGACGATCTCGTTGTGCAGCAACGTGGGCAGGGCGTCGCGCTCGTCGACACCGACCTCCCGCAGGAAACCGCCCTGCACCGCCGAAGTCCCCGTGATGACGACGTCGTCCAGGGCGTGCGTGTAGACCAGCGGCGTCAGGTAGGTGGCCGAGGCGAACCACAGGGCGGCCAGTGCCCAGGTCGTCCGCTTCCCGATCGTGGCCAGGTCGCCCTGCCAGATGTACCGGAAGAGCAGCACGGCCAGCACCACGGCCACCACCCCGAACCACGGGGTGAACACGCTGTCGTACAGCGCGACCGTCCCGGTGGTGATCATCTCGTCCAACGGGGCCATCAGGTCGCCGGACAGCAGCGAGTAGTGCAGCCCGTTGGTCATCCCGACCAGGTTCTTGGCCACGTTGAACAGTTGGTTGCCGATCCAGGTGTCGACCATCGCGTTGGGGTTGTTGACCCCCTGCGGGCCGCACCCCAGGTCGTAGGTGTGCCAGACCTGCCCGGCGTAGGCGTACTCGTCGTAGGCGCTGCCGGACTGCCCCACTCCGATGGGAGCGGGATCGACCGCGCCGACCATGCCGGTTCCCGGGCGTTCCGGATTCGGTGGTTCGGTGCAGTCGAACGGCTGGGCGTAGGCCGGAGCACCGGCCAGGGCCTGCAGCCCGAGCAGGGCGGCCACCGTGACCAGAGCCCCGCGCCGCGCCCTCCGGTTCCCGGAAGGACGGGTCCTCTCCGACCGGGAACTTCGGCGTCGGAGGACCACCCAAGCGGTGACCGCTCCCGAAATCAACAGCACCCACACGATCAGGAGACTCCTCGCGTCCGTTCCCCGCTCCGAGGACCGTTGCCGCCCGGCTGCTGCTCATCGGACTCGGTGTTCGGGTGCTCGTTGTTTCCGACGCCTGCCGCCGTGAGCTCCCACTCGGCGAAGTCCTCGAGCATCTCGGGGTCCTCTTCCAGGGGCTGTTCGGGCTGCGCTCCTCCGATCTCGGCGATCGAGTCCGAATTGGGCGTGGTCGGGTTCGTCATCTCCCCGACCTCCTCCTGCTCCGAAGCGCCCGACGCCGGGGCCGTGTCCAGGGCCTCGCGCAGATGCTCCAGGTGGGGACCGCTGAAGTCGACCCGGATGCGCTCGACCCCGCCCGCACCGTCACCGAAGATGAACTGGCGCGGGGAGCGGTCCCGCTCGGTGTTGTTCCGCGACGGCCCGGGACGCCGCCCCAGCGCGGACACCACCTGCTCGTAGCCCGCGTCGACCGGCACCTTCAGCAGCCGCAGCGCGTCCGCCTGAGCCTGCTCGTCGTCCAGCCTGCCGATGAACACCGAGTCCAGCAGGGAGACGAATCCCTGGATGCGCAGGAAGTCCGCCGGTATCTGGCTGGACAGCAGCACGCGGACGTTCCACTTGCGGGAGTCCCTGGCGAACCGGTTCATCAGCACACGGCCGGTGGGGACCTCGGAGAGGAAGAACGCCTCGTCGATCCACACGCCCTTGCGCTCCTCCTTCGGACGCTCGTAGACGGTCCGCTGCGTCAGCCAGGCGGCCAGGTTGAGCAGCTGGACTCCGAGGGCCTCGCTGTCCGTCCAGTGCTCCCGGCCGACCCCGTCCTTGGGCAGGGTCAACCCGGCCATGGTCAGCACCGTCAGCCGGTCCTCCCTGCGCTGCGAGTAGGGATCGGCGTCGGCCTCGGGGATCAGCAGCGACATGCGCTCGCGGATCTCGTCGAGGAAGTCGGCGACCACCACGGCGTGCTCGTGGTGCTCGCTGGCGTCCCGGCGGAGCGCCTCGAACACCATCCCCGGGTGCGCGTCCGGCCGCCCGCCGACGGCGCGCACCGCCCGCAGCAGCACGATGCGCGTCTGCGGCATCCGCGCGATGTCGTAGGGCAGCAGCCCGGTCAGCACGTCGAGCACGAGGCGGCGTCTGGTCGCTGCGGCCAGCGCGCGTTCCCTGCGCCAGCTCCGCTCCGGGTCCTCCTCGTCCACGAAGTGCTCGAGTTCCGGTTCGGCGACCACCCGGTACGGATTGAGGATGCCGGGTTGCGCGTTCAGCAGGTTGATCGGACGTGCGTAGGGGCGGAGCTCGGGGAGCTCGCACAGTTCGGCCAGCGGCCCGGAGGGGTCCAGCAGGGTCCAGTAGGCCCCCGAGCGCAGCGTCTTGTAGACGAGCCCGCCGCCGAGGAAGGACTTGCCACCACCGAGCCCGGCGACCATCGCCGTCAGGCCCGAGGCGTCCCTGATCTCCTGGGCCATCCACGGGTCCCAGGCCACGGGGCGTCGGGTCGCGGTGCAGGTCTCGCCCAGCAGCGCCCCGCGCCGGTCTCCCACCTCCGCGGTCGCCTGGGGAACGGCGGAGGCCGCCCACACCACCGAACCGCGGCGCAGGTAGGCCCCGGAGGCCAGCTGCTCCCCGGGGATGAACTCGCGGGCCATGGCGTACTGGGCCTCGGGGTGCTCGATCGCGATCTTGGGCTTGTACAGGTCGAGCAGCTGCTGGGCCAGGCGCAGCGCGTCCCGCTCGGTCGGTCCGGAGACCGCCATGCGCCACCAGGAGCGCACCCGGGTGGCCAGCGCGGTGAACCCCGAGGTCATCTCGTCGTCGATCTCCAGGACACGTCCGGCCTGCCGCGCCAGCGAGGTGGGCGGTTCCAGCTCGTGCTCCTCGGTGTAGTGGCGAACCTGCGAACGCACCTTGTTCATCTGGCGCTGCAGCTCACCACCGACGTCCTCCGGTCTGCGCACGTAGATGCGGGCCGACAGTTCCACGGGGGCGGGCAGCCGGTCGGAGTGCTGCAGCCACGGATCGTCGACCTCGGGGATCTGCAGTCCGTGCGTCTGGCCGAGCGTCAGCACGGCCACGTTCCGGCTCACTCCCGCGTTGGAGCCGGTCCGGCCGCGCACGGTCACGGTCGGCGAGTACGGCTCCTGGTGCATGTCCGCCGCGTCGGTGAACGAGGCCAGGTCCTCCGGCTGCCAGGTGTTGCTCGGCGTCGCCGGCAGGTTGCGCGGGGCCGGAAGTCCCAGGGAGCACGACCGGTGCATCAGCCAGGAGATCTCCTCGGCGGTGACCGGACGGCCGTCGAGCCCGGCCGAACCGACCACCTGATCGAGGTGCTCGATCTCACTGTCCAGCGCCACCAGTTCCGCGTCGACGGCTTCGGGGAACACCTTGCGCAGCAGGGGGGCCGCCCGTTCGACGGCCCGGTCCACCACGTTGCGGGTCTGCACCTGGACGCCAAGGTAGACCTCCTTCTCGGCCATCGAGCGCCCCATGAGCTGCTGCTGCTCGCCGACCATGTAGTCGTCGAAGCTCAGCGCACCGGGCACATCGGGCAGCGCGTTCTGCGCGTTCCGCACGTGGGCCTCGGCCCACATCCGGATCGGATAGGGGCGGTTCGTCACGCGCAGGTGCAGCCAACGCCCCTGGAGCTCGGCGTACTGCCCCGCGATCGCGGCTATGAGGTCCTGGCGCTGCGAGTCGGAGCGGAAGGACCAGCGCTGCGGGGAGAGGCGGTACCAGGCGAAGACGTCCTGGCCCGTCCGCAGCAGGTGCCCGTCGATGGAGCGTGCCGCTATCGACGGCGTGTAGCTCGGCAGCGACTGCTCACCGCTCAGCTTGCGGTCCTTGCTCTTGCCGGAGCGCGCGGTCTTCGACGCCTTTTTCGACGTGGCGCGGTACTGCTGTCCGGAGACCTGCTGGGAATCGCGCTCACGACCTCGTCCGCGACCGAACACCGCGAACCTCCTTGCTGTGCACACGTCTGTTGGGATTCCTGGTTCGTCCCGCGGACACTCCGGAGCGCTGCCTGCGTCGTGCCGGAGCGGCTTCCCGCCCCTGGGGCGGCGGGGCGCCGGAACGTCCTGCCCGCTCGTTGGCCGGACGCCCGGAACGGTCCTGCGTTCTTCCGGGGCCGCCCGTCCTGTCGGGTGGTGTCTGCGCTCCGGGAGTCGGGGGGCGCTTCCGCGCGGAGCGCTTGGACTTCTTGGGGCGCGGACGTGGACGTTGTGCTCTCACCCTGAGTTTCGCGGCGCTGACCGCTCCTCCTCTCCCGGACGCCGCTCTGCGAGGGGCCGTGAGTTCACGCAACCACATGACGAGCACCGCGCTCAGCGGCCGTTCGTGGCTTATTCGGGAACAGATCAGACGTGTAAGCGCGATCGTGATGACCAGTGCCCAGCCCGTGGAGAAGAACCCGAAGCCGATGTTCATCCTGCGCTCGGCCGCGAGCACCAGCAGGAACACCAGGATGCCCACGCCCCACGCGACGTAGCGCGCGCGCCAGGGGAACGTCGCCTTCGGCGGACCGAGCCATACCGCGTCCACACGGTAGACCTCGTCGTCGGTACGTACCTGCATATCCTTGCCACCTGCCCATCGACCGCGCGCCGGTTGTCACCCGCTGCTGGTGCTGAACAGGCCGGCTATGAAGGTTCCGATGTCCACACCGGTACCGCTGACGGCGAGCCCGATCACGGCCAGGGCCACGAAAACGCCCCCCACGCGGCGCATCACTCCCGCGTTGTCCCCTTTGCCTCCGCCCAGCCACAGCAACAGCAGAGCCACGGTCAGCAGCAGCAGCGGAAGCAGGTTGTCCAGGATCCACCCTCGAATGCCGTCGGTGTCCAGGTTGGTCTGGGCCAGCACCCCGACCAGTGGGTGCGTTCCCGCGAACGCACCCAGTTGTTCGAGTGCTTGCTGTGGCACGGCGGTCATTGGATTACCTCTGTGTACGAGCGGGTGTCGGCTTTCCTCGGCTCACCGGGTAGCCCGGCACACGATGTCGTGTAGAACATGACACGTCCAACTGCGGTAGTGGTAGCGTCCACCGGGTGTGGCGCGGAACGTGTCACACCCACAGCATGCCTGTCGACGATGAGTGACACTCGTGCGGAGTAGCCCCCCGCCGTACGAGCGGCTCCGTCGAGTCCGTCCGGTGTGTCCGGCGGGTCGAGTTGAGCCGGTTCGTGCGATTCACCAACCGAGGACCGTCCTTTCACGACTCGTCACGGTTCGCTCGACATCCGTCGACACGTGTCCTTCATCATCCATGATGCCCGATCCGGCATCACACTTTCGTGAAACCTTCCCATGATCGCGGACTCCGTTCACACGCCCCGGCGAGCCCACCGGGCACCGCCTCCGAGGGCCGGTTCGCGAACGGGAGCGACGGCGGTGAGCGGCGACTCGAGCTCCTCCCGCTTCCGAGGGACGAGCCGCAGCCCGCACCGCCGACCACGAGGAAACCGGCTCGGCAGGACACCTTCGGCGAACGCGGTGACGAGGCACCGCCGATCGAACAGCTTGGCACTTCCGCCTGGCGGAACACGATCAGGCAATTGAGTGAAAAACGCTTCGCTTGGCACGCCCGGCGGTCCGGTCCGCGCCGGCGCGGCACTCGCGAAGAAGGTCCGCGCGCGTCGACGCGGAGCGCGCGGAAGCGGGAAGCGGACGAGTCGACCTGTAAGCCGGATCCTGTACGCGGAAAGGCGACCTTCCGCGTGGCGACCATCCATCTGGGCCTGCCGTCACCGACAGACTCAAGCGGTCTACCCGCAGGTATCGGACGGGCCGCCCTCGAACACCTGCGCAGACGCCGAAGGCGCCCTCTTGACCTTGCTCCGGGTGGGGTTTACCGAGCCACCCCTGTCACCAGGGGTGCTGGTGGTCTCTTACACCACCCTTTCACCCTTACCCGGCCGAATCGGCCGGGCGGTCTGCTTTCTGTGGCACTTTCCCGAGGGTCACCCCTGGTTGCCGTTAGCAACCACCCTGCCCTGTGGAGTCCGGACTTTCCTCGACGGGAGGGTCCCGCCGCGGCCGCCCGGTCGACTCGTCCGCTCCCCCAGCTTAGAACACGCGGCACACCGACCACATTCCCCGCCCCGGGAAACGGGCATCCCGGCTTTCCGGACCCTTCCCCGCCCCGACGGGCGCGATTCGCGATTCCGGCGGCACGGGTCGCGGCGGCGACCCGTGCCCGCGGGGTCACTGCAGGTGCGAGGTGTCGTTGACCAACCGCACCGAGGCGTTGCCATCGGGGTAGAACTCGGCCGCGGACAACGAGGCCAGATCCAGGTGCAACCGGTAGAAGAGCTCCGGCCCCGCCGCGAGCGCAGTGCGCAGCACCGCCTTGATCGGGGTCACGTGGGTGACGAGAACGACGGTTCTGCCCGCGTAGTCGCGCAGTATCCCGTTCAGCGCGCCCCGCACCCGTTCGAACGCGGTGTTCAGGCTCTCCCCGTTCGGAGGTTCGACCGAGGGGTCCCCCAACCAGGAGCGGTGCAGCTCCGGGTACTGCTCGGAGGCCTCCGTGAAGGTGAGCCCCTCCCAGGAGCCGAAGTCGGTCTCGACCAGCCCCTCGTGCACGACGAGCTCCCCACCCGTGGCAGCTACCACCGCCTCCGCCGTGCCGCGCGCACGAGCCAGCGGTGAGCTCAGCACCACGGCCGAACCGTCCGGAGTGGCCACTCCCTCCGTGGAAACCAGCCGTTTGGCCGCGGCGTGGGCCTGCCGCTGTCCCAGCTCGGTCAAGGCCACGTCCCCGCGACCGGAGTAGCGCTTGTCCACCGACAGCGCCGACTGGCCGTGCCGCAGCAACAGCAGCCGCGTGGGGGAACCGACGGCTCCGGTCCAGCTGCGCACCGCCGATCCGCTCCGCTCCCCGGCCGGCTCGGTCCGAGCGGGTTCGGCCGGGGCTGACTCGGCCGGAGCGGGCTCGGCCGGGGACCCGACCGAGAAGAGCTCCTCGTTGACGGCCCGGTCCGCCTCGGGATCCGGCTCGTCACCGCGCTCCTGCGCGTCCATCGCCTCGTTGGCCAGCCTGTCGGCGTGCTTGTTGTACTCCCGAGCGATCCACCGGAAGTTCGCGGACACGAACCCGAACACGAGCTGGGTGGCCTCGCGGGCCAGCGGCTGCAGGTCCGGGTGCTTGATCTTCCACCGGCCGGACATCTGCTCGACGACCAGCTTGGAGTCCAGGCGGATCTCGGCCTCGGTCGCGCCCAGTTCCCTGGCCGCCCGCAGCCCGGCGATCAGTCCCCGGTACTCGGCGAAGTTGTTGGTGGCCCGCCCGAGCCCCCCGGAGCGCTCGGCCAGCACCTGCCCGTCGTCCTCCCGGCGCACGACGGCGCCGAAACCGGCGGGTCCCGGGTTCCCGCGCGAACCACCGTCCGCCTCGATGATCACTCGCGTAGTCACAGCCCCGATTCCTTAGTACGCACCATGATCGCGCCGCACTCCTCGCAACGGATCACGTCGTCCTCGGCCGCCTCCCGGATGGAGGCGAGCGCGGCGCGGTCCACCTCGAGCCTGCAGGCCCCGCACCGGCTGCCCTGGAAGAACCCGGCGCCCGTTCCCCGCTGGGCCCTGATCCGCTCGTACAGGTTCAACAGGTCCTCGGGCAGCCCCGACACCAGGGCCTCGCGCTCGGCGGAGCGCTTGGCCTCGTCGCTGTCCAGATCGGCGACGGCCTCGTCCCGGCTGTGCTGGGCGTCCTCGAGCTCCGACTCCGCCGCGTTCACGGCTTCCCGCGCGTGGGAGACGTCGGTCTCCTGCGCCTCGCGGCGCTCCATAACCTCCAGCATGTCGTCCTCCAGCTCGGCCTCCCGCCGGCTGAGCGACTGCATCTCGTGCTCGAGGTCCTCGAGCTGCTTGGAAGCCCCCGTGGAGTCCATCATCTGACGGTCCCGTTGCTGCCGTGAGCGCACCTGGTCCACCTCGCCCTCCAGGCGCTCGACCTCGCGCTGCAGATCGTCCAGCGAGGTCTGCGCAGAGACCAGCGCGTCACGCTTCTCCCGCACGTCGCGCTCGGCGGCCCCGATTCGTTCCAGCTCCGGAAGCGTCCGCCTGCGGTGATTGATCCGGTTGAGCTCGGCGTCGACCTTGGCGAGTTCGAGCAGTTTGCGCTGTGCTGCGGGATCGGCTTTCACTCGGGCATCCTCCCAGTTTCGGTGGTGGCGGTGCCGTGCGCGTGCACCGTCCACGGGTCGGTGCGACGTGTGGAGACGAGCACTTCGACGCTGTCGGGCAGCGCGCTCGTGACGATATCGGCCGCCTGACGGCACCACGGCCACTCACTCGCCCAGTGGGCCACGTCGACGAGGTTGGGGACCCGCTCGCCCGGCACCTCCTGGCGCGCCAGGTGCTCGGCGGCGGGGTGGTGCCGCAGATCCGCCGTGACGTAGGCGTCCGCCCCGGCCGCGACGACCGTGTCCAGGTTCGAGTCCCCCGAACCTCCGCACACGGCCACGCGCTCGATCGGGCGCTGCGGGTCCCCGGCTCCCCGGACTCCCCACGCGGTGCCGGGCAGCCGTTCGGCGACACGCCGCACGAACCGCTCGAAGGGTTCGGGTTCGGCGAGCGTGCCGATCCGCCCCAGGCCGGTGTCCGCCCCCTCCCGGTGCGGGTGCAGCGGCCCCGTGACGGTGATCCCGAGCTCGGCCGCGAGGGCGTCCGAGACGCCGGGGTTGGCGGTGTCGGCGTTGGTGTGCGCGCAGTACAGCCCGAGACCGGAACGGATCATCCGGTGCACGAGCCTGCCCTTGTGATCGTCGGCGGGCACACCGTGCACACCGCTCAGCAGCAGGGGGTGGTGCGCCACGAGCAGCTGGGCGCCGAAGTCGATGGCCTCGTCGACCGTCTCCTCGACGGGGTCCACGCAGAACGCGACGCGCCGCACCTCGGCGGCGGGATCACCGCACACCAGGCCGACCGCGTCCCACGACTCGGCCCGATCCGGCGGGTAGGAGGTCTCCAACGCTCCGACGACGTCCTCGATCCGTGCGGTCATTCCGTAGTCGCTTCCCGTGTCGTCGCTGCACTTCCGGCCGCCTCCCGCGAACCGAGAACCCCACGCAGGGCGGCGACCAACTCGGCGTTGTCCTCCGGGGACCGGACCGCGACGCGGAGATGTCGCCCGTCGAGTCCGGGAAAGGTGTCGGCCCGCCGCACGGCCACGCCCCGTTCACGAAGCAGCTCACGCACCCGCTCGCCCTCGGGAACACGCAGCAGCAGGAAGGGGGCCGCCGCCGGGCGGAGCACCTCCACCCCGGAAACCGTGTCGAGGGCCGTGATCAGCTCGTCGCGGTATCCGGCGATCTCCGCGGCTGCCTGCTCGGACTCCAGCAGCGCCGCGGGCTCACAGCACCCGATCAGGGCTTCCAGCCCCAGCGTACCCACGGGCCAGTGCGGACGGAGCCGGGTGAGCCGTTCCAGCAGCTCCGGCGACCCCAACGCGTAACCGATCCGCAGTCCGGGCAGTCCCCACATCTTGGTCAGGGAGCGCAGCACGAGCAACCCCGGAACCCGCTCCGCGGCCAGCGACTCCCGCTCCCCCGGCACCGCGTCGGCGAAGGCCTCGTCGACCACGAGCACCCGCCCCGGACGAGCCAGGGACCGGATCGCGTCCGCGGAGTGCAGCACCGAGGTCGGATTGGTGGGGTTGCCCAGAACGACGAGATCGGCTTCCTCCGGAACCTCTTCGGGGCGGAGCCGATACCCCTCGTCCGGATCCAGCGGAACCCTGGTCACCTCGACGCCCGCGTTGCGCAGCGCGAGCTCGGGCTCGGTGAAGGAGGGGTGGATCAGCGCCGCCGAACGGGGCCGCAGCGCGGGCAGCAACGCGAACCCCTCGGCCGCACCGGCCAGGGGCAGCACCTCGTCCTCAGCGCGCCCGTGCCGCTCGGCGACGGCTCGGCGCGCTGCCAGGTCGTCCGCGGCGGTCGGATAGCTGCCGAGACGGTCCAGCGCCGCGACCAGCCGCTTGTGCAGCCACTCGGGCGGCTTGCGCAGCCTGACGTTGACGGCGAAATCGAGCAGACCGGAGCGGGCGTCCACGTCACCGTGGTGGCGCAGCGCGTCTCGGTCGTCCCGGCTAGTCATCTCCGGCAGTCTAGCCGTCCGCGGCCGTGCTCCGGACGCACACGGGGCCCGCGGACCGGCCGGAACACCCGCGGGACCCGCGCTTTCGGGACCGAGGCGGAACGGGACACTGGAGCACGTGACATTCGACTCCAGCACGAAGCCCTTCCACGTGTCGTTCGTGTGCACCGGCAACATCTGCCGCTCGCCGATGGCCGCGCTCGTGTTCGGCGAGCACCTGCGGAAAGCGGGGCTGGCCGACCGGGTGGAGGTCTCCAGCGCGGGCACCGGGCCGTGGCACGTCGGTGAGTCGGCCGACCCGCGCGCCAGCGCCGTGCTGGCCGACCACGGATACCCGACCGAGCACACCGCCGCCCAGCTCGACGAGCACCACCTGAGCGCCGATCTGCTGCTCGCCATGGACGCGGGGCACCTGCGCGTGGCCCGCGACGCCGTCGCCGATCCGAACCGGGTCCGGCTGCTGCGCTCCTTCGACCCGAAGGCCGACGAGTGGGCGGAGGTCCCGGACCCCTACTTCGGCGGGGATCGCGGTTTCGACCGGGTCATGGAGATGATCGAGGCCTCGGTGCCCGGCGTGCTGGACTGGCTGCGGACGCATCTGGGCGAACCCCGCTCCGCGGGCTCCTCCGGAATCACCGCCTGATCCGCGGGGCTCCCCGGAGCAGGACCGAGAGGACCGCTCGGCCCGCGGCCGGCGCCGGGCGGGACGTTCCGCGCAACACCGAACGACAAGCACGGCACCACCGGGAGGTGAGCGTTGAAGCGCGTGCCCGAGGGACTGGCGGAAGCGGTGACGGGATTCACCGGTGCCCGCCCGGAAGCGGTACGGCCACTGGGCGGTGGGGACGCCTCGGCCGCCTACGAGGTAACCCTCGACAGCGGCGAGCGCGTCTTCGCCAAGGCCGCTCCCGAGAACATGCCGAGGGCGCTGGACGCGGAGGCGGCCTCGCTGCGCTGGCTGGCCGAGTCCCGCACGGTGCGGGTCCCGCATGTGCACGGCGCCGACGAGCGGTGGCTGGTCACCGAGCACGTCGAATCGGCCGCCCCCACCCGCGAGGCGGCCGCCGACTTCGGCCGCGGGCTCGCCCGGTTGCACTCCTCCGGCGCCGAGGCGCACGGCTGTCCCCCTCCGGAAGGACCCCGGGACGCGTGGATCGGTCTCGCCGAGATGCGCAACGAGGCCTGCCGCGACTGGCCGGAGTTCTACCGCACCCTCCGCGTCGAGCCGTACGTGCGCAGCCTGGTGGACTCCGGAACGCTGCGCCCGTCCGAGTCCGAGACGATCACCCGGGTCTGCGAGCGTCTCGACGACCTCCCCGGGGCCGACGAGTCGCCCTCCCGGCTCCACGGGGACCTGTGGAGCGGAAACGTGCACTGGGGAAGCGACCCGCAGGGCGGCGGCACGCGGGTGTGGACGATCGACCCGGCCGCCCACGGGGGACACCGCGAGACCGACCTGGCCATGCTGCAGCTGTTCGGCTGCCCCCAGCTGGACACCGTGCTCGACGCCTACGAGAGCGAAGCACCCCTCGCGGAGGGGTGGCGCTCGCGCGTGGGGCTGCACCAGCTGTTCCCGCTGCTGGTGCACGGCGTGCTCTTCGGCAGGAGTTTCGCCACGCGGGCCGTCACCGTCGCGGAGGAGGCGCTGCGAACCCTCTGAAGGGACCCGTCCCGGGAGCACCGGTCCGCCCGCTCGACCGGGCTCCCGCACGGGGGCTTCGTCACACGAACGACCGGCCCGGTGCGGCGCGAGTCGACACACGGCCTACCGTGGACCCGTGCGTTTCGGGTTTCTGCTGCGCCCCGGCTGGATCGGGCTGATCCTGCTCGTCGGCGTCTTCTCCACGATCTGTTTCACGGTGCTCGCCCCGTGGCAGTTCAGCAGGCACACCGAGACCCAGGCGCGCAACGAGGCCGTTCGGGCGTCGATGCGGGCCGATCCGCAGCCGTTGAGCCAGGTCCTCGAACGCGGGAGCCCTCCGAACGAGTCCGACGAGTGGACTCGGGTCAGCTTCACCGGCCGCTACCTGCCCGACGGGGAGACGCTCGCCTGGCAGCGCAGCGTGCGCGGGGAGCCCGCTTTCGAGGTGCTGACCCCGTTCCGGCTGCGCAACGGGCAAACCCTTCTGGTGGACCGCGGTTTCATCCGCCCGGTGCAGTCGACCAGGGCTCCCGACTACTCCGCACCCCCCTCGGGCACAGTGCGCCTGACCGCGCGGATCCGGCTGAACGAGCACGACAGCGAGAACCGATCCCTCTTCCGGCACGACGGGCACCGCTGGACCTACGCGATCAACTCGAACACCGTGGGCGAGGGGGTCGACATCCCACTGCGCTCCGGGTACTTCACCCTCGTCGAGAACCAGCCGGGCGGCCTGCAACCCATCCCGCTGCCCCGCCTGGAATCCGGCCCCTACCTCTCCTACGCCATGCAGTGGATCATCTTCGG
This sequence comes from Actinopolyspora sp. BKK2, assembly GCF_011291845.1. Lineage (NCBI taxonomy): Bacteria > Bacillati > Actinomycetota > Actinomycetes > Actinopolysporales > Actinopolysporaceae > Actinopolyspora > Actinopolyspora sp. BKK2. The sequence continues at coordinate 236,577 of NZ_JAANTE010000007.1, read as the reverse complement.
GATCATGGCCCCGCTCGCGGTCGTGTACCTGATCTACAGCGAGGTCCGCACCCCGCGCGACGGCTCCGGGAAAACCCACGAGGGGAAAACCGCTCCGAGGAAGAAATCCCGCGTCTCCGTGTCGGAGGCCATAGCGGCCGAGGAGCGGCAGGAGCGCGAGAACACCGGGTGATGTCAGGGGTTGTGAGCTCGGTTTGCGTGGGTGGTTGCGTGGCGGAACCTCTCGCGGGCTCTCGCTCCGGGGAGGCCCGACATCGGGTAGGGCATCTACACAACGTCGGGCCTTCCTCGCGAGAGCACCACGAGAGAACCCGCGGCGGTGCCGGTTGCGCAGGCTCGTAAGCACCTGCGTTGGAGCGACAGGCTTCTCGGCGGTGCCGATTGCGTAGGCTCAGAGCATTTTCGTTGGAGTGACGGATCTCCCGGGGACTCGGTTGTAGTAGCTGGTTGCTTGGCGGAGCCCGGCGGGGCGGGATCACCGACGTGGGGACTTCCCCGTGAACAACGCGACCCCGGCCGCCAGCGCCCCGCCGACCGTGCCGATCACTCTGGACAGCTCGACGCTGCGGGTGACGTCACCGCCATCGGCCGTGCGGCCCTCCCCCAGGACCGGACGGGTCTGCGCCGTGTGCCCGTAGTCGATGCGCCCGCCCAGCCGGATGCGCAGCGCCCCGGCGAAAGCGGCCTCCACCTGCCCGGCGTTAGGGCTGGGATGAGCCGCGGCGTCCCTGCGCCTGGTGTGCCAACCGCCCGCGGCCGAACCACCGACCACGGGAGCGCAGAGCGCCGTGAGCCCGGCCGTGGCCCGCGCGGGCAGCAGGTTCGCCACGTCGTCCGCCCGAGCGGCCGCCCAGCCGAACCGCCTGTAGCGACTGCTCGGGTTCCCGACCATGGCGTCCAGGGTGTTGACCGCCCGATACCCGAGCAGCCCTGGAATCCCGCCGACCGCTCCCCAGAGCAGGGGAGCTATCACGGCGTCCGAGGTGTTCTCCGCCACGGACTCCACCGTGGCGCGCGCGACCCCCTGCCGATCGAGTTCCTCCGTGCGCCTGCCGCACAGGCCGCGCAACCGGACACGTGCCTGCTCCAACTCCCCGGACTCGAGATGACGGGCCAGCGCGGCCCCCTCGCGCCCGAGCGAAGCCCCGCCGAGCACCGTCCAGGTGGTCACGGCCGTCAGGGCGGCCTGCGTCGCCGGACCACCGCGGCGGGCCGACCGCTCCACCACCGAACCCAGCGCGATGCTGCCTCCCACGAGAGCGCCCGTGTAGAGGACACCGGCCGAACGGCTCGGCCGGTAGACCACCCGCTCGGCGCGCTCGGCCAACCGTCCGAAAGCGGCCACCGGATGCCCCCGCTCGGGGTCGCCCAGCACCGCGTCGGCGGCCACCCCGAGCAGCAGTCCGACCGCCCTCCCCGCGTTCACCGCGTTCCCTCCTCGGAAAGTTCGACGCCGATCCGTCGCGGAACGCTACCGTCCCGTCGGACTCCCCCGGAGTTCCCCCGGAACCGGTAACGGAGTGTTTTCGGCCCGCCGACGACGCGGGTTTATGGTGGCCGACTGTGACCGTCGATCGCGAAGCCGTGGAGCCGCGTACCGAGACCGTGACCGAGGCGGGCCGCCGGTCGCACGGGCCTTCCGTCACACAACGGAACTCCACCGGAGGTTCCTCCGCCCCGGCGAGCGAGCCCCCCGAACCCCCTCTCCCGGGCGGGGAACGCGGCGCGCCGGGAAGCGAGGAGGAGCTCGCCCCCGACGAGCAGTCGGACGAGCGCAGGCTGCTGCTCTACCGCCACCTCCAGGTGAGCGGGCACCGCACCTACCTCACGATCATGCGGTTGTTCACCTCGACGCTGCTCGCCGACCTGTCCGCCTCCGAGGTGTCCGGGGCGCTGGCCGTGGCCGAGCGGGAGGGCCGGATCGCCCCGGGCGAGTCCGAGCTGCCGACCGTGGTCGAACGGCTCCGGAAGCTCCGCGAGTGGGGCAACCTGACCTTCGGGCGGCGCGAGACGGTCGCTTCGAGCATCGCCGAGTTCCAGCACGGCAGCGCTCGCTTCCAGGTCAGCAAACTGGGTGTGCGGGTCCAGCGGGACGTGGACGCGCTGCTGCGCGTCCCCGAGGGGGCGCGCGAGGTCTCGCGGGAGCTGCTGCCTGCCGTCGAGCGCGGCCTCCAGGAGATCGTGGAACTCCTGCCCGCGGCCCTTTCCGCCGAGTCCGCCCCGGACGGCGCCCGCGAACGGCTCGCGGAGCAGGTGACCACGGTGTTCCTGCAGCACTCCGAGCTCGCGGCCACGGTCCGGGACTTCTACGCCTATCTGGGCCAGGTGGTGACGCGGCACCAGCTCGCCCCGAAGGAGATCTCCGGTTTCCGCAACCTGCTGGTCGAGTACATCCAGGCGGTCGTCGAGGACGTGATTCGCTACACCGAACCGGTGGCGGCCTCGTTGCGAACGCTCGCGGCGCGCAGGGAGGAACTGCTCACCGCGCTGGGCACCGAGGAGGACCTGGGCGCCGAGGTGGAGCGGGCACGCGGGCGCACCGCCGCCGACTGGCAGGAGCTCACCGAGTGGTTCCTGGACTCGCCGGGGCGGCCGAGTCAGGTCTCGGCGCTGCGGGAGGCCACCGCTCGGGCCATCGGTTCGCTGCTCGCCAGCGTCAAGCACGCCACCTCCGGGGGCGGCCCGGTTCCGGGGCACCGCGGTGACCTGCTGAAGCTGGCGCGTTGGTTCGACCGTTCCACCCCGGACGAGGCCCACGAACTGCACGCCGCGGCCTTCGGGCTGTACTCGGCGCGCTGCGTGCAGCCCGCTCCCGAGCACGACGCTGACGAGCACACCACCAGCTGGAAGGACGGCAGGCGCACGGAGGTCCCCGTGAACGTGCGGAACCGCTCCGACCGGAGCGCGCGCGGGGGCACGTCCAGAGTGCTGCACGACCCGATGACCGAGCAACAGCTGCTGGACGAGCAGCGCGCCAACCAGCAGCGCCGTGCCGCGGCCGCCGCCGAGCTGGCTGCATCCCGGGCGGATCCGGAGGAGCTGCGGGTCTCCTCCGACGCCCTCGAGATGCTGTGCGAGCTGTTGAGCCTGGCGATGGCCGGGCGCGACTCCCCGGAGGAGGCGGGCACGGCCACGGAACCCGTGCACGGGCTGCGGCTGACCGTTCGGCACGCCCCGGAGCGGACGACGCGGATAACTGGGGACGCAGGCGAGCTGACCCTGGAGGACACGGTGGTGGAGCTGGACGTCACCGACGGGTACGCGCACCCGGCCGAACGCGACGGGGCCTCGGACAGGATCAGTGGAGCCGCCCGGTGAGCGGAGGGGAGCAGGGCATCGACGGCTTCGACCGGCTCGGCGACATCGATGCGGCGAACGTGGTCCGCTGCGCGCGAGCGTTGCTGCGCAGACCGCTGCTGCACACCGAGAGCCAGGACGGCGAGCTGCTCGGGATGATCTACCGGCACCGTGCCGTGCTGCAGGAGATGTTCAGCACGCTGCTCGGCTACCGGCTGGTGATCCACCGGCGCTACGCGCGGCTGTACAAGTCCGGCCCCGGCGCGGATCCGACCAGGGCGGTTCCCGCGCTGTCCCCGCGCGGCTACGCGTACGTGGCGCTGACGCTGGCGACGCTCACCGGCAGCGGGAAGCAGGTGCTGCTCTCCCGCCTGATCTCCGAGGTGCGCTCGGCCGCCTCCGAGGCGGGGGTGGTGGTCGACGACGGCCCCACCGACCGCCGTGCGCTCACCGCCGCGCTGCGTCACCTGGTCGACCTAGGGGTGCTGACCGAGACCGAGGGCACGGTCGCGCCGTCGGCGAACGACTCCGCGGCCGAAGCGCTGATCACGGTCGACACCGATCTGCTCGGTCAGCTGCTGAGCGGTCCGCTGGCCGAGGCGACCGGGCCCGAGCACCTGGTGGCGCTGTCCTCCGGGGCGACCGGGTCGCACGTGGCCACGGTCGAGCAGGCGGTGCGCCGCAGGCTCGTCGAGGATCCCGTGGTGCACTACGAGGACCTGCCCGCGAGCCAGGTGAACTGGCTGCGCAGGCATCGCGCCAGGGAGGCGCGGATGCTGGAGCGGTACTTCGGCATCGTCGCCGAGTCCCGCGCGGAGGGGATCGCCACCGCTGATCCGCAGGACTACCTCACCGACACCCCGTTCCCCGGCACGTCGACGGTCGCGCGCATCGCGCAGCTCGCGCTGCCGAAGCTGCTGGACTCGACCACTCCCCGCGCCGGGGACCACCGGCATCCGGTGACGTGGCAGGATTTCACGCGGGTCTGCACCGGGCTGCTGGAGAACCACCCCTCGACGTGGTCGCGGCGCGCCACCGAGGATCCGGACTCACTGATCCGAATGGTGGTGGACCTGCTGCGCCGGGTGGGCGTGCTGGCGCCGGACGATCTCGGCGAACCCGACGACTGGCTGCTCAGCCCGAGCGCACACCGTTGGCTCCCGATCCCGGAGGGCGACCCCGGTCCCGCCGCCGAGCCGGAGCCGCTCCCCTCCCCGGAGCCGCCGGCCCCGGCCCTGTTCGACTTTCCGGAAGGAGAAACCCCGCATTGAGCACCGAAGCGGTGACACAGCTCGACGGCGCGGGCGGCAGGCACCGCCGCGCCGCTTCCGGTCTCGACGGCGCCGAGAACTCCGGTCGCGCGGACCGCTGGCGGCTGCGCAGGGGCGGTGTGATCAACATCTGGCAGTACACGAACCAGACGTTCGATCTGCACGGCGGTCGCGCGATCTTCCAGGGGACCAACGGTTCGGGCAAGTCCCGCACCCTGGAGCTGCTGCTGCCGCTCTGCCTGGACGGGGACCTGCGGCAGATCGGCTCCAAGGGGTTCGACACGGTCAGCATGCGCAGGCTCATGCTGGAGGAGCGCGAGGGCGGCGGCAATCGCATCGGCTACGCCTGGATCGAGTTGAGCCGACGGCTCGACGACGGAACCGAGCAGTTCCTGACCTGCGGGGTCGGGGTCAAGGCGGCAGCGGCCTCGAACCAGATCAGCGACTCGTGGCGGTTCATCACCGACCGGCGGATGGAACACGATCTGCGGCTGATCGGGTCGGGCGAGGTCCCGCTCGGCCCGACCCAGCTGCGGGAGGAGCTCGGTGCCGAGCACGTCTTCGACGAGCAGTCCTTCCGCGGCAGGATCGCCGAGCTCGTCTACGGGATAAGCGCCGAGCGCTACGGCGACCTGCTGCACCTGCAGCGCACGCTGCGCAATCCGGACGTGGGGCTGAAGGTCCAGGAGGGGCAGCTGGAGCAGATCCTGTCCGACGCGCTGCCCCCGCTGGACTCGACGCTGGTGCAGCGGCTGGCCACCTCCTTCGAGGACCTGGAGTCGATCCGGGAGAACATCCTGCGGCTCACCACGGCCGACACCGCGCTGACCACGTTCATGGCGACCTATTCCGAGTACGCCCTCGGTCTGCTGCGCTCCGGGGCCGAGGCGGTGCGCACGACGCGGCAGCAGTGTCGGGAGCTGCGCTCCACCATCGAGGAGCTGGAGCAGCGGTGCGCGTCCGAGCAGTCCGCGCGAACCGACTCCGAGGAGCGGATCTCCGCACTGGAGCGCAGGGACCGGGAGCTGGAGTCCTCGCTGCAGGCGCTGCAGCAGAGCCCGGCCTACACCCAGCTGCAGAACCTGCACGACCGCAGGGCCCTGGTCGAGAGCGCGCGCTCGGCTGCCGAGAACGCGCTGCACACTGCCGGAAACCATCGTGACCAGGAGCAGCGGTCCGCGTCCACGGTGCTCGGCATGCTGGGCAGGCTGAGTTCGGACGTCGACGCGGTGGGCCAGCAGTGCGGGCGGGCCGCCGAGCGGCTGGCCGCGTCCGGGCTGGACCGATCGCTGGTGCCAGCCGTGCCCGCCGTCCCCAGCGCGGAAGCGACCACGCACTCGGAGTACGTGCGCGCGACCACCGACTCGGACTCCGAGTGGTTGACCGTGGAGCGGCACACGCCACCGCAGCCGGACACCGAGGAGTTCGCCGCACAGCTGCGCGAGGTGGACGAGCGGGCCGAGCACGCCGCCGAGACCGCGCGGGAGCGCGCCGCGCTCACGCTGGCGCTGCATCAGCAGGCTGTCGATTCCGACCGGCAGAAGGCCGAGGTCGACGACGCGCGCAGGCAGGCCGAGCAGGCCAGGGTCACGGCCACGGAGGCGGCCGCGCGGCGCAACCAGGTGCGCCAGGACCTGACGGACACGGCCACGGATCTGGTGCGCGAGCTGGACACCTGGTGGCGCGGCAGCGCCCTCGAGGCGGGCGCGGCGGAGTTCGGCGAACCACCGGCCCTTCCCGCCGTCGAGGAGCTCGTGGCGGACAAGTTCGCCGCCAGGGGCGGACGGGAACGGATCCGCGAGTGGGCCCAGCCGCTGCTGCACCACGCGCGGGCACGGGCGGCCGCGGCCGAGCGGACCGTCACCGAGAGCCGGTCGAGGATCGCCGATCGCGAGGCCGAGCTGGCCGAGGCGCGCTCCGGGGTGGACCCCGAACCAGCAGGCCCCTTCTGGGCGACCGCGGGAAGGGAGCCTTCCGAGGGGGCCGCGTTCTACAGGACGGTCGACTTCGCGGAGTCGCTCTCCGCAGGCGAGCGCGCCCGGCTGGAGGGGGCGTTGCAGGCGAGCGGCCTGCTGAACGCGTGGGTGAGCGCCGACGGGGTGGCCGTGTCCCCGGACACGGCCGAGCTGGTCGCCACCCCCGGCGAACCGGTTCGGGGCAGGAACCTGGAGGAGCTGCTGGTTCCCGCGCCGGAACCGGGCTGCCCCGTCTCCCCGGAGCGCCTCGCGGCACTGCTTCGCGCCGTGGCCGTCGGGGCGGAGCAGGGGGATCCGAGCGTCGACACCGCGGGGCGCTGGCGCTGCGGTGTGCTGTCCGGGACGTGGGCCAAGGAGACCGCCGAGTACGTGGGCGCCGGGGCGCGGCGAGCCGCGCGGGACAGGCGCGTCTCCGAGCTGGAGCAGGAGCTGGCCGAACTGCGTTCGGAGCTGGCCGAGGCCGAGCGGCACCACGCCAGGGCGGTGCGGCACGCGGAGACCCTGGAGCGGGAGCTGGAGTCCTACCCGGACGACGGCGAGTTGTTCAGCGCGCACGCCAGGCTCGCCAGCGCGGTGGACGACGCCGACGACTCCCACCGGACCGCGACGAAGTTGCGCGGCACTTACGAGCAGGCCGAGCAACGCTGGCAGGCGGTCCACTCCGAGCTGACGAGGGCCGCGGGCCAGGCCGGGCTGCAGGCGGACAGCGAGGTGCTCCGGGCCGCCAACACCGCAGCCACCGAGGCACGCGACGTGCTGGAATCGCTGCGCGAGGCCGTCGAGAAGCGCTGCCTGGCAACGCTCGAGCAGCTCCGCGCGACCGCGCTGCACCACGACGCCACGGTGGCCGATCGGATGGCCGCCGAGTCGGTGGCCGAGCAGCACTGCGAGCACCACGCGGAGCAGGCCGCCGCCCTGTCCGAGCTGACCGCCTCGATCGGTGACGAGGGGCGGCAGGTGGCCGAGCAGGTCGCCGATCTCGAGGGGCAGCGCGAACGGTTGCGGACGGAACTGCCCGCTCTCCGGGAGCGGGCCTCGGCCGCGCGGGAGGAGGTCGGCAAGCTCACCGAGAAGCTGACCTCCGCTCGGGAGCGGCTCTCCCGCCGGGAGTCCGCGGCGGAGGAGGCGGTGTCCTCCTTCCGGGAGTCGTTGGAGCTGCCCGCCTTCTGGGCCGCCGCTGCGGAGGTCGCAGGGGGCGAACTGCCCGACAGGCCCGCCGACGCCGAGGAGGCCGCCGAGGCGCTGCTGTCCGTGCCCGCCGGTGGTTCGGCGGCTCCGGGGGCCAAGGCGGTGCACGACAAGCTTCACCCGTTGAAGCAGTCGCTGAGCGGCCACTACGACATCACCACCGAGGAACGTGGCGGCGCGCTGACCGTGACGGTGATCGGTGAGGAGGGGCCGCTGCCCGTGGCCGAGGCCGCCCGACAGATCGCCGAGCGCCTCGCCGAGCAGCGCGAGTACCTCAACGAGCGGTACCGGACGATCTTCGCCGACTACCTGATCCGCGACCTGGCGGAGCGGCTGCGCGACCAGATGGCCACGGCCGGGGACCTGTGCGCGCGGATGAACCGCGTGCTGGAGGGGGCGCGCTCGAGCCAGGGGGTCCACGTTCAGCTGGACTGGCAACCGGCCACCGCGCTCGGCGAGGACATGCGGCAGGCCATCGAGGTGATCCGCACTTCGTTCGCCGAGCGGACCGAGGAGCAGGACGCGCTGCTGCGCAGGGTGTTCACCGAACTGATCGAGTCGCAGCGGGAGAGCGTCTCCGGCGGCTACGCCGAGATCCTCGCCGACGCGCTGGACTACCGCAAGTGGTACGAGTTCACCGTGCGGGTGCGCGACACCGGCCCGGACGGCGCCGCGCGGGTCCGGCGGCTGCGGCAGCTCTCCTCCGGTGAGACACGACTCGTGTCCTACGTGACGCTGTTCGCGGCGGCCGCCTCGTTCTACGATGCGATCGAGTCGGCGTCCCACCGGCACGAGCCACTGCGCCTGGTGCTGCTGGACGAGGCGTTCGAACGGCTCGACGACCCGACGGTGGCGCGCATGCTCGGCCTGCTCGTGGACCTGGACATGGACTGGATGATCACCTGGCCGAGCGGTTGGGGCGTCTCCCCCAAGATCCCGACGATGCACATCTACGACGTGCTGCGACCGCGAAGTGGGCACGGGATCGCCTGCACCCACACGATGTGGAACGGTCGCGGCCTGGAACGGGCGGAACATTGAGCGACGTCGAGGAGATGCGCGCGGCCTGGGACGTTCCAGAGCTGCGCGGACTGTGGGAGCAGGCCAGGCGGGCGCTGGAGGCTTCCGGGCGCCCGCCCACCTTCCGGCTGGAACTGCCCGACGAGGAAACGCGCCGGACCGTGGGCGAGCTCTACGGTCGTCCGATGTGGGGCCAGGGCACGAGGATCAACGTGTCCAAGCTGGACAAGGCGCTGCGCGAGAGCCGGTTCGGGGTGGGCCTGGAGGAGGCGCTCGAGATCCTGCACGGCAGGCCGGTGAACTCGCGCGAGTCCTCCTCCGGGGCGCCCGCCGACGGCCACGGCCGGGTCACCGAGGTGTTCACCTCGGCGCTGGCCGCGCAGGGCCTGGCCGACGCCCCCTGGGTCGAGCCCTGGATCCGCTGGATCCGCCACTACGGCAGAGTGGCCGAGCAGGACCTGGAGCCGGTGGCCGCCGGAGCCGCGGCCGTGCTCTCCCGGGTGGTGCTCACGGCGGGTGCCGCTCCCCGGAAGTGGCACTCCCGCGCGGAGCTGGCCACGGCGGCGGGTGGGGCTCACCTGCTGGACAACGGCACCACGCTGAGCCGGGTGGTGCTGCGGGCCGTCGCCGTCGCCCACGACGTCGAGCCGCCGAACAACGAGCGCGAGCGGCGCGCGCTTTGGGAGGCCTGCGGGGTTTCGCTGGACGCGGTTTCGGCCACCGTGCTGTGCTGGGCGCTTCCGCTGGTCGATGGGGGCGGCTGGGCCGCGGCGATCCGGGAGCGCACGGAGCTGGGGCTGCCCGTGCACCTGACCGGGCTCGATCTGCGCGCCGCGCCGGAGAGGCTGGTGGAACCGGGCACGGTGGTGGCTGTCTGCGAGAACCCGCGCGTGCTGGAGGCGGCAGTCGAGAGCGGGATACGACACCCGCTGGTCTGCCTCTCCGGAAGGCCCTCCACCACGGCCGTGGAGCTGCTCGACCTGCTGAGCGCGGACGGTGCCGTGCTGCACTACCACGGGGACTTCGACTGGGCCGGGATGGCGACCATGCGTTCCCTCTGGACGCACCGGACGATCACGCCGTGGCGCATGTCGGCCGCCGACTACCGCGCGGCGGTGGACCGCGCCTCCGCGGAACGGATCGATCTGCCCATTCTGGACGGAACTCCCGTGGACACCCCGTGGGATCCGGACCTGGCCGAGCTCATGTCGACGGCCGGGCGGGCCGTCGAGGAGGAGACGGTGCTCGGCGAGCTGCTCGCCGAGCTGCGCGCCGGACTCTGAAGCCCCGCCGCACGGGCGCTCTCCGCCACGCCGACCGCGGCGGAGAGCGCTAGCAGCCGTCTTCGCCGTGCCTGCGGTAGAAGTCCTTCAGCAGCTGGTGGGAGCGACGCGTCGGAGAACCGGTGATCTCCACGTGGTCCTCCCCCAGCCGGAGGATCACGCTGTCCTGCTCGTTCCGGCGCAGCCACGACTGCACCAACCCCACCATCGCCTTGACCCCCGAGCCGGACAGCAGCCCTCCGACGGAGAGCTTCCCGACGTCGGTCAGCACCGCGGAGCTCACCGCGGGCCCCGGCGGCCCGCTCCGCGACGGGAGGCACCGCTCCACCGAGTCGAGCCGCAGCTCGCGGAGTTCGCACGCCAGCGCGCCGGTGAGGTGATCCAGCGCCACACTGTCGGTACCGTCGACCGGAACCAGTGTGAGCTCGATCGAATCGGCGGCGTACTCGGTCATGGAGTTTCCAGCTAGGTTCGGCTGTTCGAATTCACGCCACTTGCCGTGACGACATTGAACTCGAGAGTACTGAATCCGAACGCGCCGCTGGGGAAAAGAGCACAAAGATCATCCGTTCGGAGCATCGGTCGTCACCGGGCCACCGAGCCCCGACTCCTCCCTCCTCAGAAGTGCTCGGGCTCCACCACCCGCACTCCGGGCAGCTCCCGCACGAAGTCGGCCCCGAACGCGGTGGCCGGCGTCCGCACTCCGGCCGCGGGATCGCCCCGCTCCAGCGCGCTGACGATCCGCAGCACGGACTCCGCGGTCAGCTCGTAGGTGTCCGGGCCGACGAGCGCGGCACGAACGCCGTTGCCCTCCTGGTCCCCGGCCTCGGCGTAGACCTCGACCCTGCCGTTGGCCCTAGTGCTGCTCGCCGGACCGCGCACGAGGAGGTCGACGGCGGTCTCGGCGCCCCGGCGCACCGCCGGAGTGCCGAGCAGCCTGCCGAGCACGCCTTCCGAACGCCGGCCCATCCGGTTCAGCCCGGGCAGCGCGGCGAAAGTGGTGATCGTGCCTATGCCGGTGCTGCGGTGGGCCGTCGCCACGTCTCCCCAGGGCAGCGAGGCCACCGTTCGCGTCCCGGAGGGGAAGTCGACGCTGCGCCTGCGCCAGCCCACCGGCACCGTGCGCAACATGCCGTCCACGCGCACCCGGCCGCCCAGTCCGACCCCTTCCAGGGCGCTCTTGACCGTGCCGGGGCTCACCCCGCCCACGGGGTGGAAGGCCAGGTCCAGATCGGTGGCACCGGGCAGTTCGGCGGCCACCATGGCCGCCAGGCAGTCGGTGGGCACCACGTCGAAACCCGCCCCGGGGAGCAGGGTCACCCCCTCGGACACGGCCCGCTCGTCGCGCCCGAAGATCGCCTCGAACACCTCGATCTCGCCCGTGATGTCCAGGTAGTGGGTTCCGGTGCGCAGGCAGGCCTCCACCACGGGGGCTGCGGTTCGGGAGAAGGGCCCCGCGCAGTGGGCCACGGCGTCGACGTCGCGCAGTCCGCGCTCGAGGCCTTCGGAGTCCCGCAGGTCGAGCGTCCGGTACTCCAGGCCGAGCGGAATCGCGATGTCGGCCAGCTTCCGCGCGTCGCGCCCGGCCAGCACGGGCTCGTGACCGCGCCGGACGGCCAGCTCGGTGATCAGCCTGCCGGTGTAGCCGGTGGCTCCGTAGAGCATCCAGACCATGGGGCACCCTTCCGAACGACGTGGCTACCGGGACCTCGTCCCGGCTGGCGGGACGCGGACGTCACGGGTCCGCCGCGAGATCGTCCCGAGCGGCGCCCAACCTATCCCACGTTGCCGAGACCGGAAATGATCAGCCAGGCCCCGAAGATCGCGAACAGGGCCGCCGCACCGTAGCGGACGACGTGCTGCGGGAGGTACCTGCCCAGCGCGAGGCCTGCCACGACCGCGAGCGCGTCGGCCAGCACCATGCCCACCGTCGAGCCGACCCAGGTGCCGAACCACTCGTGCTGCGTAGCCAGGGTGACCGTGGCCAGCATGGTCTTGTCGCCCAGTTCGGCGAGCGTGAAGGCCAGGGCGACCGCGATCAGCGCCGACCCCTTCGCGCGCCGAACCCTGCTCCGGTCCGACTCGCCGAGTTCGTCCCCGCGCAACGTCCAGGCGGCGAAACCGAGGAAGGCCACACCGACGAAGATCCCGATCCAGTCCGTGGGAAGCGCGGAACCGAGCCCGATTCCCAGCGCCACCGAAACCGCGTGCACCACCGCGGTGGCCAACGTGATTCCCAGCAGCACGTGCCAGGTTCGGTAACGCGTGGCGAAACTCATCGCCAATAACTGCGATTTGTCGCCCAATTCGGCCAGGAAAATGGCCACCGAGCTCACGGCGAAGCTCGCCAACACGTCTTTGTCCACCTTTCCACGAACACGGGTGAGGCCGGGAAACGCAGAGCGCATCGAGGACTCCGAAGTCCCCGTGCGCTCCGAATCCTCCTGAAGCGGCCCGAACGGCGCCTCGCGACAGAACCGAACTCCGCAGGCACCGCACCACGGAGATTACCTACCCGCAGAAGAAAGACAAACAGAAACCGAGAAAAAGGCGCGGCAAAATCATTCACCACGCGGGGCCAAAAAATCGTTTCGGCGCCGCGAAACCCGTTTTTCCGAAAAGGGAAAAACCGCTGCCGCCGCCGGACAGCGCACGGAGGAAATTAAACCCGATTCGTTCCGTGTCCGCGTGCGCGGCCGAGCGGGCGCACCCGGCCGCCCAGCGTCGGATTCACCGCAGCGGCAGCACCTCCTCCGACTCGTCCGCGCCGCGCGCACCGAAGATCCGGCGCTGGGCGTGTTCGATCGGCACATCGTTGATGCTGGCCTCGCGCCGGCTCATCAGCCCGTCCGCGGCGAACTCCCACATCTCGTTGCCGTAGCTGCGCCACCACTGCCCCGAGCGGTCCCGGCACTCGTACTGGAAACGCACCGCGATCCTGTTGTCACTGTACGTCCACAATTCCTTGCGCAGGGCGTAGTCCAGCTCCCGGCTCCACTTCTCGCGCAGGAAGTCCACGATCTGCTCCCGCCCGACGAGGAACCGGTCCCGATTGCGCCACACCGAGTCCGCGGTGTAGGCCAGCGCCACCCTTTCGGGATCACGGGTGTTCCAGGCGTCCTCGGCGGCCCGGACCTTGCGCAGTGCCGCTTGCCCGTCGAACGGCGGCCGGGGAGGTGGTTCCGACATGCTGCCTCTCCTTTTCCGTGCACGTGGACAACGGCCGTTCTCCACGAGTCGGTAGCCTAGCCACAGCAAAACGGCGCCCCCGGAGGCCTTCCGGGGGCGCCGTGCTGATCGGCGCTTCACTCGAAGCGGTCGGACTTCACCGCGTCGAGGAAGGCCTGCCACTGCTGCCGGTCGGCGGTGAAGTAGCCGAGGCCGCGGTCCTTGGTGTCGCGCACCGCGGCCCCGTCACCGATCCGACCGACCTCGACACAGCTCGTCTGTTTCGACGAACGGCTGGACTTCCGCCATCCCTCGGGGTGTACCGTCATGCTCAGTAGTCCTCCATATCGGTCGCGCAGCGCAGGATGAACTCGGCCGAATCGGTCGGGTTCATCGCTGCCTCACGGAGATTAACCGCCGCTTCGCGGTGTGTTCGGATGTCCCCGAGGCCGGACAGGAACGCCGAACTGCTGAGGTGTTCGTGGTGCACGATCGGGGCCGTTTTGGCGAAGTCGAACAGGATGAACGGTCCGGCGTGTGCTGGTGTCCAGCTGGTCAGCTCGTGCGGGAGCACGTGCACGGTCACGTTGTCGAGTTCGGACATCTTGGCGATGTGACGTAGCTGGTCAGCCATCACCGCACGGCCGCCCATCGGTTGCCGGAGGGCGCTCTCGGCGATAACCGCGGTGAAGTCCACCGGTTTCGAGCGAGTGAGCACATCGCGGCGTCCGATGCGCATGGCGACCAAGCGCTCGACTTCGCCGGGCGGCTCGCCAGCCATGATGGTGCGGGCGTAGTCAGACGTTTGCAGCAAGCCGGGAACGAGAATCGGCGACACGTCGACGATGCTGGTCGCGGTGCGCTCGAACTCCAGCAACGTCGTCAGCTCATCGTGTCCGGACCCGGCTTTCAACCAGTTCGCATCGCCGGTAGCGATCTCGTTGGCCATCTCCGTAAGCCGTTCGCGCTCGGAGTCGGAAGCGCCGTAGGTCGCGAGAATGGCTGATACCTGCTCCGAAGTTGGCGGTTGGTCTCCTGCTTCGAATCTCGCGTACTTCGAGTGATGCCATCCGAGTTTCTGCGCCACATCGCGCATGGTCATCCCCGCTGATTCGCGCGCTTCTCGCAGTTCAGCGCCGAGAGCACGAACGCGTGGCGAATGCTTCATGGTGCGAGCCATGAGACAGAGCCTAGCTGCTGACTCCACGGCCGTGTCCAGGCGTTCACTCGATCGAAGCATTGTCCTTGTCCTAGGGGACAAATTATTGTTCCGTAGAACACAGGGAACAGATCGAACACGACTATGTTCGATGCGCATACGGAGGCTACGACATGTCGACGAGATCCAGATCACTTGATGGTCCCGGTGTGAAGGTGCCGTGTTGGTCCGAGGGCGGGGCGGTGTCGTTGCGGGTGTCGCAGGTGGACGGCGAGGGGCGGATCACTACGCCGACGATCTTCAACCGGACGCGGTGGACGTTCGCCCAGGCGCGCGAGCTCCGCGACGTGCTGGATGCGGCGCTTCGGGGGCGGGCATGAGGTCGGGTGAGCTGGCCGTGTGGGCCGCGCACGAGCAGTGGCGCATGGAACAGTTGGCCTACGACCTCGCTCGGGGCTCGGCCACGGGTGCGCAGTGCCGGGAGGCGGCATCGGTTTTCGAACGGATCGCCGCGCGGCTGCGTGGCTTCGCCGACGAGCTCGACGGCGCGGAAGTCGTCGACGGCGGCGTCGATGACTAGGGCGACGACTTGCCCGCCGTCGCAGGTGGGTGTGCGGGCGGACGCGGCACCCACCGAGATCATGCCTGCCGTGGTGCGGTTGCCGCGCTGGTCGCACTGGACGGGGCGATCGCCGCTGTCGGCCGTGGCGAAGCGCCGACCTGGCAGGACCAATCTGCCAGGTCGGCGGCCCGAGCCTATCCCAGGGCTGTACCCGAACCCGGACGAGGACCTGCTCGCCCGCGTGCTGCGCGGGCTGCGCGCTCTGTAGTCCACACCCCGGCGCCGTTGAGCCCCAGCCTCCGGCGCCGGGCCGCCGCCCGGCCGGTGCTCGCCCCCGAGGGCATCGGCCGGGCTCCCACCACCCCCGTACGGAGACACCCATGACCGAGACTCTGCCGACGCGCTGGCGCGACCACGAACTGCACTGGCACGCACACCTGCGCACCAACACCAGCACCGCCAAACTCCGCCGCAACTACTCCCCCGAGACGGTGCTGCCCACCCCGCAGGCCAGGGCCGAATGGGTCGCCGAGCAGCTCACCGCCCACAGCGCGACCACGATCGCCATCGAATGGCACACCCCCTGGGACGTGACCCTCGACGGACCCGGCATGCGCGACACCGCCCGCGACCGACACGCACTGGCGGCCGGGCTGCCCATCGACGCACTGATCGCCACGGCCACCGGTGAGCTGTACCTGCACGTCGACCCCCACACCCCCGAGCAGTGCCCGCACCACAAGTCACAGGCCGCGTCCGCGGTCTGACACCTCGCACGAAAGGTGCTCGCTGCCGACAGTGCCGAACGAACAGGCTCACGGAAAGATCACAGGAGGTAAGAATGGGTAAAGGCAACGCGACCGAGTGGCCGCAGTGCTCGGTGTGCAAACAGTGGTGCGGCTATAAGGGCGACATCGGAAAACCCGCCCCGGTGCACTCCCGACCGGGCGAGCAGGGTCCGTGCCCAGGGAGCGGGAAAGCACTAGAGTGAGGAACTATGGCGACGCAGCAGAAACAGGAAATCTGGAAAGCCTGCGAGACGCTCGACCAGCTCGACCGGATGCCCGAAGGCGCCGCGGAGTCGCTGCAGGCGCTGCTCCGCCGAGTGCGGGGTATCGAGCTCACCGAGGAGACCGTCCAGCCGTGGCGAGACGTGGTCGAGGCCGGCAACGCACTTGACCCGTCGAGCGCGGCCGACGCCGTAGGGCTGATACGGGCAGCGGAGGCCGCACCGACGACGCCGCTGCCCCCGAAGGGGTGGTTGTTCACGGACTTGGCGATCCTCGATTTCGCACGGGCGGTGAACGCCGCTGTATCCGAGCCAGTCGAGGTCGCGTAACCACCGATTACTCTCGCATGCGGGCGAAATTATCGTCTCGCTGCGCGCTGTGCAATCGAAGCGGGCCCTGGTCCGGCGGTCATTTCCCCAGTTCAGAAAGGGTGGGCGCAGCTGGGCTCGAACCAGCGACCCCCTGCTTGTAAGGCAGGTGCTCTTCCGCTGAGCTATGCGCCCTCGGCGGTGGCCGACCAACATCGTACAGGTCGACCACCGCGCGGCTTCACGCGGACAGCTCCGCGAGCGCCTTCTTCCAGGCTTCCTGGTCACGGGGCTCACCGGGCTGGTTCATCTCGGCGAACCTGACCTTGCCCTCGGTGTCGATGAGGAAGGTCCCCCGGTTGGCCATGCCGGCCTGCTCGTTGAACACGCCGTAGGCCTTGGCCACCTCGCCGTGCGGCCAGAAGTCGGAAAGCAGCGGGAAGGTGTAGCCCTCCTGCTCCGCCCACGCCTTGAGCGCGAACGACGAGTCCACGGAAACCCCGACGACCTGCACCTGGTCGTTCTGGAAGTCACTGAGCTCGTCGCGGACCTGGCAGAGCTCACCCTGGCACACACCACTGAAGGCGAACGGGTAGAAGACCAGGAGAACGTTCTTGTCGCCCCGGAAGTCGGACAGCGACACCTTCTCCTTGTTGTAATCCGGCAGCGTGAAGTCCGGAGCTGTGGCACCGACCTCTAGCGTCATGCGCCCATCCTTCCGTTCGATGGCGGTGTTTCCGCCGTCGAACCTACACCGATCGCCGGGAAGGACGCACCGGCAGTCGGACGACCAGCGGCGCGTCCGACCCCGTCACTTCTTGGTCTTAGCCGGTTTGCGGTAAGCCAGCCTGGTTCCGGTCCACTCCTCACCGACGCTGAGGTTGGAAGTCTGGGCAAGATTGGACGTGGAAGCGGCCTCGGCGATGTCACTGGGTTCCACGTGTCCCTCACGTCCCGTCTTGGGAGTGAGCACCCAGATGACACCCTCCTCGGCCAGCGGCGTCATGATGTCGAGAAGTGTGTCCGTCAGGTCGCCGTCCTCGTCACGCCACCACAGCAAGACGACATCGACCACTTCGTCGGCATCCTCATCGAGCAGCTCGCCTCCGCAACGCTGCTCGATCGCTTCTCGGACGGTGTCATCGACATCCTCGTCCCAGCCGATTTCCTGTACCACCATGTCTGGCTCGATATCGAGCTTTTCGGCGACGTCGGTTTCGTTCCTGCCGGCGTCTTCCGCGGCGACCACGGCTTTCTCACTCCTCCAATTCCCATGTGCGTGGAACGGACGCCCCACGCACGAGACAAGTTTGCACGATCTCGTCGACAGCGAACACCGTAAGCGCCCGTGAGCGCAACTGCGGATCGCATGACATCGCACGACAACATTCCCAGTGAGCCGCGACAACTCGACACCCACCCCCTTCCACGGGCGGACGCGAGAGCCGAACTCCCCACCATCGGGGGACCGAGGTTCACTCCACGGGGGCTGGGCGAGCTTCCCCGCACCCCCGGGGGAACACCACGTTGCTGGTCACGGCTCACGCCACGAGACTGACGGCAGTCCGGGCCACACACAACCCGGTTCGGGACATACCGCGTGGTAACTGTGACGGTTCGCGCCTGACGCGCAGTATGGGAGACGTTGGACCACGAGGCGCAGCCCTCGCTCCACAGCACGCACACGACGTCCTCGAGGAGATTCCTTTGTCCCCGCACGGCAGTGACAACGGCGGCGCGAACTCCCCCCAACGAGTGCGGGTCATCCGCAACGGCATGGCCACGCAGCTCCCGGACATCGACCCGGAGGAAACCGACGAGTGGCTCGAGTCCTTCGACTCGGCGTTGTCCGCCGCGGGCAAGCAGCGCGCCCGGTACCTGATGCTGCGGCTGCTCCAGCGAGCCGGTGAGCAAGGAGTCGGAGTTCCCTCGCTGACCAGCACCGACTACGTCAACACCATTCCGACCGAACTCGAACCGTGGTTCCCCGGCGACGAGGAGACCGAACGGCGCTACCGGGCCT
Source organism: Actinopolyspora sp. BKK2 (assembly GCF_011291845.1). NCBI lineage: Bacteria > Bacillati > Actinomycetota > Actinomycetes > Actinopolysporales > Actinopolysporaceae > Actinopolyspora > Actinopolyspora sp. BKK2. Next base: position 218,312 of record NZ_JAANTE010000007.1, on the reverse strand, counting down.
GGATGCGCTGGAACGCGGCCGTGATGGTGCACCGCGCGCAACGCCCCGGAATCGGCGTGGGCGGGCACATATCCTCCTTCGCCTCCTCGGCCAGCCTCTACGAGGTCGGTTTCAACTGGTTCTTCCGGGGCAAGGACGACCCGGGCGGCGGGGATCACCTCTACATCCAGGGACACGCCTCCCCCGGCATATACGCTCGCGCCTTCCTCGAAGGCCGCCTCTCGGAGGAGCAGCTCGACGGATTCCGCCAGGAGTACTCGCACGCGGGACCGGGCGGTGGTCTGCCCTCCTACCCGCACCCCAGGTTGATGCCGGAGTTCTGGGAGTTCCCCACCGTGTCGATGGGGCTCTCCCCGATGAACGCGATCGCCCAGGCCCGGTTCAACCGGTACCTGCGGGACCGGGGGATCAAGGACACCAGCAGGCAGCACGTCTGGGCGTTCCTCGGCGACGGGGAGATGAACGAGCCGGAGTCCCGCGGCATGCTCCAGGTCGCCGCGAACGAGGGCCTGGACAACCTCACGTTCGTGATCAACTGCAACCTGCAGCAACTGGACGGCCCAGTCCGGGGCAACGGGAAGATCGTCCAGGAGCTGGAGGCGTTCTTCCGCGGGGCGGGCTGGAACGTGATAAAGGTCATCTGGGGACGCGAGTGGGACCCGCTGCTGCACGCGGACCGGGACGGCGCGCTGATCAACCTGATGAACAGCACCCCGGACGGGGACTACCAGACCTACAAGGCCAACGACGGCGCGTTCGTGCGCGAGCACTTCTTCGGGAGGGACCCGCGCACCAAGGACATGGTCAAGGACTACACCGACGACCAGATCTGGGGGCTGCGCAGGGGCGGACACGACTACCGCAAGCTCTACGCCGCGTACAGGGCCGCGCTGGAGCACCACGGGCAGCCGACGGTCATCCTGGCCAAGACCATCAAGGGCTACGGGCTCGGGGCGCACTTCGAGGGCCGCAACGCCACCCACCAGATGAAGAAGCTCGCGCTGGACGACCTCAAGCTGTTCCGCGACAGCCTGCGCATCCCGATATCGGACGCCCAGCTGGACGAGAACCCCTACCTGCCGCCCTACTACCACCCGGGAGCGGAGGCTCCCGAGATCCAGTACCTGCGGCAGCGGCGCGAGAAGCTCGGCGGCTACCTCCCGGAGCGCCGCACCCCGGCCAAGCCCCTGGTTCTTCCCGGCGACAAGGTCTACGACGTCGTGCGGCAGGGCTCCGGCAAGCAGGAGGTCGCCACGACCATGGCGTTCGTCCGCCTGCTGAAGGAGCTCGCCAAGGACTCCGAGGTGGGCCCGCGGCTGGTTCCGATCATCCCGGACGAGGCCCGCACCTTCGGGATGGACTCGATGTTCCCCTCCCAGAAGATCTACAACCCCGCGGGCCAGAACTACACGCCGGTGGACTACCAGCTGATGCTCGCCTACCGGGAGAGCGACCAGGGACAGATCCTGCACGAGGGCATCAACGAGGCGGGATCGGTGGCCTCGTTCACCGCGGCCGGGACGAGCTACGCCACGCACGGCGAGCCCATGATCCCGGTCTACGTCTTCTACTCGATGTTCGGCTTCCAGCGCACCGGGGACGGGCTCTGGGCCGCGGGCGACCAGATGACGCGGGGTTTCCTGCTCGGGGCCACTGCGGGCCGCACCACGCTCGTGGGCGAGGGCCTGCAGCACGCGGACGGGCACTCGCTGCTGGTCGCGGCGACCAATCCGGCCGTGGTGTCCTACGACCCCGCCTGGGCGTTCGAGCTGGCCCACATCGTCCGGGACGGCCTGCGCAGGATGTACGGCGAGGCAGCCGAGAACGTCTTCTACTACCTCACCGTCTACAACGAGCCGTACCAGCAGCCCCCGGAACCGGACGGTCTCGACGTGGAGGGACTGCTGCGCGGGCTGTACCGCTACCGGCGGGCGGAGCAGGACTCCGGGCTCCGGGCGCAGATCCTGGTCTCGGGGGTGGCCATGCCCGAGGGGCTGCGCGCCCAGGAGCTGCTGCGCGACGAGTGGGGGGTGGCCGCCGACGTCTGGTCGGCCACCTCCTGGACCGAACTGCGCCGCGAGGCCGAGCGCGTCGACCAGGACGACCTGTTCGCCCCGGAGGAGGGAAGCGGGCAACCGCACGTCACCCGCGTGCTGCGCGACGAGCCCGGGCCGGTGGTCGCGGTTAGCGACTGGATGCGCGCGGTGCCGGACCTCATCAGGCCGTGGGTGCCCACGGACATGACCACCCTGGGTGCGGACGGCTTCGGGTTCTCCGACACCAGGCCCGCCGCACGGCGGGTCTTCCGGGTCGACGCGGAGTCGACGGTGGTGGCCACGCTGGCGGCGCTGGCCCGACGGGGCGAGGTCGAGCGCTCCCGGGTCACCGAAGCGGCCGAGCGGTACCGCATAACCGATCCGCAGGCCGCCGGACCCCAGCTCTCCGAGTCCGGGGACGCCTGACGACGATCTCCCGGTCCGCCCGGTGGACAACGCCCCGCCCGCGCGGGCGGGGCGGGAAGGCCCTGGGCGCCCGAAGGCCCCGGGAGCTCGAATGTCCCGGGAGCTCGAATGTCCCGGGAGCTCGAATGTCCCGGGAGCTCGCCGTCCGAACCGGGGAGCACACCTCCGGGACCGCGGCGATCGCGACCTCCGGGCTCCCGGGCTCCCCGCGCCGGGGAGCACCGCGGTGCGGGGACCGGGCACGTCGCGCGGTCACCGGAGAGCTCCCAGCGCCGAATGTGTGACCGAACACGTTCGTGCGAGAAGAAGGTGGTCCCGCGGGCGCGGTGTGGTAACCAGTGTTCGGGTTCCGCGCGTCCACTTCCGGACCGGAGCCCGGTGCCGCGCCGCGGTGAGCGATTTTTCGGACATCCGGGACGGTCGCCGAGACGACCGGGCGAGCACGAGACGCCGAACTGTCCTCGGCGAGCACGCGGGCCGGAGCGAGCGGACGGCCCCTGCCGCGCGACGGAGAGTTCCCCTCACGACAGCGGCGACGAGTTCGCGCGCAGCCCGATCAGCGTCCCCCGAGCGGGCTCGTCCCCGGACCGCCCCGACGTCGCGCACGGCGCCCGTCGGCGTGGTCGCCCCACCCCCGGACGACCGGGCGACGTGCGGCCGCGGGCACCGACCGACCTCGTCCCGCCTTCCAGGGAGATCAGGTGAACGACACCGACCGGGCCATCCTCGACTTCGAGAGCGAGTGGTGGCGGCACTCCGGTACCAAGGAGCGGCTCGTCCAGGAGCGGTTCGGCTTATCCGCCACCAGGTACTACCAGCGGTTGAACCGGCTGCTGGACGACCCGGAGGCGCTCGAGCAGGCACCCGCCCTCGTCAACAGGCTGCTGCGGGTGCGGGACCGCGGGACGGCGCGGGGGCCGGACGAGCCCACGCGGTCCACCGCGGAGGACGAGCACGACGACCCGCGGGGCTGAACCGTCCCCGAGCGCGAGCAGCGCTCCCTTCGTACCACCGCAACCGGCCTCGCCGGAGCGTGCGAGCCTGGTGACCATGCAGGGCGGGGACGAGGAGAACGGCGCTTCGGGTTCGGCCGGGACCGAGCTGTCGGCCAGCACCCTACGACGGTTGGAACGCGCCTCCGGTGGCCTGGCCACCGCGAGCATCACCGCCATGGAGCAGCGGCTCCCGTGGTTCTCCAGACTTCCCGCCGATCAGCGCTCCAACGTGCTGCTGGTCACCCAGACCGGGGTCTCCAACTTCGTCTCCTGGCTGCAGGACCCCACCGAGGCCATCCGGCTCACCGCCGAGGCCTTCCGCGCCGCCCCGCGGGACCTCTCGCGCTGGGTGAGCCTGCGCCAGACGCTCGAGATGGTCCGCACGGCCATCGACGTGTTCGAGCAGCGACTCCCCGACCTGGCCAAGGACGACGCCGAGCGGGTGCTGCTGACGGAGTCGATCCTGCGCTACACGCGCGAGATAGCCTTCGCCGCCGCCACCTCCTACGCTGCCGCGGCCGAGGCCAGGGGCGCCTGGGACGCGCGACTGGAAGCCCTCGTCGTCGACGGGATCGTCCGCGGCGACGCGGAGGAGTCCCTGCTCTCCCGTGCGGCCGCGCTCGGCTGGGAGCCCTCCTCGGAGGCCACCGTGCTCGTGGGCAGCGCCCCCTCCGACGACCCCCCGAGCATCGTCTACCAGGTGCGCAGCAGGGCCGCCCGCGCCGGGAGGTCGGTGCTGCTCGGCGTGCAGGGGAGCAGGCTGGTCGTGGTGTTCGGCGAGGCCTCGGACGGGCGCGCGGTGCGGGACCCGGCGGCCACGCTCGCGGAGGCCTTCGGCGAGGGGCCCGTCGTCGTCGGTCCCACAGTCGCCAGCCTGGCCGAGGCGCACCGCTCGGCCGGGGACGCCATGTCGGGGCTGCGCGCGGTGGTGGCCTGGCCCGACGCCCCGCGCCCGGTGGCGTCGGCGGACCTGCTGCCGGAGCGCGCGCTGGCCGGGGATCCGGAAGCCGAGCGGCTGATGGTCGAGGGGATCGTGCTCCCGCTGACCGATTCGGGAGGGGCCCTCATGGAGACCCTGGACACCTACCTCGAGGTCGGGGGCGTGCTGGAGAGCTGTGCGCGCAAGCTGTACGTGCACCCGAACACGGTCCGCTACCGGCTGCGGCGGATCTCGGAGGTCACGGGACGCACCCCCTCGAACCCCCGCGGAGCGCACACCCTGCGGGTGGCGCTGGGGGTGGGCAGGCTCGCCAAGTCGCGCGGACTCTGGTGAGCTGAGCCGCGCCACGATCCCCTCGCGTGACCCGCGTCCCTCGCGGAGCCTTGGAAGCTCGTCATCAAGTGTGTAGGCTCGCTCACGCAGCGAAGATTCGGACAGGGTTTGTTGTCCCCAACCACACCCGTTCATCGTGGTCAACGACCGCACACGCCTGGATAACGATGATGTCACAGGCCTGATTTGTAGGGTCTCCACAAATTTTTCGGGCTGACTTCGTTGGCGGCGGCATCACGTGCACCCGGTCCGAACGTGTTCAGTGTTGAGTGTGATCGCGCTGCTAGCTCCCGGCCAGGGCGCCCAGACGCCCGGCATGCTCCAACCGTGGTTGGAACTGGACGGAACAGAGCAACGTCTGACCGAGTGGTCCGAGATCACCGGTCTCGACCTGATCCGGCTCGGTACCACCGCGGACGCCGAAGAGATCAAGGACACCTCGGTAACCCAGCCCCTGGTGGTGGCCAACGCGCTGCTCGCCGCCGAGCAGCTGGAGAAACAGCTGGGTGGCCTTCCGCAGGACCTCCCCGTGGCGGGTCACTCCATCGGCGAGCTGGCCGCGGCCGCGCTCGCCGGAGTGCTCGACTTCTCCGAGGCGATGTCCCTCGCCGCGGTGCGCGGCAGGGAGATGGCCGCGGCGTGCGCCCTCGAACCGACCGGCATGTCGGCGGTGCTCGGAGGTTCTCCGGAGGAGGTGCTCTCCCGGCTGTCCGAGCTCGATCTGCAACCGGCCAACCGCAACGGAGCCGGACAGATCGTGGCCGCGGGCCGCTCGGAGGCCCTCGAGAAGCTCGCCGCCGAGCCGCCCGAGGGCAGCAGGGTGCGTCCCCTGGCGGTCGCGGGTGCCTTCCACACGGCGTTCATGTCCCCCGCGCGGGAGGCTCTCTCGACCCACGCGAACAAGCTCTCCCCGGAGAACGCGCGGCGCCCGATGCTGTCCAACGCGGACGGCGCCGCGCTGACCGACGGCTCGGAGATACTGCGCAGGCTGGTCGACCAGGTCACCCGGCCCGTTCGCTGGGACTCCTGCATGGCCACGCTCGACGAGCGCGGTGTGACCTCCGTGATCGAGCTTCCCCCCGCCGGAACCCTGTCGGGCATGGTCCGCCGGGAGCTCAAGGGCACCCAGGCGGTCGCCGTGAAGACACCCGCCGACCTGGACAAGGCCACGAACGCGCTGGCCTCCCACGGCCAGACCGATTCGGAGAACGACTCGTGAGCAAGACGTCGACACTGAGCCTCACCGAAGGCCCCAACGCCACGCGGGTCGTGGGGTTCGGTAGCGCGCAGGGCAACCGGGTCGTCACCAACGACGACCTGGCGCGCATCGTGGACACCAACGACGAGTGGATCCAGCAGCGCGTCGGCATCGTCAGCCGCAGGCTCGGCGAGGACCACCAGACCGTGGTGAGCATGGCCGTCGAGGCAGGCTCCAAGGCGATCGCCGACGCGGGGCTGTCCCCCGCCGATGTGGACCAGGTGATCATCGCCACCTGCACGATGCCGGGACCGATCCCGAACGCCGCCGCCCAGGTCGCCGACCAGATCGGCATCAAGGCCCCGGGGGCGTTCGATCTCAACGCGGCCTGCGCGGGGTTCTGCTACGGCCTCAACACCGCCTCGGACTTCATACGTGCCGGTTCGGCGCGCAACGTCCTGGTGATCGGGGCCGAGCGCTTCCAGGAGTGGCTCGACTGGCAGGACAGGGCGAACTGCATCATCTTCGCCGACGGCGCGGGTGCGGCCGTGGTCTCCCCCGCCGAGCAGCCGTCCATCGGACCGGCCACGCTCGGCAGCGCGGGCGACATGGTCGACACCATCTACCTGCGCGAGAACCGCTACATCTACCAGGAGGGGCAGACCGTCTTCCGCTGGGCGACCTCGGAAGTGGCCCCCGTGGCCAGCCGCGCGGTGGAACGGGCCGGTCTGCAGCTGTCCGACGTGGACGCGCTGGTGGCCCACCAGGCCAACCTGCGCATCGTCGAGGCCATCGCCAAGAAGCTGCAGAACCAGGGAGCCCGTGACGACCTCGTGGTCGCCCGTGACATCGTGCATTCCGGCAACACGTCGGCCGCGTCCATCCCGCTGGCGATCGACCACATGCGGTCGGCCGGGGAGATAAACAGCGGGGACGTGCTGCTGCTGGTCGGCTTCGGGGCAGGGTTGTCCTACGCGGGCCAAGTGATCATCTGTCCGTGAACACCGCGGCTCCACGGGTTAGTGCCCGGCTCGGAGCCCGAGCTATTTGTTCGAAACAGGAAGGACCGAACGTGGCGAACGAGGAAATCACCCAGGGCCTGGCGACCATCGTTGAGGAGGTCGCCGGTGTCGACGCCGAGGAAGTCTCCGTCGAGAAGTCGTTCGTCGACGACCTGGACATCGACTCGCTTTCCATGGTGGAGATCGCCGTCCAAGCCGAGGACAAGTTCGGGGTCAAGATCCCCGATGACGAACTGGCCAACCTCAAGACCGTGGGCGATGCGGTGGACTACATCGTCAAGAACGCATGACGACCAAGGACGTTGTGATCACCGGGATGGGCGCGACGACTCCGCTCGGCGGGGACGTCGCGTCCACCTGGGACGGTTTGCTGAACGGTGCCAGCGGCGGCCGCACGATCGCCGAGGACTGGGTCGACACCTACGAGCTGCCCGCCAGGATCGCGGCGCCGCTCGCCGTGGAGCCCTCCGAGGTGCTCCCCCGGGTGCGCCTGCGGCGCATGGACCGCTGTGAGCAGGTCGCGCTCATCGCCGCGCGGCAGGCGTGGGCGGACGCCGGGTTCGAACTGCCCGACGAGGAGAACCAGCCGGTCGATCCCGACCGGCTCGGGGTCTCCATCGGCACCGGAGTGGGCGGGCCCAGCACGCTGCTCGACCAGCACGAGGTCCTGAAGTCGCAGGGCCTGCGCAAGGTTTCCCCCCTGACGGTGCCGATGCTGATGCCCAACGGCCCGGCCGCGCACGTGAGCCTCGAGCTCAAGGCCAGGGCGGGGGTGCACACGCCCGCCTCGGCCTGCGCCTCGGGCGCCGAGGGGCTGGCCAACGCGCTCGACATGATTCGGGCGGGGCGTGCCGACGTCGTGGTCGCCGGTGGCGCCGAGGCCTGCATCCGGCCGATCACCGTGGCCGGGTTCTCGCAGTCGCGCACGTTGAGCACCCGCAACGACGACCCCGAGGGGGCCTCGCGTCCGTTCGACACCGATCGGGACGGCTTCGTGATGGGCGAGGGCTCGGGCGTGCTGGTGCTGGAAAGCGCCGAGCACGCCGCGGCCAGGGGAGCCAGGGTCTACGCCCGGCTCGCCGGGGCGGGCATCACCGCCGACGCCTATCACATAACCGGTTCCCACCCGGAGGGTCTCGGGCAGATCAACGCGATCAACACGGCCATCGGAACGGGCGGACTGTCCACCACGGACATCGAGCACGTCAACGCGCACGCCACCGCCACGGTGGTGGGGGACGTGGGAGAGGCCACGGCCATCCGCAAGGCGCTCGGGGATCACGTGCTGCTCACGGCTCCCAAGGGAGCACTGGGACACATCGTCGGCGGAGCCGGCGCGGTGGAAAGCATCGTGACGGTGCTTTCGCTGTACAACGGGGTGATTCCTGCCACGCGGAACCTGGAGAACCCCGACCCGAAGGTCGAGCTCGAAGTCGTCGCGGGCGAACCGCGGCAGAAGGCGCTGAACGCCGCGGTCAACGACTCCTTCGGCTTCGGCGGCCACAACGTCGCACTGGCCTTCACCCGGACGTGAACACGACCGGGTTCGGAAACGCCGGTGTGCGGGTTCCGTCACCACAACGGGCGGAACCCGCACTCCCCGCCCGACGAGCAACCGACATCACCCATCGTCAGTCAACATCGGAGCACCCGTGACAGCGCTTGCCTCCCACCAAGAGACCTCGGGAATCGACTGGGATCCCCGCGATCCCGAGCTGCGACTTTCCCAGTTGCTGGACGCCGACTCATCGGTCCCGCTGTACGAGCGGGACAGCAGCGGCGTGCTGGCCGTGCGCGGCCGCATCAACGGCTCCCCGGTCATCGCCTACTGCACCGACGGAACGGTCAAGGGCGGTGCCATGGGGTCCGCGGGGTGCTCGCGCATCGTGGGAGCCATCGACACCGCGCTGGAGGAGGGCTGCCCGGTGCTCGGGTTGTGGCACTCGGGCGGTGCCCGGATCCCCGAGGGCGTGGAGTCGCTGGACGGGATGGGGCGGATGTTCGCGGCGATGATCCGGGCCTCCGGTCGAATCCCCCAGATCTCCGTGGTGATCGGCCCTGCCGCGGGTGGAGCCGCCTACGGGCCCGCGCTGACCGACGTGGTCATCATGGCCCCCGCCGGCAGGGTCTTCGTCACCGGACCCGACGTGGTGCGCAGCGTGACCGGTGAGGAGATCGACCAGGAGGGGCTGGGCGGTGCCGAGACGCACGGCTCCAAGTCCGGTGTGGTGCACGTGGTCGCCTCCGACGAGCCGGACGCCTACCAGCGTGCCCGCCGGGTGACCGAGCTGGTCGCCGAGCAGGGCGGGTTCGACCACGCCACCACGGCTGACCGGCAGGACCTGCGTGCGCTGCTCCCCGAGACGGCGCGCCGCGCCTACGACGTCAAACCCGTGATCCGGGGGATTCTGGACACCGACGAGTCCGGGGCGAGCGTCTTCGAGGAGCTCCAGGCCAAGTGGGCCCCGAACATGGTCACCGGGCTGGGCAGGCTCGGCGGCAGGACCGTGGGAGTGCTGGCCAACAACCCGATCCGCAAGGGCGGTTGCCTGGACTCGCTGTCCGCCGAGAAGGCCGCCCGGTTCGTGCGGATGTGCGACGCCTTCGGCATCCCGCTCGTGGTGCTGGTCGATGTTCCGGGCTACCTGCCCGGGGTGGACCAGGAGTGGGGCGGTGTGGTCCGCCGCGGCGCGAAGCTGCTCCACGCCTTCGGGGAAGCAGTGGTCCCCCGCGTCACTCTCGTCACCCGCAAGTCCTACGGCGGTGCCTACATAGCCATGAACGCCCGCTCGCTCGGTGCCAGCGCGGTCTTCGCCTGGCCGGAGGCCGAAGTGGCCGTCATGGGAGCCCGCGCCGCCGTGGGAGTCCTGCACCGCAAGGAGATCGCCGCCGCTCCGGAGGAGGAGCGCGAGGCGCTGCAGGACCGGTTGGCCGAGGAGCACCAGCGGGTGGCCGGGGGTGTCGACCGGGCCCGTTCGATCGGGGTCGTCGACGAGGTCATCGACCCGTCGAGCACCCGCGAGCGACTCGCGGGGGCACTGGCCTCCGTGCCGGACAAGCGCGGGGACCACGGCAACATCCCGCTGTAGCAGCGGCGGGAAACCGCGCGTTCGGGGTCCGCCGGACCCCGAACCGGCCGCGGGGACGCTCTCCGCGGGCGGTTCCCTGGAACCGCTTCAGTTCGTGCAGCGGTTGTTCAGCGAGCTGTCCGGCAGCCCCTGGCCGAGTCTCAGCTCCCCGTCCTCGGACACGACCTGGTAGACCACGCGCCAGCGCAGGCAGGTCAGCGGCATGTCCTCCGGGGCGTCCTCCTTGCTCTGGGTGCTGACCAGGGACATGATCAGACGCAGCGTCCCCTTCGGACCGCGGGTGATCCGGTGCACGGTGACCGTGCCGTCCTGGGTGGTGCCGTACTCGTCGATCCACTGCTCGTAGGGCTGGTTGAGCCTCTTGGCTCGCACGACGGTGCCGCGCCACTGCTGGTAATTGCGCCGGTTGATGGCGTCGAAGTGCTGCTGCAGCAGCTGCTGCACGACCTCGCTGTCCGGGTGGTTCCGCGCTCCCTCGTCGAGCGACACCCGTTGCGATCCGGGGGCGTCCTGCGCGGAGTTCGGAAACGACGGAATCTCCGGAACCCGCTCGTGGGAGCCCGCGGGAGTCCTGTAGAGCGGACGAGCCCACAAGCCGACGCCCACCGCGGACAGCAAGACCACGACGGTGAGGGCAACGACCCAGAGCGCTCGACCCCAACGACGGAACCCGGTTCTCGGTGGCACGTGACGAGCGTGCCATACGAGTCCTCGGAGGCCGACAGGACGGACATCGATCCGTTCCGAACCGGTGCCTTCCTCCGCGTGCCGCGGAGCGGACCGCTCGGGGCGGACCCGGCCGTGCCCGCCCGGATCACGTGGGTGGCGCCCTCCTCGCGGTGGGAAGCCACCGCGCCGTCATCTCATCCACCCGGGGTCACCTGCTCTGGGTCCATCCACGCTACCTCCCAGATGTGGCCGTCGAGGTCCTGGAAGCTGCGCAGGTACATGAACCCCTCGTCCATGACCTCGTTCGCCGCTCCGGCCCCTGCCGCGAAGGCCTCGTCCACGAGCTCGTCCACCCGTTGCCTGCTTTCCAGGCCCAGACAGGTGATGACCTCGGTCGTGCTGCTCGCGTCGGCCACGCTCTTCCGCGTGAAGGTCCCGAAGAAGGGCTCGGTCAGCAGCATCACGAAGACACCGTCGCCGACGATCATGCAGGTGGCCGACTCGTCGGTGAAGTTCTGGTCGAACGAGAAGCCGAGCCGCTCGAAGAAACCGACCGACCTGTTCAGGTCCTGCACCGGCAGGTTCAGAAAAAGTTTCGTACTCATGGGTATCACCCGTTCGCATGCTGCACTGCCCCGCCATCGAGCGGGCGAGCCTGCCGAAACACCCGTCAGCGGGCAACGCTCGCCCCGCGCGGCTTCCGCACACCGGAAAAGGCCGCTGCACGGATGCTGGCAGAAAGGCCCGCCGCTCGCCGCCGGAAACCGAACGCGCCGGGTGCTCCCACGCGGACCCGTCAGCCGACGCTGTGCAGCCGTTCGACCGGTGGCCCCTCCCCCGAGCTCCGGAAGGGCTCCAGCGCCTCGTCCCACGAACTGCCCAGCAGTTCCGTGGCCCGGTGCCGGAAGGATTCGGCGTCCCGACACTCCGCGACCAGGGTGCGCAGCTGGTCCTCCCCCACCACGATGTCGCCGTTGGCTCCGGTCCGGCCCCGCCACAGCCCCAGGTCCGGGACGTGGCTGAAGCGCTCCCCGTCGACCCCCGCACTAGGGTCCTCGGTGATCTCGAAGCGCAGTATCGGCCACGCCAGCAGCGCCGCGGCCAGTCGAGCTCCCGTCCCCGGGGCGCTCGACCAGACGTACTCGGCCCGCAGTTGCCCCGGGGCGGCGGGCTGGGCCGTCCAGCGCAGCGCGCAACGGGTACCCAGCACGTCCGCGACCGCCCGTTCGACGTGCGGACAGACCGCGCCGGGTGCGGAGTGGATGTAGACCACACCGCTCGTAAGCTCGGACGTGCTCACTGTGGACCTCCGCCTGTGCCACGAGGGACGTCTCATCACGACCTCGAAGCGAAGTTCGTCACGGCCCAGTCGATCACAACAATCCTGCTTCCGCACGCCCTCCACCCGGCCAGAACGGGCGAAAAAACCGTCCTCAAAGGACTTTTCTTGGCCGCCCCCCGCGTCGCCCCTCCGGAAAGCACCGCCAGGACGACGAAAAACAGCAGTTCGGAGCACCCGCGGGCATGGCAGCGAACACCACCGGCTAGTCCACAAAGGATAGATTGTCCAGTGCTGCCCGCCCGGCAAAAACACACGAAAGGTGACATGACCGGTGCGTGTCGCCCCGGGCTTCCCGCCGCGCAATCCCCGCGGAACGGGGAACTCCGCCGAGACCGCACGCACGCTCCACCGGTCGGCCCCGCGCGGTGACCGCTGCCGCCGCCCCCGCACTACGCGGGCTCGTCCACCCCGGCTTCAGCGGGCTCCCGCGCCACCCGGCTCCAACCGCCCGCGGCGGGCCGCCTCCCGTCACCGTGCACTGCGGACAGCACCCGGGGAGCACGGGTGAAGTAGGGGCGGAACAGCCTGAACACCACGATCGCCGGAGCGTACAGCGGAACCACAGCCGAAAGCGTCGCGGCGGTGACTCCCGCGCGGAAGACGTCTGCGGGCAACAACCTGGGGTACTTGTCCACGAAGCGGCCGTTGACCAGGGACGCCGCCCAGAGCACCAGCACGAAACCGACCATGGTCAGCAGTGCCGTGACCACGGCGGACTGATAACCGAGGTGCTGGGAGGCCAGCATCACCGCCACCCAACCGATCAACGCCGGAGTCTGCCCGCGCTCCGTGGTGGCCGCCCAGAACAACCCGCCGAAAACGGCCAGCGCACTCCCGGCCTGCCCCCAGGACCGCACGATCCGATCGCTCCAGGAAACATCGGGCAGTCCCGCGCGCTCGAGCAGACTCGTCCAGATGTCCAGGGCGGAGGGAGCGGTTTCCGGAACCAGGAACTGCCCGCCTATCCACCACAGGGTCCACACCGAGACGACGAAGGCCGCCGCGTGCTGCCAGTACGGACGCCGCCCCGCCACACGACACAGCCTGAGAACCTCCCACCAATGCCCGCGCACGTGAAGCACCCCTCCGCCCGATCGAGAACCGCTGTCCCACGATGATCTTCACCGGAGCAGCGCCCGCGGGTCCATTGCCCGATCAGCGGCGTTTTCCGAGCACGTTCAGTAGCTACCACCTTCCGGTCGAGCCCACGGAGGGGCGGGACACGCGCACGAGGCCAAGAGCTCGTGCGAGTGGGGCGAGCAACGGCTCGGGTGGGACGGCCGCGGGAAGCAGCGGCGGAGCCGCTCGTACTCACCCGGTCAACCGGCGCCACCCACGCCGAGCACCCGGGCGGACCAGCCCGCGCGCTCCCCGACGGAAGCCGTGGTCACATGGCGGCGGCGAGTCGTGGGCACCCCTCCTCCGGCGTGCACGCGGCAGCCGGGGAACGCACCTCGCCGCCTTCCACCAGCCGGTTCTCCCGATCCGGTGTGGACACCAGCAACCGGTCGGCCGAATCACTGGTCATCCGCATCCCGTCCACCGCCTCCGGAGCGATTTCGGGGGCGAAGCGCACCCCGCCCCCGATCGTGGCTCCACTGTCCGGATCCAGCGTGGTGACCCGAACGTCCCCGTCCTCGGCGCAGGAGACGCGGTGCAGGACGGCCAGCCCCGTCGAGGTCCACGCCACCCGCAGCGGAGCGCAGTCGGGACCGACGACGTCGACCGGACGGGTGGCATCGCCCTCGGGGCCGGCCAGCCGCAGCTCGGTGGTGCTTCCCGCCCCGCGCCGAGCCACGGCCAGCGCGAGTCGCCCCGAGGGATCGACGGCCACGTCCCGCACGGTTCGCTCCGCGGGCAGCACGATCCGGCGCACCCCCTGCTCGGAGAGCACGAGCAGGCGATTTCCGCTGGCCACAGCGACCCGACCTGCGGAAGCGGCCAGAGCGTCCACAGTGGTCACCCCGTCGAGTCGTTCCAGCGGACGAACCGTGCCCTCCGGGGTGGTGACCACGACTCCCCCTTCCGCGGGGGCCGCGTAGACGCGCTCCCGGTCGGTCGCGATCTCGGTGGCGGCACCGTCGAGCTCGCCGAGCCGCCGCAGCACTCGGCCCGATTCGACCGAGACCGCGGCGAGCACTCCATCGCGCAGCTGAGTGGCATAGCTGTCCGGGCCGAGTCCCACAGGATCGGTGTCGGCCGTTCTCGTGCCGTTCGGAACGACCAGCACGAACAGCAGCACTGCCGTCGTCGCCACGGCGACCCCGGTGACCAGGACCGCCGACCGGACTACCGACCGACGCCGCCGCCGGGAAAGCAACCTGGCCAACGAGTCCCGTTCCGGTTCGACGTCCTCGACGAGGGCGTGCAGACTCGCACGCAGCAGAAACTCGTCCGAACTCTCCTCGGGGGCCGTGTCCCGCTCCTTCACACGCGCTCCCTCAGCAAACTCGACAACCGCGCGACTCCGCGCGAGCAGTAGGCCTTCACCGCCCCCGGAGTCACCTTCATCATCTCCGCCGTGTAGGCCTCGCTGAAGTCGGCGTAGTAGCGCAGCACCACTGCCTCGCGCTGGCGCCGGGGCAGCCGGGCGATCGCCTCGGCGAGAACAGTGCGATCCACCCCGCGGACGCTATCGTCGGGAGCGGGTTCGCGCTGCACCAGCCGGTGCTGATAACGCTTGGAGACCTGTCTCCTGCGCAGCAGCGACCGCGCCCGATTGAGCACGGTCTGCCTCAGATAGGCCAACGCTTTCTCCCGGTCACGCAGACGGGATCTCGAGTCGAACACGCGCGTGAACGCGTCCTGCACCACGTCCTCGGCCGCGGACCTGTCGTCGACGAGCAGCAGAGCCATCCGCAGCAGTTCGCGGTAGTGCTCGTGGTAAAGCTCTACGAGTTCGGCCGTCAGCTCATCCATGTCCGTCAGTTCGTCGTCCGACCACGCCGGCCGGTGCGGTTACGTCTCGACCGGCACACTCCGAAACGACACCGACGCCTCCAGCGCTTCTCCGACGGCGGCACTGCACGACCGACCGACCCGCGGCGCGGCGGCACGCCGACGGGCCGAACCGGCGACGTCCCGGAACGGGATCATGATCTTACCCGGTACGAGAATAGTGCGGACGAATCACCGTTGTCCCTGATGCCGAGCTGTCGAGGTGTCGAACGGACACCTGCGACGACCCGCCGGGACGGGGCTCCGGCGAAGCATGACGAACCGCAGCGCGGGGTACCCCGGGCCGTGGGCACGGAGTTCTCCCGCGTGGAGAGCTCCACCGTGCTTCGCCACGGGCTCCGTCCCGGACAGCACCGATCACGTGCCGGAGAGCGAAACACTCGTTAGGAGGGAGGCGCCGGTTCCGGCGCCGAGCACCCATGAAATTCGGTATATCCACGTTCGTCACCGACGAGGGAATCGACCCGGCCGAGCTGGGCGTGGCCGCCGAGCAGCGCGGCTTCGACGCGATGTTTCTGGCCGAGCACACGCACATTCCCAGCAGCAGGGAGACTCCCTACCCCGGCGGCACCGATCTGCCGCGGCACTACTACCGGACGCTGGACCCCTTCGTGAGCCTGACGGCGGCGGCCGTGGCCACCAAGCACCTGCTCGTGGCAACGGGGATCGCGCTGATGATCCAGCGGGATCCGATCATCACCGCCAAGGAGGTCGCGAGCCTGGACCGCGTTTCGGGCGGAAGGGCGATCCTCGGTGTAGGCGCGGGCTGGAACCGCGAGGAGATGCGCAACCACGGCACCGAACCGGCACACCGCGGTGCCCTCATGGACGAGCGCATCAGGGCCATCCGGTCGTTGTGGACCGAGGAGGTGGCCGAGTTCCACGGCGACCACGTGGACATCGAGGCCTCGTACTGCTGGCCGAAGCCGGTGCAGCAGCCGCATCCGCCGATCTACGTCGGCGGTGAGAGCGAGCGCTCGGTGGAGCGCGTCGCCGAGTACGGCGGCGGGTGGCTGCCGCGGGCCGGAACCGAGGACCTGGCCGGAAGCATCGCGCGGGTTCGCGACCGGGCCGGGTGGCGCGTCCCGGTGTCGTTGTACGCGGCGGGCGACGACGCCGCCTCCGTCGAGGAGTACGCACGCGCCGGAGTGGACCGCGTGCTGTTCTACCTGCCCACCGTCGACCGGGACTCGACGCTGCGTTATCTCGACCAGTTCTCCGAGCTGGCGCGCAAGGCCCTCTGAAGTCCCGGGCGCGGCCCCGCATCCGAACCGTCTCCGGCGGATGCGGGGCCTCTCGTCCGCGGCGCCCCTCCACCACGAGCGACGCGGCGCCGGTTCCGTTTTCCGCTCTCCGGTGCCGAAAAAGACATAACATCACAATTCGCGCCCCCGTTCGGCGGCACTCCCCTCCGCTCGCCCCGCTGAAAAACCTCCGCACCGCGCGGAATACCGGCAGCCCGGCCGCGCGGCAATTCTCCGATCGGCGCACAGTTGTGCACGCACGGCGATTCGACCACTCGAGGTTTCCTTTCGAACACGAAACGTCTCCAGGTTAATCGCTGACCTACTTCCGCTGGACGGAAGTAATGTGGCTGAATTCGCATTCACGACTGAGAGGCTGAATCGGCCGCATCCGAAGAGGGGAGGATGGAATGCGCACCCAGGTCGCGATCGTGGGAGCGGGACCGGCGGGCATGCTGCTGTCCCAGCTGCTGCACCTGCAGGGAATCGATTCCGTCGTGCTCGAACGCCGCAGTCGCGAGTACGTGCAGCAGCGTGTGCGGGCGGGGGTCCTCGAGCAGGGCACCGTCGACGTGCTGCGGGACGCCGACGTGGCCGAGCGCCTGGACGAGCAGGGGCATCCGCATCACGGGGTGAACGTGCAGTTCGACGGGGAACGTCTGCGCATCCCGCTCAGCGAGCTCACAGGTGGCCGTACCATCACCGTTTACGGCCAGCAGGAAGTGGTCAAGGATCTCGCCGACCGCCGGGAGAAGGACGGCGGCCGGGTGTACTACGAGGTGTCGGACGTCTCCGTCGACGGGGTCGACACCGATCGACCGGTCGTGCGATTCACTTCCGACGGGAGCACGCAGGAGCTGCACTGCGACTACGTGGCCGGTTGCGACGGTTTCCACGGAGTGTGCCGGAACACCGTTCCCGATTCGGTCCGCACCACTTATGAACGGGTTTATCCGTTCGGCTGGCTCGGAATACTCGCCGAAGTGGCACCGTCCAGCGAGGAATTGATCTATTCGAACCATCCAAACGGGTTCGCTCTGCACAGTCTCCGCTCCTCCGAATTGAGCAGGCTGTACTTGCAGTGCGATCCACAGGATCCGATCGAGCAGTGGCCGGACGAACGGATCTGGGAAGAGTTGCAGACCAGGTTGGGAACTCCGGGCTGGAAGCTGCGCGAAGGCCCCGTGATCGACAAGAACATCACGGCGCTGCGCAGCTTCGTCACCGAACCGATGAGTTACGGCAGGCTGTTCCTGGCCGGGGACTCGGCCCACATCGTTCCGCCCACCGGTGCGAAGGGGCTCAACCTCGCCGTGGCCGATGTGGACCGGCTGGCACGCGCGCTCACCGATCGCTACCACAGCGGCAGTACCACGGGGCTGGACACCTACTCCCAGGAGTGCCTGCGCCGCGTGTGGCGGGTGCAGCACTTCTCCTGGTGGATGACCTCGATGACGCACCGCTTCGACGGGCCGGACTCCGCCTACGACAGGCGGTTGCAGCGCTCCCAGTTCGACTACCTGTGCTCCTCGGAGGCCGCTGCCACGACACTCGCCGAGAACTACGTGGGACTGGCCGCGGTCTGATCGACTGCTTTCCGGGCTCCGGCTCCCGGGGCGGGAGCAGGCCGGTTCGGGCCTGCGGAGCTCTCCACCCGGTAACCGCGGAAGGCGGACGTGCTGCCTGCTCCGCGGTTACCGTCCGGCGGCTCCCCGTTCGGGGCGCCGCCGCGGGGCTTCCACGTGGTTACGCGTCACCCGCACTTGGGGCATCTCGGTGGGCCCTCACCTCCCTGCGGGGGAATCATCGGGCCACCACATTCCGGACACATCGACGGCATTACTCCTGTTCCTGGTGCAGCACCTCCGAGCAGTCCTCGGCCGTGACCGCCTCAACCCAGAGATCCAACCGGCCGTGCTCACAGGCGAACGAGAGATAGATGCTGTCGCCGTACGAGGCCACCAGCTCGTCCTCGAACAGATCCCGCTCGAGATGGCGGTCGTCACCGACCGTCCCCCACCCCGCATCGGCACCGAGCAGTTTCACCGGTTCGGCGGACAGGTACACGCGCTTCATCCGATACAGCCATTCGGCCACGGCACGCGGGCTGGACAGCACGTGGTCCGGGGACCGACGCAGTCGGTCCGCACGTGTGGACGGCACGTTCCCGGCACGCTGTTCGACGTAGGCGTGCCAATGTTGACCGAGCCGGTCCCGCTCGTCGAAATCGCGCATCGGTGTCGCTCCCATTTGATCGCCGGCACACCACCTCCCCTCCGTCGGAAGGCGCGCTGGCGGCGGTCGTTCCCGCGAATCGGGTCCGACCCCCTTTGAATCGATACAGCATTGTGGATCACACCCGGGAAACGGGTGCGTCACCCGGCATCTCCGCGGAGATCGCCGCGTCCTTGCCCGGAGAACGAACCCGCGGGAACCGGATTCGACCGCGAGGGACGCGAACCACTGGGCCGCCGAGCTCAGCACTCCGGAACAGCACATTGATCAACTGTTCCACGTTCTCCCGGGAGCGAGGACACCGGCCTTTTTTCTTTCGTGGAAGCTTTTCTCCTCGAACCAGTCGCTCGGACAGTGAAAAGCCGGAACACAGCGGAACAAGACTTAGAAAGCTATTCACGAAAAAGCCGTGATCCGACCGTCCACGTCGCACCCCGGTCGGACGGCAAGCACCGCTTCCCCGGGTGGATGCGGGGACGCCCGACGACGAACGGCGCCGAGGCCGTGAAGGAGCGCACCGCTCACTCGACGTCGACACTCGCGCGGCAAGCCACGCCCCGGAGCACCCGACTCAGCGCGCTCGAGCGAGGGGTTTCCTATGGCAAAAGCATGGGGGCGATCTTGGTCCGGTGTCCCCACACCTGCGCTGTCCTGCTGTTTCGGTGGGACGGGTGGGACTTGAACCCACGACAAGACGAATTATGAGTTCGCTGCTCTGACCTGCTGAGCTACCGCCCCTGGAACGATCGAACTGATCGTATCGGGTCCTGCCCGCTGCACGGCACCGGGGTCATCTCCATGGTACCGGACCCGAGAAAGATCGACGCACCCGGCGGTGCGTCGATCTCGGGCATCGAATCCGACGCCTCATCAGCGGCCGATGAACATCGCGACGTCGAACGAACCGGTCAACTGACCGATGATCACGACCGTCGCCAGCAGTGCTCCGACACCGGCCACTGTCAGCAAAGCCAGCATGGCCAGGTAGACCAACGCCTTCAACGGTTTGGGCAGCTCGGTCACCGACGAGATGCCGGGCAACGAAAACTGCCGAGGGCTCCTGTCGATACCAGGTGCGGACATGATATCTCCCCCGATCTCTGCGATCCCCATGTACTTTTCCGTCGTCCCGGGGACGAAGAACGACGGAAGCCGCGTTGTGCTTCAACGGCAACGAACCGATCGCGAATACGAGCCTACTCCAGGGCCGACCCGGCCCCTGAACGCGCGATCAGGCTGTGCGCTGCGCAAATTTCCCACACACCACTTCAACTACACCCACAAGATCGTCAATGGACCACGGATCGTTACCCGAGACTGACCTTTCCGACATCAATACGCCCGATTGGGGGATAGCTGGAGTGTTGCCTCTCCGCTATGGTGCTTCGTTCTTCGCACGTCGACCCCCGGTCCGGCGGCCCGCGCACTTCGGACGGCCCGCGCAGTGGACGCAGTCCGGACCTCACCCCGCGGAGGAGGTGGGCCACGGCCCCGCACCCTGCTCCACCACAGTGGACCGAATCCCGGACGGACGGACTCGCCCCGGAGACGCCCGGCGGGAGGCCGAATCCGGACGATGTGCGCTGCACATCACTTCTGGATGTCACCCGCCAGGGCCACGTCCGACACCACGACAACGGTCGCGGAAAACCACCCCGAACAGCAAAAAGCCCGGGTCGCAGACCCGGGCTTGCGCTCCTCCGGCTGGACTCGAACCAGCAACCTTTCGGTTAACAGCCGAATGCTCTGCCATTGAGCTACGGAGGAATGTTTTGTTCTCTCCCCAGCGCCTCGCGCTGACAACATCTACTGTAGCGCACCCGCCGAAGCCCGCGAACACCCCCCTCCCCTTTTGGGAAAACCCCTGGTCACCCCTGCCCCACCCCTGGATGGACGACTCGCTCGGCGCCACGGCCGGGACACCTCAGGCAGATGCGCTCCCGCCGCGGAGTCAGTACGTCGCGCAGCCCCGACTACGCCCGCCGGGCCACGACGAACACCCGGCGAAACGGGAACCACGTTGAACCGTCCGCCTCCTCCGGGTACGCACTGCGCAGCATCGGCGCCAGCTCCTCCAGGAAGCGCTCCCAGCTCCGCTCGTCCAGCAGGGTGCGCACGGGACGCAAGGCGGTGCCCCGCAGCCAGTTCAGCACCGGGTCACGACCGTGCAAGCGGTGCACGTAGGTGCTCTCCCACGCGTCGATCAGCACGTTCGGCCCGGAGAGGGCCCGCGCGTACTCCAGCGGGGTGAGCACCCTGTCCGGATCCCGGAGCGCGTCACGGAGCGCGGCCCCCGTCTCCTCGCCCCACTCCGCCCGCGAGGCCAGCTCGTAAACGGCCCGGTGCGCGGGCGCACGGAAGTTCCCGGGCAGCTGCATCCCGAACACCGCCCCGACCGGCAGCGCGTCCAGCCACCCGCGAACCAGTTCGACATGATCGGGAACCCACTGCAGCACCGCGTTGCAGACCACCACGTCGGTGTCCGCCCCGGGGGACCAGTCCCGCACATCCAGAACTCGGGCCTGCACGCCGGCCTCCACCGCCGCGCGCACCATCTCCGGCGCGGAATCCAGCGCCTCGAGGCGCGCCGCGGGCCACCGCCGCGTCAGCAGCGGGGCGAGGTTGCCCGCCCCGCATCCCAGATCAACCACGCTCGCCGGATCCGGGTGGTTCATCCTGGCCAGCAGATCCCGGGCGGGACGTTCCCGCTGGTCGGAGAAGGCCAGATAAGTCTCCGGATCCCACACGGCGGATCACTCCTCGAAACAAAAACAGTACATCCGTACTGTATCCGGGGAGTGCTTCACCCGGAAGCGCCCTTTCGGGTCATCCGACGCCGTGCTCCTCACGTTCCAACCGACGGGCGACCTCGCGGGCGTACTCGGCCAGCGCGTCCTCGTCGGTCTCCCGATCGGGTCGGACCTGCAACACCGTGCCGTCGACACCGGGCACCCTGCGCCGCACGAAGCGGGCCCCGCCCACCGACAGCTCGCGGTACTGGGTGGACTTGATCGAACCGGTCACCCGCGCGTGCACCACATCGGGCAACCTGCCGGACCGGTCCAACCGGAAACGACGCCGCGGCAGCTCACGCAGCAACACCGCCCCGTCGACCCTGCGGTACTCCTCGGCCTCGGTCAGCACCAGCACCCCGTCGCGCCAGACGGCCCTGTTCAGCAGGTGCCAACCGATCCTGCGCACCCCGGACTCACCCGGCACCCACAGACCGCGGTTCGTGGCGACCAGCGCTCCCCGCGCGGACGCGGCCGAGGCCAGCACCCGCTCCTCCGCGTCCAGCGCACCGTCGAACCCCTCCGGCAGCGGGACACCACCGCCGAGCCGCGCGAGCGCGCGCCTGAGCCAGGAGATCATGCCACACCTTCCACGGCCTGTTGCAGCAGCGACTTGTGGTAGTGCTCCAGCGCGACCAGATCGCCGAACAGCGCGTGGTACTCCTCGGGGTCCTCGATCGGCGAGATCCGCTGCACCCGCGACTTGATGTCGTCGATCTGACGCGCCACCAACCGCTCCCGCACCCTGGCGAGCACCCCACTGACGTAGCGGTGGTCCTGCTCGGACTTGGTGTCCGGCGTCTCGACCGCCAGCTGGGACAGCAACCGGGTGCTCGTCTCGTCGGAGCACTGCGCGCGGACGGCGTCCACCAGCGCGGCGCCCGAAAGTCCCGCCTGCGTGCCACCGGCCTTGAGCAGGGCCTCGTGCAGCGCCCGGTAGATCGGCTCGGTGAAGGCCTCCTCGGGCAGGGCGTCGTAGACCGGTCCCGCCAATCCCGGGGCCTGCAGAGCGGTCTTCAGCGCCTCCCGCTGGGACCAGCGCGGATCATCCCTGGAGGGACGCCCCGGGAGCGCGTCCCGCTCCGCGGAGTCGTTCCGCTGCTCCGCGGCACGCCGATCGCGTTTGCGCCGCGGCCCGTCCTCGACCGGCTCCCCGGCCGACTCCTGCACCCGCCGAACGACCTGGTTCTCGTCGTTCCAGCCGGTCCAGTGGGCGAGCTGCACGGCGTAGCCGTCCCTGCTCGCGTGGTCCTTGATCCGCGCGACCAGCGGTATCGTCCGGCGCAGGGCGGCGACCCTTCCGTCCACCGAGTCGAGGTCGTAGCCGTCCAGCAAGCTCCGAACGGCGAACTCGAACAGCGGCCGCCGCCGGGCCACCAGGTCGCGGACGGCGCCGTCCCCCTTACGCTGCCTCAGCTCGCAGGGATCGCTTCCGTCCGGGGTGATCGCCACGTAGGTCTGCGCGGCGAACTGCTGCTCCCCGTCGAAGGCCTTCAGCGCGGCGTTCTGCCCGGCCTCGTCACCGTCGAAGGTGTAGATGACCTCGCCCCTGAAGGTGTCGTCGTCCATCATCAGCCTGCGCAGCACCCCGAGGTGCTCGTCGCCGAAGGCGGTCCCGCAGGAGGCCACGGCGGTGGGGACGCCCGCCAGATGCATCGCCATCACGTCGGTGTAGCCCTCGACCACCACGGCCTGGTGACGCTTGGCGATCTCGCGCTTGGCCAGATCGACGCCGAACAGCACCTGGGACTTGTTGAAGATCGGCGTCGCGGGGGTGTTGACGTACTTCGCCTCGATCGGGTCCTCGTCGAAGACGCGCCGCGCGCCGAAACCGACCACATCACCCCCGAGGTCCTTGAGCGGCCACAGCAGCCTCCGGTGGAACCGGTCTATCGGCCCGCGCCTGCCCTCCCGGGACAACCCCGCCTTGTAGAGCTCCTCCAGCTCGAAGCCCTTGTTCAGCAGGTGCTTGGTCAGCCGGTCCCAGCCGCTGGGCGCGAAACCGCATCCGAACTTCGTCGCGGCCGCCTCGTCGAAACCACGAGCCGTCAGGAACTCCCTCGCCTGCCGCGCCTCGTTGGAGCGCAGCTGCTCGGCGTAGAACTCGGCGGCGAGCCGGTTCGCCTCGACCAGCCTGCTCCTGGTGCCCGGCTCTCGACTGTTCGTGGGCTCGCCGCCCTCGTAGCGCAGCCGCACACCGCTCCGGTCCGCCAACCGCTCCACGGACTCGACGAAGCCGAGGTGCTCGGTCTTCATCAGGAAGGCGATGACGTCCCCGCCCTCGCCGCAGCCGAAGCAGTGGAAGGTCCCGTGGTTGGGGCGCACGTTCAGCGAGGGGGTCTTCTCGTCGTGGAAGGGGCACAGCCCCTTCAGAGCCCCACCACCGGCGCGACGCAACGCGACGTACTCACCGACCACGTCGTCGATCCGGTTGCGTTCGCGGACTTCGGCGATGTCGCTTTCCCGGATTCGTCCCGCCACGCGACCAGTCTAGATGGCCCGCACCCGCCGACCGAGCACGCGGTCCCGGTGATTTCCCACTCGCCTCCGGCACCCCTCGAGTGCGCCGCGACCACCTCGACGCTCCCCGTCGGGAGGACGCCTGTGGGCGCGTGGGCGGGAAACCACCCGACCGAGGCACTCAACCGGGCACAACGGGATTGTTCGGGCACAATCGCAGTGTGCGATCCGCGGAAGAGGTTCTGGCCAAGGAATTCGACGACCGACGTACGCGGCTGATCGGGTTGGCCTACCGACTCACCGGGAGCATCGCGGACTCCGAGGACGTGGTGCGCGAGACCCGGATGCGACTGACCGGGCTCGACGGGGCCGAACGCGCCGGGATCGACGACCTGGGGGCCTGGTTGAACCGGACCGCGGGGGCGCTGGCCGTCGAACGGGCCCGCACCGCCTCCGTCCGCAGGAAGCACTACGTCGGCCCCTGGCTGCCCGAGCCCATCGTGCTCGAGCACGGCAGCCCGGAACCCCCGGGGGCCTTCGGGGTGGTGGCGGGCGCCGCGGACGTGCGCATGGCCGCGTTCCGATTAATTCAGCAGCTCAGCCCCGAGCACCGCACGGCGCTGGTGCTGCACGACGTGTTCGGGATCGGCTTCGACGAGATCGCGGCGATGCTCGAGTGCTCGGTGGACGCGGCGCGACGCAACGCGACCCGGGCAAGGCACACCGTCCAGCGGGCCGATCCCCCCGAGCGGGTGCCGGCGCAGCAGCAGCACGAGGTGATCCGGGCACTGCTCGCGGCGCTCTCGGACGAGGACCAGTGGGCCGTAGCCCGCGCACTGCACCCGCGGGCAACCGTCTACGGCGACAGCGACGGCAAGGCGCGCAGCGCGCTGCGCCCGGTCAGCGGCAGGGAACGAGTGGCGCGCTTCCTGCTCGGCCTGATGCGCAAGTACGCGCCCTCCGCGCTGACGAGCACGCGTCCGGTTCTCGTCAACGGCGACCCGGGACTGCTGCTGCCGGGGTCCCCGGAGGGAACCCCTTCCGAACGCGCCGCGGCCCGGCGCGTGGTCGGCTTCGCGGTGCGGGACGGACGTGCTGCCGAGATCCACGACATCGTCAACCCCGACAAGCTCCGGCGCGTACCGCTCTGAGAGCTGTCGACGAAGATCCGTTCGGGAACGAGCACCCGAGCTTCCGCCGAGAAACCGCCCGAGCAACCGGCACCGCCGATCCTCGAACCGATCCGCCGATCCTCGAACCGATCCGCCGATCCTCGAACCGACCCGCCGACCCTCGAACCGACCCGCCGACCCTCGAACCGGTTCACGGGTGAGCGACCCTGCCCAGGAAGTAGACATCCCCGCTGTCGGAGTGGCGGACCAGGAACCAGAACGGGCGGTCCACTTCCACCCGGAGCGGTTCCGGCTCCTCGGTCAGGGAGGTCAGTCGCATCATCGCCGCCGTGGCCGCCGCTCCCTCCAGGCCGTGCTCGTCCACCCGCAGCACTGACTCGTGCAGCGCGGTGGAGATCCGGAGGGGCTCGTCCGTCAACCCGGTGAAGTCGGCCGCCGGGGTGAACGCCTCGCGCACTCCGAGCACGGCGAGCGGGTCGTTGAGCTCGGCAGAGCCCGTCACCTCGAACTTCGGCAGCAGCAGCTCCACCTGCTTCGGCTCGGGGGCGTCGACCAGGCGGCGCAGCCGCGCGTGGTCGAGAGCGGGTTCGGCCCTGGCCAGTTCCGCGTCGGGCAGCAGCACGAGCGCCTCCACCGATCCCCGCGCCTGCAACCGCACCACCTGCCACCCCTCGAGGTGGGCGTAACCCAGCAGACCGTTCACGCGCATGGTGGGAACCGAACCGGTCCCCGCGGGACCGTGGAACGGTTTCGGGGCGGTGTCGCGCTCCTCGAACGCCTTGTTCCAGGGAGTTCTCAGGTAGAGCGCGTTGACCAGTGCGGCGACCGTGTCCGAGTCGATCGTGCCCGCCTCGACCAGTTCGGGGATCAGTCCCCTGGTGACCTCGGAGACATCGGCGTTGATCTCCTGTCGCGCCCGCTCGGGGGCCGCGCGGAACGCGGTGGTGCGCACCTGGCTGCCCGGCAGGCGGGAGATCCGCCTCCGGTACTGCTCCCGCAGCGGAAGCCGCTCGTCCGCCCACAGCCGGTTGGCCACCGCGAAGTCGACCTCGTCCGTGGGAGTGACGGTCCGCCCGGCCAGTTCCTCCAGCCGTGCGAGGAAGTCCTCGTCCGGCTCGGCGCGCAGGGCGTGCGCCATCTCTTCGCGGGTGCTGCCGCGCGCGGCGGAGGCGAGCAGCCCGAGGGTGCTCACCACGGAGTGGGGGGACCAGCAGAAGTTCTCTCCCGTGTCCGGCGCGAGCATCCGATGCAGGCGCAGGGGGAGTTCGAGTTGTGCGTCCACGATGTCGCAACGCTCCGATCCGCCGCGGGAACCGCTTCGCTCAGGTCTCCGGCGAGTGTGCCAGGTTCGCCCTCCCGAGGCGATGATCGAAGAGCCGGTGCCGCCCTACCCGCTCCCGTGCGGAGCGGGGCCCCGATCCGGGCGGGACTCGGTCACGAGTTCTCGGACAGCGACTCCTCGTCGATGTCGGCCAGCCCCATCAGCCGCAGCTCCTGGGCGATGTAGCCCGCCGCCTGCTCGGCGGCCGGGTCCTGCCACCGCAGGTCCTTCACCCAGTCGGCGAGGTCGTCGGAGTTGATGTAGGGCTCTCCGTCGACGACGACCTTCTGGATGTGGTGCCGATTAGCTTCGTCGAACATCGGGGTCTCCTCGCGGCCTGCGAAAAGCCGCTCCTCTAACACGAAAAGGTGAATCATGACCAGCGAAAATCACGCTACGTGTCAGAATGCCGCACAAAAACCGAAAAACGCTCCCCCGTCTGACATAGGTCACAAGAAATCGGTGTCTTTGGTTACCCAACGCTCATACCAAGCCACGGCCTGCGCGTCCGTGAACGAGGCGACCTGGTCCAGCACGGCGCGCAACCGCGCGGCGTCGTCGGCGGCCGAGCACCACGCCGCCCGCGCCGTCGGGTCCAACGACTCCGGGGCCGCGTTCACCAGGGCGCGCACCAGCTCGGTCAGCATCCCGCGCTGTCGCTGCTGAAGACGCAGTCGCTCCGAATCGCTCATCACGTAGCGCAGCGCCATCGCCTTGAGCACAGCCACCTCGGCCGCGACCTCCTCGGGAACGACCAGATCCGCCCCGTACCTGCTCAACCCCTCCCGACCGAAGGCGAGTCGCGTCTCCCGCACCGCGGCGCTGGCGAACCGCCCCACGAGCTCGCTGGTCAGCCGCTTGAGCGCGACCTGGGACCGCGCCGAACCGTCGTAGTCGAGCACGTCCCGCAGGGCGGGCATGGTCAGCAGCTCGGAGACCGAGGACTCCAACAACCCCGTGTCCAGCGGAGGTCGCTGCCGGAAGCGCTTGGACGCGATCCGCACGACCTCACCGCGCTCCTCGGGGTCCAGCAGGGCGCGCAGTGCTATCCGCCCCCCGTGCAGCCCGTCCTCCAAGTCGTGCACCGAGTAGGCGACGTCATCGGCCCAGTCCATGATCTGCGCCTCCAGACAACGCCGCTCGCCCGGGGCTCCGCTGCGCAGCCACTCGAAGACGTCCAGATCCGACTCGTAGACGCCGAACTTCCCGTCCCCCTCCCGGGGGAACGACCACGGGTACTTGGTCGCCGCGTCCAGACAGGCCCTGGTCAGGTTCAACCCGCGCCCGACACCGTCGGAGTCGACCGCCTTGGGCTCGAGACGGGTGAGGATCCGCAGCGTCTGCGCGTTGCCCTCGAAGCCACCGCAGTCGGTGGCCAGCGCGGCGAGGGCCTGCTCCCCGTTGTGACCGAACGGGGGATGACCGATGTCGTGAGCGAGCCCGGCCGTGTCGACCACGTCGGGATCGGCTCCGAGCTCGACCGCGATGCCGCGCCCGATCTGGGCGACCTCCAGGGAGTGAGTCAGCCTCGTCCGAGGGACGTCGCCCTCCTCCGGCCCGAGGACCTGGGTCTTGCCGGCGAGACGACGCAGCGCGGCCGAGTGCAGCACTCGGGCACGGTCGCGCGCGAAGGGCGACCGGGACGAGGCGACCCCGTCGGTCGACTCGGCCGCCTTCGGAGGCTCGTCGATCGGTCGCTGCCGGTCGTGCTCGGTGTAGCCGGGAGTGTCACCCAGGGGCATCGCCCCCAGCTTAGGGGTATCCACCGTGGTCCGCCCTGGTAGGAGCGCTCGGCCGCGGCGAGGTCAGCCCAGACCGTGGCCGGTGATCTCGGCCGAGGCGTGGGTCAGGCGGTAGTAAAGCACCGCGGCCGCTTCCCGCAGGATGTAGTGGGTGCGCACCTCACCGGTGGGCCCGCTGCGGGTGGGCGAGACCATCGTCCGGAGCCCCTGGTCCTCGGCCATGGAGCGCGAGCGCCAGGAGTGCCACGGGTCGCTGACGATGATGGCCGAGTCCCACGAGCGCTGCTCCGCCACATCGGAGACCGCGCGGATGCTGCGCAGCGTGTCGTTGCCCACCTCGAGCTCCGTGACGGACTCGGCGGAGACCCCCTGCTCGACCAACCACATGCGACTGGCCTCGGCCTCCGTGTAATTGTCACCGGCCTGACCACCGCCCACGGTGACGATGTAATCCGCACGCCCCTGCTGGTAGAGGTCCAGCGCGTGCTCGAGCCGGGCGCGCAGCACGGGGGAGGGATCCCCGTTGTACTGCGCGGCCCCCAGCACCACGATCATGTCGGCCTGGCCCCACTGGTCGACCTGGGCGACCTGCCAAACCCGGAAGGCCGTCCCACCGAACACCAGCACGGCGACCAGCAGCGCACCGAAAAAGGTCCTACGTACCCAGGAGGCCACTCGCCGGCGGCCCGAAGTCCGCGTGGAATCGGGGTGATCGATCACACCACGCATCCTTGCAGATCCCTCGAACCGCCCGGCGAGCACCCGTTCAGCAGCCGACCAGTCGAGCCGCCAGGTAGCTCTCCAGCTTGTCGATGGACACGCGCTCCTGCTCCATCGTGTCCCGCTCGCGGACGGTCACGGCGTGATCGGACAGCGAGTCGAAGTCCACGGTCACGCAGAACGGGGTCCCGATCTCGTCGTGCCTGCGGTACCGACGCCCGATCGCCCCGGCGTCGTCGAAGTCGATGTTCCAGTTGCGCCGCAAGGTGGCAGCCACGTCGCGCGCCTTCGGCGACAGATCGGAGTTGCGGGACAGCGGAAGCACCGCGACCTTGACCGGGGCCAGCCTGCGGTCCAGCTTGAGCACGACGCGCTTGTCCACTCCGCCCTTGGCGTTCGGGGCCTCGTCCTCCCGGTAGGCGTCGATCAGGAAGGCCATCAGCGGACGCCCCAGCCCGGCGGCGGGCTCGATCACGTACGGGCGGTAGCGGGAGTTGCTCGTCTGGTCGAAGTACGACAGGTCCACGCCGGAGTGGTTGGAGTGCGTGGTGAGGTCGAAGTCGGTCCTGTTGGCGATGCCCTCCAGCTCGCCCCACTCGCTGCCGCTGAAGCCGAACCGGTACTCGATGTCCACGGTCCGCTTGGAGTAGTGCGAGAGCTTTTCCTTGGGGTGCTCGTAGTGCCGCAGGTTGTCCGGGTTGATCCCCAGATCGGTGTACCACTCGCTCCGCTGGGAGATCCAGTACTCGTGCCAGGACTCGTCCTCGCCCGGCTCCACGAAGAACTCCATCTCCATCTGCTCGAACTCGCGGGTGCGGAAGATGAAGTTGCCCGGGGTCACCTCGTTGCGGAAGGACTTGCCCACCTGGCCGATGCCGAACGGGGGCTTCTTCCGCGCGGTGGTCATCACGTTCAGGAAGTTGACGAAGATCCCTTGGGCGGTCTCCGGGCGCAGGTAGTGCAGCCCCTCCTCCGAGTCCACCGGCCCGAGGAAGGTCTTGAGCAGCCCGTTGAACATCCTCGGCTCGGTGAACTGGCCGCGATTGCCGCAGTTCGGGCAGGGAACCTCGGAGAGGTCGTTCTCGTCGACGTCCTTGCCGGTGCGTGCCGCGTAGTCCTCGGCGAGCTGGTCGGAGCGGTGCCTGTGGTGGCAGGACGTGCACTCGACCAACGGGTCGACGAACTCCTGGACGTGGCCGGAGGCTTCCCAGACCTGCCGCGGCAGGATCACCGAGGAGTCCAGGCCGACGACGTCGTCACGCCCCTGGACGAGACTGCGCCACCACTGACGCTTGATGTTGTCCTTGAGCTCCACCCCGAGCGGCCCGTAGTCCCATGCCGACCGGGTACCGCCGTAAATCTCGCCGCTCGGGTAGACGAAGCCACGGCGCTTGCACAGGTTCACGATCGTTTCGATCTGGTCGGTGGGCACCTTCACTCCACGCTTGTCGCTGGTTACTCGGGCTCCGGTCGACGCGTCCCGGGAAACCGAGGACGGCGTTCCGACCGAGCTGATACGGATTCTCGCAGGTGAGTCTCCCAGCGTACCCAGCTGGCCCGCTGCTCGGCCCGCCCCACCCGGTTCGTACCGGACACCGGCTCGTCACCCGTGGTCCGGCCGTTGCGGGGGACGGTTCCACGTGCGATCCGCTCCGGTTTCCCCGCCCGTAGAATGGTGACCGTCGACACCGAACCCGCGACGAATCGCCGAAAGGATGCAGGCCTCGTCCGACGGCGGATTTCGTCCCCGTCGGGACCAAGTGGATGATCAACGCATGGCCACGCCCCCGGACCCCTTCACGAACAGCGACGACGGGCACTCCATCGAACGAACCGCGCCCGCACCGGCTCCTCGAGCCGAACCGGCGACCCTCTCCGCGGCCGGAGACCTGCTGAGGGCCCTGGCTGCCCCGGTGCGCATCGCGATCGTGCTGCAGTTGCGCGTCGCGGAACGTTGCGTCCACGACCTGGTGGACGCCCTCGGCGTGACGCAGCCGTTGATCAGCCAGCACCTTCGGGTGCTGAAGGCGGCGGGGGTCGTGCACGGCAGTCGGCACGGACGTGAGGTGGTCTACCGGCTGGTGGACGATCACCTGGCGCACATCGTCGTGGACGCCGTGGCGCACGCGGAGGAGGATTCGCGCGATCCCGGGGCTGTCGACGACACGGCCACACCCCCTGAAAACCGACAGGAGACGGAGACAGCGTGACCTCCAGCGAGCGTCCCGCGGCCGCGATTCCGGGCCTGCGGGCCACCAAACAGCGAGCGGCGGTATCGCGGCTGCTCGACGAGATCGACGACTTCCGCTCCGCGCAGGAGCTGTACGACCAGCTGCGGAACCGGGGGGAGGGCATCGGGCTGACCACCGTCTACCGGACCCTGCAGTCGCTCGCCGAGGCCGGGGAGGTCGACGTCCTCCGCAGCGACTCCGGGGAGTCGGTCTACCGCAAGTGCTCCGACCACCATCACCACCACCTGGTCTGCAGGCACTGCGGCAGGACCGTCGAGGTGGCCGATCCCCCGATGGAGGACTGGACCGAGCGCATCGCAGGCGAGCACGGCTTCTCCGATGTGCACCACACCGTGGAGATCATCGGCACCTGCGCGGACTGCCGCGGCGGCTGAAGCGGTTCGCCCGGCGACCCCCGGTTCGGCACGCGCCGCCGGCCCACCAGCGACCACCGGCCCACCAGCGACCGCGGGCCCGTCCGCGTCGGAGCCGTGCGGCTCCCGGGGACGGGCCCGCGCTCGTCGGGACCAGTCTCGTCAGGAGTCCGCCGCGGCGTCTCCCGCCGCCCGGTCCTGCTCGGCTGCTCCCCGCTCGAACTCCTGGTCGAGTTCGCCGCGCAGCTGCGAGGCGGTGGAAACGATCAGCATCAGCAGGGTGGTCAGCGGCGTTCCCGTGAGCCCGTCGGCCGGGAAGGCGTAGCGCAGCGTCAGGTCCATGCCCCGAGCGGTGCGCACCACCCCGAGCGTGCCGAACATTCCTTCACCGGCGCGCTCGGCCGCCCACCTGGAGATCTCCCCGTCCACCGGGAGGTCCCAGGCCACCACGCAGGTCAGGCTCAGCACCGTCAACCCGTCCGCGAGCTGCATCGCCTGCACCGCGCAGGGCACCTCGGAGTGCCGGAAGGTCAGCGCGCCGTCGTCGTCGACCCGCACCTCGTAGTAGGTCTCCAGCGCACGCTTCGCCGCTGTCAGCAGATCGGCCGTGCTCGCCACTTCCCCGGCCATCACTCGCCCCCCTGCCCGGAATCCTCCGGGGCCGAGCTCTGCGCCCTGTCGACCGCGCCCCCGAACCGGCGATCGCGGCGCGCGTAGGAGACGCAGGCGTCCCAGAAGTGCCTGCGGTCCACATCGGGGAACAACGTGTCCTGGAAGACCATCTCCGCGTAGGCGGACTGCCAGAGCATGAAGTTGGAGGTGCGCCGCTCACCGGACGGGCGGATGAACAGGTCCACATCGGGCATCTGGGGCTGGTACAGGTGCCGGGCGACCGTGCGCTGGTCCACCTTCTCCGGGTTTATCTTCCCCGCCGCGGCCAGTCTGGCGATCTCCCGCGCGGAGTCGCCCACCTCGGCGCGACCGCCGTAGTTGACGCACATCGTCAGGTTCATGACGTTGTTGTTGGCGGTCCGCTCCTCGGCCGAGCGCAGCTGGTCGACCACGCTGCGCCACAGCTTGGGCCTGCGTCCGGCCCACCGAACCCGCACGCCCAGCTCGTCGAGCTCGTCCACCCGACGCCGGATCACGTCGCGGTTGAACCCCATGAGGAACTTGACCTCGTCGGGGCTGCGTTTCCAGTTCTCCGTGGAGAACGCGTACAGCGAGAGCCACTGCACGCCCATCTCGATGGCGCCGCGGGCCAGTTCGAGCACGACGGCCTCCCCCTGCTTGTGTCCCTCGATGCGGGGAAGACCACGTTCGTTGGCCCACCTGCCGTTCCCGTCCATGACGACGGCGACGTGCTTGGGCACCAGTTCCGGAGGCAACGCGGGTGGTTCCGCACCGGAAGGATGGGGGTCGGGCGCTCGTACGTCCGAAGCGTCCCTGTCCCGCCCACGGCGTCGCAGCATTGAGCTCCCCTTCGCGATCAACAGCCGATTCGATTCCGGGTCGGTCCCATTCTCGCGGACGCCCACCACTCACCGGCCCAGCGGGCGCCCGAAACGAATCGCGGGCCCCTCGTCCAAGGGCAACCTGGTCATGCCCATCGCGCGGTAGAAGGCGTGCGCCGAGGCGTTCGTCGCGCGCACCCCGAGCTGCACCCCGGGTGACCCCGCCGCGGCCAGGGCGTCGAAGAGCGCCCGCAGCAGCGCCTTCCCCGCTCCCATGCGCCGAGCTCCGGAAAGCACGTTGATGTGCAGGTGCGAGGGATAGACGTCGGTGTCGGGCAGCAGCATCGTCCGGGGGCGGTGCAGCAGCAGGCGCAGCTGCTCGTCCGCGTCGTCCGCTCGCGCGGACTCGTCCCACCCGCCGCCGAGGGGCGGGGCGGGGTGGCCGCGCGCGAAGCGAGGGGAGAACTCCCGCTCCCAACGCCGGTAGAACTCCACGGAGTCCAGCGCCGCGACCACGTAGCCCAGCGGCTGCCCGGAGCTCTCCGCGAGGAAGCACAGCTCCGGTTGCAGGAGCAGATAAGGCGAGGCGAACACGTGCGCCATCAGCTCCGGCTCCCGCAGGATGTTGCGCGCGTGCTCACCGGCGTCCCCGGTGGCCACGCAGATCCGCCGCACGGCCACCTCGTCCCCGGCGCGGAGCCCGCGGACGATCACGGCCGTTCCAGCGGTCCGCCCGGACCCGATTCCGCGGTGGTCCCCGCACCGCTCGCCCGTTCGCGGATCAGCTCGGGAACCCGATCCTGCGCGGACTCGGACGTCTCCTCGGCCCGCTCGTCCGCCGCAGCCACCCGTTCGTCCCCGTACCGTTCGGCCGAACCGCGCTCCACCAGCGGCAGCGAGCGCAGCTGGCGTTCCAGGTGCCACTGCAGATGCGCCGCGACCAGACCGCTGCCCTCCCGGCGCACCGTCTCCGCTGAGCTCTCGGCCACGTCCCAGTCACCGTCGAGCAGCGCCCGCAGCAGGACGAGCGTGTCCGCGGCCGGCCTGGAGGCTCCCGCCGGGCGGCACTCGGGGCAGACCGTCCCGCCGACGTGGACGCTGAAGGCGACGTGGGGACCGGCGAGGCCGCAACGGGCACACTCCCCGAGGGCGGGAGACCACCCCGCGAAGGCCATCGCCCGCAGCACGAAGGAGTCCAGCACCAGGGAGGCGTCCCGATGACCACCGGCCAGCGCGCGCAGGGCCCCGACGACGAGCAGGTACATGCGCAGCACCGGCTCGCCCTCCTCGGCCACGATCCGGTCCACCGTCTCCAGCACGGCGCAGGCGGTCGTGTAGTTCCGGTAGTCACCGACTATGCCCGCGCCGAAGGCGTCCAGGGTCTGGACCTGGGTGACCACGTCGAGAGTTCTTCCGGTGTGCAGTTGCACGTCCACGTGCGCGAACGGCTCGAGCCGAGCCCCGAACCTGGAACTCGTGCGGCGGACCCCCTTCGCCACCGCCCGCACCTTGCCGTAACGACGGGTCAGCAGGGTGATGATCCGGTCCGCCTCACCCAGTTTGCCCACCCTCAGCACGACACCGACATCGCGATACAGGCTCACGGCCTCATCATCCCATCGAGGGGTTCGGTCAGGTCGCCAGCACCGTGAACGGTTCCACCGGCAGGTTGCGCAGCACGGTCCACAGCACCAGCCCGCCGGCCAGCAGGTGGGCGCACACGAGGCCGCGCGCTCCCGCCGGCCACAGGCTCCGGGCGCGGCCCAGCTCGCAGCGCGCGCTGGCGACCAGCAACGCGGCCACCAGCGGGAGGAGAACGACGGCCGCGAACGCGTTGAAGCCCAGCGCGCGGGGGAGGTCGCCCACCAGCAGCGCCTCGAGCATGCGCGTTCCCCCGCACATCGGACCGTCCAGTCCCGCAGCGGCGAACACGCAGGGGAAGTCGAAGGGGGAGAGCACCAACAGCGTCCCAGCCGCGACCAGCCCGGCGGCGGCCGACAACGTGCGCGGCAGCCGAAGCAGCGGGCGGATGAACGCTGCGCGCACCGCCGACCTCCAAGCGTCCGAGCGATCAGAAACCGCACCGATGATGGTGCCCGTCGAAGATGTCCGCCGAACCGGTCACGCCGGAACCACCGCGCCGATCGACACGGAGCACTGCGGTGTGATCCTACCCAAACGTCGATTTCCCCGGGACGGCACACCGCGAGGACCACCTCGTGATTGGATCTGCTCGGCGAAGTCGAAGGAGAATCTGATGACCAACCCGTACGGATCGGGCCCGCACAACCCACCGTCGAACAGCGGAGGTTTCCCGCAGCCCCCGCAGTCCTCCTACGGCGGTGGTCTGCAGTACCCCGGTTACCAGCCCGGACAGCAGTACCCGTCCAACCAGAACTTCTACATCGGTTACGGCGGGGTGCAACCCCCCAACAACGGACTGGCGATCGCCTCCATGGTGGTCTCGCTGGTGTCCGTGCTCACCCTGTGCTTCTGGGGACTGGGCGTTCTGCTCGCACTGCTCGGTGTGATCTTCGGTCACGTGTCCAGGGGGCAGATTCGCCGCGACGGCACCCGCGGGGACGGCATGGCGATGGCGGGCGTCGTGATCGGCTACTGCGTACTGGGGCTGACTCTGCTGGGAATCGTTCTGTTCGTGATCGGCCTCAGCATGCCGTTCATGACGGGCGACTTCTACACGACGATGTGACGGCCCGGACTCCGGCCGTGCTCCCGGCCGAAGCTCCGCTCCACGCGAGCTGCCGAGCACGTGGAGGGTGTTTCCGTCCGCGGCGTCGGACACCTTCCACGGCCCCTCCGCGGAGGCTCCGGGGACACGGCCGCCCACCGGGGCTCTCAGAACCCGAGCTTGCGCAGTTGCTTGGGGTCCCGCTGCCACTCCTTGGCCACCTTGACCTGCAGGTCCAGGTAGATCTTGCTGCCGAGCAACGCCTGGATCTGCCTGCGGGAACGCTCCCCGACCTCCTTGAGCCGCTCCCCGCTCTTGCCGATCACGATCGCCTTCTGACTGGACCGCTCCACGTACAGGGAGACGTAGATGTCCACGAGGTTGTCGTAGCCCTCCCGCAGGGACATCTCGTCGATGGCCACCGCCAGGGAGTGCGGCAGCTCGTCGCGCACCCCCTCCAGCGCGGCCTCGCGGACGAGCTCGGAGATCAGCGACTCCTCCGGCTCGTCGGTGATCTCGCCCTCCGGGTACAGCTGCGGCCCCTCCGGGACCTGGCGCACCAGGAGCTCGGAGAGCACGTCCATCTGGAAGTGGTCCACCGCGGAGACCGGGACTATCTCGGTGAAGTCCATGAGCTCCTGCATTGCCACCAGCTGCTCGGCCACGCGGTGCTTGGCGACCAGGTCGGTCTTGGTCACGATCCCGACGACGGGGGTGTGCTTGGTCACCTTGGCCAGTTCCTGGGCGATGTGCCGATCACCGGGCCCGATCTTCTGGTCGGCCGGGACGCAGAAGCCGATGACGTCGACCTCGGACCAGGTGGAGTGCACCAGGTCGTTGAGCCGCTCCCCGAGCAGGGTCTTGGGCCGGTGCAGCCCGGGGGTGTCCACGATGACCAACTGCCCGTCCGAGCGGTGCACGATCCCGCGGATGGCGTGTCGCGTGGTCTGCGGCTTGCTGGAGGTGATCGCCACCTTGGTGCCGACGAGGGCGTTGGTCAGCGTCGACTTGCCTGCGTTCGGCCGCCCGACGAAGCAGGCGAACCCGGATCGATGTGTTTCACTTGAGCTGGTCACGGCCCCATTGTCGCCGCAGGGTCGTCAGCGCGTGTTGGCGGTGGTCCCCATGCAGCTCAACAGGGTTCGGTGACTGATCCAACCGACGGGCTCGGTTCCCCGCTCGTCGAGCACCGGAGCTGCCGAGACCTCCACGGAGACCAGCGAGTCGAGGGCGTCGACGAGCTTGTTCTCGGAGGATACCTCCGGGGGAACCTCCAGCAGCTTCCCGACTTCGCCGTTGTCCGCGGTCCCGTCGCCCAGCACCTCGGCGACGGCCCCTGCCGTGACGCACCCCTGGTAGCGCCCCTTCTCGTCCACGACGGGAAGCACCGAGTCGACGCTCTGGGCCAGCCGTTGGGCGGCCTCGGAGAGCTTGGTGTTCGTGGTCAGCTTGTCCGGCAGCGGTTCCATGACGTCGGCCACCGTGCGGTCCGGCAACCGACCGCGGCGCTGGCGCGCGTCGAGGTCGACGCCGCGCCGGGACAGCTTGGCCGTGTAGATGGTGTCCTTGCTCAGGGTCCTGCTCAGCAGCGTCGCCACCACCACGGTCAGCATCAGCGGCAGGATGATCGAGTACTGCCCGGTCAGCTCGAACAGGATGATCACGGCCGTGATCGGGGCGCGTGCCGACCCGGCGAAGGCGGCGCCCATGCCGATCAGCCCGTAAGCCCCCGGGGAACCGGCGATGCCGGGGAGCAGACCGTGGGCGATCAGGCCGAACGCGGTTCCGCCCATACCGCCGACGAACAGCGCCGGGGCGAAAACTCCCCCGGACCCCCCGATGCCGATCGTCAGGCTGGTGGCCAGCATCTTGCCGAACAGGAGGACGATCAGGAACCAGATAGCGTAATTGCCGTGAATGGCGTTGCCCAGCACGGGATAGCCCACCCCGTACATCTGCGGCAGCACCAGCAGCAGCAGTCCGAGCAGCAATCCGCCCACCCCGGGGCGGAGCCACTCCGGTCCGCGCCAGAGGCGATCGCAGAGGTCCTCCACCCCGTAGAGCACCTTGCTGAACAACAGCCCGGCAGCTCCGATCAGCACGCCGAGCAGGGCGAACAGCAGGAACTCCCCGGGATTCTGCAGGTGGAAGTCGGGCAGGCTCAGGAAGGCCTCGTTGCCCATGACCGCCCGGCCGATGACGCTGGCCGTGACGCTGGAGAGCACGACCGCGCCGAAGGACTCCACGGCGAAGTCGCGCAGGATCAGCTCCATCGCGAAGAAGGGCCCGGCCATCGGGGCGTTGAAGGTGGCCGCTATGCCGCCTGCCGCGCCGCAGGCCACCAGCACGCGCATCCGCCGCTCGGTGAGCTTGAAGCGGCTCCCGACCGTCGAGCCGAGGGCCGAACCGATCTGCACGATCGGCCCCTCCCTGCCGACGGAGCCACCACCTCCGATGCACAGCGCGGACGCCAGGGCCTTCACCAGGCTCACCTGTGGTTGGATGCGTCCTCCGTGCTCGGAGACGGCGTACATGACCTCCGGCACGCCGTGCCCCTTCGCCTCGGGGGCCAGCCAGTACACCAGAGGGCCGTAGAGCAGTCCCGCCACGGCGGGGGCGAGGACGAGGAACCAGACGCCGAGACCGGGTAGCCACGCGTGGGCGGCACCGGGAGCAGTCGTGTACTCGGGCCGTCCGCTCAGCAGCTCGGTCGCGGACGTGATCAGCCACCGAAACGCGATAGCTCCGAGCCCGGATCCGACTCCGATCAGCAGAGCGAGGGCCATCAGGCCGCTACCACGTTCGCGGAGCCAGGTTCCGATCTGCCCACGTACCGGTCCAGCAAGGGTCATCGATCGTTTTCCGGCTTCCGCCATCACACTTGCATAATGCAACTCTTGCCCTGTGCACGTCAATGTGAAAATGGCGACATGAGCAATCCGGAACCGCCCAATGGTGATGAAGTGGACGCGATCACCGAGGCGGTGCTGACCGCTTCGCGGCTGCTGGTGGGCATCTCGGCGAGATCGGTCGCCGCGGTCGCCGGGCCGATCACTCTCCCCCAGTTCCGACTGCTGGTCGCGCTGGGATCGCGCGGACCGCTCAAGCTGGTCTCGCTGGCCGAGATGCTCGGCGTGAACCCGTCCACGGCGACCCGGACGGTGGACAGGCTCGTCACGGCGGGCTGGGCGGAGCGGAAGAGCAACCCGGATTCGCGCAGGGAAGTGACGGTGGGGCTCACCGTGTCCGGGCGCGATCTGGTGGACCGGGTGACGGACTACCGGCGCAACGAGATCGCAGCCATAGTCGAGCGTATCCCCCACGACGACCGCGCGGGCCTGGTGCAGGCCCTGCAGGCGTTCACCGAGGCCGGGGACGAACCGCCGCCACGCGCCTCGCCCTACGACGCGGGGCTCACGCAGTGGGAATGAGCGACCACCGGAAGAGCCGGGAGCGGCGATCGCGATCAGCCCGCTCCCGGTGAACCCCGCTCCCGGTGCACACCGCGGGGGTCATTCCCCCCGCGAAACCTCGACGGCCCGGCCGTCGCCTCCGGCCCGGAACACGGGGGCTCCCCTCTCCAGGGCGCGCACCGCCGCGACCGAGTCCCCGTCGACCTCCTCCGCATCGGTGACCACGGCGGCGGCCTCCAGCGACTCCGCCCCGCTCGACACGGCAGCCGCCACGGCGGCCTGCAGCGCGCTCAACCGCAAGGCGCTCAGCTCCACGGTGCAGCCCGTGTAGGTCCTGCCGTCGGTGTCCCGCACGGCGGCCCCCTCCGCGGCACCGACGCGCGCCCGCGCCGAGCGGGCCAGCGTCACGATCTTGGCGTCCTCGGAGTCCAGCTCCTCGGGGGCCGCCTCGGTGCGTTCACCCATGCTGCCTGCTCCTCTCCTCGTCGTCCTGCGCGCTCGGCTCACCGGCCCTGCGGACCAGCAGCGCGTTGATCCGGATCCGCCCCCGGTGGTCCTTGCCGCCCTCGGCACGCAGCCGCAAGCCGGACATCTCGGCCTCCGCCCCCGGCAGCGGCACCCGCCCGAGGCTGTGGGCCAGCAGGCCCCCGACGGTCTCGACCTCCGAGTCGTCCAGCTCCACGTCGAACAGCGCGGCCAGGTCGGCCACCGGAAGCCGCGAGCTGACCCGCACCCGCTCCTCGTCGAGCCACTCGACCGGCCGGTGCTCCTCCCGGTCCGACTCGTCGGTGATCTCCCCGACGATCTCCTCGATGATGTCCTCGATCGTCAGCAGCCCGGCCGTGCCGCCGTACTCGTCCACCGCTATGGCCATGTGGCTCCGCGAGAGCTGCATCTCCTTGAGCAGCTCGTCCAGCCGCTTGGAATCGGGGACGAAGCTCGCCTCCCGCATCAGCTCGGACACGCGCGGCTCCGGGCGCTGCTCCGCGGAGTCCCCCTCGGCCACGACGCGGGCCGACTCCTTGAGCGTGACCACGCCCACCACGTCGTCGACGCTCTCCCCGATCACGGGAATGCGGGAGAATCCCGAGCGGAGCCCGAGCGTGAGCGCCTGCCGCGCCGACTTGGACCGCTCGATCCAGATCATCTCGGTGCGCGGAACCATCACCTCGCGGGCGGTGGTATCGCCGAGCTCAAAGACGGAGTGGATCATCTCGCGCTCGCCCGCGGCCACGACCCCGCGCTCACCGGCGATGTCGACCAGCTCGCGGAGCTCCGCCTCCGAGGAGAACGGCCCCTCCCGGAAACCCCGCCCCGGGGTGATCACGTTACCGACGAAGATCAACAGCCTCGTCAGCGGATTGAGCACCCGGGCCAGCAGCGCCACCGGCCCGGCCACGGCGAGACCGACCCCGTAGGGGTGCTGCCGCCCGATGGTGCGCGGCCCCACCCCCACCAGCACGTACGAGACCACCACCATGATCAGCACGGCCAGCAGCACCGCCCATCCGGACGGGAGGTCCGCGCCGAGCACCACGGCGGTGACCAGAACCGTGGCCGTGAGCTCGCAGGTCAGCCGCAACAGCAGCAGCAGGTTGACGTGCCGGGGGCGGTCGGCCAGCACCCGCCCGAGTTGGCGCGCCCCTCCACGTCCCTGCCGGAGCAGCTCGTCGACCCTGGCCCGGGAGACCGTGCCTATGGCCGCGTCAGCGGCCGCGAACACCCCCGCTGCCAGCACCAGCAACACGGCCCAGCCGACCAGCACCGCACTTCCGGAGAACAACAGCGCCACACCCACTACCGCTCGGCGTCGTCAGCGGACTCGGCCGAGTCGTCGAGTCCGACCACACCGAGCACCCTGGAATCGGCGTCGCGCTGCTGCGCGGCGCGATCGGCCTCCGTCTTGGCCGCGCGGAACTCCTCCAGCAGCCGGTTCTGCAGCCCGAACATCTCGCGCTCCTCCTCCGGCTCGGCGTGGTCGTAGCCGAGCAGGTGCAGGACCCCGTGCACCGTCAGCAGGTAGAGCTCGTCCTCCATCCTGTGCCCCGCGTTGCGCGCCTGGTCCCTGGCGAACTCGGGGCAGAGCACGATGTCGCCCAGCACCCCCGGCCCGGAGTCGGTGGACTCCGGCGAACGCGGCGCCTCGTACTCCTCCATGGGGAACGCCATCACGTCGGTGGGTCCGGAGAGGTCCATCCAGCGCTCGTGCAGATCGGCCATGACGTCGAGCTCCACCAGGACGATGGACAGCTCGGCCAGCCTGCTGACCCCCATCTGATCCAGCGCGAAACGCGCCACGGAAACGATGGTCGTCTCCGGAACACCGACAGCGGACTCGTTAGCGATCTCGATGCTCATGCCTGTTTCCGTGCCCGCCCCTCGGGTCGTTCCGTCGACTGGGTGTCGCCGCCGCTCTCCTGCCGTTCCTGCCAGCGGTCGTAGGCGTTGACGATCTCACCGACCAGGCGGTGCCGCACCACGTCCTGGCTGTCCAGCGTGC
The DNA here is from genome assembly GCF_011291845.1 of Actinopolyspora sp. BKK2. Classification (NCBI taxonomy): domain Bacteria; kingdom Bacillati; phylum Actinomycetota; class Actinomycetes; order Actinopolysporales; family Actinopolysporaceae; genus Actinopolyspora; species Actinopolyspora sp. BKK2. The sequence goes on along the minus strand of NZ_JAANTE010000007.1, from coordinate 176,996 downwards.
AGAAGTACACGTCGTCGATGCCCTCCAGGATCTCGCGCACGACCTTCAGGCCGCTGCGCTGACCACCGGGGAGATCGATCTGGGTCACGTCGCCGGTAACCACGATCTGCGAGCCGAAACCCAGCCGGGTGAGGAACATCTTCATCTGCTCCGGCGTGGTGTTCTGCGCCTCGTCCAGGATGATGAAGGCGTCGTTGAGCGTGCGCCCGCGCATGTAGGCCAGCGGAGCGATCTCGATGGTGCCCGCCTGGGTGAGCCGCGGGATCGACTCGGGGTCGACCATGTCGTAGAGCGCGTCGTAGAGCGGGCGCAGATACGGGTCGATCTTCTCGTAGAGGCTGCCCGGCAGGTAACCGAGCCGTTCGCCCGCCTCGACCGCGGGGCGGATGAGCACGATCCGGCTGACCTCCTTGGCCTGCAGCGCCCGTACGGCCTTGGCCATGGCCAGGTAGGTCTTCCCCGTGCCCGCGGGTCCGACGCCGAACACCACGGTGTTGTCGTCGATGGCGTCGACGTAGTGCTTCTGGTTGGCTGTCTTCGGACGGATGCTGCGTCCCCGGCGGGACAGCACGTCCATGGCCAGCACGTCGGCGGGGGAGTCGCCGTTGTCCCCCGCGAGCATGGCCACGCTGCGGCGCACGATGTCCGGAGTGAGCTGGTTGCCCTTGGAGACCAGCTCGATCAACTCGTCGAACACGCTCTCCGCGAAGGCGACCTCGGTGGGACCACCGGTGAGCGTCACCTCGTTGCCCCGCACGTGCACGTCCGCTTCGAGGACTTCCTCGACCGTCCGCAGATTCTCGTCCTTGGAACCGAGCAGGGCCAGGACCGCCGTGTCCGGCACGGTGCGGGTCGACTGGGTCTGCTGGGTCTGGGGCGGCTGTCCTGGTTGGGCCGCGGCCCCGTCCGCTGCGATTCCGGCCACGCTGTTACCGGCCTGCTTTCTGCGCTCTGGCGCTGTTTCGGTACTGGATTCCTTCTCCTCCGATGGTAGAGCAACCGGCAACTCGATTGCCGCTCGCCGTTGGCCACTCCGCCTCCGGGACCGGCCCCGTGAGCGACCACCGGGAGGAGCCGTCAGTGGGCGGGCGACGTTCGTGCGCAGCCGGCCGAACGGATCCCGCTGCCGTCCGGGGCGGGGCGGCGCCGTCGTGCGGCGGCCGGAGCTCGCCTGCACGCGGCGGGCCCGGTTCGGAGGCGGACACGCCAGCGGAACTGCGCACCCCGAGGCACCGTGGACGCCGACCCACTCACACCTGCTGGGCAAGGGCTCCGAGCTGCCGCCCACCCAAAACGTGCAGATGCACGTGGAAAACCGTCTGCCCCGCGTCCTCGTTGGTGTTGAACAACAGCCGGTAGCCCGACTCCGCGATGCCTTCGCTCTCGGCGATGTTCGCGGCCACGCGGAACAGTTCGGCCAGCAGCTCCGGGTCGTCGCCAGCCAGCTCGGCCGCGTTGCGGTACCGCTTGCGGGGGACCACCAGCACATGAACGGGGGCCTGGGGGTTGATGTCCCTGATCGCGATGGTGCGCTCGTCGTGGTGCACGAACTCGGCGGGGATCTCGCCGGACATCATGCGCTCGAACAGTGAGGGCTCGCCTTCGGTCATACCGAACAGACTATCCACGAACGGATCACCGACGGCGGAGCGCCCCGCGCGGAACGCTCGCACCGACAACGAGCCGAAGCCACCGTTCCGGGCCCGTCACCGCCAGCGCTCGGTCAAGGCCCCCAGCGCTCCCAGCGCCACCGCCCCCGCCGTCGAGGCCCGCAGCACCTCGGGCCCCAACCGGACCGGCCTGGCACCGGCTGCGGTCAGCGCGTCCAGCTCCCCGTCCGTGACCCCGCCCTCGGGGCCGACTACCACGGTCAACCGCCCCTGCCGGGGCAGCGGGACCTCCGGCAGCGCGAGCTCCCCCGACTCGTGCAGCACCATCGCGGCGGCGCAGTCGGACAGCGACTCCGCCACGGCGGAAGTCCCCGCGGGATCCTCGACCACGGGGGTCCAGGCCCTGCGCGCCTGCTTCGCCGCCTGTCGCGTGGAATTGCGCCAGCGTTCGAGCGCCTTGGCCCCGCGGGGGCCGTCGTCCCACTTGGCCACGCAACGCTCAGCCCGCCACGGCATGATCGAATCCACCCCGGCCTCGGTCGCCAGCTCCACGGCCAGCTCACCGCGATCGCCCTTGACCAGCGCCTGCACCAGCCGCACCCGCAGCTCCGGCTCGGGCACCCGCTGCCGGTCCAGCACTTCCAGCTCGAGAACGTCCCTGCCCGCTTCCACGACCCGGCACTCGGCGAGCCCGCCCCGCCCGTCCGACAGCGTCAGCCGGGCCCCGGAGCGCATCCGGCGCACGGTGGCGGCGTGCTTGCCCTCCGGCCCGTCCAGCCGGGTGTGCGTTCCCGCGGGGAGTTCGTCGACCGAGAAGACCGGCAGAGTAGATGGCATCGAAACTCACTGGATTGGAAGTTCGGGGGTCGGTTTGCTCGGCGGGTTCCGTGGGGGAACCTCAGTCGGGGTCTCGCTGCGGGATCCTCGACATCGGGTAGCCACCTACACAACGTCGAGGCTGTCCTCGCGAGACCCAAGACTGAGAACCCCCGGCGGTGCCGGTTGCCCAGGCTCGAAGCACTCGTGTCGGAACGGTGCCCCCTGGTCCGTGCTCCTGTCCCGCGGTCGGTCGGGCTGCTCAGGCTCAGAGCATTGGCGTTGGTGGGGCGCCCTGGTCGGGAGCTCCTGCCCCGGCGGTGCCGGTTGCTCAGGCTCAGAGCACTGGCGTTGGTGGGGCGCCCTGGCCAGTGCTCCTGTCCGGCGGTGCCGGTTGCCCAGGCTCGGAGCACTCGTGTCGGAACGGTGCCCCCTGGTCCGTGCTCCTGCCCCGCGGTCGGTCGGGTTGCGCAGGCTCGTAAGCGCTCGCACCGGGGAACGACCTCGGAAACCTGAACGGGCGCCGACCCGACGCGGTCCCGTCGGAACGGGAACGCGTCGGGGCGGACCACCCGCCCGAACGGCGACCCGCGCACGCGAGCCGCCCGCATCTCGGCCGTCTCAGCGGTGGCCGAACCCGCGGAACCGCGAGAAGATCCCGCTGCGGTGTCCGTTGCCGTTCGCGCTGACAGTGGGTTCGGGCTGCTCCTCGTCCCGTTCCGACGCCAGCTGACGCAGCAGGTCCGCCTGAGTGTCGTCCAGCTTGGTCGGGACGACCACGTCCAAGTGCACGTGCAGGTCACCGTGGCCGCTGATGCGCCCGTTCGAACGCAGCTTCGGCAACCCCTGACCGCTGAGCACGTACTCGGTACCGGGCTGGGTGCCCGGCTCAACGGTCAGCTCCTCCTGGTCCTCGAGCGTCTCGACGTTGATCACGGTGCCCAGCGCGGCCGCGGTCATCGGGACCTGGACGTTGCAGTGCAGGTCCGCACCGTCCCGCACGAAGCGCTCGTGCGGCAGCTCCTCGACCTCGACGAAGAGGTCGCCCGCCGGACCGCCGCCCGGACCGACCTCGCCCTCTCCGGCGAGCCGGACCCGCATGCCGTCACCGACACCGCCGGGGATCTTGACCGTGATCGTGCGCCTGGAGCGCACTCGCCCGTCCCCGTTGCACTGCTGGCACGGATCGGTGATGACCTCACCGAGCCCCTGGCACACCGGGCAGGGACGCGAGGTCATGACCTGCCCCAGGAAGGAGCGCTGCACGGACTGGATCTCGCCACGTCCGTCGCAGGTGTCACAGGTGGAGGGAGCGGTTCCCGCACTCGAACCCCCACCCTGACAGGTGTCGCACACGACAGCGGTGTCGACCGTGACGTCACGGTTCACACCCCGCGCGCAGTCCTCCAGCGTCAGCTCCAACCGCAGCAGCGCGTCGGAACCCTGCTGGACGCGGCTGCGCGGGCCTCGACCCGCGCCACCTCCGGTGCCACCGCCGAAGAACGCGTCCATGATGTCGCCGAGGCCGCCGAAACCGGCGAACGGGTCGCCACCGGCGCGTCCTCCCGCGCCACCGCCGCCGCTGTCCATCGGATCGCCGCCCAGATCGACCATCTGACGCTTCTGGGGATCCGAGAGGACCTCGTAGGCGGTGCTCACCTCCCGGAAGCGCTCCTGGGCACCGTCCTCCTTGTTGACATCAGGGTGCAGTTCCCGCGCAAGCTTGCGGTAAGCCCGCTTGATCTGATCCTGGGTCGCGTCCTTGGATACCCCGAGGATCCCGTAGTAGTCCTTGGCCACCTTGTGCGTTCTTCCTCTGCTCGTCTAGCGGGTACATGCCGAAGATTTCCGAGGGATGGGTGCCGCTCGCCACGCCTGCCACGCGGACGTCACCGTCCCGCCAGGATCTCTCCCACGTAGGACGCAACGGCACGAACCGCTGCCATCGTTCCCGGATAGTCCATCCGAGTGGGGCCGACCACGCCCATGCCCCCCAGTACCGTCCCATGCGAACCGTAACCGGTGGAAACGACCGAGGTGGTCTGCATCTCCTCGGCCTCGTTCTCCATGCCGATCCGGACCGTCACGCCCTCCGAGTCACGGGCCGCCGCCAGCAGGCGCAGCACGACCACCTGCTCCTCGAGAGCTTCGAGCACCTGCCACAACGAACCGGGGAAATCCGCGACGTTGCGGGTCAGGTTCGGGGTCCCCCCGAGAACCATCCGCTCATCGGGGTGCTCGACCAGGGTCTCGATGAGCACGCCGCAAACCCGCGACATGGTCTCACGCAATTCGGGAGGCGCCTGTTCCGGAAGTTCTGCGACCGAAGCGGAGGCGTCGGCCAGCCGCTTGCCCGCCATCGCGGAATTGAGCACGGTGCGCAGCCGGGTGACGTCCTCCTCGCCTATGACGTCCCCGAGGTCGACCATACGCTGATCGACCCGTCCCGTGTCCGTGATCAGCACCAGCATCAACCGCGCCGAAGTGATGGTCACCACTTCCACGTGGCGCACCGTCGACTGGGTCAGCGTCGGGTACTGCACCACTGCGACCTGCTGGGTGAGCTGCGCCAGCAGCCGCACGCTGCGCCTCATCACGTCGTCGAGGTCCAGCGCGCCCCCGAGGAAGGCGTGAATGGCCCTGCGCTCCGGGGAGGTCAGCGGCTTTATCTCGTTGATCCGGTCGACGAAGGTGCGGTAACCCTGATCGGTGGGGATCCGACCCGCGCTCGTGTGCGGCTGCGCGATCAGTCCCTCTTCCTCGAGAACGGCCATGTCATTGCGTACAGTGGCGCTGGACACACCGAGGTCGTGCTGTTCGACGAGCGTCTTGGAACCGACCGGCTCGTTGGTGGACACGTAATCGGCAACGATCGCGCGCAGCACCTCGAAACGGCGCTCGTCCGCGTTCACCAGCGTCACCTCCTCGTCCGGCGCGTCCCGCTCCGGTGGACACGTCCGACTCGGCACACACGGTTCGTGCCTGCCATCCGTCAGTCGAGTTTACGGTGTTTCGCCCCTGCAGCCGAGAGGCCAGGGGACTCGTTTCCCCATCCGAACCGTCCGCCGGACCCTGGCACGACAACGCGCTCCTGCGGGCACCTCGGCAACGAGGAAGGTCCTCCGCCGCATTCCACCGGCACGTCCCGCAGAACGCCGAACCGACGGGCACCGAACCGGCAGGCGCGGAACCGATCAGCCGATCAGACGCCGCACGACCCCGTCCGCGAGCAGCCTTCCCCGGTCGGTGAGCACGCAGCGGCCCTCCCGCAGCCGCTCCCCCCGGAGCAGCCCGTCCTCCACGGCCTGCCACGCCTCGTCGACCCCTGCCCGGTCGAGCACCTCGACGGGAAGTCCGCCGTCCAGGCGCAGTTCCAGCATCACGCGCTCGATGCGGCGGTCCTCCTCGGTCAGCACCTCCCTGCCGGTGGCGGGGGAGTTCCCGGAGGCCAGGGTCGCGGCGTAGCGCGCGGGGAACTTGAGGTTCCACCACCGGACCCCGCCGACGTGGCTGTGCGCGCCCGGACCGGCACCCCACCAGTCGCCGCCGCGCCAGTAACCGATGTTGTGCCTGCAGCGCGCCTCCTCGGTCGAGGCCCAGTTCGACACCTCGTACCACCGCAGCCCCGAGCCGCTCAACACGCTGTCGATCAGTTCGTACTTCTCCGCGAGGACGTCCTCGTCCGGCGTGGGCAGCTCGCCGCGCCGAACCCGCCGGGCCAGCGCCGTGCCCTCCTCGACGATCAGCGAATAGGCCGACACGTGGTCGACCTCCGCGCTCAGCACGGCCTCGAGCGTGCTGCGCAGGTCCTGCGTGCTCTCCCCCGGGGTCCCGTAGATCAGGTCCAGGCTGACGTGCTCGAATCCGGCGGCGCGCGCCTCGCCCGCCGCGGCCACGGCCCGCCCCGGCGTGTGCCTGCGGTCCAGCACGCGCAGCACGTGCTCGGCCGCCGACTGCATGCCCAGCGAAACCCTGGTGTAGCCCGCCCGCCGGATCGTGTCGAACAGCTCGGGCGAGGTGGACTCCGGATTGGCCTCCGTGGTCACCTCCGCGTCCGCGGTCAGGCCGAACGAGTCGCGCACCGCGTCCAGCACCTCGGCCAGCCCGTCGCCCCCGAGCAGGGAGGGGGTCCCCCCTCCGACGAACACCGTCTCGGCCCCGGGGGCCCGCTCCGGACCGCCGAGCGCGCGGACACCGAGCCGGAGCTCCTGCTTGAGCGCTTCCAGCCACCCTCCGAGGCTGCCCCCGCCCTCCAGCTCGTCTGCGGTGTAGGTGTTGAAGTCGCAGTAGCCGCACCGGGTGGCGCAGAACGGCACGTGCACGTAAACCCCGAACGGACGCTTTCCCAGGCCTTCCAACGCCCCTTCGGGCAAGCTCCCGTCCGCGGGAGGGGTCTCACCGGTCAGTGGTTGTGCGGTCACGCCCCCAGTGTCCCAGCGACCAGCTCCCCGTCCGGATCCCGAGCCCCGGAACCGCCGGGTAACTCCGGTCACAGCGTTCCCAGCATGCGGATGAGACTGGACCACCCGGTGAGCTCCTGGCAGGCTGACGAACATGGACGCGACCCCCACCGAGCTGCTGCTGGTCGCCCGGCGCTACTTGGATCTGCGGCGGGTGTCGAGCGCGCTGTGCCGTAGCGCGGGCTAGTCCGTCGACGCGTTTTCACGACGCCCGATCCGGAAATCGCTCTTTTCGGATCGCGAGCAAACTTTCCCGAGACAGTCTCCTCGCGGCGTAGTAACGCCACGTCATCCCGGAGGTCGGCCGAATGGTCCCCCCGACGGAAGCACCGAGCCAGCCGAAACGCCGCTCCCCCGCCCGCAAGGGCAAGGGCGGCGCCGAAGGACAGTGGGCGCTCGGGTACCGCGAACCGCTCAACGGCAACGAACAGTCCAAGAAGGACGACAATCCGCTCAACGTGCGCAGCCGCATCGAGAACATCTACGCGCTGCGCGGCTTCGACTCCATCGACCCGTCCGATCTGCGCGGCCGTTTTCGCTGGTGGGGACTCTACACCCAGCGGGCCCCCGGAATCCCGGGCGCCCGGACCGGCACCATAGAGCCGGAGCAGCTGGACGATTCCTACTTCATGCTGCGAATCCGCGTGGACGGCGGCGCGCTGACCACCGAGCAGCTGCGGGTCATCGGGGAGATCTCGCAGATCTACGCGCGCGACACCGCCGACGTCACCGATCGGCAGAACGTCCAGCTGCACTGGATCCGCGTGGAGGACATGCCCGAGATCTGGCGGCGGCTGGAGTCCGTCGGGCTCTACACCACCGAGGCGTGCGGTGACTGCCCGCGCGTGATCCTCGGCTCCCCCGTGGCCGGGATCGCCGCCGACGAGGTCGTCGACGCCACGCCCGCCATCCGTGAGATAACCCACCGCTACATCGGCGACGAGTCGCTGTCCAACCTCCCCAGGAAGTTCAAGACGGCCATCTCCGGATCTCCGCGCCAGGACGTGGTGCACGAGACGAACGACGTCTCGTTCATCGGGGCGCACCACCCGGAGCACGGGCCCGGCTTCGACCTCTGGGTCGGCGGGGGGCTGTCCACCAATCCCAAGCTCGCCGTGCGCCTGGGCACCTGGATCCCGCTCGAGGACGTGCCCGAGGTCTGGAACGCCGTGGTGCAGATATTCCGGGACTACGGTTACCGGCGGCTGCGCAACAGGGCCAGGATGAAGTTCCTGGTCGCCGACTGGGGCGCGGAGAAGTTCCGCGAGGTGCTGGAGAACGAGTACCTCGGCCGTGAGCTCCTCGACGGCCCCGCTCCCCCGATCCCGGAGGGCGCGCGCGACCACGTGGGGGTTCACGAGCAGGTCGACGGCAACTACTACGTGGGTGTGACCTCGGTCGCCGGGCGGGTGAGCGGCTCCAAGCTCATCGAGGTCGCCGAGGCCGCCGAGCGAGTGGGCTCGCGCCGGGTGCGCACCACCGTGGAGCAGAACCTGCTCGTGCTCGACGTCCCCGGTTCCGAGGTCGAGGGCCTCATCTCCGAGCTGGACCAGCTCGGGCTGCACGCTCGTCCCTCCTCCTGGCGCCGCAGCGTCATGGCCTGCACCGGGATCGAGTTCTGCAAGCTGGCCATCGTCGAGACCAAGAACCGCGCCACGGATCTGGTCGAGGACCTGGAACGCAGGTTGAAGGACGTGCAGGGCGACATCGAAAAGCCCGTGACGGTCAACCTGAACGGCTGCCCGAACGCCTGCGCGCGCACCCAGGTCTCCGACATCGGCCTCAAGGGCCAGCTCGTCCGGGACGAGGAGGGCAACCAGGTCGAGGGGTTCCAGGTCCACCTGGGCGGCGGACTCGGCCGAGACGCCGGTTTCGGCCGCAAGATACGGGGGCACAAGGTGACCTCCGCCGAGGTGGGCGATTACGTGGAGCGTCTGGTGCGTCGCTACCTCGAGCAACGCTCCTCCGACGAGACTTTTGCCGAGTGGGCCAACCGCGTGAGTGATGAGGCGCTAACGTGAACGGGGGACATTCGACGGACTCCGGACCCGAAGGCAGGGCCGTTCCGTTCTACTGCCCGTACTGCGGCGATGAGGAACTCATGCCGCAGGCTGAACCTGCCGGCGCGTGGAAATGCCAGGCGTGCCGCCGTGTGTTCACGGTAAGACTCGCAGGATTGGCGCTGACCGAGGAGGACGAGGAACCATGACCGCGGAGAGCACCCCCGATATCGGCGTTCGGCGTGGCGACGAAGAGCTGCGAGCTCTCGTGGAGCAGGGCCGTGAACAGCTGTCCGAAGCGAGCGCCGAGGAGGTGCTCTCCTGGGCGTCACGGACCTTCGGTGACAACCTGATCGTGGCTTCCAACATGCAGGACGCCTCGCTCGTGGATCTGACCTCGAAGATCCACCCCGGTGTGGACGTCCTCTTCCTGGAGACCGGGTACCACTTCGCCGAGACGCTCGGCACCAGGGACGCGGTCGCACAGATGTACGACGTCAACATCATCAACGCGATGCCCGAGCAAACCGTGGAGCAGCAGGACGCCTCCGAGGGAGCCCGGCTGTACGAGCGGAATCCGGAGCGGTGCTGCCACCTGCGCAAGGTTCTCCCGCTCCAGAACACCCTCGCCCGCTACGAGGCGTGGGTCACGGGTCTGCGGCGGGTCGACTCGCCCACCCGGACGAACACTCCGCTGATCACCTGGGACGACCGGAACAATCTGGTGAAGGTGAATCCGCTCGCCGCCTGGACGGACGAGGACATGGACAATTACATAGCCGAGCACAACGTGCTGGTCAATCCGTTGGTGCCCGCCGGTTACCCCTCGATCGGGTGCCAACCGTGCACGGCCAAGCCCGGGGCCGGTGAGCACCCGCGCAGTGGTCGCTGGGCCGGGTCCTCGAAGACGGAGTGCGGGCTGCACGCCTGAGCCCACGAGCGCGGAAATGGCGCGGTGCGGTGCTGCCGTGGCCGGGCCTGCGGTGTCACCGGCACCGTGACATCCCTCGATGGGGTGAACTGATAACTGTGTAAGGGCACGCTGATGACGACGGAAGCGATCATGGATCAGAATCTCGACCTGCCGGAAGATCCGGCGATAGCCGAGGCTCCGCCACAAGTGGACAACCTCGATGCGCTGGAGTCCGAGGCGATTCACATCTTCCGGGAGGTTGCCGGGGAGTTCGACCGCCCGGTGATCCTGTTCTCCGGAGGCAAGGACTCCACGGTGCTGCTGCACCTGGCGCTGAAGGCCTTCCGCCCCGCGCCCGTGCCGTTCCCGTTGCTGCACGTGGACACCGGCCACAACTTCGAAGAGGTCCTGCAGTTCCGCGACGAGCTCGTGGACAGGCACGACCTGCGACTGGTCGTGGAAAGGGTGCAGGACTGGATCGACGACGGCAGGCTCAGCGAGCGTCCGGACGGCACGCGCAACCCGCTGCAGACCCAGCCGCTGCTCGAGGCCATCGAGAAGAACCGGTTCGACGCCGTGTTCGGTGGCGGCCGCCGGGACGAGGAACGCGCCCGCGCCAAGGAGCGCGTGTTCAGCCTGCGCGACTCCTTCGGCCAGTGGGACCCGCGCAGGCAGCGGCCCGAGTTGTGGAACCTCTACAACGGCAAGCACCGCGCCGGGGAGCACATGCGCGTGTTCCCGCTGTCCAACTGGACCGAGCTGGACGTGTGGCGCTACATCCAGCGCGAGAAGATCGAGCTCGCCGAGCTCTACTACGCCCACCGCAGGGAGGTCTTCGCCCGGGACGGCATGTGGTTGACCTCGGGACCCTGGGGCGGACCCCGCGAGGGCGAGGAGGTCGTCGAGAAGACGGTGCGCTACCGCACCGTCGGTGACGGTTCGTGCACCGGGGCTGTGGAGTCCGAGGCCTACACGGTGGACGACGTGATCGCCGAGGTCGCCGCGAGCCATCTGACCGAGCGCGGAGCGACGAGGGCCGACGACAGGATGTCCGAGGCCGCCATGGAGGACCGTAAGCGGGAGGGCTACTTCTGATGACCGACGAGACCGAGACCCTCACGCGATTCGCCCCGGACAGCGGCACCGAGGTCGCTCTCCCGGTGCACACCGATCTGCTGCGGCTCGCCACCGCGGGCTCCGTGGACGACGGCAAGAGCACCCTGGTCGGACGGCTGCTGCACGACACGAAGTCGGTGCTGGCCGACCAGCTCGAGGCCGTGCACCGGGTCAGCGCCGACCGCGGCCTGAGTCAGCCGGACCTGTCGCTGCTCGTGGACGGATTGCGCGCGGAGCGGGAGCAGGGCATCACCATCGATGTCGCCTACCGCTACTTCGCCACGCCCAAGCGCACCTTCGTGCTCGCCGACACCCCGGGGCACGTGCAGTACACGAGGAACACCGTCACCGGGGCCTCCACCGCTCAGCTGGCCGTGCTGCTCGTCGACGCCCGCAAGGGCGTGCTGGAGCAGACCCGCAGGCACGCGGCCGTCCTCGCCCTGCTGGGAGTTCCCAGGCTGGTGCTGGCGGTCAACAAGATCGACATGGTCGACTTCGACGAATCGGTGCACACTTCGATCGCGGAGGAGTTCACCGAGCACGCCAGGGCTCTCGGCTACTCCGACGATCACGTGGTCACCGTTCCGGTCTCCGCGCTGCACGGCGACAACGTGGTGGAGCGCTCCGAGCGCACTCCCTGGTACACGGGCCCGTCGCTGCTGGAGCACCTGGAGAACGTTCCGGTCGCGCCCGACCCGCACGACGCCCCGTTCCGACTTCCGGTGCAGTACGTCATCCGTCCGCGCACCGCCGAGCACCCGGACTACCGCGGTTACGCGGGCCAGGTGGCTGCGGGCGTCGTCTCGGAGGGGGACGAGGTCACCGTGCTCCCCGGCGGGGCGCGCAGCAGGGTGGCCAAGGTGGACACGCCCGACGGCTCCGTTCCCAGTGCCGCCGCGGGCCGCTCGGTGACGGTCCTGCTGGAGGACGACTTGGACATCGCGCGCGGCGACGTCATCGTCTCCGCCGCGAGCCAGCCCCGGGTCACCGACGAGATCGAGGCCACGGTCTGCTGGCTGGCCGAGAAGCCGCTCGCGCCGCGCGCCCGGGTGCTGGTCAAGCACGGAACGCGGACCGTCCAGGCCAAGGTCGCGGAGCTGTCCACCCGGTTCGACGAGCAGGAGCTGTCCGGGGTGGGGGCCCCGGAGCAGTTGGAGCTCAACGAGATCGGCAAGGTCCGGTTCCAGACCTCGGAGTCGCTCCCGGTGGACGAGTACGCGGAGAGCAAGCGCACCGGCTCGTTCATCGTGCTCGACCCCTCCGACGGTTCGACACTCGCCGCGGGCCTCGTCGGAGTCCCCCTGGCTCCGTTGGCCGCGGCCGCAGTCGACTGATTCCTGGAGACCGGGATGAACGCACCGCTGGTCGCGGTGGCGCACGGCAGTCGTGACCCGCGTTCGGCAGCCACCATTCGGGGGCTGCTGGACGTGGTTCGCTCCGTGCGCCCCGAGCTGGACGTGCGCACGGCATTCCTCGACCTGTCCGCCCCCGCTCTCGGCGACGTGCTCGATGCCGTGCACTCCGACGGCCACGGCAGCGCGGTCGTGGTTCCGCTGCTGCTCGGTCACGCCTACCACGCGAGCGTGGACATCCCCACCGCCGTGACCGAGGCCCAGGAGCGGAACCCGCTGTTCCGGGTCCGCACGGCCGAGGTGCTCGGACCCGATCAGCGGCTGCGCGAGGCGGCTTGGCGCCGGTTGCTGCAGACGGGCGCCGATCCGGACGACGAACGGCTCGGCGTCGTCCTCGCGGGCGCCGGTTCCGCCCATCCTCCGGCGAATCGGCTGGTCGCCGATGTGGCCGAAACGTGGCAGCGCCACACCGCGTGGGCCGGGGCGGTGGCGGCCTTCGCCGCGGCCGCCGATCCCGACGTCCCCGCTGCTGTGGAGCGACTGCGCGCCGCGGGCGCGCGGCGCTTCGCCGTGGCCTCGTGGTTCCTCGCTCCGGGGCGACTTCCCGACCGCGCGCTCGAACGCGCGCGGGAGAGCGCCCCCTCCCCACTGCTGGCCGAGACCATGGGGGCCGATCGCGGGATCGCCGATCTCGTGCTGAGCAGGTACGACGCCGCGCTGGGGGCGCCAGGTCAGCAGCCGCGGCTGTCCCGCGTCGGTTGACCGGTGCCTTCCGCTCTCCCCGTTCGCTCCTGCCGTGGGTGATCGCTGCCGCGGGTTCGCCCGGTTCACCCACGGCGGCGCGGGCTGCTCGGCTGCCGGTCTCGGCGTCGCGGGCGCCGAAGGCCCGCGGCCCGAGCGGCCGGAGAGCCGCCACGGAGCGTCACACGCCGGAGCTCACGTCGCCCGCGGCGTGAAGAGGTAGTTCCGCTTCCACGCGGTCACCCGTTCCACGGGTTCCCATTTTCCGCCGTGCCGCACGTGGGCCCGATATCCCAGATCGCGCAGCCATCCGATGATTTTCTCCGATTCGGTTCCGTACCGCGCGAGATGACGTTGCTCGATCTCCATCAGAATTTTCGGTCGACATTTCTCCAGGGTTTCCTCCGCCCCCTCCAGCACCGCTGACTCGTACCCCTCCACATCGATTTTCATGAAATCGATCCGGTTCAGTCCGCGCGTGCGCCGCACCCGGTCCACCGAGAACGTTTCACTCGAAACTGAACGCTTTCCCCGAAAAAGACCAACCGATTCCGGAACGAGCACTTCGTCGGCCACGTGCGCGTGCCCGTGGATCGGGAGTCCGAACCGGGTGGGGACGGCGAGCACGCGCGTTCCGGGGCGGCTCCCCAGCGCGGCGCGGGTGACTCGCAGGTTCCGCGCTCCGGCCAGCCACGCCGCCGCCGTGAGAATCCGGTGCGGCTTGCGCTGAGGCTCGAAGGAGTGAACCTCGCCCGCAGGGCCGACGAGACGGGCCAGCGGAAGGCTGTACATCCCGTACGCCGCGCCGATGTCGAAGCACACCGCACCGGTTCCCACCAGCTCTCCCAGCGCCTCCACCTCCGGTTCGACCACCGACAGCCGCGAAGCCCCGCGCAGCACCGCGTCCAGCGCGTTGAGGCGACACCGGCCGGAATCCGTCCCTGCAGCCCACCGAGAGCTCCCTCCGGAATCAGTCCGTCCGTCCGACATGTGGGTTCCCTTCGAAGCCCGGGCCCGAGTGACCATCCCACGGTATATTTAGTCCACATAGGACAAACACGGGGAGTTCCCCGACGTGCACTCGCAGTGTTTCCCCGAGGAGCTCGAATGGGGAGCTCGGACCGCCGGGAGCACCCGGCACTCCTCCGGGCGGGAGAGATCCCGTCCGGAGGAGTGCCGAGCACGGTTCAGGAGGCCGCGAAAGTCACCTTCCGCACTCCGTGCCTGCAGGTGTAGTCGTAGCCGCCGAGCTCGCTGTCGGACTCGCCGGCCAGGCAGGTGAACTCGTGACTGCGGTAGTTGTCTCCCAGGTTGCCCTCCGCGTCGGCAGCGACCTGGCGGGCGAGCCCGCAGTCGACCCCGGTCGCCCGCACCCCGAAGGCCCCGTGGTCCGAATCAGGGGTGAACGAGACGTCGCCGCAGGAGCGAACGGCCCGGTAATCCGTGGACACCGTGGTGTCCCCGTCCAGCACGACCGTGTTGTCCCGCTGCACCACGCTCTGCGGGTGGATCACCTCGCGCGGCCCCGTGGCGGTGCTGCCCACGGCGATGCGGGCCACGACCCGACTGTCCCGCTTCATCCCGAGCGGGGCGGTGTAGACCCCGTCACCGTCGAAATCGTTCAGCGCGATCGCGCCGAGCTCCTCGATGCCCGCCACCTTTCCGCTGGGATCGGGGCCGGGCTCGCCGAACAGACCGTAGAACGTCATCCCGTCGGGAACGTCGGCACCCGTGCTCACCTCGAACTGCAGCTGCGTGGTCCCGCGCTCGGGGAGCTGCTCGCCACTGGCGACCGGTTCCACCGTGCGCACGGTCAACCGGTCGGCGCCGCCGCTCGGGCCGCCGGGGGTACTGCCCGTGACCTTGACCCGCTTGCCGACGTAGGGACGCAGAATTCCGGAACCGGAGGACAGCTGATAGCGATCGCCGCTGCTCTCCCCCGTTATGGAATATCCCGATTCACCTCGAACCAGCTTTCCCGTGACGCTGGTGAACAGACCGTTCCGCTCCGAAGCACCCCGGGACGAATTCGTCTCGGAATCCTCGGGCGAGTTCACGGCGGCGGCCGTTCCCACACCACCGAAAAAGGTCAAGGCCGCGGCCGCTGCTGCGAAAGTCTTACGCATACGGACAACATCCACCTTCCCGCATCGCAGTGCTTCGTTTCCGTCACCCCGGGGGACGCGCTGCAGAACGCAAGAGTTGCCTCGCCGAACGCATGGATTCGCGAGTGAATGCCCCTCACCTCAAAGTAGTAGCGCGGACCGCTCCGCGCGCGCTGAGACGACGAAACCCCGGAATCGCCCTTTCCGCGCACAGCGCGAGCACACGCTCCGTGCCGGAGCACGCGCAGCTGCCCGACCGTCCCGGATCCCGCTCGGCCCCGGAGGAACTCCACGACTCCCGAAGCAGCAGACCCGTGAGCCTTTCGGCGTAATTCGGAGCGACTCGCCCCACCGGGACCGGGTTCACCGCCATGCTCGTGTGGCGCCCTCGGGGCGCCCGCCCGGCGGCGGCACGGAAGCCACCCCCGACGCTCCGGCCGCCGCCGGGATCTCGGCAGTCGAGGACAGGCCCCCGTCACAGCGCATACCGGTGTTTTCACGTTTGGTAAACAGGATATACCGATCTTCATTCCAAAAGGTCATGAGACAGTAACGGTCGTGCAGTGACGCACGGAACCGATCGCTTATCGAGTCGCGTCCGATCGTCACGCCCGATCGGGCGCGTTCCACGGGGAGATCGCCTCCGACGGACGACGGGGCTCCCCGGGCACGCCGACGAACTTGACACGGGAAGCAGCGGGGGAGATGAGCAGTCAGCAGCCGAGCCGACCGGCTATTACACCCGCGATGCGGGAACAGGCAGCGCAACAGCCGAACAGCTGGCTGTACGTGGTGGATCCGATCTTCACCGACCCCAACGCGGAGGTGCCGCCGTGGGGTTTCATAGGCGGGTTCCGCGTGGACGAACGCGGACAGCTCACGGAGGAGTTCTCACCGAACCCGAACTACCGCCCCTCCCCCGTGGCACTGCGGCTGCCCGCTCCGGCCAACGACGTGGAACGGGCCCTGCAACTCACGAGCACCGGTTACGCGCCGGGGCAGACCCTGCTGGGGGCGCTGCTGGAGGCCGAGCTCATCCTGTTCGCGCAACCGCAGGGCGACGGCCTGTTCACCCTCGAGCACCACTCCGGCCGCAAGCAGCTCCAGGTCTTCACCTCGGAGGCGCAGCTTCCGCAGAACTGGACCAGCTGGCAACGCATGACCGGGCGTTCCCTCGCGGGAATGCGCCCGGTCGGTGTCGACCTCCAGGTGAACCCCGCCAGCTCGACCAAGGTCCGCGTCCCCTGTGAGGACCTGATCCGGGCCGCCGGTCTTCCCGTGGAGCTCAACGGCTCCCCCGCCAGCCCCGCCGGCGGCACTCCCGCCGAGGTCACCTCCGTCACCGCGCGGGCCGACCTCGACGGCGCCGAGCGCTCCGACGGGCAGCCCCGCAACGCGGCACCCGCCGAAGCCGCGCCGGTGCGATCCCCCGAGAGCACGCCGGAGGCGGAACCTGCTCCCGCGGCGACCACCGAGCGCGAATCGGTCGGCACGGAACCGTTCGGGGACCGCTTCCTCGGGAGCCTGCTGGCCGCGGCGGCCGGGGACGCCCTGGGAGCACCCGTCGAGTTCTACCCGGTGGAGCAGATCAGGAGCCGCTACGGCACGAACGGCGTAACCGACTACGACCGCGGCGGGGAGCACGCGGGGGAGTTCACCGACGACGTGCAGCTGACCCTGTTCGCCCTCGAGGGGATGATCCGCGGGCACGTCGCGGTCCGCTCGGGCGCAGCCACCACTCCGCTGGGGTCGGTCCAGCTGGGACTGCAACGCTGGCTGCACACCCAGGGGTACTCCTGGCAGCGCGCGGCGGGCCCCTTCGCGGAGACCCATCCCGAGCCGGACGGCTGGCTGGTCGAGATCCCCGAGCTCTTCTCGGTGCGCTCACCGGCCAGCAGCAGCATAAGCGCTCTGCGCGAGTTCGTCTCCGCGGGAGCTCCGGGCCGCATCGGCGCCCCGCTGCAGCGCTCCGACTCGCACGGTGGGGTGCTGCGCGCGATCCCGGCCGCGCTGTGGTCGACCGATCCGCGCGAGGTGTTCGAGCTGGCCGCGAGCTGCGCCGCGCTGACCCACGGCTCCCCCGACGGCTACCTGCCCGCGGGGGTGCTCGCCGTGGTGCTGCGTCGACTGCTGGACGGGGAGCGGCTGTCCGCGGCCCTGGACGAGGCCCGCTCGGTCCTCGACGAGCACGCTCCCGACTCCACCACGGAGCAGGCGCTGGCCTCCGCCGTGAGCCTGGCCGAGCACGGGAAACCGACCCCCGAGCGCCTCAAGGATGTGCTCGGGGCGGGTTGGTCGGCTCCCGAGGCGCTGTCCATCGCCGTCTGCGCGGTGCTGAGCACCGAGAGCCTGGCCGGTGCGGTGCTGCTCGCGGTCAACCACTCCGGAGACAGCGACTCGGCCGGGGCGATCTGCGGAGCCCTCGCGGGCGCCGTGTACGGCAGCTCCGCGCTTCCCGGGGTCTGGTTACGGGACCTGCACGCGCGGGAGACGGTCACGAACCTGGGCAAGGACGCGCTGCTGGAGTTCGGGCAGAACCCTCCCGAGGACGAGCAGTGGACCAGGCGTTACCCGGGCGAGGGCGATGTCTCTCCTCTGGAGTTCGGCCCCGCCTTCCCCGGCCCCGAGGCCTTCGCGGCGGACCAGCAACCCCCGCAGGAGCAGGAGGATCCCCAGGAGTCCGCAGCCGCCGAGGAACCGGAGCCCCCGCTGGAGTCGGCGGAGGCCGGGCAGGACGCGGGAGAAGCAGCCCAGCCGGTTGCCCAGGAGGACCAGGCCGACTCCGTGCCGGACGACCCCGGACAGCCCCGGAGCGGGCTGCTCGGTTCGCTGCTGGGTGGAGCCGTCGGCGACGCCCTCGGTTACATCGTCGAGTTCGACTCGCTGCCGACGATCCGGCAGCGGTTCGGCCCGCAGGGGGTCACCGGGTTTCCCGACTCGACGGCCGGTTCGGCCGTGGTCAGCGACGACACGCAGATGACGCTGTTCACGCTGGACGGGATCATCCGCGCCGGTATCGCCCACCGCTCGGACGATCCGGTCGATCCCGGGAAGCTGGTCCAGCACGCCTATCAGCGCTGGCTGCACACCCAGGGGTTCGACTGGAAGGACGCGCGCGCCCCCGGCGACGCCCCCGCCCCGGACGGCTGGTTGATCCGGGTGCGCGAGCTGTTCACCCGACGCGCCCCGGGGACCACGTGCATCCAGGCGCTCCACGGGTTCGCCAAAGGTCGGAGAGCCGGTTCGGTGGACAGCCCGCTGAACGACTCCAAGGGCTGCGGCGGGGTGATGCGCGCGGCGCCTGCCGCGCTGTGGTCCACCGATCCCGCGGAAGTGTTCCGCATGGGGGTGCGCACGGCCGTGCTGACCCACGGGCACCCGAGCGGCTACCTGCCCGCGGGGGCTCTGGCCGTGCTGGTGCGCGTGCTCCTGGACGGCCACACCTTGCGGGAAGCGCTCGACAGGGCGTTGCGCGAACTGTCCACCTGGGACGAGCACCAGGAGACGACGGCCTGCCTCAAGCGGGCCGCGGAGCTCGCGGCCGCCGGGGAAACCGGCCCCGAGGTCATCGCGCAGCAGCTCGGCGGCGGATGGGTCGGCGAGGAGGCGCTCGGCATCGCCGTGCACGCGGCGATGACCCATCCCGATTCGTTCGCCGACGCGGTGCTGCTCGCGGTCAACCACTCGGGCGACAGCGATTCCACGGCTTCGGTCTGCGGCAACATCATGGGGGCGGCGCTGTCCGCCGAGTCCATCCCGCCCGAATGGGTGCGGGCCCTCGAGCTGCGCGAGACGATCGAGCGGATCGCGGCCGACGCCGAGCGCGAGTTCGGTCCCGAACCCCCGGAAGAGCCGGAGTGGTACGAGCGCTACCCGCTCCCCTCCGCCGCGGAGAACTCCGGGGATTCGACGGACGCCGAGGAGGACTCCGCGAGAAGTCGCCCGCGGAGCTGGTTGACCGTACGGCCCCCTGCCACGGAAACCGCCGAGTTCACCGAGGTCACTGCCGCGGACACCACCGGAGCGGAAGCCACTGTCCCGGGGGCGGGGGCAGCCACCGCGGAGCAGGAGGTGTCCGGGCTCGCCCACCCGGGCGGCACGGCCACCGCTGAGGCCGGCGCAGCCGAACCCGTCGCGGGGACCACGGACGAAGCCCACGTTCCGGAAGCCACCGAGCCGGCCCCCGCGACGGAACCCGGGGAGGCCTTCCCGGCAGCGGAGCCGGCGGAAGAAGTCACCACCTCCGGCTCCCCGGAGTCCGCTCCCTCCGCGGTGGAGAGCGCCGCGACCGAATCGCCCGGCGCGGAGCGGGTGAAGCCGACGATCCGCTGGAAGAGCGCTGCCGAGCAGCACGCGGCCGCACTGAGCCCCGCCGAGCGGGAAGACGCCGAGCGGGAGGACGCCGAGCCCGCTTCGACGGCTGGGGACTCCGCGGGCGAATCGCACGGGGCTCGGCAGGAGGAACAGCACACCACCCCCGCGGAGTCCCCGAGCGACGATTCCCCGTCCGAGGAGCCCCAGCCCGAACAGCCCGTGTCCACGGAGTCCGTGTCCGAGGATCCCCAGTCCGCGGAGTCCTCGGACGAGGGCTTCCCACCCGCCGAAGCGGAAACCGCCGAGGCGGGAGCCGCCGAGCACGTCCCGGCCGCCGCTGCTCCCGAGGCCGCCGAAGTCGACGGCGCGGAGCACGACGGCGCGCTGTCCACGACGGAGTCCCGACTGCTGACCGCGTGGCGACGCGTGCAGGAGGGCGGCGAGAACGTCCCGGAGGAGCTCTACGAGGGGTTGCGCGCCCTGGCCGTGGAAGCGTTCGGCTCGGAGGAGGCCCGCAGACTGCTCGGGCAGCGGGACGCGGATTCCGCTGCCCAGGCGGGACTTCCCGGCGAAACACCGCTGAGCCTGGACCTCGACAGGCGGATCGCGGGCTGCGTGCTCGGCACGGCCTGCGGGGACGCGTTCGGGGCCCCGCTGATCTTCACGCGGGCGGACCAGGTGGAGCCCGCGGACCCGGAGAGCGAGCTTCCCGAGGTCTTCGGCGGCCGCGGCAGGGGCAGCGCCGTCACCCAGCAGCTCGTCTTCGTGCTGCACGGTGCGCTCCGGGCGGAGCTTCGGCGGGAGCTGCACGAACCCGGAGCGAGCAGGGTCGAAAGCATACGCACGAGCCTGCGGCAGTGGGTTCGCACCCAGGGGGTCGCGCCGCCTGCTCCGCGAAGCGCGACCTGGCCCGCCACGCTCCCCGAGCTCAACGCCCAGCGGTTCCCCGATCACGCGAGTCTCGCCGCGCTGGCCGGTCCGGCCGAGCACAGCAGCGCTTCGGGCCCGTTGAACCCGCCGAACGCCGCGGACGGTTTCCTCGCCACCGCGCGCGCCGCTCCGCTCGGGCTGTTCGCTCCCGATGTGGGCGAGGCCTTCGCCCTCGGCGCGGAGACGGCCGTGCTGACCCACGGAGGTCCGGACGGGTATCTGCCCGCCGGGGCCCTCGCCGGGCTGGTCAACGTGCTGAGCGCGGAGGTCCCCCTCTCCCGGGCCGTCGAGCGGGTGCTGACCGAACTGGACAAGCACGCGGGCGGGGCGAACACGGCGCAAGCGCTCCGTTCGGCGCTGCGCCTGGCCGAGCGGGGCGAGCCGAACTCCGAGGTGCTGCATCGTCTCGGCACCGGTTGGCAGGCCCCTGGCGCGCTGGGCATCGCGGTGCTGGCCGCGCTCTCCCACCCGGACTCGTGGCAGCGCGCCGTCGCGCTGGCCGGCTCCCACTCGGGGAACAGCTCGGCCACCGCGGCCATCTGCGGTGGACTGCTGGGCGCCGCGCGGGGCGACGACTCGCTGCCCGCGAAGTGGACCGACTCGCTGGAGCTGCGCGAAGTCGTGGACACGCTGCTCGCGGACCGGAGGCGGCTCCGCGAGCTCCCCGCGGACGGGCAGGCTCCGGATTGGACGGTGCGCTACCAGGACGCGGAGACCGCGCGTAACGACGGCGCGGACTGAACCGATGCACCGGTGGGGCGGCCGGTCCGTTGCGACGCTGCCCCCACGTCGCTCGACGGGGGCGAGAACGTCCTCGGCAGTGCACTTCCGGAAGCGACGGGCGGCGTAGGCGGACGAGAGGACGAGCGCCCTGGACGAGAACGAAGCACGATTACTCGCGGTCCTGCGCGCCGGAACGGATCCGGGCGAGGCCGGCCGCGAGCGGAGGTTGCTGACCGTCTGGCGTGGCCTGCTCGCGGATCCGGCGCGGCCCCCGTGGGCCACCGGCTTGCTGCACCGGCTGAGGTCGGCGGAGGAGCCCCCTTCCGAGGGGACGGAACCAGCGCGGGCGGGGCTGTTCGGGAAATTCCCCGAAGCGCGGGGACGGCTGCTGGGGATGCTGCACGGGTGCGCCACGGCCGAGGCGTTCGTCCGCGGGAGCACCGCGGCCACCGCCCGCACCACCGCGGTGCTGTCCGTAGTGGAGTCCCTGGTCCACGCCCACGCGGAGTGGCGGACCAGCGGGGACGCCGACCCGGTCTCGGCCGCCCTCCGGGGGCAGCAGCGTTGGCTGCACTCCCGCGGGCTCGCCTGGCAGGACTGCGTGCCGCACCGTCCGGACGAGACCGAGCCGCGCGGGTGGCTGGCCGCCGACGAGCGGATGCGGACGGCTGGTGAGGGGGATGCGGTGACGCTGACCGCCCTGGCCCGCATCGCGGCGGGTGAGCGCCCCGGTTCCCCGGAAGAGCCCGGCAACGGCGCCGGTTCGGCCGGTGCCGTTCCGCTCGGCGCGGCTGCCGCGCTGTGGGCCGCGGACGCGCACTCCGCGCTCGTGCTGGGTGAGCGCATCGCCGCGCTCACCCACGGCGGGCCGGACGGGCACCGCCCCGCGGGGGTGCTGGCCGCCGTGCTGTTCGCGGTGCTGCGCGGCGAGGATCTGGAGAGCGGTTCGGAGGCGGCCCTGGGGCTGCTGCCGCACGACCGGCCGTGCGAGCAACCGGCCGAGGCCGTTCGGCTGGCCCGGTTCCGCCCGGCCGGACTGGTGCCGAGCCGGAGGAACCTGGAAGCCGCCGCCGACGGGAACACCGGCTCGGGGGCGCTGGCGGTGGCGCTGCGCGCGGCGCTCGGCTGTTCCGGGGACTTCACCGGCGCACTGCGCGTCGCCTCCGACCACGGCGGGGACACCGCGGCCTCGGCGATGCTCTGCGGCCAGCTGCTCGGAGCGCTGCACGGCCCGGAAGTTCTCGGTTCGGGTCCGCACCGCGCGCCGTCCGTGGCGCCGCTGCTCGAACGCGTCACCGCCGAAGCCGCGTCCGAGTTCGGCCCCCGGCCGGAGAACCCACCGCAGTGGACGAACCACCACCCGACCCGCTCGCAGGCGGAAGGTGCGGAGCAGCCGGAGCGAGCGGAGGAGCGGGGGCACGAGCCCGCCGGTGAGGACTGGCAGTCCCGCTTCGTGCAGTGCGTGCGCGGCTGCGCCGCCGGGGAGGCCCTGGGTGGGGCCGTCACCGCGGAGACCTGGCGCGAGATCAGGGACCGCTACGGATCCGAGGGGATCCGGGAGTACGTTCCGGCGGGGTACCCGTCCGGGCGGATCGGCAGCGAGACCCAGCTGCTGCTGTTCACTCTGGAGGGCGTGGTCCGCGCGGGCGTGGCCGGGCGGAGCGGCGACTGCCCGCGGGTTCCGACCCGGCAGGTGCAGCACGCCTGCCAGCGCTGGCTGCACACCCAGCACCTGAGCTGGGCGCGCGCGGCGGGCGAGTTCCTGTCCACCACCCCGGAGCCGGACGGTTGGCTCGTGGAGCAGCGGGCGCTGTTCCAGACCCGCACTCCGGGCAGGACGATGATGCGCACGCTGATCGCCTTCGCCAAGGGGCAGCGCGAGATGGGCGATCCGGAGACCCCGGAGACCGACTCGGACGGCAGCACCGCGCTGCTGCGCGCCGTGCCCGCCGCGCTGTGGAGCGCCGAGGACGCGGAGACCTTCCACGTGGCCGCCGAGCTCGCCGCCCTGACCCACGGTCACCGCGACGTGCGGTTGAGCACGGGCGTGCTGGCGGTGCTGATCGCGCGGCTGCTGCGCGGGGCGAGCCTCTCCGAGGGGATCACCGCCGCGCTGGAGGAGCTGGACGAGCACCCCGAGGGCGGCACCGTCCGCGCCGGGGTGGGCGCGGCGCTCGAACTCGCCGAGTCGGGGGTGGTCCCGCCCGAGCGCGTCGAGAACACCCTCGGAGCCGGGTTCAAAGCGGTGGAGGCCCTCGGGATCGGGCTCTACTCCGCGCTGAGCGCGCACGGGGACTTCGCCACCGGGCTGCGGATCGCCGTCAACCACTCCGGCAACAGCTCCGTGTGCGGGGCCGTCAGCGGCGGGCTGCTGGCGCTGTCCGCTCCCGAGACAGTGGGCGAGCACTGGTTCCTCGAGCTGGAGCTGCGCGAGGCGGTGGAGCGCATGGCCACCGACGCCGCGCGCGAGTTCGGCCCCGCTCCCCCGGATACCCCCGAGTGGTTCGAGCGCTACCCGGCGAGCTGAACCGTCCGGATGGCCGGGGACCGCACCGCGCGCCTCCGCGGTGTCGTCACACGCGCCCGGCGCGGCTAGGCTGCCCGCATGGCCGACGAACTCGTGCATCGCGAAGTGGACAACGGGGTCGCCACGATCACGCTCGACTCGCCGCACAACCGCAACGCGCTGTCCGCGCGACTGCGCGGGGAACTGCTCGAAGCGCTGGACGCCTCCGCGGCGGACGACTCGACGCGGCTGATCGTGCTCGACCACACCGGACCGGTGTTCTGCGCCGGGATGGACCTCAAGGAGTCCCGCTCCGAGAGCGCCGAGAACCAGGGGATCAACGAGGTCCCCCGGCTGGTGGAGCGGATCTGGAACAGCCCGAAACCGGTGGTCGCGAAGCTGGCCGGACCGGCGCGGGCCGGTGGGCTCGGCCTGGTCTCGGCCGCCGACATCGCCGTCGCCGCCGAGGAGGCCACCTTCGCCTTCAGCGAGGTCCGCATCGGAGTCGTGCCCGCCGTGATCTCGGTGACCGTGCTGCCGCTGCTGCGGGCGCGGCAGGCCCACGAGCTGTTCCTCACCGGCGAGACCTTCGACGCGCGCCGCGCGGTGGACATCGGGTTGCTCAACTCGGCGGTGCCCGCCGAGCGGCTCGACACCGAAGTGAACCGCTACAGCGGGATGCTGGCCAAGGGAGCCCCGAACGCGCTGGCCGCGACCAAGGAGATGCTCCGCTCGCCACGCCCCGACGATCTGGAGACGGACTTCGCGAACATGCTGGAGCTGTCGGCCCGCCACTTCGCGAGCGAGGAGGCAGCCGAGGGGATGCGGGCCTTCGCCGAGAAGCGCGCACCCTCCTGGGCGCAGCGCTCCGAATAAGAGAGTGCGCGGCTTGGTCTGCTCGGGTGGTGAAGAGCGGCTCCGCCGCTTGCTCGCCAACCGGCCCATCAGAGTGAGTACTCGTCCAAGCCGCGCGGAGAGCGCTCCGCTACTCGGCGTCCCCGCCCTCGGCGCAGACCGCCCGGAACACGCGCTCACCCGACTCCTGGGCGGCCGCCACCAGCACGGACCCGATCCCGCGGTACGCCTTGGGATCGTGCTCGGCCAGCACGCGGTGGTTCGACCAGACCAGCACGTGCTCCCCGGCGGGCAGCCACGACAGGTCGATCAGGCAGTCGTGCAGCGCGTCCAGATTACGCCCCGCCCACTCCGGGAACGACAGCTCGGCCGCGACCGCGTCCAGCATCATCCGCTTGCTGACTACTTCGGAACCGTCCACCACGTGCGCGAAGGCACCAGCGGACCGCACCTGCCGCACGGCTTCCTCGGTGGTGTCGAACACGGGCAACGGAGCTGGCTCGGGCACCGCGGCTTCCTTCCTCGCGTTCCGCTTCAGAAACCCAACCGGACTCATCATCGACAACCGCGCAATTCGATCTCAACGTCCGCCGACGCGGACGATTCCTTCGCGACCATTCATCAAGATGTTCACGTTCAGATTGTCATAGCTGGTCACTCGGCGGAACCTCTCGTGGGCTCTCGCTGCGGGGCCCCGGCATCGGGCAGCCCCCCGCCCCAACTAACGATCCGATCGAAAAACATCGATCAGACGACATCGACGTGCTCGGCGACCCAGCCGAACACGACCAGAGCGATCATCACAAGCAGCACGAGCGTTATGCGGGCACGCGAATTCACCCTCGCCTCCGGCGGAATCGATCAGGAGTGAACACTGCGCCGCCCCGGCCCGACACGTCGCCATCTCACACCGAGTCCGGACCCCGCCCGTCCGCGAACGTGGCGTTCCCGCCTGCGCAACGGGGGTTCGGCGTCCCGAACCCTCGTCAGCTTGGCCGAGACCTCGTCCGTGATCCGGTCGACCAGGCGAGCGACGAGCCAGCACAGCGGGACGAGCACGGCCAGTACCAGCGTCACCTGGAACGGGTAGGCGAGCATCACGAGCCACGACTCGACCCCGTCCCACAACGCGACCAGTTCGCCCATCACGAGAAGTCAGCGTACCCCGAGGTCTTCGAGAACGTGCGCGGGTGCCCCGGAGCGTCCGCGAGCCCGGTTGCCACCCGCGTGTGGCCGCCCCACCCCGTGATCGGGGAAAACGGCTCCCCGACGGGCGAGCGCCCCGGATGCTCCGGAGAACCCGATCAGCAGGAAGCCCTCCTAGCCCTCGGCCGAGCGCTGCCTGATGGAATCGATCACGGCGCTGAAGTCGTAGCCACCGCCTCCCTCGGAGTTGAACCGCTCGTAGATGTTCGCGGCGAGCCGCCCCACCTCCGTGTCCACACCGCTGCGCTCGGCCGCCGAGACCGCGAGCCCGAGGTCCTTGAGCATCAGCTCGGCGGCGAACCCGGGTTCGTAGTCGTGATCGGCCCTGCTCGTGTCCACCATGCCCGGCACGGGGCAGTTGGTGGTCAACGACCAGCACTGGCCGGTGGAGATCGAGGCGACGTCGTACAGCGCCCGGTGCGAGAGCCCGAGCTTCTCCCCGAGCACGAACGCCTCGGCCACGCCCAGCATCGAGGCCGCCAGCATGAGGTTGTTGCACATCTTGGTGACCTGGCCGTTGCCCGCCCCACCGCAGTGGATCACCTTGCGGGCCATCGGTTCCAGGAACTCCTGCGCGGACCGGTAGGCCTGCTCACCGCCCCCGACCATGAAGGTCAGCGTCCCGGCCTCGGCCCCGGCCGTACCCCCGGAAACCGGCGCGTCCACCGAGTCCAGCCCGACCCGGGCGGCCAGCTCGTGGGCCCGCCGGGAGTCCGCGACGTCCACGGTCGAGGAATCGACCAGCAGCGTGCCCCCGGAAACCGAACCGAGGATCTCGTCGTAGCACTCCAGCAGGTGCTTGCCCCCCGGAAGCATCGTGATCACGGCGTCGGCGCCGTCGACGGCGTCGACGGCCGAGTCCACGGCCGTCGCCCCGTGCTCCGCCGCGCTCCGCAGCACGTCGGACGAAAGGTCGAACCCCCGTACGGTGTTTCCGGCTTTGACCAGGTTCGCCGACATGGGCCCGCCCATGTGTCCCAACCCGATGAATCCGATGACAGCCATGGCCGATCTACCTTTCTCGTGATCCGACACTGTGACCACCGAGGGGCACCGGACCTCAGCCGGAGAGACCGAGATCCCCTCCGGTGGGACGTTCGAAGAAGGCGGCGACGCGTTGCTCGTCGACGTCCTCCAGCCGGGCAGGCGACCAGGAGGGATCGCGGTCCTTGTCCACCAGCGTCGCGCGCACCCCCTCGACGAAGTCGCCTAGGTGGGTGCACGCCAGCGAGACGCGGTACTCCTGGTCGAGCACCTCCTCCAGCGAGCCCAGCCCGCGCGCGGCGCGCAGCGCGCTCAGGGTGACCTTCAGCGAGGTCGGCGACTTGGTCGAGATCGTCCGGGCCGCTTCCTGCGCCGCCTCCTCGGGGCGCGCACGCAGCCCCTCCAGGATCTCCTCCACCGAGTCGCGCGCGTAGACCTCGTCGATCCACTCGCGCGCCTCGCCCAGCTCGGAGCGCGGGGGCGTGGTGGAGTACTTCTCCAGGGCTGCCTCCACGTCGCCCGCCCCGAGCGCGGAGATCAGTTCCCCGAGGTCGTCGCTCGCGACGTAGTGGTCGGCCAGCCCGCAGTGCACCGCGTCGGCCCCGCTGACCGGAGCACCGGTCAGCGCCATGTGCGTGCCGAGCTCGCCCGGAGCGCGCGAGAGCAGGTGGGTGCCGCCGACGTCGGGGACGAACCCGATCCCCACCTCGGGCATGCCCACCTTGGAGCGCTCGGTGACCACGCGGTGCGAACCGTGGGCCGAGACCCCGACGCCGCCGCCCATGCAGATGCCGTCCATGATTCCCACGACCGGCTTCGGGTAGCGCGCCAGCGCGGCGTTCATCCGGTACTCGGCCGCCCAGAACGTCTCGGTGAGCTCCGGTTCGTCCGCCTTGATCGCGTCGTACATCGCGCGGATGTCCCCGCCTGCGCACAGCCCGCGCTCACCGGCGCCCTCGATGAGCACCGCGCGCACCCTGTCGTCGGTGCGCCACTGGTCCAGCGCGGTCAGCACCGCCCGGACCATGTCGTAGGTCAGCGAGTTCAGGGCCTTCGGCCGGTTGAGCGTGATCCGCCCGAGCGCTCCCCACACCTCGAACAGCACCTGCTGCTCGTCGTTCTCCTGGCTCGTCATGAAACAGACTCCAACAGTCCACGGGAAATGATCAGCCGCATGATCTCGTTCGTGCCTTCCAGGATCTGATGCACCCGGAGATCACGTACGATCTTCTCCAATCCGTACTCGGAAAGGTATCCGTAACCCCCGTGGATCTGAAGGGCTTCGTTGGCCACGTTGAAACCGCCGTCGGTGGCCAACCGCTTGGCCATGGCGCACAGCCGGGTGGCCTCGGAGTCACGGGCGTCGAGCGCGGCGGCAGCCCGCCACAGCAGGGTGCGGGCCGCCTCGAGCTCGGTGGCCATGTCGGCCAGCTTGAACCGCAGCGCCTGGAAATCGCCGATCCGCGAGCCGAAGGCCCTGCGCTCCGCGGCGTAGCTCGTGCTCAGCTCCAGCGCCTTCCGCGCTCCCCCCAGGGAGCAGGCCCCGATGTTGAGCCTGCCGCCGTCCAGGCCGGACATGGCGATGCGGAAGCCGATCCCCTCCTCGCCGAGCCTGTTGCGCGCCGGAACCCGCACGTCGGTGAACACGACCTGCCTGGTCGGTTGGGCGTTCCAGCCCATCTTGCGCTCCTCCGGGCCGAAGGAGATCCCCTCGCTGCGACCGTCGATCACCAGCGTGGAGATGCCCTTCGCCCCGGGCTCGCCCGTGCGCACCATCACGACGTAGACCCCGGCGTGGCCGCTTCCGGAGATGAACTGCTTCACTCCGTTGACCACGTAGTCGTCCCCGTCGCGCACGGCCCTGGTCTTCAGGGCGGCCGCGTCCGAGCCCGCGTCCGGTTCGGTGAGGCAGTAGCTGCCCAGCCTGCGCATCGAGCACAGCTCGGGCAACCACTCGGCGCGCTGCCGCTGGTCGCCGTAGGCGTCGATCATCCAGGCGACCATGTTGTGTATCGAGACGTAGGCCGCGATCGTGGGACAGCCGGTGGCCAGCTCCTCGAAGATCAGCGCGGCGTCGAACCGGCTGAGTCCGCTGCCGCCGTACTGCTCGGCGACGTAGACGCCGCCCATGCCGAGCTCACCCGCCTCGCCCAGCACGTCCACCGGGAAGTGCTTCTGCCGGTCCCACTCCTCCGCGTGGGGGGCGATGCGCTCGGCGGCGAACTCGCCCGCGGTTTCCCTGATCGCTCGCTGGTCCTCCGTGAGGGAGAACGGGGACGGCGGGGTCTCTGCCGATGCGACGGAAGCGGTCACTTGGTACTCCTGCTCGATCGGGAACGCCGGTTCGCGGCTTCGTTTCCTCGCGTCTCGCCGGGCACGCCCCGCGGGGCACCGGCCGTGGCCGCTCGTGGAACCGGGCGGGATCACCCCCGATTCCGCGAGCGGAGGAGCGTCGACTCACCCGCCGACCACCGACCAACCGCGCGGAGCGCGCGTCAGTGCATCGTCGGAATGGTGAAGCTGGCGTCCTCCTTGCGCCCGGAGGGCCAGCGGGAGGTGACGGTCTTGGTCTTGGTGTAGAAGCGGATGGAGTCGGGGCCGTGCTGGTTCAGGTCCCCGAATCCGGAGCGCTTCCAGCCGCCGAAGGTGTGGTAGGCGATCGGCACGGGGATGGGCACGTTGATGCCCACCATCCCGGTGTTCACCCTTCCGGCGAACTCGCGCGCCGAGTCCCCGTCCCTGGTGAATATCGCCACCCCGTTGCCGTACTCGTGCTCGCTGGGCAGGCGCAGCGCCTCCTCGTAGTCGGCGGCGCGCACCACCGACAGCACCGGCCCGAAGATCTCCTCCCGGTGGATCCGCATCTCGGGGGTGACGTTGTCGAACAGGGAGGGCCCGAGGAAGAAGCCGTCCTCGTGCTCCGGCATCCGGAACCCGCGACCGTCGACCAGCAGGTCGGCGCCCTCCTGAACACCGAGCTCGATGTAGTCCTCGACCTTGCGCTTGGCCTGCTCGGTCACCAGCGGGCCGAAGTCCGCGGACTCGTCGAAGCTCGTGCCGATCCGCAGTCGCCGGACCCGTTCGCTCAGCTTCTCGACGAGCGCGTCGGCGGTGGGCTGGCCGACGGGCACCGCCACCGAGACGGCCATGCAGCGCTCCCCCGCCGAGCCGTAACCCGCCCCCACCAGCGCTTCGACCGCCTGGTCCAGGTCGGCGTCCGGCATGATGATCATGTGGTTCTTCGCGCCGCCGAAGCACTGCGCGCGCTTGCCGTGGGCGGCGGCGGTCGAGTAGATGTACTCGGCGATGTCGGAGGAGCCGACGAAACCAACGGCCTCGATCTCGCCGTGGGTGAGCAGCGCGTCCACCGCCGTCCTGTCCCCGTTGACCACGTTCAGCACGCCCGGGGGCAGCCCCGCCTCGACGAACAGCTCGGCCAGGCGCAGCGGCACGGAGGGGTCGCGCTCGGACGGCTTGAGCACGAAGGAGTTGCCGCAGGCGATCGCGGGGGCCGCCTTCCACAGCGGGATCATCGCCGGGAAGTTGAACGGAGTGATGCCCGCGACGACGCCGAGCGGCTGCCGCATCGAGTAGACGTCGATGCCGGTGCCCGCTCCTTCGCTGTACTCCCCCTTGAGCAGGTGCGGGATCCCCGCTGCGAACTCGACGACCTCGAGACCGCGCTGCACGTCGCCGCGCGCGTCCGGGACCGTCTTGCCGTGCTCGGAGGCCAGCAGCCGCGCCAGCGAGTCCATCTCCTCGTTGCACAGCTCGAGGAACCTCATCAGGACCCGTGCCCTGCGCTGGGGGTTCCAACTCGCCCACTCGCGCTGCGCCTCGGCCGCGCCGCGCACGGCCGCGTCCACCTCCTCGGCGGAGGCGAACGGCACCCTGGACCGGACGGTTCCCGTGTTCGGATCGAAGACCTCGCCCCGGTTCCCCGAGGTCCCCGCGACGCGTTTGCCTCCGATGAAGTGCTCCAGCTCGTTGGTCATTCCGCTACGCACCCTTCCCCTGGGCCGCTCGCCCGCTTCCACCAATAGGAAGACAAACTTTTGGTGGCCCAATCATTCATCGATCGCGCCACCTCGCAACAGGGTGTTCTACGTCACAACACGATCGTGTGAGCCAAGAAGGCGGACCGGAAGACTCCGGGAAAGTTCGCGCCACGGCCGATGGGCCTCGCCGGGCGACCCCGGTACACACGAGCGTGGGCGGGAACCCGCCGATCCGGGTTCCCGCCCACTCGCACCATCGCGATCATCACACCCCGCCACAGGGCCGCTGGTGCGTCTCGGGTGAACGCCTGCCCACCGAGGCGTTCACAGTTCTCGTGAAGTCGGGAGATGAGAAGTTCCGTCCCGGCGCTCAGGCGCGGGAGCGGCCGCCTCGACTCAGAACTGGGCCGCTTCGGTGGACCCGGACAGGGCGGTGGTCGAGGACTCGGGGTTCACGGCCATGCTGATCCGGTCGAAGTAGCCGGTGCCCGCCTCGCGCTGGTGCTTCGTCGCGGTGTAGCCGTCCTTCTCCGCCGCGAACTCCTTCTCCTGGAGGTCGACGTAGGCGGCCATGTCGTCCGTGGCGTAGTTCTTGGCCAGGTCGAACATGCTGTGGTTCAGCGCGTGGAAGCCGGCCAGCGTGATGAACTGGAACTTGTAGCCCATCTGGCTGAGCTCCCGCTGGAACTTGGCGATGGTGCTGTCGTCCAGGTTCTTGCGCCAGTTGAAGGAGGGCGAGCAGTTGTAGGCCAGCATCTTGTCCGGGTACTGGGCCTTGATCGACTCGGCGAACTTCCTGGCCACGTCCAGGTCGGGAGTCGAGGTCTCCATCCAGATGAGATCGGCGTAGGGCGCGTAGGCGAGGCCGCGCTCGATGCACGGCTCGAGGCCGTTGTTGACCTTGTAGAAGCCCTCGGAAGTGCGCTCGCCGGTGACGAACTTCTGGTCCCGCTCGTCCACATCGCTGGTCAGCAGCGTGGCCGCCTGCGCGTCGGTGCGGGCCACGACCAGCGTCGGAACTCCCGCGACGTCGGCGGCCAGCCTGGCCGAGTTGAGCGTCTTGACGTGCTGGCTGGTGGGGATGAGCACCTTGCCCCCGAGGTGGCCGCACTTCTTCTCGGAAGCCAGCTGGTCCTCCCAGTGCACCCCGGCGGCACCCGCCTGGATCATGCCCTTCATGAGCTCGTAGGCGTTGAGCGCACCGCCGAACCCGGCCTCGGCGTCGGCGACGATCGGGGCCAGCCAGTGCCGGTCCTCCTGCTCCACCTCGGAGGCCTCGGGGTCCAGCGCCTCGGACCAGGCGACCTGGTCGGCCCGCTTGAGGGCGTTGTTGATCCTGCGGACCACCTGCGGGACCGAGTTGGCGGGGTACAGGCTCTGGTCCGGGTAGGTCTCGCCCGCGAGGTTGGCGTCGGCGGCGACCTGCCAGCCCGACAGGTAGATGGCCTGCAGCCCCGCGCGGACCTGCTGGACGGCCTGGTTGCCGGTCAGCGCGCCGAGAGCGTGGATGTAGTCGTTGTCCCGCAGCAGCTCCCACAGGCGCTCGGCGCCCAGCCGCGCCAGCGTGTTCTCCTCCTGCACGGAGCCGCGGAGGCGGATGACGTCACTGGCGGAGTAGGTGCGCTCGACGCCCTTCCAACGCGGGTTCGTCTCCCAGTCGTGCTGGAGGTCCTTGGCTGCCTGCAGGGCCTGTTCGCGGATACCGGGTTGAGGGCTCATGGCTTTCACCTTTCCGATCGCTTGCGGCCTGTTGAGCCCAGTGTTGGTGCTGCATCAAGAAAAAACGAGGAGATACCGAGACAAAATTTTCGGTTTTTTCTGCTACAGTAAAGGACATGTCGGAGTTCACAACCGAGTCCGCGGAAGAAGCGGGAACTTTCTCCACGGAGCAGGACCTGCTGGTGTTCGGCCAGCGGCTGCGTCACATGCGCAAGGCTGCGGGGCTGACCCTCTCCGAGCTGGGCAAACGCGTGGACCGAGCCCCCTCGCAGCTCTCGCTGCTGGAGAACGGGCACCGCGAACCCAAGCTCTCGCTGCTCAGATCGCTGGCCACGGCGCTCGGCAGCACCGTCGACGAACTGCTGTCGAAGAAACCGCCGAACAGGCGCGCCGAGCTGGAGATAGCCGTGGAGCAGGCACAGCTCGACCCGCTGTACCAGCAGCTCGACGTTCCACCGCTGAAAGTCACCAAACGGGTCCCCACCGAGGTGCTGGAGCACGTGCTGGCGCTGTACGAGGAGCTGCGCCGCAGGGAGACCAAGCGGGTCGCCACCCCGGAGGAGGCCCGCGCGGCCAACGCCGACCTGCGCAGCATGATGCGCGAGCACGGCAACTACTTCCCCGAGATCGAGAAGTCGGCGGACGGGATACTGCACCGCGTCGGGTACCACGGGGGGCCGCTCTCCGAGGGCCTGATCCAGTCCATCGCGACCCATCTCGGATACGGCCTGCGGTTCGTCACCGACCTGCCCCGCTCCGTGCGCTCGGTCACCGACCTGCGCCACAGGAGGATCTTCCTGCGACGCGAGTCCCTGGGCATGCACAGCCCGCGGACGATCCTGCTGCAGACCCTGGGGCACCTCACCCTGGGGCACCGGCAGCCGCGGGACTTCGCGGACTTCCTGCGCCAACGCGTCGAGGCGAACTACTTCGCCGCGGCCGTGCTGATCCCGGAGAGCTCGGCGGTGCCCTTCCTCCGGCAGGCCAAGGCCGACCGCGACCTGGCCGTGGAGGACCTGCGCGACGTCTTCTCCGTCTCCTACGAGATGGCCGCGCACCGCTTCACCAACCTGGCGACCCAGTACCTGGACCTGGTGTGCCACTTCGTGCGCAACGACGAGACCGGGATCATCTACAAGGCCTACGCCAACGACGGGCTGGAGTTCCCCGCCGACCCCACCGGAGCCATCGAGGGGCAGCGGATGTGCCGGTACTGGGCGGGCAGGCAGGTCTTCACCTCACCCGACCGCTACTCCACCCACTACCAGTACACCGACAAGCCGGGGGCCACGCACTGGTGCGTCGCCCACGTCGACCCCAGCCGAGGGCGCGACTTCGCGATCACGCTGGGCGTGCCCTACACGGAATCGCGCTGGTTCCGGGGACGCGAGACCACGAACCACTCCAAATCGGGCTGCCCGAACGGGGAGTGCTGCCAGCGCCCTCCGACCGAACTGGCCAACCGCTGGCAGGGCATGGTCTGGCCGTCGGCCCGGGCGCACTCGCACGTGCTCTCGGCGCTGCCCTCGGACACCTTCCCCGGTGTGGACGAGGCCGACGTCTACGCGTTCCTGGAGTCGCACCAGTGACTCCAGCAGCGCCCTTCCCGAGCGCTGCTGCCCGCCCCGGGCTGGGAGGGGACGGCAGCGCTCGAGGCGGCGCCGGTCGAGCCGGTCCCGATCGGCCGACCGCCGATCGGGACCGCCTCCACGCGGGGCTTTCATCGAACCGACGTGATGGCCCGTGCGCCGGAGCCGCGGGGAGAAGGCGCTCCCGCGCCCGCCTCGGCGGACGACTCGCCCCTGGTCTCCTCGGCCACAGCACACACGCCACCAATCCGAGCACGGTGATCCCGGCTCGGCGGCACTCCGCGACACCCGGTCACCGAGGCACCGAACCGATCCGGCACGACCGGATCCGATCACCACGAACACCGCGAACAGCAGTGGTCACCCGCGGCGCTCACGCGAGGTGCACGCGCTCGTCGGGACGCTGCTCGTCCCCGACCGCCCGGTCCTGCCGCTCCGCCGGCCGCTCTCCCGGGGCTGCCGGATCTTCCGAGGCTTCAGGGCCTTCCGGGGCTTCCGGGTCACCGGCCTCGGTGGTCCGGCCGCGCGCGTCCCCCTCCACGCGAGGACTGCGCTCCTTCGACAGGGTCTTGAAGAAGGCCACGCAGATGCCGAGCAGCACGAGCGCGAACGGTGCCCCGATGAGCACCGAGGCCTTCTGGAGGGCGCCGAGCCCACCGGAGACCAGCAGGACGGCAGCGACACCGGCCAGCAGGAGTCCCCAGAGGAGTCGCACCCAGACCTTGGGGTCCGGGGAGCCGCCGCTGGACAGCTCGCCCAGCACCACGGTGCCGGAATCGGCGCTGGCCACGAAGAACACCCACAGCAACACCAGCGTGATGATCGCCAGGAGGATGGGCAGCGGGTACTCCTTGATGAACACGAACATGCCCGCGGCCGGGCTCTGCGCCACGGTTCCGGCGATGTCGGAGGCCTGCCCGTTGCGAGCCAGCTGCAGCGCCGCTCCGCCGAACACGGCGATCCAGATCATGCTGACGATGCTGGGAGCGAGCACGGTGGCTCCGACGAACTCGCGGATGCTGCGTCCGCGGGAGATGCGCGCCATGAACATCCCCACGTACGGTGCCCAGGCGATCCACCAGGACCAGTAGAAGACGGTCCAGCTCCCCAACCACTCCGTGTTGATGTCGAACGCGTCCAGCCGGAAGCTCATCGGAACGATGTTGGTCAGGTAGTTGCCGATGCCCTCGGTCAGGACGTTGAGCTGCACGACGGTCGGGCCGACCACGAAGTAGAAGATCAGCAGCAGCGGGGCGATGAGCATGCTGATGTTGGCGATCCACTTGATGCCGTGCTCGATCCGCGTCGTCGCCGAGATCATGAACGCCGCAGTGGTCAGGCCGAGGATCGCGAGCTGCACCCACACCCCGGTGGGCAGTCCGAAGGTCTCCCCGAGTCCCGCCGTCAGCTGCAGTCCCGCCTGCCCCAGGGCGACGGCGATGCCGAACACCACCGCCAGCACAGCCAGGACGTCGAGCGCCTTGCCCAGCGGACCGTCGACGCGGTCACCGAGCAGCGGCCGGAAGATGGCGCTGATCAGGGCCTTCTCCCCCTTGCGGTGCGTGAAGTAGGCCACGGCCAGCCCCGCGGTGGCATAGATCGCCCAGGGGTGCAAGGCCCAGTGGAAGAAGGAGTACTGAATGGCCAGTCCGGCGGCCTCCTGTGAACCCGGCTCGGCCAGGCCGAACGGAACGTTGTCGTAGTGCGACAGCGGTTCGGCCAGACCCCAGAAAATGATGGCAGGCCCCATGCCCGCCTGAAACATCATGGCGAACCAGGAAAGACGACCGAAATCGGGCTTGTCGTCGTCCTTGCCGAGTTTCGTCCTGCCGTACCTGCTCAGTCCCAGGTAGATCACGAACACGAGAAAAACGTTCGCCGCGAGCAGGAAGAACCAGCTCATATCCGAGACCACGTAGCCGAAAACCCTGTTGGTGACGACGCCGAAGTTGTTCGGCGCCAAGGCACCCCACAGCACGATCAGCGCCGTGATCACGACGGAGACGAAGAAAACGACTCCGACCGCGGGGCGGTTCTTTTTTGAAGTTTGCATAGGAATCACTGTCTTCAATGTCGGGGACATGCGGACGGAGCGGGCGCTGTGCGCGGCCTCCGGAGTCACGACGCCGGACGTGCGCGGCGCGCTCGGACTCGACGGAGCGTTCGGGCAGTTCGTGGCCGGATCGCCGCCCGCCGCGAACGATCTCGAACGTCGTTCACAGCGCCCAATCGACCGGTCGGTCGAACGCCCCACCCGCTCCGAAAAACACCGAGAACGCCATTCCACACCTCCCTTCCTTCCGCGGCCTCGCCACCGCGGAAAAGCACGATCGGGACCCATCGGAAGAATCCCGGATCAGGACGGCCGGCCCCGTAATCGCCGTTTCGGTATCCTGATCGATGTCATCCCGGATCGGGGTTCGCGAACCCCTCGGTCCATCGATCCTCTCGCCGTTGAGAAGACACGCGGTTCCGAGCCGGAACGTCGCGCGTTCCGACGCGGAACGATTCGTTCCACTTCGCGGCGC
Source organism: Actinopolyspora sp. BKK2 (assembly GCF_011291845.1). Classification (NCBI taxonomy): domain Bacteria; kingdom Bacillati; phylum Actinomycetota; class Actinomycetes; order Actinopolysporales; family Actinopolysporaceae; genus Actinopolyspora; species Actinopolyspora sp. BKK2. The sequence goes on along the minus strand of NZ_JAANTE010000007.1, from coordinate 140,531 downwards.
GGGGTCGACCGCGCCTCGCGGCCCTGCCGGGCCGCGGCACTACTCGCGGGGGGCCTCGTCGCCCCGCCCGCGCCGCACGAGCTCCTCGACCAACCGCACGAACTCCGCAGCCGAGGGCGAAAGCGGGCCACGACGCCAGAACAGCACCCCGCGCCGGATCACCCGCGGACGCAGCGACATGATCGTGGCCCCCTGCTTTCCGGCCTCAGCGGCCATCGAAGCGGGCAGCAGGGTGGCCCCCGCTCCGGCGAGCACGCTCGGCACGATCATGGCCTGGTGCGCGGTCTCCACCATCACGTTCGGGCCGCCTCCCCGGGTACCCACGGTCTCCTCGATCACCTCGCGGGTGGCCGTTCCCTTGGGAGTGCTCACCCAGTCCAGCTCGGCGAGATCGGCCGGGGTCAGCTCCGCGCGCTCCGCCGGTGCCGCCGAGGCGGGCAGCACCGCCTGGATCTCCCTGCCGGGCAGCACCATGCTGGCGAGGTCCTCCAGCACCTCCTCCGTCGAGTCGACCATGCCGAGCTCGCACTCGCCCGCTCGCACGGCCGCCGTCACGTCCCAGCCGAGCTCGGGGTCGGCGATGTGCACCGCCACCTTCGGGTGCGCGCGCAGGAACGATCCGACCAGCTCCGCGAGCGGGTCCACCGCCAGCGTCGTCTGCGCGACGATGTCCAACCTCCCGCCTGCCAGCCCGAGCACCTCGCGCACCGACTCACTCGCCGTACTCAGATCACGCATCACCTGGCGCGCGGGCTCGATCAGGGCCTCGCCCGCAGGCGTCAGGGCAATCCCCTGGGGGAGCCGGTGAAAGACCCTGCCCCCGAGCCGGTTCTCCAACGTCGCGATCGCGTGCGACAACGAGGGCTGCGCGATGCGCAGCGTCTGCGCCGCCGCGGTGAAGCTCCCGCACTCGGCTATGGCCAGGAAGTACTCTAGCTCCCTGCGCTCCATGCATCCGACCTTCCACTCGCCGTGCTCGTCGACCGGCAGGACCCTGCCTCCCGGACCGGGACCGCTCACGGGGCGCCGCGCCCGCGGGGACCACCACGGCGGGGTCCCGCGGGCACGGCGCGAGCCGCCCGAGCGTCCACCGCGGACGACGCGGTCGACGCACCGGGCGAAGCGCCGCTACGCGTCACGCACGCACCGGAAACCGATGTTGCCGATCGAGGAGTCCGGGGTCACGCCCTGCCGCGCCGACACCCGGTAACGGCGGCAGTGGGACTCGTGGCACAGGTAGGAACCACCACGTGCGCTGCGCCGCTGCCCCACCGGAGGGCCCTGCGGATTGGTTCCGACTCCTCCGGCCGGGTACTCGGGATCGAACCAGTCCGCGCACCACTCCCACACGTTGCCGGTCATGTTGTACAAGCCGTACCCGTTCGGGGCGAACTCGTCCACGGGGCAGGTGCCGTACCAGCCGTCCGCGCACTCGTTGCGCCCGGGGAACTCACCCTGCCACACGTTCATCCGGTGCTCTCCCGAAGGTTCCAGCTCATCACCCCACGGGAAGGCGCACCCCTCCAGTCCGCCGCGCGCCGCGTGCTCCCACTCGGCCTCGGTCGGCAACCTGAGCCCGGCCCAGACGCAGTAGGCCTGCGCGTCCCGGAAGGACACGTGCGTGACCGGGTGATCCGAACGCTGGACCACATCGGAGTGCGGCCCCTCCGGGCACCACCAGTAGGCCCCCTCGACCTGGCGCCACCAGGGGGCGGCCGCCACCCCCCGCGTGGGCGGGAAGTCGTCGGGCAGGAGGCCGCCGAACACGAACGACCACCCCCACAGCTCGGCGTCGGTCCGGTAGCCGGTCGCGTCCACGAAGGCGGCGAAATCCGCGACCGTCACCGTCGTGGGCGAGATCCAGTACGGATCGAGCCGCACCTCGCGTACCGGCCCCTCGCCGTCCTGCGCGTAGGCGTGGTCCCGGTCCTCGCCCATGCGGAAGACGCCTCCGTCGAGCCGCACGAGTCCCGCGGTGGAACCGGAGCGGGCCTCGCCCCGGTCCACCACCGGCTCCTCCGCGGACGAGCTCGCGGCACGTCCCGCCGAGGGGGCGCAGCAGGCCGGTTTCTCCTCCTGCTCACTCATGTGCCGCCCTGAACCTCTCGCGTCCCAGTTCGCTGTCGCTGTCGCTGTGCAGGTCGTCGCCGAGGTCCACGCGCACCGTGTGCAGCTTCCCCGTGAAGGCGTTGTCGACCACGGGGTAGTCCTCGGTGACCGGCGAGGCGCGGTCCACCCCGACGTCGAACGTCTCGTCGAAGGCGAAGTAGTAGGGGATGGTGGCCTCGACCCGCCCCTCGGCGACCTGCGCGCCGTCCACGGAGAGGGTCGCGGTGCCGCCCATGCCGACACCACCGCCGTCGTAGGAGAACTCGAGCGCGATCTCGTGCGTTCCCGCGCTCAACTGCTCGGAGTCCTGCACCCGGTAGAGCTCGAGCCCGAAGTAGTTGTACGCGTAGCAGGCCCTGCCCTCGTGCACGTACAGCGACCACCCGCCGAAGCGACCGCCCTGGGCCACCAGGACGCCCTCGGCGCCGGCCTCGGGGATCTCGCAGCGTGCGGTGAGCGTGTGCGAGCGGTTCTTGACGTTGGGCGCGGTCTCCTCGGTCAAGCGTGACGCCGAGCCGGGGAGGGTGATCGTCTTGCGGTCACCGTGCAGGTCGCGCCGTCCGGCCTCCCGCGGGTTCTCCCGCTCGGTCATGCGGTCGTCGAGCGGGAGGACGTTGTGGCGACTGGCCTCGATCATGAACAGCTGCTGCAGCTCCCGGAGCTTTTCCGGGTACTCGGCGGAGATGTCGTGGGCCTGGCTCCAGTCCACATTGGTGTTGTAGAGCTCCCACCGGTCGTCCTCGAAGCTGCTCTCCGAGCCGTCCTGCACCATCTCCCACGGGGTTCCGTGCCGGGTCACCGCCATCCAGCCGTCCTGGTAGATGCCCCTGTTGCCCACCATCTCGAAGTACTGGACCCGGTGGCGGTCGGCGGCGTCGGCGTCGTTGAAGGTGTAGAGCATGCTCGTGCCCTCGACGGGCTGCTGGGTCACCCCGTTGACCTCCGCTGGCTCCGGGATCCCCGCCGCTTCCAGGACCGTGGGCAGCACGTCGATGACGTGGTGGAACTGGTTGCGGATCCCGCCCGGTTCGGCGATGCCGCGCGGCCAGTGGACGATCATCCCGTCCCTGGTCCCGCCGAAGTGCGAGGCGACCTGCTTGGTCCACTGGTAGGGCGTGTTCATCGCCAGCGCCCAGCCGACCGGGTAGTGCGCGTGCGTGCTGGAGTCGCCCAGCTGCTCGCGGTACCGGTTGATCGTCTCCGCGTCGTCCGGGATGCCGCTGGCGTAGCGGTGCTCGTTGAGGGTGCCGCCGAGGCCGCCCTCCGCTGAGGCCCCGTTGTCGCCGAGGATGTAGACGAACAGGGTGTTGTCCAGCTCCCCCTGCTCCTCCAGGGCGTCCACGAAACGACCGATCTGGTCGTCGGTGTGCTCGGCGAAACCGGCGTACAGCTCCATCAGCGAGGCCGCCGACTCGCGCTCGGCATCGGAGAGCTCGTCCCAGTGCGGGACTCCCTCCGCCCACGGCGCCAGCTCGGTGTCCGGCGGCACGACCCCCAGCTCCTTCTGCCGCTGCAGGGTGATCTCGCGCTGCCGGTCCCAGCCGTGGTCGAAGGCCCCGCGGTACTTGTCCCGGTACTCCTTCGGGACGTGGTACGGGGCGTGGGTGGCGCCGAACGGCAGGTAGGCGAAGAACGGGTTGTCGGGTTTGAGCGACTTCTGGTCCTTGACCCAGTCGATCGCGCGGTCCACGAGGTCCTCGGAGAGGTGGTAGCCGTCCTCCGGCCTGCGCGAGGGCTCCACCGGGGTGGTCCCGTCGAACAGCACCGGGTACCAGTGGTTCATCTCCGCGCACAGGAAGCCGTAGAACTTCTCGAAGCCCTCACCCGTGGGCCAGCGGTCGAACGGCCCCGCCGCGCTCACGTCCCGCGCCGGGGTCTGGTGCCACTTCCCGAAGGCGCCGGTGTTGTAACCGTTGCCCGCCAGGATCTGCCCGATCGTCCCCGCGCTCAGGGGGCGTGTCCCGTCGTAGCCCGGCGCGGCGCTGGCCATCTCGGTCGTCACGCCCATCCCCACGGAATGGTGGTTGCGCCCGGTCAGCAGGGACTGCCTGGTGGGAGAGCAGACGGCTGTGACGTGGAAACGCGTGTAGCGCAGTCCCCCCTCGGCGAGCCGCTCCGCCGTGGGCATCTCGCACGGACCGCCGAAGGCGCTCGGAGCTCCGAAACCCATGTCGTCCAGCAGCACGACGACCACGTTCGGTGCGCCTTCGGGGGCGCTCACCTGCTCCGGAGGGGTGAACGGCGGGTCCTGCGAGTGGATGTCCAATGAGGTGGGATCCTGCCGGGTCTTTCCCGAGATCGGCAGACGTGTGCGCGACGTCTCCGCGTCTCCCATGTTCGACCTCCTGCACTGGGTGGATTGCGACAGCATGCGATCCGGACCGTTCAAACCGGAAAAACCACGGTCGTCAAAAAAAGATCGCCTTTGATCGTTCGACGCTTTGCCCCGCGGCGCGACAACGGACTCGGACAATTAATCGCCGACCCCTGTCGTTATTCGACGGGCATACTATCCGACAGCGGAACGAACGCAACCCCCATCGCGACCGACCCCCTCCTCGAGATCGACCTCAAAATCGAAAACGGCAAACTCCATCCCCAGCGCAGAGACCACACGGGAACACTTCAGACGATTTTTGAATTAACCCCATAGATAGTTTCTATATGGGTACCGCAAACCACAGGGAAGAGAAAGGACACACTGCTCGCGCCCCGCGCAACGGACCGAGGACCGGCCGCCCGAACACGAAGGGTGTCGGACGCAAATCAGTATGTGCACGATTCACGGGCGGAAATGCCCCGCGAACGAGTCGCGTCCACCGGAACGGATCCGGTGGACGCGCTCCGCGAAAGGCCTTCCCCGCGGCAGCGCGGAGGTGGGCCCGGGGTCAGGACTCCACGCGGATCTCCGGCTCGTGGCGCACCGGGAAGTTGACCGAATTCGCGATGAAGCACCGGCGGTGCGCCTGCTCGTGCGCCCTCGACGCGGTCTCCCGCATCGACTCGTCCCGCACGGTCACGACCGGACGCAGCACCACCTCGGTGAACCGCCCCCCTCCGGAAGCTTGCTCGACCATGGTGCCCGTGGCGGAGTCGCGGTAGTCGGTGACCACCGCCCCGGAGGAGGCGCAGATGCCCAGGTACCAGAGCATGTGGCACTCCGCGAGCGCGGCGACCAGCAGCTCCTCCGGGTTCATCAGTCCCGGATCACCCAGGAAGGCCGGATCGGCGGAGCCGTGCAGCACCGGCTTGCCCGTCACCTCGACGACGTGCTCGCGACCGTAGGAGCGGTACGTCTCGGTACCGCTGCCCCGGTTGCCCGTCCACCGCACCGCGGTGGTGTACTCGTGCTCCTCGGACATCGCTCTCCCGTCTCGTGCTCGGTGTCGACGGCTACGGGAGACGATTCAACTACGCACCCCGGACACTCGGCGACACGAACGCACCGGAACGCGGATGCCCGTCAGCGAGCCACCGGCGGAGCGGGCTTCGCCCCGCTGGAGCGCTCACTCGCGCGTGCCGGGCGCACCCGGAGGGCGCGAGTGGCCGCGCCGCGCGGCAGCGGGGCACGTGGAGCCGATCACTGCCGCACGCGCCCCGCGACGACCTCGCGGAGACTTTCAGCGGCGGGCCTTACTTCTTGCCCTTGGAGGAGTCGTCCTTGGCCGAATCGTCCGTGGACAGCGCGGCCACGAAGGCCTCCTGCGGGACCTCGACGCGACCGACCGTCTTCATCTTCTTCTTGCCTTCCTTCTGCTTTTCCAGCAGCTTGCGCTTACGGCTGATGTCACCGCCGTAGCACTTGGCGAGGACGTCCTTGCGCATGGCGCGGATCGTCTCGCGGGCTATGATCCGCGAGCCCACTGCGGCCTGGACCGGCACCTCGAACTGCTGGCGCGGGATCAGCTCGCGCAGCTTCGAGGCCATCCGCGCACCGTAGGAGTAGGCGTTGTCCTTGTGCACGATCGCGCTGAACGCGTCCACGGGCTCGTGCTGCAGCAGGATGTCCACCTTGACCAGATCCGAGGCCTGCGTACCGGACTCCTCGTAGTCCATGGAGGCGTAGCCGCGCGTGCGCGACTTGAGGTGGTCGAAGAAGTCGAACACGATCTCGCCCAGCGGCATGGTGTAGCGCAGCTCGACGCGGCTCTCGGAGAGGTAGTCCATGCTGTCGAGCTGCCCGCGCCTGCTCTGGCACAGCTCCATGATCGCGCCGACGAACTCGGACGGAGCGATCACGGTGCACTTGGCGATCGGCTCGCGCACCTCCTGGACCTTGTTCTCGGGCCAGTCGGAGGGGTTGGTGACCTCGACCTCGGTGCCGTCCTGCAACGTGACGTTGTAGACCACGTTCGGGGCGGTGGAGATGAGGTTCAGGTTGTACTCGCGCTCCAGCCGCGCCCTGGTGATCTCCAGGTGCAGCAGCCCGAGGAAACCGCAGCGGAAACCGAAGCCGAGCGCTCCCGACGTCTCCGGCTCGTAGGTCAGCGCGGCGTCGTTGAGCAGCAGCTTGTCCAGCGCGTCCCGCAGGACCGGGTAGTCGGAGCCCTCGATCGGGTAGAGCCCGGCGTAAACCATGGGGATCGGGTCCCGGTAGCCGGGCAGCGCCTGCTCGGCCCCGTTCTTCGCGAAGGTGACCGTGTCCCCGACCCTGGACTGGCGGACGTCCTTGACCCCGGTGATCAGGTAGCCGACCTCGCCGACCCCGAGTCCCTCGGAGGGCTTCTGGTCCGGCGATATGACCCCCACTTCCAACAGCTCGTGGGTGGCCCCGGTCGACATCATCCGGATCTTCTCCCGCGGGGTGATCTTGCCGTCGACCACCCGGATGTAGGTGATCACGCCCCGGTAGGTGTCGTAGACCGAGTCGAAGATCATCGCACGCGCGGGCGCGTCCTGCTCGCCGACCGGCGGGGGGACGTTGACCACCACCGCGTCGAGCACCTCGGCCACGCCCTCACCGCTCTTGGCCGAGACCCGCAGCACGTCGGACTCCGCGCAGCCGATGATGTGGGCGAGCTCCGCGGCGTAGTAGTCCGGCTCCGCGGAGGGGAGGTCGATCTTGTTGAGCACGGGGATGATCTCCAGGTCGTGCTCCATGGCCAGGTAGAGGTTGGCCAGGGTCTGCGCCTCGATGCCCTGGGACGCGTCGACCAGCAGGATGGCGCCCTCGCACGCGGCCAGGGAGCGGCTGACCTCGTAGGTGAAGTCGACGTGCCCCGGCGTGTCGATCAGGTGCAGCACGTAGTCCTCGTTGTCGAGCTGCCACGGCAGCCGCACGTTCTGCGACTTGATCGTGATGCCGCGCTCGCGCTCCAGGTCCATCCGGTCCAGGTACTGGTCCCGATACGCGCGCTCGTCGAGCACCTCGGTGAGCTGCAGCACCCGGTCGGCCAGTGTCGACTTGCCGTGGTCGATGTGGGCGATGATGCAGAAGTTCCTGATGCGTTCAGGAGACGTGAAGGTCGTGTCTGCGAAGGTGCTCACTGAAGTCTTCCTCGCGGGATGTCGACTCGCGTACGGGCAGGGATTTGCTTCCATCGTCCCACGAAAGTCGTGGATGTCCGATGCCAGCTCCGGGACCGGGGTGCTGCGCGGACCGCTGCCTCCCCGGCAACGGCGGTCTCGCGCGAGACGGTACGCCGGAGCGCGGGAGGGCGGAAGCGCTCACTGCTGCCGCACGTCGGCGCGCAGCGGATGCTCGGGGGGCACCTCGACGAGCACGATCCGCATCCCGTCCGGGTCCGCGACGGTTCCCTCGATCAGCCCCCAGGGTTGGCGTGCGGGCTCGGACAGCACCTCGACTCCGCGCTCGCGCAGCTGCCGAACGCTCTCGGCTGCGTCCCGCACCTGCAACCACAGCATCTGGTCGGGACTCGGACCGGTGCTGCCGCTGCCGGAAATCTCCAGCAGCCCCTGCCCGAGGAAGAACACCGTTCCCCCGGGGAACTCGCGGTGGACGGCCAGGCCGAGCACGTCGCGGTAGAACCGCACCGAACGATCGTGGTCTCCGGGCCGCAGAATCATCCTGCTGCTGAGAACGTCCATGCCCCCGTCCTACCCGATCGCGGACGGCTCCGCCGAACGGTCGCGGCGCTCACGGGCGCTCCATCAGGCCGGGCCCAGCCTCGGCAGGAGCTGTGGTGCGTCCCGTCGACGGCTCGTTCGGCCGGCTTCCCCGCCACTCCCGTGGGCAACTGGGATCACCCGACGGTTCGGGATTGATCACCTACCGAAAAAGTGATATCACTATGATGTCTACAAGACATCGGTTTCGACTCCGAGGAGGATCGATGAGCGCGGACGGTTCCGCCACCCGACCACCGGACCCCGCATCCGAGGCCACCGTCTCGATGCCCGACCCCGAGATCCGCGAGTACGCGGCACGGGAACGCGCCCCCGGACTGCCGATGCTCGGGCTGGGACTGCTCGCGCTGTTCGGCGGCATCGCGCTGGTGACCATCGGGGGTGCCACGTCGACGTGGTGGCTGCTGGCGATCGGGATCGTCGTCGTAATCGGAGGACTGCTGGTCCTGATCGGGCTGGTGGCCGTCTCCCCGGGAGAGGCGCGGGTGCTGCAGTTCCTCGGCCGCTACACCGGGACGCTGCGTCCGGCCGGGTTGCAGTGGGTCAATCCGCTGACCACGCGCAGGCCCATCTCCACACGGATCCGCAATCACGAGACCAACGTGATGAAGGTCAACGACGCCGACGGCAGCCCGATCGAGATCGCCGCGGTCGTCGTGTGGCAAGTCGCCGACACCGCGCAGGCGTCGTTCACGGTCGACGACTTCGTCGAGTTCGTGCAGACCCAGACCGAAACTGCGGTGCGGCACATCGCCACCAGCTACTCCTATGACAGTGCGGGCTCGGAGAACCTCTCGCTGCGGGAGAACGCGTCCGAGATAACCGCCAAGCTGTCCGTCGAAGTCGCCGAAAGGGTCCGCCCCGCTGGGGTGGAGGTCGTGGAGTCCCGCCTCACTCACCTGGCCTACGCTCCGGAGATCGCGCAGTCGATGCTGCAGCGCCAACAGGCAGAGGCGGTCGTGGCCGCGCGGGAGCGGATCGTGCAAGGCGCGGTCGGGATGGTGGAGTCCGCTCTCCGCGATCTCTCCGAACAGGAGGTCGTCGAGCTCGATGAGGAGCGCAAGGCAGCCATGGTCAGCAACCTGCTGGTGGTGCTGTGCGGCGACAACGCGGCGCAACCGGTGGTCAACACCAGCTCGTTGTATCACTGAGGTGTTCCGTGGCATCCCGCAAGAGCTTCCTGCTGCGGTTGGACCCGACCGTTCACGACGCGCTCGCGCGCTGGGCAGGTGACGAACTGCGCAGCACCAACGCGCAGATCGAGTTCCTGCTGCGCCGCGCGCTCGAGGACGCGGGGCGGCTACCGAGCAACGCCGGGTCCCAGCCCCGCCGGGGACGGCCGGCCAAGCACGACGAGCAGCCGCGCGAGCACGGCGGCTGACCTCCTCGAACCGGACACGGCTGCCGTATTCGGGATTGCTACCATGGCCAACCGCACCGCGCGGCGTTTCCGACATGGAGGAAGGCCGTCCGCCGCACCCTCGTCTTCGCACGAGGGCAGCACGGGGACGGCGCCGTTCGAGCGCGGTCGCGACACTCCGGTCGATCAGAAAGAGGCGTAACAGTGGCCAACATCAAGTCCTCCAAGAAGCGTGTCCTGATCAACGAGCGCAACCGCCGTCGCAACAAGTCCGTCAAGACCACGGTCAAGACCGCGATGCGCAAGTTCCGCGAGGCCGCTGCCGCCGGCGACAGGGAGAAGGCCGTCGAGCTGGAGCGGGCCGCCACGCGCGAGTTGGACAAGGCCGCCAAGAAGGGCGTCATCCACCGCAACCAGGCCGCCAACAAGAAGTCCTCGATGGCTCGCCAGCTCAACCAGCTCTGACGATCCGGTCCGACCGGGCGGTTCACTTCCGCGTCGAGTCGAGGGGGTCGAGTCGAGGGGACTGTCGAACCACGTCAACGACGACTCCGCGCGGTGAAACCGGCTCGGCTCAAGAGATCGCGCGGATCGGCTCGGTACTCGTCCGATCCGCGCGGGGCACTGCAGCGGCACCCCGCGAAAGCGGTGGAGACCGCGGGCCCCTCCGGCGCTGCCGGAGGGGCCCTTCTCGCTCCGGGGGACTTGATTCCGGCAGTGCCCGGCGACTCACCCCGAGCGCAGCTCGATCAGCTCCAGCACGGCCCTTTCCAGGGCGTACTCGGCATCCGCGGCCTGCCCCTTCACCTGAGCGTTGAGCGAGGCCACCAGCCCCATCGCCTTGGTGACCCCCTGCCTGTTCCAGCCCCGGGCCTGTGACTGGGCCTTCTTGACCTTCCAGGCCGGCATGCCGAGCTCGCGCGCCAACCGGTACTGGTCACCCCCGCCCGCACTGGCCACCCGGCCGATGGTCCGCACCGCGTCGGCCAGCGCGTCGGCGATCAGCACGTGCGCCACCCCGAGCTGCAGCGCCCAGCGCAGCGCTTCCAACGCCCCGGCCCGGTCCCCCATCACCGCCTTCTCCGCGACGACGAAACCGGTCACCTCGGCCTTGCCCTGGTGGTAGCGCCGCACGGCCGCCTCGTCCACCCTGCCGTCGGTGTCGGCGATCAGCTGGGACACCGAGGAGGCCAGCTCCCTGAGGTCGTTGCCGACCGTCTCTAGCAGCGCGCTCACCGCCGGGGGGTCGATGCGCCCCCCGCACCTGCTCGCCTCGGCCCGGACGAACGCCTCGCGCTCGGAGTGGCGGGTCAGCTTCGCGCACTCGGTCACGGTGGCCCCCATGTCGCGCAGCGCCTTGGGCAGCTCCTTGGCCTGCTTGGCACGGCCACCGCCGTTGTGCAGCACGAGCAGGACCACCCCCTCCGCCGGTTGGCGCGCCAGGGACAGCAGCGCCTCGGCGATCTCCTTGCCCGCCTCCTGAGCGCCTTCCAGCGCGACGACGCGGCTCTCGGCGAACAGCGAGGGGCTGAGCATCTCGTCGAGCTCGGGAGGCGTGAGGTCACTCACCTTGGCGCGCCGCAACTCGGTCCCCGGATCGGCCCGGCGAGCCGCGGCCAACGTATCGGAAACGGCGCGTTCCACCAGCAGTTCCTCCTCGCCGAGAACGAGGTGCAACTGAGCCGGCGCTGCTGCGTCCGGAGGATTCATGCCCCCCATTCTGACACCGGTCCACCCCGTCAACCCCGTCCCGGATGCTGGGTCGCAGTGGTCGCATGGCGGGCGTATGGCGTAACGTCGCCCGCACAACTTGGATAGCTCATCCAGAGGGGCAGAGGGACCGGCCCTGCGAAGCCCCGGCAACCAGCGTCGGCTGTCGTGATCACGAACGCGAGGCAGTCGGCGAAAACGGTGCCAATTCCGACCCCGCCAGCGGGACAGATGAGGGGAGAGGACCTCGCGATGACAGCTGCCGCCCAGACACAGACCGATGCGGCGAATCGGAAGCTCGATCTCGGACCGGCCGCGGAGCTCGTTTCCAAGGAAGAGGGGCACCGGCAACCCCTGGCGCCCGAGTTCGTCTGCCTGGAGGACTTCTCTCCGCTCGAGGTCACCTACGACTTCGGCCGAGTACGCCGCGAGGACATCGAAGCGGGTCCCAATTCGATCTGGCGGTACAAGAACCTGCTGCCCGTCCCGTCCGACGTGGAGCAGCACCCGAACACCGACCCCGGCTGCACGCGGCTCATCCGCGCGGACGCGCTGGCCGAGGCGCTCGGTGTGAAGCGGATCTGGGTCAAGGACGACACGGGCAACCCGACCCACTCCTTCAAGGACAGGGTGGTCGCCGTCGCGCTGGCCGCCGCTCGCGAGTTCGGGTTCAAGGTGCTCGCCTGTCCGTCCACGGGCAACCTCGCCAACGCGGTGGGCGCGGCCGCCGCCAGGGCCGGGTGGGACTCGGTGGTGCTGGTCCCCTCCTCGCTCGAGCGGGCGAAGGTGCTCATGACCGCCGTGTACGACGGCTCGCTGCTGTCCGTGGACGGCAACTACGACGACGTGAACAGGCTCGCCACGGAGCTGGCGGGTGAGCACGAGGACTGGGCGTTCGTCAACGTCAACGTCCGCCCCTACTACTCGGAAGGCTCCAAGACCCTCGCCTTCGAGGTCGCCGAGCAGCTCGGATGGCGACTGCCCGAGCAGGTCGTCGTCCCGATCGCCTCCGGCTCGCAGCTGACCAAGGTCGACAAGGGCTTCCGCGAGCTCGGCGAGGTCGGGCTGGTCGAACCGACCCCGTACCGGCTCTTCGGCGCCCAGGCATCCGGGTGCTCCCCGGTGGCCAACGCCTACAAGGGCGAGCAGGACGTGGTCCAGCCGGTCCGCCCGGACACCATCGCGCGTTCGCTGGCCATCGGCGCCCCGGCCGACGGCCCGTACGTGCTGGACACCGTCCGCCGCACCAACGGTGCCGTGGAGGACGTGAGCGACGAGGAGGTCATCGAGGGCATCAGGTTGCTGGCCCGCACGGAGGGCATCTTCGCCGAGACGGCCGGAGGCGTGACCGTCGCTACCGCGAAGAAGCTGATCGAGGCGGGGCAGATCGACCCCGACTCCGAGACGGTGCTGATGATCACCGGTGACGGCCTCAAGACGATGGACTCCCTGCAGGAGCACATCGGCCCGAAGGCCACCGTGGAGCCGAACACGGAGGCCGTGGACCGGGCGCTGAACGGCTGAACGGCTCGTTCTCCCCGGCGCTGCCCGGGCATCGGGGCAGCGCTCGGGAACGGGTTCGCGACGAGCGCGGCGCGGGTGGGAGCGAGCTGCTCGCTCCCACCCGTCCGTCGCAGGCGGCCCTCTCCCCGCGACCTGCCGGCGAGTCACTCCTCGGGACGAAGGGGATTGCCGGAGCCGACCACGCGCAACCTCCCCGGATCGCCCAGTACTGCGATGTCGCCGCGGTGATCGGTTCGCCGCACGAGCGCTCCGGAGCTCCGCAGCGTCGCGACGATCGCCGCGCTCGGATGCCCGTAGTCGTTCCCGTGCCCGACGCTGATCAGCGCCAGCTCGGGCGAGACCGCGCGCAGGAACTCCTCGCTGGTGTAGCGCGAGCCGTGGTGCGGGACCTTCAACACCTCCGCGCGCAGTCGCTCGCCGCTTCCGAGCAGTCTTCGCTGGGCGGCCAGCTCGATGTCGCCGGTCAACAGCACCCTTCCGGCCGGGGTGGTGGCCTTCAGCACGGTCGAGGCGTCGTTGATCCGCTCCCCGGCCGCACGGCATCCATCCGCTGCCGGGGCGAGCACCTCTAGCACGAGCCCGGGCCAGCCCAGCCGCTGCCCCGCGGCCAGGCGCACCTCGCGCGCACCCGCCTCCGCGATCCGCGCTCGCACCCCGGTTCCGCGCCACGCTCCGCGGCAGGCCCCGCCCAGGGCGACCCGTCCGAGCCGCCTGCCGTCGGCCACCCCGGCGATCCCGGCGAAGTGGTCCGCGTGCGGGTGGGTGAGCACCAGCAGCGGCACCCGCTCGACACCCAGCCGATCGAGGCACTCACCGACCAGCGCGGCGCTCGGCCCCGTGTCCACGACCACTGCGGTGTCGCGCACCCCCGTCGCCAGCACCAGGGCGTCCCCCTGCCCGACGTCGCAGGCCACCAGGCTCCAGCTCCCGCCCGGTGGCCAGGGCGGGCGGACAGCCGCGGGCACGATCAGCATCACCACGAGCGCGAGGCAGGCCCCGAGCACCGTCCACCGCCGCGTGGCGCGAAAGCGCGCTCCGAGGAGCACGAGCCCCGCGCAAGCGGCCAGCAGCACGGCCCCGAACACCCCGGCGGGCAGCGGAACCGTGGCCAGCGGAACGTCGGCGGCCCTCCTGGCGACGAGCAGTATCCACTCCAGCTCCGGAGCGGCTGCCCACACGAGCAGCTCGCCCAGCCGGGGGATTCCGGCGGCCAGCGTGGCGGCCACGCCGAGCACCGTGGCCGGAGCCACCACCGGCTCGGCCAGGATGTTGGCCAGCACCCCCACGAGGCTGAACTCGCCGGACAGGGCCACGACCACCGGTCCGGTCGCCAGCTGGGCCGCTGCGGGCACGGCCAGGGCTTCCGCGAGCCCGCGCGGGACTCCCCGCCCGCGCAGGGCCGTCGACCAGCCGGGGGCGATCAGCACCAGCGCCGCCGTCGCGGTGACCGACAGCGCGAATCCCGGCCTGATCGCGAGTTCGGGGTCGACGAGCAGCAGCACGATCACGCTCGCCGCCAGGGCGGGCAGCGTGGCACGCCCGCGCCCCAGCACGAGGGCGAGCAGCCCGATTCCACCCATCACGGCGGCGCGCAGCACGCTCGGCTCGCCTCCGGCGAGGACCACGAACCCGAGCAGCGCGCAGCCCGCGCCCGCGGCCGCCAGCGGGCGCGGGGCCCGCACGAGGCGCAGCAGCGCCAGCGCGGCACCGCAGACGATCGCCAGGTTGGCTCCGGAGACGGCCGTGAGATGGGTCAGCCCCGCCTTCCGGAACTCCTCGCGGACCGTGGCGGGCAGGGCGCCGGTGTCGCCGATCACGAGCCCGGGGAGCAGCCCCGCCGCCTCGGAACCGAGGACCCGCGAGCAGACTTCCCGCAGTCCGGCTCTGAGACCTTCGGCCACCCGCTGGACGGGCGGGGCCGCCCGCAACTCCTCCGGCGGCTGGTGCACCACCAGCACGGCCGCGAGCAGCCCGGCCCCGTGCGGCGGCACCACCACCGCCGTGGTGCGCACTCTCCGCCCCGGAAGCGAGTCCTCCCAGGAGGAGGTGGGCACCAGCAGCAGTGCTCTCCCACCGATTGGGTGCCACTCGCCCCCTTTTCGGAGGGCGCGCAGCTCGGCGCGGACCACGGAGCGCTCCCCGGCTCCCCGACCGCTGGCCGGGTCCGCGTCCGTCGGCCGGGGGCGTCGGGTGAGCTCGACGCGGACCCCGACGCTCTCCCCGTGCAGCTCGGCGGCGCGCAGTTCGTGGGTTTCCACGTGGTGCAGCCTGGGCACCAGGCAGAAGGCCGTGGCCGCCCCCAGCACCACCAGCACGACCGCGCCGTTGACCCGGCGGCCGCGGAGGAAAGCCAGCGCCACGGTGGCGAGACAGCCAGCGCAGGACACCCCGGAGGCCACCTGCCAGCCGGTGTACAGGCAGACCAGCGTCACCGCCCAGGTCCCCGCAGCGGCGGGCACCAGCCGCATGTCCGCGGAGGGCGGGGTCGCCTTCCCCGCGTTCGACGCGGTCGCCACCGCCCTCGTGGTCACACGCGGACCAGATCGCGCAGGCGGGCCAGGGTGGCCGGGCCTATTCCGTCCACCTCGCTCAACTGCTCCACGGAGTCGAATTCCCCGTGCTCCGAGCGCCACCGCAGGATGGCCCCTGCCGTCACGGGCCCCACCCCGGGCAGTTCCTTCAGTCCTTCCTCCTCCGCGGCGTTGAGATCCAACGTCTCGGAGGAGGCCGAGTCCGCCCCGCTCCCGCCGGATCGTTCCGCTCCCTCGGGAGGCTCGATCCCCACGTAGAGCTGCTCCCCGTCGGAGAGCTCGCGGGCCAGGTTGAGCGCCAGCGTGTCGCTGCCCGCGCGCGGGCCGCCCGCGGCGCGCAGCGCGTCGGCCACGCGCGCCCCCGCCTCCAGGGTGACCAGCCCCGGTTCGCGAACCTTGCCCACCACGCTGATCACCAGCTGCTCGGGCGGGGACGTGGTGGTGCTCGCGGCCCGCTCCACGGTGGGCAGCGCGCGGGAGGGCACCGGGGTGCCGCTCCCACCGGAGTTCCAGGTGACCGCGAAGACCGCGCAGCCGAGCACCGCGACGGCCACCACGCCGAAGCACCCGGCGCGTCCCGGGTCGGGCAGCGCTCCGAGCAGGGACCGGGGCAGCCGCTCCCGCAGCCACCGCGGAAGCGGAATCCGCCGTTCCCGCGCGTTCTCCTCCGCGGAGGATTCGGAGGAATCCGCCGGGTGCACGTCCTCCGCTCGGTCCATCAGCTCCCGCAGGCGTTCCCGCGCGGGCGAGCTCCCCTCGGTGGCCGCGTCCTCTCCGGTGGCCCGCGTTTCGGAACTCCGCGGCGGGAAGAGATCGGACATGTTTCCGAAGCTAGCCCGTTCACGGGGCGCTCAGAACACCGCGAGCAACGTCCTGTGCACAGTTCGAGGCGTTGTGGACGAACCGAAGCCGGGAAGCCGCGCGGGGCGGATCACGCGTCCGGCGCGCCCTGCTCGCCCGGCAGCACGACGACCCCGACCGCCCCCGGGCCCACGTGCGCGCCGACGGTGGGGCCGATCTCGGAAATCACGCAGTCCGAGCAGGCGGGCAGGCGGGCGAGCACCGACCGGGCCAGCGCCTCGGCGCGTCGGGGCGCCGCCAGGTGGTGCACGGCCAGCGCGACCGGTTCCGAGCCGACCGGATCGGGCAACGCCCCGACCGCGAGCTCCTCCAGCCTGCTCAGGGCCCGTCCCGTCGTCCGGACCTTCTCGGTCGCCTCGATCAGCCCTGCGCGCACCCGCAGCAGCGGCTTCACCGCCAGCGCGGTCCCCAGCAGCGCCGCCCCGACGCCGATCCTGCCGCCCCGGCGCAGGTACTCCATCGTCTGCACCGAGAACAGCACGGTGGCGCGCCGCGCGGTCCGCTCCGCCGCGGCGGCCACTTCCGGCAGCGAAGCTCCCCGCGCGGCGCGAGCAGCCGCGGCCAGCGCGGCGAAGCCGAGTCCCATCGCTGCGGAACGCGAGTCGAGCACCCGGATCCTGTCCGGGTCCACCTCGCGAGCGGCCACCCGGGCGGCGTCGCAGGTGCCGGACAACTCCCCGGACAGGTGAATCGAGAGGACCCCGTCCGCACCCGCGCTCAGCGCGTCCCGGTAGACCCGGACGAACTCGGGCACGGTGGCCCCGGAAGTCGTCACCCGCCGCCCCGTCTCCAGGGCGGCGGTCAGCTCATCCGGGGTGAACACCGTCTCGGGCCTGGAGTCGGCCTCGTCCAGCCGCACGTGCAGCGGGACCACGCGCAGCCCGTGCGAACCGGCTCGCTCGGGCGGGATGTAGGCGGTGGAGTCCGTGACGACGGATACGGTCACGGGGCGGCCTCTCCGGCGGGGAGAGCGGAGGGTCTCGCCTCGGGGAGGTCCGCCGGTTCCGACGGCTCGTTCATTCGGGCAGTCCGCCGTTGTAGGTCAGCAGGCGCCAGCCCTGACGTCCAACGGCGTTGTGCGTCAGCACCGCCCACCTGCAGTTGCCCACGCCGCCCAGGCTCGGCCACATGTCGGTCGGCCACTCCAGCAGCCGGGCGGTCAGCGCCGTTATCAACCCGCCGTGCGCGCACACCAGGGCGGTTCCCCCGCAGGCCTCGTCGAGCTCCCGCACCACCTCGTGGGCGCGCTCGGCGACCTCGACCCTGGACTCACCGCCCGGTGGAGCCCAGGTCGGCTGGGCACGCCAGGTCCCCATCTGACCGGGCCAGCCGTTCTCCACCTCGGCCCCGCTGAGTCCCTGCCACTGGCCGACGTGGGTCTCCCGCAGCCGCTTGTCCAGCCGCACTTCCCGACCGCTCACCTCGGCGTAGGCGGCGGCGGTCGCGGCGGCACGGCGCAGATCGGAACTCACCACCACCTCGGGGGTGAACTCGGCGATCACCGGGGCGGCCCTCTTGGCCTGCTCCAACCCCGCTTCGGTGAGTTCGCTGTCCAGGTGCCCCTGGATGCGGCCGGTCACGTTGTACTCCGTCTCACCGTGCCGCCAGAGCACCAGTCGCTGCAGGGTCACGCCTGCCCGCCCTCTTCGTCCCGGTCCGCTTCGTCCCGGTGCGGCGTGGAACCGTCCGCACCCACGTCCTCCGCGAACTCGATGACCGGGCAGTCCTTCCACAGCCGCTCCAGCTCGTAGAAGGCGCGCTCCTCGGAGTGCTGGACGTGCACGATCACGTCGACGAAGTCGAGCAGTACCCAGCGGCCCTCTCTGGTTCCTTCCCTGCGAACGGGTTTGGTACCCGCCGCGCGCATCTTCTCCTCGACCGACTCGACGATCGCGTCCACCTGACGCTCGCTGGGGGCGGAAGCGATCACGAAACAATCGGTGATGATGAGCCGGTCGGACACGTCGAGCAGAAGGAGATCCTCGGCCTTCTTGTCCGACGCCGCCCGCGCGGCTACCAACGCCAATTCACGGGCGTCTTCACTGGCTGCCACATCGCTCCTCTCGGTGGCCACGGTCTGCGACCCATACCCGAACGAGGATAACCATTCGACGTGCGGAACGCGGAACGCGTGGGGAGCTAAGCCCGCACGGGCCGACCGCGCTCCTCCGCTGCCGGTCACGGCAACCGGGCACGGCGCTGCGGCACTGCTTCGGGGCCCGTCCTCCCCCCGCTCGGCCCGTCAGCCGTGCTGCCGCGTTCGACGTGCCCCGTGAGCCGCCTCGCTCCGCGGGGCTGTCCGGCGCTGCGGTCCCGGTGGCTGCGGGCCGATGCTGCGGCCGTTCCGCGCCGCCTGGGATCGAGGAGGACAGCCCGTCTTCGACTGCCGCGCTGCCACGCCGTTGCGAGTCTCAGATGTCGACGGACTCCTGCGCAACACCGCTGACGCATCCACCACGCGAGTTCACCCCTCGCCACCCAATACCGCCACCCACTCAGCCATCTTCAGCGAGTGCTCCACATCATCAACGGAATCCAACGTCTCCGAACGAACCCCCCTGCACATCAATTGAGTGCATAACCTTCAGATAACTCTTCGGATAGGTCGTTTATCAATTTTCTAAACTCCCAGGAAGGATGTGTTTTTCGAATCGATACCATTTCTCCGGTATAGTGATTTATTACGTATAGATAGTGTGACCCACAAAAAAACCTCTCCCTTGGAGACCCTAAAGTTCCGTAAATATCGTTAATTTCATCCTGCTTCTCATCTGAATCGATTTTCTCGTCGATATCAATAAGATGCGCCAAAATCCACGCCTTCAGTATTTTTTCTGGGTCCGATTTTTCGCTATCCAGTTTTTCCAACTGGCTACAAAGGTCGAGCATTCCCTCCTTCCCTTCGAAGTCGTAGACTGCTAGCCGCACCGCACGGTCGTCGGCGGCATCACGCTCTTCCGCGAGGACATCGGCTGCGTAGTCTGCTACGGCATCAACTCCTATCCAATCATGTTCGATCCCGTATCGGAGAACCGCCCAAGATGCCAATCCCAAACTTCGCAGTACTCGAAATTCCTTCATCTGTTCCCCAACGGTTTTTAACGATTGAATAGGTCCACCCCGGTGATCCGTTATCTGCTGCAGCAGTGCTCTTTCCGCCCTCATGTCCAGCTCGAAATGATCCGATCGTGCTGTGACCAGTATATTTCCCTCCAAAGGATCGATATCGAGGTCGACAATTTTTCTGCTGCTCTGCCCTCGTATCACGAGACTCTCGACATCGGAGAAAGTGATATGAAGATGGAGGGTGTCAGCTCCTCGTTGCGCCCACTTTTTCGGCATCGTGGTGGGCAGATCCGGCATGTCGAATCTGAGATCGACACTGTTTCTTCCGTTTTTGAGGTAAGTCTCGTCGACCCGCGCTCCTCCCAACCGGGGAGCATGGTAACCGTATATGGCCCGGACCCCTTCTGTACTGTCGACGAGGTCGAGCCAGCTCACTGTTTTCCTACTTCCCGAAGGTGTACTGATCGCGTGTTTCTGGGGCCGTTCCAGTCCACTACTCCTTCGGGCGAGGAGGAGCGCACGTGAAGCGAGGGCCCTGCTTCCGGTGCTGCGATGGTTCCGGCGATGCGGAGTCCATCGATGAGGGCGTTTTCGGGGACGGCGATACCATGTTTATCGTCCCCCATGGTTCTACGGTTACCGCCACTCGCGCCGGTCAATGAGTTCGAAGGATACCCTGCTCGGACTCCCCTGCAAAACTGATTCAGGGTCCTTTCCCGCGCCGAGACACCCAACGCCTCTCGGAGGACAGGGATACAGTCCCTCTACGCCTCACAGGTCCGTGCCGTTATGGAGCCATCTTATCCTCCTGCACCTGAGCTAGCCCGGCACCATCGGCGAGCTCAGCTACCTCAGTGATGACGCCACCCCACCCCCCGGTCTCAGTTCCAGAACAAGCTCTCAGAGGTCGAGTCCCAGGAAGCTGGACACGATTTTGTCGCAGTCGGCACGCTGTTGATTCACACCGAGACGTAGGTAAGTGCTGTCGAAAACTTCGACCAAAAACTCGCAATCGTCGTATTGTCCGGACGAGAGTGCGGATTCAAGTGTCGGAAACTTCCAAAGGTCGAAGGCAACGAATAAGATGTTGATAGCCTGCACCATGCCCCCGGAAAGTTCCTTCACTTCGTTCCAGGACAACCCGATACCTGACGGAGAGGAAAACGCCGACTCTCCGATATCATCGATAGACCTCCCCTGAAACGGGTCACCAGGTCCCTCCACCTCGAGCAGCCTCCACTCCAGATCATTGTTCGGCAGAACCCTCAACGCGTCGTTGACATCCGGAACTTTCTTGCCAGGGCGGATCTCATGATACTCGATCAAGGACGACACACACCCCACCAGAGTCTCAACGAGCCCCCTACACAACACCGCCGACGCACCCACCACTCGAATCCACCCTCAACAATCCCTCCTGACAGACAACTCTTCGGACAACTCGTTTATCAACCTTCTGGCTTCATCGAGAGGACATTCCTCATGAACAGGAGGAGTTTTCCCGGTGGAATAATCGAATTCATCGTACCTACTACAAAATCGCATCTCTTCCGGGTATTCCAAACTCGCGTAAGCCTCACCGATCTTGTCTATTTTTTCTTCCGAGTCCTCCCAATTTTTCTCGATAACGGTAAGCCTTACCAGGATCCACGTCTTCAGTATTTTTTCCGGGTCCGCGTCCTCGTTGTTCAGTTTTCCCAGCTGGCCACAGAGATCGAGTGCTTCCTCCTTCCCTTCGAAGTCATACACCGCCAACCGCACTGCGCGATCATCGGCATCCTCTCGCTCTTCCGCAAGAACATCGGCTGCGTAATTCGATACATCCTCAAACGATACCCAATTCTCCTCCAACCCATATCGAAGCACCGGCCAAGACGCCACCCCTAAACTTCGCAGTACTTGAAATTCCTTCATCTGTTCCTCCTTGGAACTTGGTTCGGCTTTCCTGTTATTTCTCCTCCCCTAATAAATCTTCTATGTGTCACAGATTCGCGGCTGACCACCCATTCGAACACCCCCGACTTTCCGTCAAGCTCCCCTTTTAGTTGATACAGATCAGAGTAATGAGAAAAGACGCCTCCATCTTTTCTGGTTTCAATCTTGAAATGACTACCCGTTTTTGCGTGATTATCGACTATAGCGGGGAAATTATGATCCCTGTCAAGCTTATATTCCCTTAGACTTAGGGGAAGTCCGCTGACTCCCGGAGCATCGCTTGGTCCGCCCAGCGAATTTCTGCCGAGTGTACCGAGGGCGATGGCCGCCTGGGTGAGGTGACTGAAGCGGTCGTCGGTCTGCTTGGCCAGGTGTGCCGAGCCCAGCTGGTCCCAGAAGGCCGTGACGCCGGTGGTGTTGTAGACGCAGCCGAGGATCGGAAGTTGTCGGTTGCCGCGGTCGCAGGATTCCGCTGTCGAGCGGAAGGCCTCCACGGGTTGCTGCAGACCGCGTAGTGTCGCGGACCCGACGGCATGGAGTCCTTCTCCAACCCCGGACAACGCCTCGGAACCGGGACACGAGCTTTCTCCGCTCCCCGGGACCCACCAGCACCTGCCGCTGGGGTCGACGGCGACGCCCGGCCGGTCGGCGGCGTAGGCGTAGGTCGAGGTGTGCGGCTCGTCGGCACGTGGTGTCGCCGGGTCGGTGCTGGTGAACCGTCCCGTTTCCGCGCGGTACTGCCGGTCCCGCAGGTTGTGGAGCCCCAGCGTGTCGTCGCGGTACGCACCGGTGAAGCGCAGCGGGTTCGAGGGTGCTGATTCGGCGTGCTGTTGGGTGTTTCGTGTGCTGCCGAACGGTTCGTAGTCGTAGGAGTGCTGCTGCTCGCCCTGCTGGGAGAAGACGTCCCGGACGCTGCCGATCCAGTCGTGGGCGTAGTACTGGTTCGTGGTCCCCGTGCGGGTCATCACGGGAGTGCCGCCGGGGCCGGTGCGGTAACTGCGATCGGGGCTGCCGTCCGGGCGGAACTGCACCGCCAACCGCGGCAGCGGATTGTTGATGTCCCACCGCGAGATCGTGGTCTCGTTTCCCCTGGTGGCGGCGATGCGATTGCCGAGCGCGTCGTAGGAGAGCTCCGTGGTGGTCCCTGCGACGGTCGCGCTCGTCATCCGGTCGCGGAGGTCGTACTCGTATGTGGACTCACCCGCGCGGACCTGGTTGCCATCGGCGTCGTAGCCGAATTCGGTCGTCTTGTCCGGTCCGGCACGTGAGGTGAGCTGGTTGGCGGCGTCGTAGCTGTAGTTGAACTCGCCCGGGTTCTCCAGGCCGGTGCGGTTTTCCGTGACCCTGTTTCCGAGGAGGTCGTACTCGTAGCGCACCGCGTGCTCGGCTCCGGTGCACGTGGTGGTGCCGTAGCAGGCCGCCGTCACACGGTTCGCGGAGTCGTAGTCGTAGCTCGCGGTGGTGCTGGTGCCTTTTCGGTTGGTCACGATCTTCGTCGGGTTGCCGACCGGGTCGCGGGTGAGTCGGAACCGCGCCAGCGGTGTGTCCTGGTTGCTCGTTCCGATGCTGGTGATGCGACCGAGCCGGTCGTAGGAACGTTTCTGGACGTGACCGGTGGGGTCGGGGTACTGGATGCTGGTGAGGTTCCCCGCCGTGTCGTATCCGTAATTCGTGGTACCGCCGTTGGTGGTCTGGCTGACCATACGACCGTTCTCGTCGAACGTGGCCTCGACCGTGGATCCGTCGGGCAGGCTGCGTCGGGTGACGTTGTCGCTCGAGTCGTAGCCGTATTCGAAGGCCTTGCCGTTGCGCACCGCCGAAGTCAGCCGGTCCGCCGCGTCGTAGGTGTAGGTGGAACTCCCCCGTGGATCGGAGGTACCGATCCGCCTGCCGTCCGCGTCGTAACTTCGGGTGTGGACCGGCCCGTTCTCACCGAGCTGACTGCGGACCAGACGCCCGTGCAGGTCGTAGCGGTTGGTGATGGTGCCGGCTGCCTCGGTGGCGGCACCACCGGGTTGCCCTGCCGCATTGCCCCGAGCAGTGACGATCTTCGTCCGGTTTCCGTTGGCGTCGTAGTCGAAGGTGCGGGAACGTCCGAGCGGGTCGGTGCGTTCGATCAGCCGTCCGGCCGCGTCGTAAGCGAATGTGGTGCGATTCCCGTTCGGGTCGACGCGAGCCGTGCGTTCCCCCGCCGCGTTGTACTCGTGACGAGTCGCCTGCTCGGGCTTGTCCGCATCGCTTCCCAGTACGCTGACCAGTCGATTCGACTCGTCATAGCCGAATCGAACCGTGTTGCCGTTGGCGTCGGTGCGACTGGTCAGCAGGTTCGTGGCGTCGTAGCTGCGCTCGGTGGAATTGCCGCGCGGATCGGTGGTGCTGACGAGGTTGCCCGCGGCGTCGTAGGAGTATCGGGTGGTGAACCTGCTCGGGTCGGCACCGTCCGCGTGTCCGCGTTCGCTGACCGAGCTCGTCTTGCGGCCATCGGCGTCGTAGGTCCACGTGCGTTTCGTACCCAGCGGGCTGATCGTGGCGGTGCGGTTGCCCGCGACGTCGTACTCGTACTCGGTGACCGCACCGCGCGGGTCGGTCACGCTGAGCAGTCGATTCTTCTCGTCGTAGTCGTAGCGGGTGACGTTGTCCAGCTCATCGATCCGCGCGGTGACATTGCCCGCCTCGTCGTACTCGACCTCGCGGGTGTTGCCCAGTGGGTCGGTCACGGAGACCGGCCGATCCAGCGCGTCGTAGGTGGTCCGGGTCGTGTTCGTGCCACCCCCGACTGCGGGCCGATGTATCGCCGTGCGGTTGCCGTTGAAGTCGTACTCGAACGTGGTGGTGAACCGGGCGGAGTCCGCCCCGGAAACGTTGCCGCGCGGTGTGGTCACGCTTTTCCGCAGTCCGGCGGCGTTGTAGGTGTAGCTGGTGCGTTCTCCGGCCGGATTCGTCTTCGACTTCAGCAGCCCACCCGGTGTGTAGGTGTACGTGCTGGTGCGATCCAGCGGATCGGTCGTGCTGACCAGACGGTTCGCGTCGTCGTACTCGTAGCGGGTGGTGTTTCCGGCCGCGTCGGTCGTGGAAGTTCGATTGCCGGAACCGTCGTAGGAGATCGTCTGCTTGTTCCCGCGCGGGTCGGTGACGCTACGCAGCCGGTCCAACGCGTCGTACTCGTAAGTAGTCCGGAACTCGCTCGGATCCGCCCCCTCGACGTTGCCACGCGGGTCGACCGACCAGATCATGTTCCCGGTGCTGTCGTATCCGAAGGTGGTGCGGTTGCCGAGTGGACTGATCTCGGCGACGCGATTGCCCGCCGCGTCGTACTCGTAACGCGTTGCGTTCCCGCGTTCGTCGGTCACCGAGGTGAGCAGCCCGCGGTCGTCATAGGTGAAGCGCCGCTGGGTTCCGTCGGCCGCTGTCACCGTCGTGCGTTCGCCGTAGTCGTTGAACCGCTGCTCGACGACACCGCCGGCCTCGTTGCTCCGTGACGTCGGATTGTTGTGCGTGTCGTATTCCGCAGTGACGTTCAATCCTGATTCGGGGATGCCGACCGAAGTGAGATTGCCCGACGAGTCGTGGGCCATGCGGTATTGGCGTCCCAGCGGATCGACGACCAGGCTCGACTCGAGATCCTCGTCGAAGCGATACAGCGTGCGGTCGCCGTTTCCGTTCTCCTGATACTGCAGTACACCGTTGCGGTACCCGTCGTAGCTCTTGCGCCCGTCCGGGCCGGTGATGGTGGCTTCCTGCTTTTCCTGATCCCACGCGTAAGTGGTGCTCGCCCCGTTGCCGTCGCGCTGTTCGACGATGCGGCCCGAATCCGGGTCGTAGACGTTGGTAACCACGACACGTCCCGCGGGATCGGTGACGGTGGTCAGGCGATCGGCGGAATCGTATCCGTAAGTGGTGGTCCCACCCTCAGCGTCGCGGACCTCAGACAACCTGCCCTCGGAGTCGTAGCTGTAGGAGACGTACCGCTCATCGGGCAGGGTGAGCTTGGCCAGGCGCCCATTCGAATGGTGCTCGACGCGGACGGTTCGGCCCGCCGCATCGGTAACAGTGTTCAGACTTCCGCCGTCGTAACCGAACTCGAGGCCTTGGCCCCGTTGGTCGTGAATCGACAACAAGCGGCCATCGGCGGCGAACGACAGCTCGCGCTGATCCGGGGTAACCGCGCGGAAGCCGCCACCGTCCCTGGCGAACAGCTGGGTCCGCACCCCCGGTGGTGCCCGATAGCCGCTCAGATAGCGCCGGAACGTCGCCTCCGAACCGTCCTCGGCACGAAGGATCACTCGCGGTTCGTTCGGCAGCGGAAACAGGCGCATGCCGTAGGACCAGTTCCACCCGGGCCCGAGCGCACCGTCACGGGTGTCCGAGGAAACATAGGTGCGCTCCGCGGCGAAGGTCTCTCCGAAACCGGGCAGCGTGAGATCCGTGCGGTTGAGGTTGTACGCCCCCGTCGCCGTGTTGACCGGGTCGCCCCGCAACCCGTTGAGCACCGATGTGCACCCCAGGCTCGTTCCGGCGGAACATCCCTGACCGTGTCCGAACTCAGGCTTCGGAGGCACCGGTAGACGCCTCGGTGAGGCGACGTTGGACAGTGTTTCAACAGCGGGCTGTTTTGGGTCGTAGGAGACCGAGAGGCGGATCTTGTACTGCTGCCCGGCCTCGATTGGTGGCGGAGTTGCCCCCAATGACGGACTGAAGGTGTAGCAGTAGGCCGTGCGTACACCGCAGCGCAGTTTCGTCAGATCTTCGGGAAAGAACTGGACATACCAGCGATCAACCGATTGCCCGGACTCGTCCAGCAGATCGAAGTACATCTTGGCGTAGTCGGTGTCCGGCAGGTTGAAGTACAGGCGCATCGAGAGCTTGCCGGTAAGCGTTCCCGGGGCCAGATGCACATCGGTGGCGCCGCTACCTGCAGCCGCGGACGTACCGGAGCGAACACGAGGCTGTGCTGCCCGCTGTCGGTCTCGATGGCCTGGCTTGGTGAACGGTTCGGTCGGGGCCCGCTGGTCCGGGGACAGACCGTGGTGCGACAGCGAGGTGAACGGAGTCCGCGACGTGCTCGACTCGGCCGCATCCTCACGAGGAGGTTCGGCCGCGACAGCTTGAGTCGGGATGGTGACCAGCGAAACCAGCAGTGTCCAGGCCACCAACAGCGTCAGGATCATCGCGCCGCGCCGCGTTCCGATACGCACAGCCGGTGCGTCGGGCATGACATCCCCCAGTGAGGAAAACGAGAAACAGTCCGCGCGGAGACCACCGGAAAAACAACCAAGATCTCTCCACGCCGCCGAAGGAGGCTAGGGGACACGAAAGACCGACACAACGGTCGAGACCGTTCCGATCGCAAATACGTCCATATGGACCACGCAGTTTTGCAACGATCACCAGCATCCCCGTGTGCGATTTGTCACGATATTTTTTCTTGGCGTGCTTACTCCCGCTCGCTAGGTTCGACGCAATCGTGTGACCAACAAGGAGATGCGATGAGCAAAACACACCGTGTCCTCGGAACAGTCATCATGGCGATGTCGATATTCGCGTTGTGCACGACACCTGCCTTCACTTCCACTGCCCGAAACTCTTCGGACGAAACAAGATTGACATTACGTCCGGCTACCGGAGCACAATCGCGGATGGCAAGACCGCCCAACATTCCAGATGGCGCCGAAGGCCCTTTCCTCATAGCCAGTTCCTACAACGACTTCTGCCTGGATGCGGACCTCAACACGATTGGCGAAAACGGAACGAAAGTCCAGCTGTGGACCTGCACAGACGGAAACACCAATCAGTGGTGGTGGTCGGAAACCACTGATAGCGGACATCGTCGATTCATCAGTCACTACAGCGGCCAGCATCTGGATGCGAACCTGAACAACATCGGTCAGAACGGCAGCGAAGTGCAACTGTGGGAGCCCCTTGCCGGCGTCAAAAACCAGCAGTGGAAGCTCGAGGATTCCTCCGGAGAAAGCTTTAGAATCAGCAGTGTGCACAGCGGTCAGTACCTGGATGCGAACTTGAACAACATCGGTCAGAACGGCAGCGAAGTATACCTGTGGGAATCTCTCGCCGGCGTCAAAAACCAGATGTGGTACTGAATCCCCGGGGCAGCGCAACGCTGGAAAACATGTCTCGGGGATGAGGCATCCCGGCAGCAACGATGGGGCAACCGAGGAACGCCAGCGGTAGGAGCCAGGTACGTATCGGGGGACAGCGGCCAACCGATGGCATCGCGCCTACGACGCGGACGAAAGCGAGGGTTGGCCTCCCGTAGCTCTGGCTGGTATCGGGCAAAACTGGATGCCAAAACCTACGCCCGCTAATGGCCGAGGCGCTTGAACACACCTGGTCGCTCCGTCGTTGGGTTCATCTCCCGACGACGGAGCGACCGGGTGAAGTGGTTCAGCGCACGGACGTCACGCTTCGCTCGGGTTCGGCCCCCACTCCGGTGCTGGTGACTGCCCGAACGTGCGGTACAGCCCGCGCTTGCTGATGTACTGAACGATCCCGTCGGGGACGAGGTACCAGACCGGCATTCCGGCGGAGACGCGCCGGCGGCAGCCGGTGGAGGAGATGGACATGGCCGGTATCTCGACCAGCGTGACCGACCCCTTCGGCAGGTGCTCGTCGTCGAGCGCGTAGCCCGGGCGCGTGACCCCGATGAAGTGGGCCAGGTCGAACAGGTCCTCGATCCGGTGCCAGGACAGTATCTGCTCCAGCGCGTCCGCACCGGTGATGAAGTACAACTGCGCGTCCGGGTACTGGCGTTGCAGATCGGCCAGGGTGTCGATGGTGTAGGTCGGACCACCACGTTCTATGTCCACCCTGCTGACGGAGAACCGCGGGTTCGAGGCCGTGGCGATCACCGTCATCAGGTACCGGTCCTCGGCCGAGCTGACCTCCTCGTGACCCTTCTGCCAGGGCTGCCCCGTCGGGACGAAGAGCACCTGCTCCATGCCGAACTGGGCCTGCACCTCGCTCGCTGCGACGAGATGGCCGTGGTGGATGGGGTCGAAGGTTCCCCCCATGACGCCGATTCGACGGGGTCGCGACATGGTGCCCCAGCCTAACCCGACGCGCCGGGACGTGTGACGGGCAGCCGAGCACGTGGTGATCGACCCCACCCGTGGCTCCCCCGCTCTTGGCGACCGGCACCTCCGCCGCGAATCCGCGTGCGGTCGCGGCGAGCTCCGGATCCGGCGCGCCCGCAGAGCCCGATCAGTACTCGGGGGCCAACTTCCGCCCCGAGTCCGCCTCCCGCACGGTGATGGCCTCCACCGGACAGGACTCCGCCGCGTCGACGACGTCGTCCGCCGGATCGACCTCGGCGCGCACCGGCTGGGAAACCCCGTCCACCAGCTCGAAGTACCCCTCCGCTATCGCCGAGCACATGCCCGAGCCGATGCACGTCCCACCGTCGACCTCGATCCGCCAGCTCATCCGAAAACCTCCAAGTTCCGCATCCACCGATGTCCCGGGAGAAAACCCCGATCAGCCCGCTTGCCAGGCGACCGGAAGTCGCTGGGGCCCGCGCACCAGCATCCCGCTCTTCCACGAAACGTCCTGCTCGGCCACCCCGAGGCGCAGCTCCGGCAGCTCGCCCAGCAGGGTGCCGAGCGCCACCTGCAGCTCCATCCGCGCCAGCTGGGCGCCCAGGCAGTGGTGCGGACCGTGGCCGAAACCGATGTGCGCGTTGGACTCGCGCGCCAGGTTCAGCTCCTCCGGCCGCTCGAAGACCTCCTCGTCGCGGTTGGCCGAGGCCAGGCTGGCCAGCACCGGCTCACCCGCGCGGACCAGCACACCACCCAGCTCCACGTCCTCCAGGGCGTACCTGGGGAAGGCCGCGTTGACACCGAGCGGCACGAAGCGCATGAGCTCCTCGACGGCCTCGGGAACCCGTTCCGAGTGGTTCCGCAGCCACTCGAGCTCGGCGGGGTGGGTCAGCAGCACGTAGACGAAGTTGGGGATCTGGGTGGCCGTGGTCTCGTGCCCCGCGACCAGCAGGCCGACGGCCAGGTCCAGCAGCTCCGTCTCGGAGAGCTTGTCCTGCTCGTCACGCGCCTGTATGAGTCCGCTCAACAGGTCGTCCTCGGGCCGGGCGCGGCGTTGCTCGACCAACCCGGCCATGTAGGCCCGCATCTGCGCGACGTAGTCCTCGATCTGCTGCTCGGAGAGCTTGCTCGTGGACAGGAACGCATCGGACCAGACCCGGAAGTCGTCCCTGTCCTCGTAGGGCACCCCGAGCAGTTCGCAGATCACGGTGATCGGGAGCGGGAGGGCGAACTCCTCGACCAGGTCCAGCGGAGCTCCCTTCCGGCGCATCCGCCCGACGAGGTCGTCGGCTATCCGCTGGGCGCGCGGCCGCAGCTGCTCCACCCTCCGCGCGGTGAACGCCTTGGCCACCAGCTTGCGCAGCCTGGTGTGCTCCGGGGGGTCCATCGTCAGGATCCCCGTGCGCTGCTGAGTCGGTCGCGCTCTCGGCTCGTCCCGCTCGGCCGCTTCGGCGCGGCTGAAGCGCGGATCGGCGAACACGGTTCGCACATCGGAGTACCGCGTGGCCAGCCACGCGGTCTCCCCGTAGGGCAGACGCACCCTCGACACCGGTTCCTGCTTGCGCAACTCCGCGTAGAACGGGTCCAAGCGCAGTCGGTCGGGGGCACTGAACGGGTAGGTTCGCGGCGTCGGGTCGGTCGTGGTCATGCTCGGCTCCCCGGACACGAGACGAAAGTAAGCAACTGCTTACTAGGGTCATCGTAGGCAGCCGCACCCCGCACGAGCACTCCGCCGAACAGGTGGCGTTCCGCGCGCCTCAATCCTCCCCCAGGTCCTCCTCCGGCGCGGGGGCGCTCTTTTCCAGCAGGTACGAGACCGCGCGGGTCACGTGCCCGAGGATCACCTCCTCGGAGGCCTCGGCGAGCGGGTCCTTGCCCAGCACGGAACGCATCATGCCGATGCCGAACAACCAGGCCAGCACCAGATCCGCGCGCAAGTCCGCGTCCGCCGCGTCGCTGAGCCGCGCGAGGCGCTCGACGTAGGACCCGCCGAGTTCGTCCCGCAGCACACGAGCCGCCCGCTCGTCGCTGAACGAGCGCAGCATGGCCACGATCGTGTGCTCGGCCCCGGAACCGGCCCGCTCGGCGAGGACGTTCTCCAGTATCCGCCTCGGCAGCTCCGGGGCGGCGACGCTGTCCAGCAGGGCCTCGCTGTTGTGGCTGAGCACCTCGGCGAACAGCTCCTGCTTGGAACCGAAGTAGCGGAACAGCAGAGCCTGGTTCACCTCGGCACGGGCGGCGACTTCCCGGACCGTGGTCTGGTCGAAGCCGCGCTCGGCGAACAGCTCGGCGGCCGCCCGCAGCAGCGCCGTTCTGGTCGCGGCGGGGTCACGCCTGCGCCGTGGCTGCCGGTCCGCGCACAAACCGCCTCCCGAGACCGAGCCGGGGAATCTGGAGCACCGACGGTAGAGCATGCGGCCCGGAGATTCACCAGGAACTCACGACGAACTGCCTGCAGCGGCAGCGCAGCGGACGCCCCGGCGCCCACGGCGAGCGACCGCAGCGGATCCCCCGAGCGGCGTCGGCTCGAGCTGCCGCGCGCCCAACCGGTGGGCAGCGGCCTCCCCGCGGCAACGGCGGGATCAGTTCGCGGGCCGGACCTGCCCCTCGCCGTGGACCAACCACTTGGTCGTGGTCAGCTCGGGAAGGGCCATGGGCCCACGCGCGTGCAGCTTCTGCGTGGAGATGCCGATCTCGGCCCCCATGCCGAACTCCCCGCCGTCGGTGAAGGCGGTGGAGGCGTTGACCATCACCGCCGCCGCGTCGACCCGCGCGGTGAACTGCTGGGAGGCACGCAGGTCGTCGGTGACGATCGCCTCGGTGTGCCCGGAACCGTGCGCGGCGATGTGCTCGACCGCGTCCGGCAGCGAGTCCACGACGGAGGCCGCGATGTCGGCCGAGAGGTACTCGGTGTCCCAGTCCTCCTCGGTCGCGGGGACCACACCCTCGCCGCCCCCGGCCAGCGCCAGGAAGCGCTCGTCGGCGTGCACCGTCACGCCTTCCGCGCGCAGCGCCTCGACGGCCTCGGGGACGAAGGACTCGGCGATGTCGCGGTGCACCAGCAGGTTCTCGGCCGAGTTGCACACGCCGTAGCGCCGCGTCTTGGAGTTGAGCAGGACGTCCAGCGCGGTCCGCCGGTCGGCTGCCGCGTCGACGTAGAGGTGGCAGTTGCCCACTCCGGTCTCGATCGCGGGCACGGTGGCCTGCTCCACCACCGTCGAGATCAGCCCGGCCCCTCCCCGGGGGATCACCACGTCCACCAGCCCGCGCGCGGTGACCAGGTGGTGCACCGAGGACCTGTCGTGGCAGGGCAGCAGGCGCACCGCGTCCGCGGGCAGCTCGTGCTCGCGCAGCACGTCGGTCAGCACGGACACCAGCGCGGCGTTGGAGCGCTCGGCCGAGGCTGAACCGCGCAGCAGCACGGCGTTGCCCGACTTCAGCGCCAGCCCGGCCGCGTCCACGGTGACGTTGGGACGGCCCTCGTAGACCATGCCGACCACCCCGAACGGCACCCGCACCTGCTGGAGCCGCAGCCCGTTGCCGAGCACGCTGCCGCGCACGACCTCGCCCACCGGATCGGGGAGCTCGGCGACGGTGCGCAGCCCCTCGGCCATGCCCCGCACTCGCTCCGGGGAAAGGGTCAGCCGGTCGACCAGGCTCGCCTCCGTGCCGGAAGCCCACGCCGCCTCCACGTCGAGGGCGTTGGCAGCCAGGATCTCGTCGCAACGATCGCGCAGGGCGTCCGCCAGGGCGTGCAGCAGGGCGTCCTTGGTGTTGCGCGTGGCCAGCCCGAGCTCGTTCGCGGCGCGGCGCGCCCGGCGCGCGTCCTCGCGCACGCGCTCGCGCAGGTCCTGCCCCGTTTCCGGACTCTCCGCCACGGCTACCTGCCCGTCGCCGGATTCGGTGTCGATGCTCACACCGCCAGCTTAGGCGATCCGGGGCTCGGCCCACGCGGGTGGTTCCGGCCGGTGACACCCCACGAGCTCCCGCTGCCTCCCACTGCGGACGCCCCGACGTCGGCGACGTCTCCCCGCGCTCCGGCGGGGTCGTCCGCGCCGGAGCACCACGGAGGAACCGGACCGGTTACCTCGCGCCGAACGGCCTGCGCAAGAATCGGCGCGTGGACGAACAGGCTCTTCGCGAGATGGCCGAGCAGCACCTGCGCGCGCTGGCGGGACCCGACGCCGAACTACGCGAGGACCAGTGGAGCGCCATCCGCGCCCTGGTGCTGGACCGGCGACGGGCCCTGGTCGTGCAGCGCACCGGCTGGGGGAAGTCGGCGGTGTACTTCGTGGCCACCGCCCTGCTGCGCGAGCTCGGGGAGGGGCCCACGGTCATCGTCTCCCCGCTGCTGGCCCTGATGCGCAACCAGGTCGACGCGGCGGCGCAGGCCGGCGTGCACGCCGTCACGATCAACTCCGCCAACCCGGAGGAGTGGGCCTCCGTCGAGGAGGAGGTCGCCATCGGCGCGGTGGACGTGCTGCTGGTCAGCCCGGAGCGGTTGAACAACCCGGAGTTCAGGGACAACGTGCTTCCCGAGCTGACCCGCAACACCGGGCTGCTCGTCGTCGACGAGGCCCACTGCATCTCCGACTGGGGGCACGACTTCCGCCCCGATTACCGCAGGCTGCGCACCCTGCTCACCGAGCTGCCCGAAGGCGTGCCCGTGCTCGCCACCACGGCCACCGCCAACGACCGCGTGGTCCACGACGTGTCGGAGCAGCTGGGCGTGACCGACCAGTCCGACGGCGCCGACCGCCCGCTGGTGCTGCGCGGCACCCTCGACCGGGAGAGCCTCCGGCTCGGGGTGCTGCGGCTGCCCGAGCCCCGGCAGCGCCTGGCCTGGCTGGCGGAGAACCTCGATCGGTTGCCCGGTTCGGGCATCATCTACGCGCTGACGGTCGCCAGCGCCGAGGAGACCGCCGACTTCCTCCGCGAGCGCGGCTTCGAGGTGAGCTCCTACTCCGGCCGGACCGGTGCGGCCGAGCGCGGCGCGGCCGAACAGGCGCTGCTGAACAACGAGGTCAAGGCCCTGGTGGCCACCTCTGCCCTGGGGATGGGCTTCGACAAGTCCGACCTCGGGTTCGTCGTGCACCTGGGCGCCCCCGCCTCCCCGATCGCCTACTACCAGCAGATCGGCCGCGCGGGGCGCGGCGTGGAACGCGCCGAGGTGCTGTTGCTGCCCGGCCAGGAGGACCAGCGGATCTGGGACTACTTCACCTCGCTGACCTTCCCGCCCGAGGCGACCGTGCGCGCGGTGCTGAACACGCTCGACCAGGCGGACCGCCCGCTGTCCACCGCCGCGCTGGAGCCCCACGTCGAGCTGAGCCGCTCCCGGCTGGAGATGGTGCTCAAGGTGCTCGACGTGGACGGGGCCGTGCAGCGGGTCAAGGGCGGCTGGACCAGCACGGGCAACCAGTGGTCCTACGAGGCCGAGCGCTACGAGCGGATCGCCGAGCAGCGCCGCGCCGAGCAGCGGGCCATGCTCCAGTACCTGGAGACCACGCAGTGCCGCATGGAGTTCCTGCGCAC
This sequence comes from Actinopolyspora sp. BKK2, assembly GCF_011291845.1. Lineage (NCBI taxonomy): Bacteria > Bacillati > Actinomycetota > Actinomycetes > Actinopolysporales > Actinopolysporaceae > Actinopolyspora > Actinopolyspora sp. BKK2. The sequence continues at coordinate 106,764 of NZ_JAANTE010000007.1, read as the reverse complement.
CGAGCTCGACGATCCGCACGCGGCCCCGTGCGGGCGGTGCGACAACTGCACCGGCACCAGGCTCTCCGAGCAGGTCTCCGCGGAATCCGTCGAGCAGGCGCAGCACCACCTCGACCGGGCGGGAACGCCGCTGACCCCCCGCAAGATGTGGCCGAGCGGGATGCAGTCCGTCGGCATCGAGATCACGGGCAGGATCCCCGCGGACGAGCAGCACGAACAAGGTCGCGCTCTCGGCAAGCTGACCGACATCGCCTGGGGGAGCAGACTGCGCGAGCTGTTCGCCGCGGACGCGGCGGACGGGCAGGTCCCCGAGGACCTCGTGCAGGCCTGCGTGCGCGTGCTGGCCGAATGGGACTGGGCGCAGCGGCCGGTCGCCGTCCTGGGAGTCGGTTCCCTGAGCAGGCCGCAGCTGGTCGGCAGCCTGGCCGAGCGGATCGCCGCCATCGGAAGACTGCCGCTGCTCGGCCAGGTGGCCCCCGATCCGGCCCGGCGGGTCTCGGCGAGCCCGAACAGCGCACGGAGGTTGGCCGGCCTGTGGAACAGGTTCGAGCTGCCCGCCGGGAGCTCACCGACCGAGCTCGGCGGCCCGGTGCTGCTCGTGGACGACTACACCGACACCGGGTGGACCCTCGCCGTCGTGGCGAGGCTGCTGCGCAGGGCCGGGGCTCCGAGCGTCCTCCCGTTGACCCTGGGAACCACCTGATGGTGCTTCGCCAGTACGTTCATCCGTTGTCCCAGAAGGGCTCCGTCCACCCCGAGTGCTCTGAGCCTGCGCTCTCATGGCCACGACCGGAGACGTCGTGCAGGCCGCTACCCGATCGGGGCACCCGCTCACGAGCCCACGAGGGGTCCTGCCACGGAACCCACCAAGCAAACCAAGCCGCGCACTCTCTCAGTGCGTCGGTGCGAGATCGTCGGCATGCACCACCTCGCGGCGCTGCTCGACCGGGAGCTCGTGGCTGGACCGTCCGATCAGGTCCGGAAGCTCGGCGGCGTCGTAGGCCACCACTCCCCTGGCCACAGCACGACCGGAGGGACCCACGAGCTCGACCACGTCCCCACCGGCGAAAGCGCCCTCCACCCCTGTGATCCCGGCAGCGAGCAGCGAGCGGCGCCTGCGGATCACCGCCGAAACCGCCCCCTCGTCGAGGTGCAGCCTGCCGCTGGCCCCCGCGGCGTGGGCCAGCCAGAACCTCCGGGCCGACAGCCGGGGTCCCGTCGTCGCGAAGACTGTCCCCACGTCGGCGTCCCCCAACGCGGAGTCCGCCAGATCGGCCGAGGTCAGCAGCACGGGAACCCCCGCGGAGCAGGCCACCCGCGCGGCCTGGACCTTGGAGGCCATCCCACCGGTCCCGAGCCCGGACGAGCCCGCACCGCCAACGGCGACCTCCTCGAGGTCCTCGGCGGAGGAAACCTCCCGCACCGCGCTGGCCCGCCCGTCACGCGGATCACCGTCGTAGAGCGCGTCCACGTCCGACAGGAGCACCAACGCGTCGGCACCGACCAGGTGCGCCGCCAAAGCGGCCAGCCGGTCGTTGTCCCCGAAGCGGATCTCCGCGGTGGCGACCGTGTCGTTCTCGTTGACCACGGGAATCGCGCCGAGGTTCAGCAATCGCTGCAGGGTCCGGTGGGCGTTGCGGTAGTGCGACCTGCGGACGACGTCGTCGGCGGTCAGCAGCACCTGACCGACGGTGAGGCCGAAGCGGGCGAAGGTGGCCGCGTAGGCGTGGGCCAACGCCTGCTGCCCCACGCTGGCCGCGGCCTGCTGCGTGGCCAGGTCCACGGGACGCCTCTCCAGCCCCAGCGGAGCGATGCCCGCCGCTATGGCACCGGAGGAAACCAGCACCACCTGGCTGCCCGCAGCCACGCGTCGCGCCAGCGTCGCCACCAACGCGGTCAACCGTTCCTCGTTCAGCCCGCCCTCGGCCGTGGTCAACGAGGACGAGCCGACCTTGACCACCACGCGGCGTGCGGTCGAGACGGCACGCCGGGTGGGTGATTCCGCGGAGGTCGCGACACCGGAACTCATCGCAGTTCGTCCTCGTCCTCGTCCGCTTCCGCCTCGGAGATCTCGACGGGCTCCGCGGCGCCCTCCTCGGCCGCGGGAAAGCCCGCGGCGTCGGTGGTCCCCGTGCGGCGGGCCCGTTTCGCCGCCTTGCGCTCCTCCGGAGAAGCTCGCCCCCGTCCGGACACGCCCGCACCACCGGTGGCGGCGTTGCCCTCGGGGGTGGTGGGCTCCCACTCGAAGGACACCGAGCCGATCGTGACCTGGCTTCCGGGCTGAGCCCCCTGCCGGGCCAGCTCGTCCTCCACGCCGAGCTTGGCCAACCGGTCGGCCAGGTAGCTGACGGCCTCCTCGTTGTCGAAGCTGGTCTGCCGCACCCACCGTTCCGGCTTCTCGCCGCGCACCACGTAGCCGTCCGCGACCTCGGGGTCCGATTCGACGGTGAATCCGCTCTCGTCGACCGGTTTGGGGCGCACCGTCACCCGCCTCGGCTCCGGGGCCGGTAGCTGCGCACGGAAGTTCTCGACCTGCTCAGCCAGCGCGAAGCGCAGCTCCCGCAGCCCGTCGTGCGTGGCCGTGGAGATCTCGAACACCGGCCACCCGCGCTCGCGCACCCCCTCGTGGACCAGGTCCGCCATGGCGCGCGCGTCGGGGATGTCCATCTTGTTCAGCACGATCAGGCGCGGCCGCTCGTTCAGGTCGACGGCCCCGTGCTCCTCGCTCAGCGCCGGGGTGTACTCGGCGAGTTCGTGCTCCAGGGCGTCGATGTCGGACAGCGGGTCCCGCTCCGGTTCGAAGGTGGCGCAGTCCACCACGTGGACGAGCACGGCACACCGCTCGACGTGCCTGAGGAACTCGAGACCGAGCCCACGGCCCTGGCTGGCCCCGGGAATCAGGCCGGGAACGTCGGCCACCGTGAAGACCTTGTCATCGGCCGTGACCACCCCCAGGTTCGGAGCCAGCGTGGTGAACGGGTACTCGGCGACCCGGGGACGCGCCGCGGAGAGCACCGAGACCAGCGAGGACTTGCCCGCGGAGGGGAAGCCCACCAGCCCCACGTCGGCGACCGACTTCATCTCGAGGACGAAGTCGCCGGACTCACCCGGCTCGCCCAGCAGGGCGAACCCGGGGGCCTTCCTGCTCCTCGAGGCCAACGCGGCGTTGCCCAGACCGCCGTTGCCTCCCCTGGCGAGGACGAGCCTGGTTCCCTCGCCCACCAGATCGGCGATCACTTCGCCTTCCGAGTCGGAGACGACGGTTCCCTCGGGGACCAGCAGTTCGAGGTCCGCACCGGAGGCCCCGTTGCGCATGCTGCCCTGCCCCTGCTTGCCCCGCTCGGCGGTGACGTGGGGGCGGTAGTGGTAGTCCAGCAGCGTGTGCACGCCGGGGTCCACCACCAGCGTCACGTCACCGCCCTTGCCCCCGTTGCCACCGTCGGGGCCCCCGTAAGGCTTGAATTTCTCCCGGTGTATCGAGGCGCAACCATTACCTCCGTCGCCTGCGGCGACATGAATCGTCACGCGATCGACGAAGCGCGACACGGGAACCTCCAAGGCGGGGGTGGAAATCAAACGAGGGGCGGCGCCGGTTCGCGACCGGCCCGCCCCTCGCGGAAAACACGGATGTGCCGGAAGCCGGTTCAGGCCTCGCTCGGCACCACGTTGATGAACTTGCGGCCGCGCTTGCGGGCGTACTCCACCGAACCGGCGGACAGGGCGAACAGCGTGTCGTCACCGCCACGCCCCACGTTGCCACCGGGGTGGTACTTGGTACCGCGCTGCCGCACCAGGATCTCGCCAGCGTTCACGCGCTGGCCGCCGAAACGCTTGAGTCCCAGGAACTTGGGATTCGAGTCACGGCCGTTCCGAGAGTTGGACGCGCCCTTCTTAGTTGACATGTCTTCTCACGCCCTCACTTGGTGATGCCGGTGACCTCGACGCGGGTCAGCTGCTGCCGATGCCCCTGCCGCTTGTGATATCCGGTCTTGTTCTTGAACTTGTGGATGTGGATCTTGGGACCTTTGGTCTGCTCGACCAGCTTACCGGTCACCGAGACCTTCTTGAGCGCGTCGGCGTCGGCGGTGACTTCGGAGCCGTCGACGACCATCAGCGCCGGGAAGGTGATCTCGGAACCCGGTTCGCCCTCGAGCTTCTCGACCTCGACGACGTCCCCGACGGCGACCTTGTGTTGTTTGCCGCCGGTCTTGACGATCGCGTACATGAGTCGGAAGTCTCCTGCTGCTCGGTTTCGCTAGTTCACCAGTCTGCGACGTACGCACATCCCCACTTGCAAGGGGGATTCCCAGTACGCCGACCAGGCGGCGCCACAGTGGGTTCCTGCCTCCGCGACGACAGCCGACCTTACCGGGCGGACCTCGCCTGACAGGCGTCGAACCCCCTCCGCCCGTCCGGCGGCGAGAAATTCCACACCATCATACAGTGCTCTGCACAGCGCATCTCGCCCAGGGGTCGCCCGAAGGCACCGTGCGTTCGAAGAGAACGACGATCCCGCGCAAGGCCGCTCGCAACCCACGTCACTCCGGGGCGATCTCCGCCCCCGGTATGAACAGTTTACCCCCGTCGAGATCGACGTTGCGCACCACCGCGTCACTGAAGGTCAGCTTCGGCAGCTCCAGGAACCCCAGGTCGAGGTTCGGCAGCAGCAGCGCCTCGGGGGAGAGCTCCACCGGCACGAGCGGGTAGCCCGCGACGTTGAGCTTTCCGGTGAGCTTGCGCGTGTAGAGCTCGATGGGGCCTTCGGTGATCGTGGACACCGAGCCGCGGTCCGCCGCGACCCGAACGTCCTTCCCGCCGGCCAGGCGGCCACGCTGCACCAGGTCCCCGATCCGCAACGCGTCGACGGTGAAGTGCATGGTGCGCACCTGCTCGCCGTTGACCTCATGGGTGGCGAAGCCGTTGTAGTGCACCCCCTCCAGGGTCAACGTGCTCGCCGTCAACGTCCAGATCCGTCCCGGTCCCGGCCGCACGTCGGGTCGCTGCTCCGGAGGAGGTGGCAGTCTCTCCGCCGCCCCGCTGTCGCCGGAGCCCTCCTCACCCGGTTCCGCGGAACCTCCCGCGGACGTTCCGTCCTCCCGCTCGGAGCTCTCCTGCTGCCCGGCTCCCTGCTCGGGAGGAGTTTCCGAGGACGTGGGCGCCTCCTCCGGGGACTCGTCGCTGCCCGGCAGCAGGGACGTGTCCGTCGGCCCGGGAAGGAGCTGCACGGAGTCCGACTGCTGGGCCACGCCGAAGGGCGGGTCGACCAGTCCGGCGGCCCCGGTCACCACGGCCAGCCCCATCACCAGCGAGGTCGTGCCGACGCCTCGGACCCTGCCCGAACGCCCGCGGGTCGCCTCCGCGTCCTTGCGCGGTGAGCGCGCGTGTTCGCGGTCCCGACTCACGACTCGCCTCCGTCGACTCGCGCGGCACCCGCGGGCGAAGCCGTCCCGTCCCCGTCCGTCCCGGCGCGCTCGCGCGGGACCGGGGAAGGCTTGGAAACGTCGTCGCGGGCAGGGGCGGTTCCGCTCGAACCCTCGGCCCCCGCGGAGTCCGCGGCATCCCCGGAGTCCCGCTCGTCGCTTCCCCGCCGCGGGGACCAGGCGATCGCCAGGGCGGCGCCGATCAGTCCCGTGGTGGTCCCGAGCAGCAAGGAACCGAGGTTGACCGTCACGACGGCCACCACGGACAGCACCAGGGTCACGATGCCCGCAGGCATCCGCAGCTCCGGACGCAACCAGAACGAGAGGCCGCACGCGATCAGCACCATGCCGATCACGAGCGCCGTGATTCCCGCCGTAGTGCGCAGCGACACCTCGATGTCGCCGAACTTCAACGAAGCGTACGGCGGGTACAGCAGCAGCAGTGCGGCGATCAGGGTGAATACTCCCGCCCAGAACGGTCGCGTTCTGCGCCACTCCCGGAAGACGACGCGCCCTCTCGCGAGCCGCTGCCTGTTGCTCCCTCCCGGGTGGTTCTTCGACGCTTTGCTCACGGGCGCCCCCTCCTCGGGCCGTGCCTCACGGCGTACGGATCGGGTCGTCAAACGGACTGGTCGAGCGGACGGTCGGAAGCGACTCGTCCACGTCAGTAGCAGGGATCGTTCCCCGCCGTCGTGGAAATGTTCACGTCGTTGAGGTTGAGCGTGGAGGCCGTCGTCGACCAGGCCTCCTGCTTCAGGTCATCGATCGTGGCGCCACTGGCCTGAATGCCGAAGCCGCCCGAGGTCCCCTGGACCCCCTCCGGACCCGCGTCCAGCTTGGCGGCGTCCCTGCCGATCTCGACGTTGTTCAGGGTCAGGTCCCCCTGGACCTGTTCGACGCCGAGGACGAGGTTCTCGGCGGTCATTCCGTCGGCGGCCTCGATGCGCACGGTCGCGTCCCCGATGCCGGGAAGGTCGGGCACGCGGATGGACTGGCAGAAGTTGGTCAGCTTCGCGTGTTTGAAGCCGTTGACCAGCACCGGGTGCGCTTCCTCAGCGCTGCGGTCGACGGAACCGAACTGCACCACGCCCTCCGCGGTGAGTTTGTCCGCCGAAGCCTTGTAGCTCGTACCGGAGACTGCGAAGGAGGCAGCCACGGCACCCTTGGAAAGTCCCGTGAGCATCAGCGCCACTCCGGAGAAACCCACTACGAATACGAGCGTGAAAACCTTCCAGCGGGTGCGTCCATTGGCTGCGTTGTCGTTTTCGGCGTCGGCCCTTCGCCTCGTGGCCATGAGGTCACCTCGGTGGTCCGGGAACTTGAGCAAGCACGGCACTCACTCGACCAGTGGGATGAAAAACACAGTGAGTGATATCCATTACTTTTACCGACAGGTAACTCTAGACGCAAGTCACACGGAACGCCATACCGTGACCTTAAACACGAAGAAATTTTGTGAAATTAGTCACTATGAGCTACTTCGGGCCGGTGCCTCGCGCGCAACCACCCGCAGGCGAGAACGCCGTTGTCCGACGTGAGCGCCACGCGCCGAACACTCTCCCGGAGCGGACCGGGCACGTTGCGCAACAACTGCGCGCTGGGACAGCACACCGCTGCCCGGAACAACAAAACCGTGCCGTTCCCGTCACGAGCACGACACGGTCATGCAGGCACCGACAATTCGGATGAAAACCCGAGCCCGATCGGGAGAGCATTCGACGGAAGAATACGCTTACCGAATCGCTTTCATGAAAACTGCAGGAACCGAACCACTGCCGGAACACGCCATTCGGTTCCGCGACGCGCTCCACTCGCGAGGGATGCGTCCCTTCCCCCGCCAGTTCGCAAGACGCGGTGCTATCGGTGAAACCGGGCAGCGGCCGGAACCACGACGAGCAGTCGGGTCCCGGCCGCGCCGCAGATCACTCCTCGGAGGGCTCCACCGGTGGCCCCGTGGCGCGTCCCGCCGCACGGCGCCTCGGACGACGTGCGGGCCCCGCCGAGATCACGGAGGACTCCGTCTCCGTGCTCGCCTCCCCCGAGGCGACTTCGGAGGAATTCGGCGCGGGGTTGACGACCACGGGCTGGGCGGTCGAGCCGGTGCTGCCCATCGGCCTGCTGGCCTTGCGCCTGCTCCGTCCCGCAGCCTCCGTGGAGGATCCCGCGCTCTCGGCGGACTCCTCCCCGGAGGACTGCGGCTGTCCGTTCCGCTGCTGCTCGGAATCGGCCTCTGCCGGAGCGGATGCGGCCGGAGCGGACTGAGCGGGACCCGATGCGGCGGAGCCGGATTTGGCCGACCCCGACTTGGTACCTCCCGACTTGGCCGACCCCGACTTGCTACCTCCCGACTTGGCCGAGTCGGACTTGGCCGAGTCGGACTTGGCCTGCGCTGAACCGTTGGGGCTCACCTCGGCGACCGGTTCGGCCGCGGTGCCGTCCCGCCCGTTCTCCGCGGCGGCTTCCTCCGCTTCACCGGCGGAGCGGGCGGTCTTGCGCTTCCACTCGGAACGCTTGCCCGTGGTCGCGGTGGAGTCCGCCTTGCCGGACTCCCCGGTCGCGGAGGGCTTTTCCTCCGCGGCGGCACCGCCGCGATCCCGCGAGGTCTCCGCGGTGGCGGAAGCGGAGGCGGAGGCCTCGGACTGACGGCCCGAATTCTCGGACGACTGGCCCTTGCCGCGCTGCTTGTTCTTCCGCGACCCCCCGGAAGAACCGCCGTGCTGGCTGTGGTCGATCGGCTCGCTGGAAACCAGCACCCCGCGACCACGGCAGTGTTCGCAAGTGCTGCTGTAGGCCTCCAGCAGCCCCGTTCCGACCCGCTTGCGGGTCATCTGCACCAGCCCCAGCGAGGTGACCTCCGCGACCTGGTGCCGCGTCCGGTCCCGGCCCAGGCACTCGGTGAGCCTGCGCAGCACGAGATCCCGGTTCGACTCCAGAACCATGTCGATGAAGTCGATGACCACGATGCCGCCGACGTCCCGCAGTCGCAGCTGGCGGACCACTTCCTCGGCCGCCTCCAAGTTGTTGCGCGTGACCGTCTCCTCCAGGTTGCCCCCGGAACCGGTGAACTTGCCCGTGTTCACGTCGATGACGGTCATGGCCTCGGTGCGGTCGATCACCAGGTAGCCGCCGGAAGGCAACCAGACCTTGCGGTCGAGGGCCTTGGCGATCTGCTCGTCCACCCGGTACTCGGTGAAGACGTCCTTGTTGCCCACGTGCTTGTTCAACCGCCCCAGCAGGTCGGGAGCCACGTGCTGCACGTAGGACTCGATCGTCTGCCACGCCTGCTCGCCCTGCACCGTCAACGAGGAGAAGTCCTCGGTGAACAGATCACGGACGACCTTGACCAGCAGATCCGGTTCCGCGTAGAGGAGCTGCGGAGCCTGCGTGCTCGAGGCCGCGGACTTCTCCTTGATGTCCTCCCACTGCGCCTGCAGCCGCCGCACGTCGCGGTCGATGGCCTCCTCGCTGGTCCCCTCGGAAGCCGTGCGGATGATCACCCCGGACTCGTCGGGAACGATCCGCTTCAGGATCTCCTTCAGGCGTTTGCGCTCGCTGTCCGGCAGCTTGCGGCTGATCCCCGTGGCACCACCGCCCGGAACGTAAACCAGGAAACGACCGGGCAGGCTGACCTGGGTGGTCAACCGCGCGCCCTTGTGCCCCAGCGGGTCCTTGGTCACCTGAACCAGCACGCTGTCGCCCGTGGAAAGCGCCTGCTCGATCCTGCGGGACTTGCCTGCCAGCCCGGCGGCCTCCCAGTCGACCTCGCCCGCGTAGAGCACCGCGTTGCGGCCACGGCCGATGTCCACGAACGCCGCCTCCATGCTCGGGAGCACGTTCTGCACCCTGCCGAGGTAGACGTTGCCGACCAACGACCCGTTCCCGGAGGAGGTCACGAAGTTCTCGGCCAGGATGTCGTCCTCGAGGACAGCGACCTGGGTCTGCCCCTCGCTCTCCCGCACGACCATCTTGCGCTCGACGGACTCGCGCCTGGCCAGGAACTCGGACTCGGAGAGCACCGGCGCCCGGCGACGTCCGGCCTCCCTGCCGTCCCTGCGTCGCTGCCGCTTGGCCTCCAGGCGCGTCGACCCCTTGATCGCGCGCACCTCGTCCTCGGCCTCCTGGCGCCCGCCCTCGGGGCTGTTCTCCCGAACGTGCACCACGGTGTTCGGCGGGTCGTCCTCGCGGGTGGCGCTCTCGGAGTCGCCGGAGCTCTTACGCCGCCTGCGGCGCCTGCGCCTGCTGACCGAAGCCGTTTCCGCTTCCTCGTCCTGCCCAGCGGTGGACTGCTCGGCGCTCTCGGGAGCGGACTCGGTCGAGACCCCCCCGCCGGAGCGGCCACCCTGCTGCGTGGTGGAACCGGACTCGGCCTGCTTGTCCTTCTTGTCCTTCTTGGACTTCTTGTCCTTCTTCGATTTCTTGTCCTCACGAGCGGCCTTGCCGCCGTCGGACTCCTCCGCGGTCGCGGAGTACTCACCGGAGTCACTCGACACAGCGCCTTCGGAGGAGGACTCGAAGCTCTCGTTCTCGCTCTCGCCCTCACCGCCTCGGCCGCGACCACGACCCCTGCGGCCGCGGCGCCGCCTGCGCCGCGTCGACGCCCCCTCGGACTGCTCGCTCTCCTCGACGGTGCCGGCGGAGTCGGACTCCTCCTCCCCCTCGACCGTCTCGGCAGTCGCGGTGCTGTCGGGAACTTCCGCGTGCGTGTCCGCGGACTCGGCGGCCCGCCGGGTCTCGGGCGCGAGGAACATGGCCTGAGGCGCGGCGAAGGCGGGCGCCAGCGCGCCTTCCCCCTGTTCCGCGCTCCTGTTTTCCGCTTTTTCGGAGCGCGCGCCCATTTCCTCACCCACCGTACCGGGGGTCTTCGGCGAGTCCGAGTCACTCGTCCCGCCGGCCTCCCCGCTAGTCTCAGTCCGTTGTGTCGGTTCACTCTCCGTGTCTTCGGAAGCGGTCCGGGAGGCCTCCGCAGCCGCACCCGGTGCACTCGCCCCGGTCGACTCACCCGGATCAGCGCCGCCCTCGTCACGCCCCGCTCCGGAGTCGAGCCGTTCCGGGCGCAGCGAACGCACCACTTCGAGAGCGACCTCCCGCGTGATGTTCGACTGCGCACTGCGCACGGATTGGCCGATCTCACCCAGAGTGGCTATGACCTCGCGGCTGGTCGCCCCCAGCATCTTCGCCAAAGCGTGCACCCGCAGCTTGGCGGGCACTTCAAAGGTTCGATTGGCGGATTCGTCCTGCGCCCGCTCATCCCTCTGAGATGTCACCGATTGTCCGCTGGAGTCTCCAGCGGACGTGTCCCTGTTCAACATTCAGCTCCTTCGCCCCCGGGCGCGTCCGACGCGGACGCGGCCACACGGGGGTCTGCATACGTTCTCTGCCCTCCGCCACTCGGTGGCGGTAATTCTGTTGGATCCCTTGCGCCCCTGGCCAAAACCCCAGGAAACCGCACGGTGGTCGACGGCGTCCCCGCCGAACCCATCACCCGAACGTGGTGCCCACTTGCCGGGTTCCGGCCGCCGCCCTGTCAGGGGCCAGCGGATCGGCGATCGCGCCTCCGTCGTCGAGCCGACCCTGCGCCAACCGTGTGGCTCGCGCAACCCCCGGTGCGGGCAGGTCGGCGACGACGCGAAGGGCCTTAAGTACGTCGTCGGGTCGCACGACCGGCGTAGTGTGTCGTACAACCATCACAAGTATCCCATATCGTTGTGCACGATCTGGGCAATCGTCCACACGAGGGGCATCGACCGAGTGACAAGCACTCTCCGTGTCTTCGTGTGCACCGGGGTGTGCGAAATCGCGCACCTCGGCGGAAACCAACGCCGCCCTCACGTCCAGGGTACGACGCCCCTTCTTCGTTACCCGCTCGACCTCCGCGGTCTCGGAGTCCAGCAGCTGCCGTACCGCCCGCTCCAGCTCGGCCGGCCCGACTCCCTCGATCTCGACCCGCCAGGAACTGGCTTCCAGGCGTTCGGACAGCGCACCCGACTCCGCGGGCACGATCTCCGCCACATCCATCCCGGCGGGAAGCGTCGAGCGCAACTCCTCGTGCAGGGTCGGCACGGCGATGTTGCGCACGAGCTGAACCTCGGCGTACTCCGCCTCACTGGCCACCCCCGTCGGAGCCGCCCCGGCCCAGGAGATCTTCGGGTGCGGGCTGTACCCCTCGGAATAAGCCACGGGCACCCCCGCACGCCGTAACGCGCGCTCGAAGACCCTGGCCAGGTCGCGATGCGAGGTGAACCGCAGGTGACCACGCTTCGTGTACCGAAAACGAATCCTGTGCCCCGTGGAGAGCACGGGGCGAGGCTGGTGTTGCGGACTCAGAGCATCCTCCGTGGTCTTGTCGAGGACGAAGCCGACCCCGGACGAGACACCAACCGGGGACATCCCGCACCATACAGCCTCACCGATGTTTTCTGTTCTTCCTCTTCGCAGGTACTCGCGCGCGACTTCCCCGCACTCGGCGGAAAGCCCCGCACGAGACCTGCGAGCCGACCGGAGGAGCTCCGTCAGGCGTGGCCGCCCGCGGAGTCGAACGCGGCGTTGTTGACCGGCGTCCCGCTGCTCACCGGAGTGATCGGAAGCAGGGGCCGGTCCGAGGGTCCCACCTCGATGTCGGTGCCCATGGTCGGACACACACCGCAGTCGAAGCAGGGTGTCCAGCGGCAGTCATCCTGCTCACGGGCATCGAGGGCGTCCTGCCAGTCCGTCCAGAGCCACTCCTTGTCCAGCCCCGAGTCCAGGTGCTCCCAGGGCAGGATCTCGCCCTCGGAGCGCTCCCTCGTCGTGAACCAGGCGAGGTCCACGCCCAGCGGGTGCAGCGCCTCGGCGGCGGCCGTCACCCAGCGGTCGTAGGAGAAGTGCTCGTTCCAGCCGTCGAAGCGCCCGCCCGAGCGCCACACCTGCTCGACGACCCGGCCGACCCGGCGGTCCCCGCGCGAGAGCAGTCCCTCGATCAGCGAGGGCTTCCCGTCGTGGTAGCGCACGGCGATGTTGCGCCCCAACCTGCGGTCCGAGTTGATCGCCTTGCGGAGCTTGCGCATCCGCTCGTCGACGGTGTCCGGATGAGCCTGAGCGGCCCACTGGAACGGGGTGTGCGGCTTCGGGACGAAACCACCGATCGAGACCGTGCAGCGGATGTCGTTGCGGCCGGAGACCCTGCGGCCCTCCCTGATGACCTCCTTGGCCATCGAGGCGATCTGCAGCACGTCCTCGTCGGTCTCCGTCGGCAACCCGCACATGAAGTACAGCTTGACCTGCCGCCAGCCGCTGGAGAAGGCGGTGGACACGGTTCTGATGAGGTCCTGCTCGGAAACCATCTTGTTGATGACCCGCCTGATCCGCTCACTTCCCCCCTCGGGGGCGAAGGTCAGACCGGAACGGCGGCCGCTGCGGGAGAGCTCGTTCGCCAGGTCGACGTTGAAGGCGTCCACCCGCGTGGAGGGCAGCGACAACCCGGTGTTGGTCCCCTCGTAGCGGTCGGCGAGCCCCTTGGTGATCTCACCGATCTCGGAGTGGTCGGCCGAGCTCAGCGACAGCAGCCCGACCTCCTCGAAGCCGGTCGCCTCCAGGCCCCGCTGGACCATGTCGTTGATCCCGCGGTTGGAGCGCTCCCGCACGGGGCGAGTGATCATCCCGGCCTGGCAGAACCGGCAGCCGCGCGTGCAGCCGCGGAAGATCTCCACGCTCATCCGCTCGTGCACGCTCTCCGCCGTCGGCACCAGCGGCTGCTTCGGATAGGGCCACTCGTCCAGATCCGTCGTGGTCCGCTTGAACACCCGGTGCGGCACCCCGGAGCGGTTCGGCACCAACTCGGCTATGTGGCCGGCCTCGTCGTAGTGCACGTCGTAGAAGCCGGGGACGTAGATCCCGCTCGCGGCGAGCCTGGACAGCAGCTCGGCTCGCCCTCCCGGAGTTCCCTCCTCCTTGAAGGCGCGGACCAGTTCGGTGATCTCCAGCACCGCCTGCTCGCCGTCACCGAGCACCACCGCGTCGACGAAGTCGGCGACCGGCTCCGGGTTGAACGCGGCGTGCCCACCCGCCAACACGATCGGGTGCTGTTCCGTGCGATCACGGGCGTGCAGGGGGATTCCGGCGAGGTCCAGCGCGGTGAGCAGGTTCGTGTACCCCAGCTCGGTCGCGAAGCTCACCCCCAGCACGTCGAAGGCGTCGACCGGTCGATGGGCGTCCACGGTGAACTGGGGAACCCCGTGCTCACGCATGAGCTCTTCCAGGTCGGGCCAGACGGAGTAGGTCCGCTCCGCGAGCACGCCGGGCTGCTCGTTGAGGATCTCGTAGAGGATCATCACGCCCTGGTTGGGCAGCCCGACCTCGTAGGCGTCCGGATACATCAGGCACCAGCGAACGGTGGCCTCGTCCCAGTCCTTGACGGTGGAGTTGAGCTCGCCGCCGATGTACTGAACGGGCTTGGAAACCCGGGAAAGCAGCGGCTCCAGGCGATCGTACACGGATTCCACAGGCACGTCCCCAGCGTAACGAGCGGGCCACGCGGAGAAAGTCGGTGTGCCCGCCCGCGTGGCGAGAACACGCCGGGCGGGCACGCCGTGGACCGCAGGCTCGACGCACGCCCCGGGAACGTCGCCCGGACGATTCCGGAACCGCCCGCGAGCCGGTAGGCCGATGCACGCGGGCGCGCCTCGGCCGTCGGTTCGGATTGTTCAGAGGTCGCGGGTCAACCACACCTCGTCGTGGAACTGCTCGTCACCGGTCCGCAGGGAGCGCGGCCAGCGCCCCCGTTCGGTCCAGCCCCGCTCGGAGTAGAACTGCTCCGTGGCCGCGTCCGAACGGGCCCGCAGAGTCAGCTGGGTCAACCCGAGCGCCACGGCGTGCGACTCGGCCGCGTCCAACAGCTGCTCTCCGACGCCGCGTTCGGAGACCTGCGGGTCGACCAGCAACCACTCGACCTCGGCGCGGTGCCGCTCCACCGGGAACTCGCCCACGCGCAGCACCACCGCCCCCGCGAGCGTGTGCTGCTTGCCCGCGGTGAGGATGTGCCGCCGCTTCGGCCGCGTGGAGGCGTCGTCGACCACGCGCTGAGCCGTGTCCGTGAGCGTTTCCAGTTCGGTGTCTGCCGTGAAACCGGTGGCACCCCCCGCGACCGTCACCCTGCCGAGCAGGTCGGCCAGTGCCTGGGGCAGCTCGGGATGCGGCTGGTCGACCCGGTGGGGGCCGCTGATGAATTCCTCTTCGCTCATGCCTGCAGATCCGGGAACCAGAGCTTGAGCTCGCGCTCGGCCGACTCGGCGGAGTCGGAACCGTGCACGAGGTTGTACTGCACTTCGAGACCGTAGTCGCCGCGCAGACTGCCCGCGTCCGCCTTCTCCACGGGGTCCGTTCCACCGGCGATCTGCCGGAAGGCCGCGATGGCCTTCGGGCCCTCCACGACGGCGGCGACGACGGGGCCGGAGGTGATGAACTCCAGCAGCGAGTTGAAGAACGGTTTCCCGTCGTGCTCGGCGTAGTGCTGCTCGGCGAGCCGCTGATCGACGTGGCGCATTTCCAGCGCGACGAGCTTGAGCCCCTTGCGCTCGATCCGGCTGATCACCTCACCGACCAGGCCTCGCTCGACGCCATCGGGTTTGACGAGGACGAGAGTGCGCTCGCTCAACGGGTTTCTCCTACAAGTCCGGGGTCGCTGCGGACCCGGTCGACAACGCCGGGATTCCTCCCGTGTCAAGGGTATTCGCCACGTTTTCCCCCTCGATCCAGGGGGCGATTCCCGGAGTCCGGCCCGATTCGGTCGCGCTCTCGGGGGTGGTCCGCACGCGGTTGTCGCGGTAGCTTCCCCGATGATGTACCGACCAGCTGGTCTGTCGCCCGAGTGGTGAGGAGCTCAGGTATGCGCGCCGCCGTACACACCGCCGTGAACGAGCCACTGCGCTTGGAGGACATCGAGCACGCGGCCCCAGCCGAGGACGAGGTGACCATCGACGTCGCCTCCTGCGGCGCCTGCCACTCGGACCTGCACGTCCGCAAGGGCGAGCTTCCGTTCCCGACTCCGGCCGTGCTCGGTCACGAGGTCGCGGGAACCGTCGGCGAGGTCGGGCGCGCGGTGAGCGGGCTCTCCCCCGGAGACCGCGTGGTCACCAGCTTCATCATACCGTGCGGGCGCTGCGCCCGGTGCGCGGCGGGCGAGGAGGAGATCTGCCTGGACTTCTTCGCCTACAACAGGGCCAAGGGCCAGCTCTACGACGGCCGGAGCAGGTTGTCCCGCCCCGGCGGCGAACCGGTCTGGATGTACTCGATGGGCGGACTGGCCCAGCGCACGGTCACCCCGGCCACCTCGGTCTACCGGGTTCCGGACGGGGTCGAGCTCTCCGACGTGGCCGCGGTCGGCTGTTCGACGATGACGGCCTACGGAGCGCTGCGTCACGCGGCCGACGTGCGGGTCGGCGACACGGTCGCCGTGATCGCAGCGGGTGGTGTCGGTTCGGCGCTGATCCAGCTGGCCCGCGTCTTCGGCGCGGGGGAGATCATCGCCGTGGACATCGGGGAGGACAAGCTCGAAGCGGCCAGGCAGCTGGGCGCGACCAGCACCGTGAACTCGAGCGAGACGGACGCGCCCGCCGCGATCCGCGAGCTCACCGGAGGACGTGGTGTAGACGTCGCCTTCGAGGCGCTCGGTTCACGGGCGACCTTCGAGGTCGCGCGGGACTCGGTCGTCGAGGGCGGCCAGGTCGTCGTGGTCGGAATCGCTCCGCCCGAGACGGTCGGCGAGCTGAACCTGGCGACCATCGCTCGGCGCAAGCTCCGGGTGAAGGGCTCCTACGGGGCCAAGCCGCGCCGGGACATGCCAGTGCTGCTGGACCTGGTGGCCCGCGGGTTGCTGCGCCCGCAGGACGCGGTGAGCAGGCACTATCCCCTGGACGAGGCCGAGGAGGCGTTCAACGCGCTGGACCGCGGGGAGATCAGGGGCCGCGCGGTCATCGACGTGGCCTGAAAGCACCCCGAGCAGCCGGCGGCGGGTTCCCGCTCCGCTCGGCGGATCGCTGCTCGGCGGATCCGCCGCCTGCTCGTACGCGAGGTCCGCCCGCGCTCCCGAGCCTCACCGCTGCGGCGGATGCCCGGGAGGATGACCGAGCTGATCGGCCAGCCTCCCCTCGCGCATCCGCTTGGCCACGTCGTGCCGCAGGTACAGCACGTAGCCCCAGACACCGGCGAAGATCAACCCCATGATCCCGATGGCCGGGTGCACGAGGAAGCACGCGATCATGCACAGCTGCAGCACCAGCGCCACGCCGAGACCCCAGCGGCGGCGCTGCACGAACGCCGCGCACAGCTGCAGCACGGTCAGCACGGCCACCACGGCGAAACCGACGCTGCTCGCGCCGGATCCGAGCTGCCAGACGACCGGAAGCGCGAGCCCGAACACTATGAACTCGAGAACCAGGGTCCCCGCCATGACGCCGCGCAACCCCTTCCACGGGTCGCGCACCTCCTCGGGCGGCTCCGGAAGTCCCCGACGGCGTTCGGCCCGCTCCGCGTCGTCCGCGCGCCCCTCGTTCACACCGGCTCCTTGCCGAACAGGGCGCGCGCCTCACCCGCCGTCACCACGGAACCGGTGATCACGATGCCCGCTCCCGAGATGGAGTCGCTCGGATCGGTGGTGTGCTCGGCGAGGCTGATCGCCGACGCCACCGCGTCGTCCAGCCTGGGCTCGACGTGCACCCGGTCCCTGCCGAAGATCTCCTCGGCCAGCGCGGCGAGGTCGTCGGGCTCCATGGCCCGCGGAGCGGAGTTGCGGGTGACCACGAGCTCCTCGATCACCTGTTCCAGCTCGGTGAGGATGCCCCTGGCGTCCTTGTCGCTCATCACGCCCACGACACCGACCAGCCTGCGGAACGAGAACTCGGCGCTGACCGCGTCGGCCAGCGCCCGCGCGCCGTGCGGGTTGTGCGCGGCGTCGACCAGCACGGTCGGGGCCGCGCGGACCCTTTCGAGCCTGCCCGGGGTCACCACCCCGGCGAAGGCGTCCCTGACCTGCTCGATGTCGAGCTGCCGCTCCGTGCCCGCACCGAAGAACGCCTCGACCGAGGCGAGCGCGAGCGCGGCGTTGTGGGCCTGGTGCTCCCCGTGGACCGGGAGGAAGACGTCCTCGTAGATCCCGCTGAGCCCCTGCAGTCGCAGCATCTGCCCGCCCACGGCGACGGTGCGCTCCAGCACGCCGAACTCCTGGCCCTGCCGCGCGACCGTGGCGTCCATCTCCGCGACCTTGCGCAGGATGGGGTCCTGGGCCTCCTGGCTCTGGGAGGCCATCACCACCACCGAGTCCTGCTTGATGATCCCGGCCTTCTCCGCGGCGATCTCGGCGATGTCGGACCCGAGGTACTCGGCGTGGTCCAGCGAGACCGGGCACAGCACGGCCACCTGGGCGTCGGCCACGTTGGTCGCGTCCCAGCCGCCTCCGAGCCCGACCTCCAGCACCGCGGTCTCCACCGGGGCCTCGGCGAAGGCCGCGAAGGCCATGCCGGTCAGCACCTCGAACTTGCTCATCGGGACCTCGCTGTTGGAGTCCACGATGGAGACGTAGGGGGCGATGTCCCGGTAGGCCTCGACGTAGGCGCTGGGGCTGATCGGCCCGCCGTCGATGTTGATCCGCTCGGTGACCAGTTGCAGGTGCGGGCTGCTGTAGCGACCGACGCGCAGTCCGATCCGAGTCATCAGCGCGTCGACCATCCGCGCCGTCGAGGACTTGCCGTTGGTCCCCGCGACGTGCACGACCGGGTAACCCCGCTGCGGCTCGGCCAGCAGATCGGTCAGTGCCCTGATCCGGTCCAGCGAGGGCTCGATCTTGGTTTCCGGCCAGCGCTCGTTGAGCTCGGACTCGACGACCCGCAGTTCCTGCAGCTCGCCGGACTCGGACTCGGCCACGAATAACACTCTCCTCCCGGTGCGGCTCCCTCCCCGGGGCAACCCGCACCACGACACGCTCACGCCTCCGGAAGCGACTCCAGCCGGGTGTTGATGCGCTCGATCTCGGCGAGCGCACTCTCCCGCCGGGAGCGGATCTTGTCCACGACCTCCGCGGGAGCCTTCTCGGTGAACGACGGGTTGTTCAGTTTCTGCTCGGTTCCGGACAGCTCCTTCTGGGCCGCCTCCAGATCCTTCGCGAGCCGGTTGCGCTCGGCGGCGATGTCGACGGCTCCCGAGAGGTCGACCCCCACCGCGACCTCACCGTCCTGCAGGCCCACGCGCATCGAGGAGGAGGCGCCGAAGTTGTCCCCCGGCTCGGTGAGCTTGGCCAGCGTGCGGATCGCGGCCTCGTGCTCGGCGATGCCGACCGCCTCGATGCCGGCCAGCTCGGCCGCGACCTTCTGGTTCGGTTTCAGTCCCTGGTCGGCCCGGAACCGACGGATCTCGGTGACCAGCTTACGGACCGCGTCGATCCGCTCGGCGGCCGCCGTGTCCGCCGGAGTCCCCTCCGGGGTCGGCCACTCGGCGATCACGACGGACTCCCGCCCGGTCAGCGCCGTCCACAGCGCCTCGGTGACGAAGGGGATCGTCGGGTGCAGCAGGCGCAGCAGCACGTCCAGCACGTGGCCGAGCACCGCCCTGGTCGACTCGGCCCGCTCGCCGCCCTCGTCGAGCTGGACCTTGGACAGCTCCACGTACCAGTCGCAGAACTCGTCCCAGGTGAAGTGGTACAGCGCCTCGACCGACTTGGCGAACTGGAAGTCCTCCAGCAGCTCGTCCACCTCGGTGACCAGGGCGTCGCAGCGGTCGAGGATCCAGCGGTCGGCATCGGTCAGCGTCTCCCGGTCCGGCAGCCGCTCGGGGGCGAAGGCCTCCTTGCCGAGCGCGAACTTGGTCGCGTTGAACAGCTTGGTCACGAAGCTGCGCGCCCCGGCGACCCACTCGTCGCTCATCGGCGCGTCCGCGCCGGGGTTGGCCCCCCTGGCCAGGGTGAAGCGCACGGCGTCGGTGCCGTAGGTGTCGATCCACTGCAGCGGGTCGACGGTGTTGCCGGAGGACTTCGACATCTTCTTGCCGTGCTTGTCCCGGACGATGCCGTGCAGCGCGATCCTGCGGAAGGGCACCGCCTCCTCCGGAGCACGATCGGACATGCCGTAGAGGCCGAGCATCATCATCCGGGCGACCCAGAAGAACAGGATGTCGTAGCCGGTGACCAGCACGCTCGTCGGGTAGAACTTGCGCAGGTCCGGCGTGTCGTCGGGCCAGCCCATCGTGGAGAACGGCCACAGGCCGGAGGAGAACCACGTGTCCAGCACGTCCTCGTCCTGGCGCCACCCCTCGCCCTCGGGGGGCCGCTCGTCCGGCCCGACGCAGACGACCTCGCCGTTCGGCCCGTACCAGATCGGGATGCGGTGGCCCCACCACATCTGCCTGGAGATCGCCCAGTCGTGCAGGTTGTCGATCCAGTCGAAGTAGCGCTTGGCCAGTTCCGGCGGGTGCACCTCGACACGGCCGTCGCGCACGGCGTCGCCCGCCGCCTCGGCCAGCGGACCGACCTTGACGAACCACTGCATGGACAGGCGGGGCTCGATCGGCTCCTTGGAGCGGGAGCTGTGCCCGACGCTGTGCACGTAGGGACGCTTCTCGGCGACGATGCGCCCCTCCGCGCGGAGCGCCTCGCGCACCGCCTCGCGCGCCTCGAAGCGGTCCATGCCGTCGAACCGGGTGCCCGTGTCGGCGATGCGCCCGCGCTCGTCCATGACGGTCGGCATCGGCAGGTCGTGGCGACGCCCGATCTCGAAGTCGTTGGGATCGTGCGCCGGGGTGACCTTGACCGCACCGCTGCCGAACTCGGGGTCGACGTGCTCGTCGGCCACGATCGGGATGCTGCGCCCGGTCAGCGGGAGTTCGATCTCCGTACCGATCAGGTGCTCGTAGCGCTCGTCCTCCGGGTGCACGGCCACGGCCGTGTCACCGAGCATGGTCTCCACCCGCGTGGTGGCCACTTCCAGGGCCGCGTCGCCGTCGCCGTAGCGCATCGTCACGAGCTCGCCCTCGACCTCGCGGTGCTCGACCTCGATGTCCGAGATCGCGGTGCGCATCTCCGGCGACCAGTTGACCAGCTGTTCCGCGCGGTAGATCAGCCCGTCCTCGTAGAGGCGCTTGAACATCGTGTTGACGGCCCTGGACAGGCCCGCGTCCATGGTGAATCGTTCGCGGCTCCAGTCCACCCCGTCACCGAGGCGGCGCATCTGGGAGAGGATCGCCCCGCCGTGCTGCTCCTTCCACTGCCACACCCGTTCGAGGAACTTCTCCCGACCGAGCTCGCGGTGGTCGATGCCCTCTTCCTGCAACTGGCGCTCGACCAACGCCTGGACGGCGATGCTGGCGTGGTCCATGCCGGGCAGCCAGAGCGCCTCGTAGCCCTGCATCCTGCGGCGCCGCGTGAGCAGGTCCATCAGCGTGTGCTCGAACGCGTGGCCGATGTGCAGGCTCCCCGTCACGTTCGGCGGGGGGATGACGAGTGAGAACGGCGGACGATCGCTGTTGGGGTCCGCCTCGAAGTAGCCGGCGTCTACCCAGCGCTGGTACAGCTCGGCCTCTACGTCGGCCGGGTTCCAGGTCGACGGAAGTTCACGGGGCTGTGCTGCTGGGCTGGTCTGTGTCACACCGGGATTCTACGAACCCCGTCGGGCATGCTTGTACGGTGCTAGGCCTCAACGGCGGATCCGAGCGTGGAAGGCGGCCCGCGAACCATGAACGAAGCCGTTCTAGACCGGGTGAGGGAAGGTCATCACGAACTGTTGGACCTGGTCAGCGAGCTGGAGCCCGAGGACTTCCGGGCGGGTTCCAGACTGCCCGGTTGGTCCCGCGCGCACGTGGTCGCTCATCTGGCCAACAACGCGATCTCGCTGGCGAACATGACCAGCGCCGCGGGGCGCGGGGAGTTGGTGGACCCGTACCCCGACGGTGATCGGGACGAGGCGATCGAGCGCGACGCGAGCCAGGACGCGATCGGGCTGGTGCAGCAGCTGGCCACCTCGCACGCGCAGCTGGAGATCGTCTGGGACTCGGTGGCCGAGCAGGACTGGCAGCGTCCGGTGCGCTTCCGCGACGGCACCGTCTCCGACCTGGTGCTGTGCCGCTGGCGTGAACTGGAGATACACATGCTCGACCTCGATCTGGGGCGGACCGAGCAGAGCTGGTCGTCCGAGTTCTGCGCCCACGCGATCGATTTCCTGCTGCCGCGGCTGGAGGGCGCCGAGGTGGTGCTGGCTCCGCGGGATCTCGACCGGACGTGGGAGGTGGGCAGCTCTCCGACTCACAAGATCGAGGGATCTTCTCACTCGATCGCGTGTTGGTTGGCGGGGCGCACGCCGCAGCAGGAGCCGAGCGGCGGCCCGCTTCCCGAACTCGGCCCGTGGCCGTGAGGAACGCGAGGTGATTTTTCTTCCGGTCACGAGAGGTTCGGAATCGACTCCTGGTTCGGGTGTGACTGGCGAAGTGCAGTGGAGCGAGTTGCAGCGTGACCCACGCTCCGTGGCGGAACGGGCCGAGCGCGGAGCCGTCCGTGTTCACCGGCGGGAAAAGGTCCCGCTGCTTCTCCTCCAGGAGGCGGGCTTCCCGTGATCGCCGCTGAGCGCCACGGGACACTCGCCGACGAGTCCACGCGGGGTCGCGCCGCCCCGCATCGCCGAGCAGCCGCGATCCGCGCGGACCTCACGGGCGAACTCGCGACGTCGTCCCCTCGGGATCCGGCAGGCGGCGCCGGCCACTCCGACCACATGGCCGTCGGGGATGTGGAGCGGGAAGTGCTGCCGGTTCACCGCCTCCGATCAGGCTGTCGCATCGTCCGGACGAGTGGCCCGCTGGCACGGTCCTGCCGTGGCAGGACGGGCGATGGCGGAAGGAACGCCGGCAGCAGGCACCCCGGATTAGTCGTCTCTTCCCGAACCCGGAAGGGCGATACGTCTACGCTTCGGCACGGACGGCCGCCAGGAAGGACCGCCACTGGGCAGCCGGAACCGCGAGCACACCCGTGTCGGGCGACTTCGAGTCCCGCACAGCGGTGAAACCTTCGCCGAAGGCGACCTCGACGCAGTTACCGCCGCCGGCTCCCCCACCTCCCGAGCGACTACTCCTACGCCACGCTGTCAACACGGAGTTCTCGATGCTGCTCACTGGTGCGTCTCCTTCGAATGCGGACTACAGCGAAGTATCGCCTGTTCGATCCTCTTACGTGAATCGTCCGCGGAAAATGCCTGCTCGGTAAGAGTACCGAAGCGCAGCGTGTAAGACCTCACATCGTCACGATCCTCTATGTAGACAGCACGTCCAGGCCCTTCCGAGTAGCCGATGTCCGGCATCGGTGCTGGTGGCGTGAGCACCGAGAAAGGCCCCTCCAGAGCAGGACTCGCTCCGGAGCTTTTCGGCAGCACCTGCAATGTGACGTTCGAGCGTTCGGCCACTTCGTTGAGATGTACGAGCTGGGGCCGCATAACCGCGAGCGGTCCCACGTGCCTGTCGAGCAGAGCTTCATCGATGATGACGTGCAGCTGTGGCGGAGTGGCACGCTCCAACACGCGTTGACGCGCCATGCGAGCAGTCACCCGCCGCTCTACTTCCTCCTCGGTAAGGCCCGGATTGACGCCGCTGATGATGGAGCGCGCGTACTCAGGCGTCTGGAGCAAGCCTGGCACGAGCAAAGTTTCGAACTGCCGCAGCGCAACCAGCTCACCTTCCATGTTGAAGAAGGTGTGGAAGTCCTCGGGGAGGTTCTTCCGCATGTCGACGGCCCACCCGCGCGCACGTGCCGTGGTGGCGAGCTCGAGCAGCCAGCCACGAAGCGAGCTGTCGACCACACCGTAGATATCGAGCAGCTGCTCCACCTCACGAGCTTTAATTCCCTGCGCGCGGTTCTCTATGCGAGACAGCTTCGGCCGCGACCACTTTCCCGGCACCCTCCGCAGTTCGGCGATCACTTGATCATGCGTAAGTCCTGCCTCTTCGCGAGCTCTGCGCAGCGTTTCGGCAAGCTGCCATCGCCGGACCACAGACCCCGTTTCCTGAGCTTCGTTCGTCATCGATTCCTCACGTCCCGAGCGCCTTCACCTATCCGAGTGTTTATGCAGACGTTCACTTCCAAAAGTGGACGTTCACATACATGCTGTCTATCGCACACAGTGTCCAAACAACAACGTTTCGGGAGGTTGCGATGCTATCCGGATCAGCTGAAAGCAAGATGGTCTCCTTGTGGGAGACCGCAGCAGGAACGGTCGAGACTGTCAGCCTCGAGCAGCGACCCCAGGTGTTCGCGCTGCTGGAGAGAACCGGGCCCGATACCGGCGAGCTGGAGCTGTTCGCCTGGGGTGTGGAAGTGGGTGGGAGTGCCAACGTGTTCCGCTCCGACGGGCACGTGCTGGCCCACTGCGGCTCCGCTGCCGACGCGCAGCACATGTTCGCCCTGATCCGCGACGTCGTACTCGCCTGGCCCGAAGAAACCAACCGGATCGAGTGAAGTCCGGCGGAAGCGTCCTGCACGCCGAAGCCACCCCTGCGGAGAAGCCGGACCGCCCGGCGACTCCGGAACAGCGGAGATCGCCGGGCTGGTTCACCGGTAACCACAGCGCCCTGCTCTCCGGGAACAGCTCCAGCAGCCGCGCGTGGCCGGGAATGCCGTCGAACTCGCGGCAGGCCACCACGGCCGCCACGATCCTCTCGCAGTGCTCCGGCAGCAGGTAGTTCTGCGCCTCGGCCCGCCGAGGGGTCGGCGGCGGCGTCGACGAACAGCACCTCGTTCCGCCGCTCCACCGACATCCCGGCTGCCGTCCCCGAGCAGCTCCGCAACACCCCTCCACGAGCCGATCCGCCGGGGACTGCCGGAGCGTATGCTGTCCGAACGCACCGGTCCGGCTGCGCGGAGCAACGCGGGAGGAGCACATGGGGCGGATAACGACACGGCGACCCGTACTGCGGGTGGACGCGGGTAGCACCAGGAACCGTCCCGACACCCTCGCGGCCGAGGAACCGCTGGAGATCAGGCTGAGCTCGAAACCGCTCACCGTCACCATGCGCACCCCCGGCCACGACGTGGAGCTCGCGCACGGCTTCCTGCTCACCGAGAGCGTGATCGGCGACCACGCCGACGTGGCGGGGGCGCGCTACTGCGACAGCCCCGGCCCCGACGGGCGCAACACCTACAACGTGCTCGACGTCCAGCTGGCCCCCGGGGTCCCGCCGCCGGACAACTCGGTGGAGCGCAACTTCTACACCACCTCCTCCTGCGGGGTCTGCGGCAAGGCCGCGCTCGACGCGGTCCGGCTGCGCAGCGCCCATCCCCCCGAGCAGGACCCGCTGCGGGTCCGGGCGGAGACCCTCGTCGACCTCCCGGACAGGCTGCGCACCGCGCAGCGCGTCTTCTCCAGCACCGGAGGCCTGCACGGGGCGGGCCTGTTCGACTCCGCGGGAGAACCGCTCGCCGTCCGCGAGGACGTGGGCAGGCACAACGCCGTGGACAAGGTCCTGGGGAAGGCACTGCTCGACGGGAGCGTGCCGCTGCGCGGCAGCGTGCTCATGCTCTCGGGAAGGGCGTCCTTCGAGCTGGTGCAGAAGGCGGCCATGGCCGGGGTCCCGTGCGTGGCCGCCGTCTCCGCACCCTCCTCGCTGGCGGTCGAGCTCGCCGAGGAGCAGGGAATCACCCTGGTCGGCTTCCTGCGCGGAACCTCGATGAACGTCTACACCGGCGCGGAGCGCCTCGTGCTCGACGAGAACGCCCCCACCGCCTGACTCCCGGAGGCGCCGCGCTCACACCAGCCGGAAAGCGCTGGAGGAGGCACCGAAGGTGTTCGCCTCCGTCTCGAACCTGTCCGCCAGCGGAGTGCTGCCGTGCAGCGTCCAGCGCAGCACTGCCGGCCAGGGGCCGTATCCCGCGTCGGTGTTGAGGTGCTCCCCGTCCGGGAGCACGTCCATCTCCACTCGCAGGGTCTCCGCCAACCAGTGCCCGTCCTGAACCGACAGGTACGGGTCCCCCGAACCGATCACCAGCCGGGTGGACCCGGCGGCACGACGCAGCGCGTGGGCGTCCACCGGGTACGGCACGACTCCCCGAACATCGGGGTGACGCCAGTCCGGTCCCGGCGGGGAGACCAGCAGCACCCGGTCGGCCCTCCTGGCCCTGCCCGCGATGGTGGCCGCGTGGTGCAGCCAGAGCGCCGCTCCGCACGAGTGGGCGGCCACCACCAGCTCGTCCTCGGCGGGAACGCTGTCCAGCCGTGCGCGCAGCACGGCCAACCACCGGTCCAGCTCCGGATGGTCCTGGTCCGGAAGCGCGGGCAGCTCACACGAGACATCGCGCTCGGCCAGCCGACCGCTGAGCCACTGCTGCCAGTGCCACGGCCCGGAACCACCGAACCCGTGCACCAGCAAAACGTGCATGTCGCTCACAGCACGCCCCTCCCCAACATCGGTGATCACCACGGTCACGTGGCACCGATGATCCCCCATGGCGGAAAACCACGCCGACGACACACGCGGAAACGACGACATGTCCCCCGACGGGGGAAGTAGCTCATCGAGGCTGTCCAGCCGGATCATCGACCGGGTTCTTCCTCCGGCGCGCCGGCGCGCCGGCGCCGAAACATTCCCCCAGGCAACCGGCACCGCCGCAGCCCCGAACAGGAACTCCAGTTCAAAGGGCTCCGCTCCAGCGCAAGTGCTTACGAGCCTACGCAGCCCGACCGACCGCGGGTTCTCTCGTGGTGCTCTCGCGAGGAAGGCCCGACGTTGTGTAGGTGGCTACCCGATGTCGGGCCTCCCGGAGCGAGAGCCCGCGAGAGGTTCCGCCACCCGCACCGCCAAGCAAACCGAGCCGCCGACCCTCAGTCTCGTTCAGGCCGACTTCTCTCGCCTCTCGTGCCGACTGCTCTGCCGGGCGACGATGGTGGGGTTCACGTTCTCCTGGACGGTCCGCTCGGTGATGACCACCTTCGCCACGTCCGAACGGCTCGGGATGTCGTACATCACCGGGAGCAGCACTTCCTCCAGGATCGCCCGCAAACCACGGGCACCGGTGCCCCGCGCGATCGCCAGGTCCGCTATGGACTCCAGCGCGGCCTGGGTGAACTCGAGTTCCACACCGTCCAGCTCGAACAGCCGGGTGTACTGCTTGACCAGAGCGTTGCGGGGTTCGGTCAAGATCTTGACCAGCGCGGACTTGTCCAGGTTGGTGACGCTGGCGACAGTGGGCAACCTGCCGATGAACTCGGGGATGAGCCCGTACTTGATCAGGTCCTCCGGCAGCACCTCCGCGAAGTGGTCCGCGGAGTCGATCTCGGCCTTGGAGCGCAGGTCAGCGCCGAAGCCGACGCTGTGCTTGCCGATCCGGTCCTCGACGATGTCCTCCAGACCGCCGAAAGCACCGGCGACGATGAACAGCACGTTCGTGGTGTCGATCTGGATGAACTCCTGGTGCGGGTGCTTGCGGCCGCCCTGGGGCGGAACGCTCGCGGTGGCGCCTTCCAGGATCTTCAGCAGCGCCTGCTGAACACCTTCCCCGGACACGTCCCTGGTGATCGAGGGATTCTCACTCTTACGAGCGATCTTGTCGACCTCGTCGATGTAGACGATGCCCTTCTCGGCCTGCTTGACGTCGTAGTCGGCGGCCTGGATCAGCTTCAACAGGATGTTCTCGACGTCCTCGCCGACGTAGCCCGCCTCGGTCAGCGCGGTGGCGTCGGCGATGGCGAACGGCACGTTGAGCATCTTGGCCAGCGTCTGCGCCAGGTAGGTCTTGCCGCAGCCGGTGGGACCGAGCATGAGGATGTTGGACTTGGCCAGCTCGATCTTCTCGTCCTTGGCCTCACGACCGCTCTGCTGTTGCTGCTCGCCGGCCTGGATCCGCTTGTAGTGGTTGTAGACGGCCACCGAGAGGTTGCGCTTGGCGGCGGACTGCCCGATCACGTACTGGTCGAGAAAGTCGTGGATCTCACCCGGCTTGGGGAGCTCATCGAGCTTGACCTCACCCGATTCGGCGAGCTCCTCCTCGATGATCTCGTTGCAGAGGTCGATGCACTCGTCACAGATGTACACGCCGGGGCCGGCGATGAGTTTCTTCACCTGCTTCTGGCTCTTCCCGCAGAAGGAGCACTTCAGCAGGTCGCCGCCGTCACCGATACGTGCCATGCCGCTGACCTCGTCCCCTCCGGCGCGCCGCTGAGCACGCGCCTAGCCTGTTGTTCGACGTCGGTTCTGCACACGACGGTACCCGCCATATCCCGGCCGCGGGGAGGAACGTCGCCCGAGCAGCTCACCACCGCGGCTCAGGCGCCCCTCCGGACCGGTCTGGGCCACCTGATCAACATCCTGCCTCGCCGATGCCGAGCACGTCGGCACCACCGGCGTGCTCGGCGTGTCGGCCGAGTTCAGGACTTCTTGTTCGAATGCTTGCGGTACGGCATGACCTCGTCGATCAGGCCGTATTCCTTGGCCTGCTCGGCGGGCAGGATCAGGTCCCGCTCCACGTCCTGGTGGATCTGCTCCTGGGAGCGCCCCGTGTGCGTGGACAGCGTGGACTCCATGAGCTTGCGCATCCGCTGCACCTCGTTGGACTGGATCTCCAGGTCGGAGACCTGACCGTAGATGCCCTCGGTGGCGGGCTGGTGGATCAGCGCACGCGCGTTCGGCAGCGCCATGCGCTTACCGGGCGTGCCCGCGGCGAGCAGCACGGCGGCGGCCGAGGCCGCCTGCCCGAGGCAGGCCGTGCGGATGTCGGGACGCACGTACTGCATGGTGTCGTAGATCGCCATCAGCGCGGTGAACGAACCACCGGGCGAGTTGATGTAGAGCTGGATCTCGCGGTCCGGGTCGTCGGACTCCAGGTACAGCAACTGCGCCATGATGTCGTTGGCCGAGACGTCGTCGACCTGCACCCCGAGGAACACGATCCGTTCCTCGAACAGCTTGTAGTACGGGTTCGACTCCTTGACTCCGTACGTGGTGCGCTCTGTGAACGAGGGCACCATGTACCGGGCCTGGGGTGTCTGGAATGAGCTCACGTCGGTGACTCCTCGTGACTGTGATGCCGACAGGACTGGCTGGTTCGCGCGATCAGCTGCTCGGCAGGTTCGCGCGGTTGGCGATGTGGTCCACGAAGCCGTACTCGAGCGCTTCGTCGGCGGTGAACCAGCGGTCGCGGTCGGAATCCTGAATGATCTTCTCGACCGTCTGGCCGGTCTGTCCCGCGATCAACTCGGCCATCTCCTGCTTCTGCCTGGAGAACACGTCGGCCTGGATCGCGATGTCCGAGGCGGTCCCCCCAAGTCCGGCGGAGGGCTGGTGCATCAGCACCCGGGCGTGCGGCAGGGCGAAGCGCTTGCCCTTCGCACCGGCCGACAGCAGGAACTGTCCCATCGAGGCCGCGAAGCCCATCGCCACAGTGGCCACGTCCGGCTTGATGAGTTGCATCGTGTCGTAGATGGCCATGCCCGACGGAACCGACCCCCCGGGCGAGTTGATGTAGAGGGCGATGTCGCGTTCGGGGTCCTCCGCCGCCAGCAGCAGCATCTGCGAGCAGATCTGGTTGGCGATAGTGTCCTCGACCTGGGAGCCGAGGACGATGATGCGCTCCCGCAGCAGCCGCTCGTAAACCGAGTCGTTCAGCGAGAGCCCGTTGCTACCGGACCGCATCTGCGGTGACTGTGCGTCGAACGCCTGAACAGTCTGTTCCTGGGTCACGTCTCCCTGCCTTCTTCCACAATGGACCCGGTAGGCACGTCGTCTGACCGGGCCGCTCGAAGTGTTGCCCGTTACCGGAGATGCCGGAGTCCGGGTGATCCGTTACAACCGACCCTAACGAACGTGGGCGGCACCAGCTTCCCGGTGCCGCCCACGTTCGCTGAGAGCTTTAGGACCTTCTCACGAAACACGCGTCGCGAGAACGCGTCCGGCGATCCCGCGGGATCGTCTCGCGAGAGGTCCGAGCCGCCGAACCGGAGTGGAGTTCATCCGACCGACGAGCCACCACGCACGATCACTGCTGCGCGGCGTCCCGCTCCTCCTGCTCGACCGCCTCGCCCTCGACCTGCTCGGGCTGCTGATCGCCCTCGTCCTGCTCCTGCGTACCGAGCAGCTCGTCCATGTCCAGGGCGTTGCCCTCGGAATCCGTGACAGTGGACTGACGCACGACCGAGAACAGCGCCTTGCTGCGCCTGATGTCGGAGTAGATGCGTCCCAGCTGCCCGGACTGCTGGATCTGCTGAACGTACTGGTCCGGACTGATCCCCGACTGCTGCGCCTGGTAGATGATCCGCTCGGTGAGCTCGTTGTCCGAGACCGAGATCTCCTCGTTGTCGGCGATGGTGTCCAGCACCAGCTGCGTCCGGACCGCCTGCTCGGCCTCCTGACGCGTCTCGGCGTCGAAGTCCTCGCGGGTCTTGCCCTGCTCCTGCAGCGACTCGAGGAAACGCTGCTCGTCGTGGTCGTACGGATGGATCGCGTCGTGCTCGCGAACCTCGATCTCGGACTGAACCACGCTCTCCGGCAGCGGGACCTCGACCTGCTCCAGCAGGGCCTCGAGGACCTTGTCCCTGGCCTGCATGCCCTGCTGCATCCGCTTGACGCGTCCGAGCCGCTCGCGCAGGTCGGCGAGGAGTTCGTCGATGGTGTCGAACTCGCTGGCCATCTGGGCGAACTCGTCGTCCGCCTCGGGAAGCTGCCGCTCCTTGACCGAGTTCAGCTTCACCTCGACCTCGGCCTCCCGGCCCGCGTACTCCCCGGCCACGAGCGTGGTGGTGAAGTTCTCGGTCTCCCCGGCGCTCATACCGGTCAGCGCATCGTCGATGCCGTTGATGAGCTCGCCCGAACCGACCTCGTAGGAAAGGCCGCTGGTCTGCGCGTCCTCGACCTGCTGGCCGTCGACGGTGGCCGAGAGGTCGATGCTGACGTAGTCGCCGTTGGCCGCCGGGCGGTCCACCCCTACGAGCGTTCCGAACCGGGCGCGCAGCTCGTCCAGCTGTTCCTGGACGTCCTGCTCGGTGACCTCCTGGTCATCCACGCTCACGGCCAGCTCGTCGTAGGAGGGCACAGTCAGCTCCGGCCGCACGTCGACCTCGGCCGAGAACTCGATCTGCTCACCATCGACGATGTTGGTGACCTCGAGCTCCGGTCGACTCAGTGCCTGGACCTCGTTGTTGCTGACGGCCTCCGAGTACTTGGAGGGAACGGCCTCGTTGACGACCTCGTCGAGCACGGGTCCACGGCCGATCCGGCTCTCCAGCACCTTGGCCGGAACCTTGCCGGGACGGAAGCCAGGGATCCGGACCTGCTTGGCCAGTTCCTTGTACGCGCGGTCGAAGTTCGGCTTGAGCTCGTCGAACGGCACCTCGACGTTGAGCCGTACGCGCGTCGGGCTCAGGTGCTCGACGGTGCTCTTCACGTGGTCTCCTCGTGCGAACGTGCTTGAAAGGCTCCCGGCTGTTCAACTGGAAGAAACCCCACGGCACACCGTGAACGAGCTCCTTCAACGCCGGGCTGACCTCCGATTCTATGGCCTGAGTTCGCAAGCGGCCGTTCCGGGTGCCAACCCGCCCGAGCGGGCACGTCCGCACCCCCTCGTGCTTGAGTGGGCGTGTGCAGGAATCGCAGGACAGTGTCGGCGCCGCACCGAGCACGTGCGCGGCGTGGTCCGAAGCCCTCTCGGAACCGATGGCCGGAACCGCGCCCGTGGCCACGAGCTGGTTGTGCCTGGAACAACCGGGCCCGTGGGGGCGCGACGCGCTGCTGCAGAGCCATCTGGACCCGGAGCTGGGAAACCGCCTCGCGTCCCTGGCCGCGGCCAACGGCGTGCGGATCCAGCTGATCCGCCGCACCGGGCGCCACCCGGATCTCGGGGCCGACTTCCCGCGCACGGTCTACCTGGCGCACACCACCCCGGGGGCGAGCTGGTTGCGCAGGGCGGAGCTGACCGACCCCGCGCAGCTGCTCGACCTCGACCTGGAGGGGCTCTCCTCCGGCGAGCACGGTGGCTGGGGCGAGCCGTGCGCGGATCCGGTGCTGCTGGTCTGCACCAACGGGAGGCGGGACCGGTGCTGCGCGCTGCGGGGCCGGGAGCTGCTCGAGCGGTTCACCGAACGACACCAGGGGCAACTGTGGGAAACCACACACACCGGCGGTCACCGGTTCGCCCCGACGGGGGTGGTGCTGCCCACCGGGTACAGCTACGCCCGCCTCACCCCGCACGCGGTGGACGCGGTGCTGTCGGACACCGCGGCGGGCAAGGTCACGACCACCCACTGCCGGGGCCGCTCCGCGCTGAGTCAACCCGCCCAGGTGGCGGAGCTGGCCGTGCGCGAGGCAACCGGGGAGCGCGCCGAGGAGTCCCTGCTGGTCCGTGCCGAGACCTCCGGCGAAGTGGTGCTGGAGCACCTCGACGGGCGCAGCTGGCGAGTGCCCGTCGAGGAGGTCCCGCTGTCACCTCCACGGCCGAACAGCTGCGGCAAGCAGGCCGTCGAGCCGAGCGCACGGCTGGCCGGGCGGATCAGCCGGCTGAGCTGAGGCGGTCCAACGGGACTCCGCGCGCGGACGCGGCGGAGGTGCTCGCCCGGCCATGCGCCGGCCGCGCGATCGCCCCCGGGGCGGGCACCTCGATGGGCGGGACTTCGCGCCCCAGGAAACGAAAAAGCCGGATACCCCTCGGGGGATATCCGGCCGAAACGTCGGGGTGGCGGGATTTGAACCCACGGCCCCTCGCACCCAAAGCGAGTGCGCTACCAAGCTGCGCCACACCCCGATGGGGTCCTTTGCGGGAACCCTACCTCGAATGTTTAGACTACGGCACCAGCGGTCGTCGTGATCGGTGGGACCCCCCGGGGATCTTCCCCGCTGATCCCTACTGTAATATGGACGGCGCACTGCGGGTGTAGCTCAATGGTCAGAGCCCCAGCCTTCCAAGCTGGTTATGCGGGTTCGATTCCCGTCACCCGCTCGGACGAAGAGAGCGGTGGTCATCCTCCGGGGTGATCACCGCTTTTTCGTGCTGTTCACCCGGTCCGGGATGCGGACCGACCGCTCCCCCGAACGCACGCACTGCCCGTGTGACGACCGCCCCACCCCGCGAAGCGGGAATTCGGTTGGCTCACACAACCTTTCTCGCCCATCCTGAGTGTTCGCACCCACACGCAAGAAGACCTTTCGGGTGACTGCGGATACCGCCGGGGCTCCTCCCACCAATGCGCTTACGGAGGCGATGCGCCGTTGCGACGGCTCGAGTACAAATGGCTGGTCGGCATCACGTTCGTGCTTGCCCTGGTCATGCAGATCCTGGACATGACCATCCTGAACGTCGCCCTCGCCACCCTCGGCGAGCAGTTCGACGTCGGAGCGGGCACGCTGCAGTGGGTACTGACCTCCTACATGATCAGCCTCGCCGTGTTCATCCCCTCCTCGGGGTGGTTCTCCGACCGCTTCGGGAGCAAGCGCACCTTTCAGTTCGCGGTGCTCGTGTTCACCGCCGCCTCCGTGATCTGCGGAGCGGCCCCGGGGATCAAAACCCTGATCGCCGCCCGCTTCCTGCAGGGGATCGGCGGTGGGATGCTGGTCCCCGTCGGACAGGCGATGCTCTTCCGCGCCTTCCCCGCCCAGGAGCGCGCCAAGGCCTCCGCGATCCTGGCCATACCGATCACCGCTGCCCCGGCACTGGGCCCGTTGCTCGGCGGGGCGCTGATCGAGGCCGCCAGTTGGCGGTGGATCTTCTTCATCAACGTCCCGGTCGGCGCTCTCGCCCTGCTGTGCTCGATCCTCTTCCTCGCCGAGGAGCGCGGCCGCGAACCGGCGCGGTTCGACTTCGCCGGGTTCCTGCTGGCCGGATCCGGGCTGGCCACGCTGCTCTTCGGCCTCGACAGGGCGGCCGAACTCGGCTGGGCGAACCCGATCGTGTGGGGCTGCCTCGCCGCGGCCGTGCTGCTCATCTCCGGGCTCGTCTGGCGTGAGCTCAGCGCCACGGACCCGATGCTGGACCTGCGACTGCTCGGCAACAGGATCTTCGGCACCGGCAATCTGCTGCTGCTGTGCCAGACGGGGTCGATGTTCGGGGTGCTGTTCCTCGTACCGCTGTACCTGCAGGACCTGCGTTCCACCTCCGCGCTGCTGGCCGGACTGGTGCTGATGCCCCAGGCCCTGTCCATGCTGCTGGTCACGCAACTGGTCAGCCGGGTCTACGGACGCGTGGGACCCCGCCGGTTGATAGCGGGCGGGTTCGCCGTGCTGCTCGTCAGCGCGGGCACGTTCCAGTTCTTGGACCTGTCCAGCTCGCTGTGGAACCTGGTCGGGTCGCTGGTGCTGCTCGGGGGCGCGATGGGGATGCTGATGACCCCGCTGCAGACCGCCGCGTTCGCGCAGACCACGGGGGCCTACATGGGCCAGGCGACCTCGCTGTTCAACGTGAGCAGGCAGGTGGCCACGGCGCTGGCCACCGCGGTGGTCGCCAGCGCGCTGGTCATGTTCACCGACTCCGCCATGAGCGGGGCCGCGCCGACCGACCCTCAGGCGGTGGCCCAGGCCAGGATGGCCGGTTTCCACGGGGCCTTCCTGGTGCCCGTGGTGTTCGGTGTGCTCGGTCTCCTCCTGACCGCCCGCGTGCGCGATGCCGACGCGGTGGCCACGCTCGACCGGGAGGTGAGGACCGCGACTCGGAGTTCCGCCGTCGACTGACGGCGATCACGTCCGGCGCGGCCGGAACGGCAGACTTGGGGACGAGATGACCGACATCAGAAGCGACGCCTCCGTCGCTTCGCACGAACCGTTCCGTTTCGCCCCCCGTCCCGACCCGACGGGGCACCAACCGGGAGTGACCGACATGCCGCACGCCGATCAGGTCCGCAAACACGCGCCCTGGAACCGAGGACTGCGATCGGGAGGCAGCAGCCTCGCCTGGCTGCTGCCCCTCGGGGACCGCCCCGAACTGCGCAAACTGGCCAACCAGTACCAGTACTCGCTGCGCGACCTGCCGGGGTTCGACCCGGTTCCGCTGGAGTGGATGCACATCCTCCTGCAGGAGGTCCAGGACCGCGAGCAGGCCCCCGCCGGGCGCGCCGAGGAGCTGCTCCGGGTGGCACGGGAGCGGCTGTCCTCCTTCGCGCCGCTGTCCCTGTCGTTCCACGGCGGGCTCGTGCTCTCCGAGTCGCTGGCGCTGCCCGCCGAACCCCAGGCGACGCTGACGGACCTGCGCGGACGACTGCGCGAGGTCACCAGCGAGGTGCTCGGTTCCGAACCCCCGGAGGCCCCGGACGAGATCGACCAGCACGTGAGCCTGGCCTACGCCACGGCGGACGGTCCCGCCGTGTTCGCCAAGGCGACGCTCGACGCCACTGTCGTCGATCCCGTGACGCTGAGCGTGCCCGCCATCTCGCTGGTGGAGCTCAACCGCGAGCAGGCGTGCAGCGAGTGGAGCAGGATCGGCGAAGTGGAGCTGTCCGGCTGACCCACGGGCGAACGGTCGCCCGGTCACTCGGCCTCGCACGGTTCGGACGAGCACTTCACTCGACCGGGCTCGATCTTCGGGCAAGCGGCGGAGCGGCTCGCGGCCACCCGATCAGTCGACACCGCCGCGGGTTATCCGTGGTGCTCTCGCGCGAGCGGGCCCCGACGTCGCGCAGATCACTGCCCGACGTCGGGGCCCGCTCACCACCCCGCCGGAGCCTCCGTCGAGTGGCCCGCTCACGCGAACAGGCCCCGGACTCCCCGGCGGGCCGGAGTCCGTCGGTGGGAGGTTCCCCTCAGCAGGAGGAGTCCGTCCTCTTCGGGACGCTGAGCCCGATCAGCGGCCGCGCCTTCAGACCGACGTAGGTTCCGATGATCGCCACTATCGCCCACAACCAGCCGTGCAGGCTGAACGAGGCGATACCGGCGAAGTAGGCACCGATGTTGCAGCCGTAGGCGATCCGCGCCCCGTAACCCATCAGGATGCCGCCGATGATCGCGCCGAGCACCACCTTGCCCGGCACGCGGCGGTGCAGCACGAACGCTCCGCCCACGGCCGCGGCGATCAGGGCCCCGAGGATGATCCCGAGGTCCATCACGGAAGTGGCGTGGGCGAGCACGGACCCGTTCAGCGCGGCGGCGTTGTCGGGAGTGGACCAGTACGGCCAGTCCTGCACGTTCACCCCCGCCGCTCGGGCGAGCTTCGACCCCCAGAGGGCGAACGCCGAGGTGATGCCCCAGGGGCTGCCCTTGATCACGAGGGTGGCGGCGTTGAGCACGGCCAGAGCGACGGCGCCGGCCCAGAGGGGCCACGAGCCGCGCAGCGCCCTGAGCACTCCCCTGGCCGCCGCCGGGCGGGAAACCTGCGGTGGCCGCTTGCGCCGTTCCACCACGACTGTCACGAGCGCGATGGCCCCCAGCACGGCCAGGCTGAGCAGCACGGCCCCGACGTAGCCCAGCGGGGTGCTCGTGGCCAGGGAGACGGACGGGGCGCTGGGCAGCGTGGAGGTCCAGAACGCGAAGTGCCAGGCCCCGAGCACCGAACCGATGACGAATCCGAGGAGCGTGCACACGATCGCGGTCTGCCCGCCCCCCACGTTGTAGAGGGTGCCCGAGGCGCAGGAGCCCCCGATCTGCATGCCCACCCCGAACAGGAATCCGCCGACGAGCACGCCGACCCCGAGCGGGGACACCGAGGCCTCCGGGGTGGTTCCGAGGCCCACGCCACCCGCGAGCAGCGGGGCGAACAGCACGCAGGCGACCGCGAGCATGAGCGTGTGGGCGCGCAGTCCGCGCCCCTGGCCGACCGAAACCAGCTGACGCCACGCCGAGGTGAAGCCGAACCGCGCGTGGAAGAGCACGAGGCCGAAGGCGAGTCCGAGCAGGTAGAGCACGAACATCCGCCATCCGGCAACGGCGGCCGTGGCCGCTCCGAGGGCCGCGGCGAGCACGGCACCGGCTATCAACGGGGTTTTCTGGACGGCCGGAAGGCCCCGCTCCGGCTCAGGGGCCTTCGTAGCTTCGACTTCCGGGGTTTGAACGGACACGTTCGACTCTCCGATCCGGGTGAGAACTCGTTCCTGAAAAGTGGTCGTGCGGACAGGGCCGGGTCAGGGAGCGGGAACCGCGGTTCCCGGCAGGCGCTCAGAAGCCGTTGTCCACGCACTGCAGCGCTTGGGCGAACAGACACGTCCGGAAAACGGGCCGCCGATTCGGAAGTCGACACATCACCGGGGCAACGCGATGGCCCCTTCCCGTCTTCCCGCTCCCCTCCGTGTCCCACATAACGAAACATCCGCGGTGGTCCCCGCGAGCGGGAACCGCTCACCGCGCGAGGCAGTTCACCGCACGGAACCGCTCAGCACACGGGGAGTGCGCGTTCGCACTCCGCGGGGATCGGTGCGACGGGTACTGTCGATGTCACCGAGTCGTGTCCCGTCTCGGTGGGAGGGAGCCATGGGAACGGCAGCGGCACTCATCGTGATCGTCGTTCTGCTGCTGGCCGGGGCGTTCTGGTGGTACCACCACAGCACGACCGTCAGGCAGCGTGAGTTCGACGACGCCAAGGCCGAGGCCCGACGTTGGGTCGAACGTCTCGGCGGCCAGGTACTCAATCTCGTCGGCAGCACAGAACCGGCCAAGCAGGCCCTGGCCGACGCGGCGGAGCGGCACAACGCGGCCGGCTCCCAGTTGGAGCAGGCGAACACACCGGAGCAGTGCAGGCTGACCACCCGCACCGCCCTCGAGGGGCTGTACTACGTGCGCGCCGCGCGGACCGCCATGGACATGGATCCCGGCCCGGAACTTCCGGACCTCGACGGCCAGCGGGAAGCGGGCACGGTCACCGAGTACCGCGAGGTCGAGGTCAACGGCGGCAAGCAGATGGCCTCACCCGAACCCGGCGAGCACACTCCGCACTACTACCCGGGAGGCCGAGTCGCGGGAAGGCCGGTCCCGCGCGGTTGGTACAGCGAACCGTGGTGGAAGCCCGCCCTCGCCGCGGGAGCCTGGGGGATGGGCTCGTTCCTGCTGATGGGAGCCCTGTTCAGCGGCATGTCCGGAGTTCCCGCCGAAGCGGCGGCGGGCCAGGACCCGGGAGGAGACGCCGGCGGCGGCGCGGACGATCCCGGAGCGGACGGTGGTGGCGAGTTCGACGGGGGATTCGACATGGACGGATTCGACCTGGGCGGCTTCTGACCCCGGAACCCCCCGCAGCGGGTCAGGCAGCGGGCCCGCGTGCTCAGTCGGCCTGACAGCCCGGGCACCAGTAGAGGTTCCGGCCCTGCAGCTCTGCCGTGGAGATCGGTGTGCCGCACACCAGGCACGCGGCTCCACCCCGGCGATAGACGTAGACCTCGCCGCCGTGCCGGTCCCGACGGGGCTGCCTGCCCATCGCCTCCGGAGAGTGCTCGCCGCGCACGGTGTCGATGCGGCCGGTCCGCACC
This sequence comes from Actinopolyspora sp. BKK2, assembly GCF_011291845.1. Classification (NCBI taxonomy): domain Bacteria; kingdom Bacillati; phylum Actinomycetota; class Actinomycetes; order Actinopolysporales; family Actinopolysporaceae; genus Actinopolyspora; species Actinopolyspora sp. BKK2. The sequence continues at coordinate 68,996 of NZ_JAANTE010000007.1, read as the reverse complement.
CCTTCGGACATCAGCTCCACCAGATCACCCCAGACGGCCTCCCACTGCTTCCGGGAGAGCGAACGCCCGGGCAACCGCGGGGGCACGGAGTGCCGGAACAGCACCTCGGCGCGGTAGGCGTTGCCCACGCCCGACAGCACGGTCTGGTCCATCAGCAGGGCCGCGACCGCGGAACGCGAGCGGGAGATCCGCTCCCAGGCGCGCTCGGGGTCGGCGTCCTGCCGCAACGGGTCCGGCCCGAGCCGTGCCCGCACCTCCTCCACCTCGTCGAGGGTGAGCAGCTCGCAGGCGACCGGACCGCGCAGATCCGTGCCGTGCGTCGGGCCGACGAGCCGCATCCGGACCTTTCCGCGCGGCCGCTCGAGCGGCACGGGGGACTCGGTGAACTTGCCGTACAGCCCGAGGTGCACGTGCACCACCCTGTCTCCGCCGTAGAAGTGCCAGAGGTGCTTGCCGTGTGCCTCGGCGCGCTCGAAGGTCGCTCCGTCCAGCTCCTCCGCTGCGGTGAAACGCCCCTGCGGACTGCGCACCTCGACCGGATTGCCCGCGAAACGCCGTTGGTGGAGCCGAGCGAGCCGGTGCAGTATGTGTCCTTCCGGCACTGGAACGGCCACCACCAATCACACGATCGAAGGCAATCACACGATCGAAGGAGCGAAGACGACGCGCTTCACCGATCCGACGTCACCGCGCGCGGCGCGGACGTCGGTCGGCTCCGTCAGCTCACGGCCGGGTCACGGCATCACGTGCTGGGCAGCTCCGGGGGCTCACCGCTGCGCTCATAGTCGGCCAGCATGTCGATCCTGCGCTGGTGCCTGCCGCCCTCGAACTCCGTGGTCAGGAAGACGTCCACGAACTGCTCGATCTCGGGGGTCGTGTGCATGCGGGCCCCGATCCCCGCGAGCAGGGCGTTGTTGTGCTGCCGCGACAGCTTGGCAGTCTCCTCGTTCCAGACCAGCGCGGCCCTGGCACCGGGAACCTTGTTCGCGGCGATCTGCTCGCCGTTGCCCGAACCTCCTATGACCAGGCCGAGGCTCCCCGCATCGGCGACCACTCGCCGGGCCGCCTCGACGCAGAACGGCGGATAGTCGTCCTCGGCGTCGTAGACGAAGGGGCCTACGTCGACCACCTCGTAGCCGAGTCGGTCCAACCGCTCGTGCAGGTGGGTTTTCAAGTCGAGACCGGCGTGATCGGAACCAAGATAGACGCGCACTCTTGTAGTGTGCCAAACCGTTTCCCGTACCTTAGTCACCCGGTCAGGGGGTGAACATGTCGCACGAGCCCACCGATTCGGCGGTCGTGCAATCCGGTCACACGGTGCGCTTCGACTGGGGACTCGAAGGGTTGCGCACGCTCGGCGCGGACTGCGCCGTGCTGGTCGTGGTCGACGTCCTCTCGTTCGCCACGTCGGTCGACGTGGCCACCGGATCCGGCGCCCACGTGCTCCCGCTGCCCTGCCACGACGAGCGGGCGCGGGACGCGGCCGAAGCCGCCGGAGCAGTGCTCGCCGGCTCCCGGGGTGCGGGAGACCACTCGTCGAGTCCGTCCACGCTGGAGCAGATCCCCGAGGGGACGCTGGTCGCACTGGCCTCGCCCAACGGAGCCGCTCTGTGCTCCGAGGCCTCGGAGCTCGGGGCCGTGGTGTTCACCGGGTGCCTGCGCAACGCGGGGACTGTGGCCGCTGCCGCGGGCGCGGCGGCGCGCAACGGCCCGATAGGAGTGGTGGCCGCGGGGGAACGGCGCCAGAACGGCACGATCCGGTTCGCGGTCGAGGACCTGCTCGGGGCGGGAGCGATCATCTCGGCGCTGTCGAACGGGCTCGGTTCCTGCTCCGTGGAGGCGGACACGGCCGCGCGGAGCTACCGCAGCACCACGGATCTCCACCGGGCCGTCCGGTACTGCGATTCGGGACGCGAACTCGTTGCCCTCGGTTACGGCGCGGACGTCGAGCTGGCGGCCAGGACCGACGCGAGCACGACGGCGCCCCGGCTGCGCGCGGGAGTGTTCAGTCACCGCTGATCGGGCCCTCCCCGCTCAGCTCCACGACGACGCGCCTCCCCGCCGCACCGCAGTGCCGAACAGATCGTCGGCGCGCCGGGAACGTCTCGGCCAGTACGATCGGCTTCCGGTCCGCCCCGGCTCCCGGGGAGCGGAACCGTCCCGACACCGAACGACGCGACCGGATTGGACACCCACCCCGTGACCGGTGAAGACGATGTCCGCTGGCGGGAACTCGCGGACGGGGTCCTGATTCGCCGCTATGCCGAACTGGACCTGACCGTGGGGCTGGTGCTCGGCGACCAGCGGGCACTGGTGATCGACGCGCGCGGCGACCGCGCCCAGGGAGCGGAGCTGGCCGGGGCGGTACGCGCCGTCACCGCACTGCCCTGGCAGCTGGTGCTCACGCACGCGCACTTCGACCACTGCTTCGGGGCGGAGGCGTTCGCCCCTGCACCCTGCTGGGCCCACGTGAACTTCCCCCGGCACTTGAGCGGAACCGTCGAGTTCCAGCGTGCGGAGTGGATCGAGCACTACCGCGCCTCCGGAGACCGGGCGAGGGCCGAAGCGCTGGCCGCGACCGAGGTGCGCTCGCCCGAGCGCCTCGTGGCCGACTCCGTGGAGCTCGACCTCGGGAACAGGACGGTGCGGCTGGAGCACCCCGGCCCGGGGCACACGGACCACGACCTGACCGCTTCGGTGCGAGAGGCTTCCGTGCTCTTCGCCGGGGACCTGCTCGAAAGCGGCGCCGCGCCGGACTTCGGGGACGCTCTGCCGCTCGACTGGCCGGACACCGTGGGCAGGGCGCTGCACGAGGACCCCGCTCTGATCGTCGCGGGCCACGGGGAACCCATGACCCGGCGGCAGGCCGCCGAGCAGCACGCCGAGCTGCGCGCCGTCGCCGAGCTGTGCGCCGCCCACTCCCACGGGGGAATCACCACTGCCGAAGCGGTCGAGCGCGGCCCGTACCCACCGGAGACCATGCGCACTGCGCTGGAGCGGGCGAATCGGCGCTGAGGAAAACGGCGCTGAGGACGGAAACACGGCCGCGGGGACGCTCCGCGGCCGGGCGGGAACCGGTCCACCGCGGAGCGGTCCCGCGCGGGCCGTGAATCCGTTCAGTCGAACTGCGGGTTCTCGGTCCTGGTCCGCTTGAGCTCGAAGAAGTACGGATAGCCCGCCAGGGTGCGCGCCGCGTCGAAGAGCTCTCCGGCCTGCTCACCGCGCGGGATCCTGGTGGTGATCGGTCCGAAGAAGGCCACTCCGTCCACGTGGATGGTCGGCGTGCCGACCTCGTCGCCCACGGGGTCCATGCCCGCGTGGTGACTGGCACGCAGCTGCTCGTCGTACTCGTCGCTGTTGGCGGCCTCGGCCAACGAGGCGGGCAGACCGACCTCGGACAACGACTCGGCGATCACCCGATCGAAGTCCTTTTCCCCTTGGTCGTGGAAACGTGTCCCCATCGCGGTGTACAAGGGAGCCAGTACTTCGTTGCCGTGCTGCTCGGCCGCCGCGATCACCACGCGAACCGGCTTCCACGCCTTGGCCATCATCGTCTCGTACTCCTCCCCGAGATCACGACCCGAGTTGAGCACGGCCAGACTCATGACCCGGAAGCGCAGATCGATGTCCCGGACCTGCTCGACCTCGAGCATCCACCGCGAGGAAACCCAGGCGAACGGACAGATCGGATCGAAGTAGAAGTAGACCTCGGGACGACTTGCCTGCTCAGCAGTGCTCATGGGCACACCTCTCCATTCTTTTCACCCGAGTGGGTGCAACCGTGAATCCCGCAGGGACAACCACCACGTGCCTAGCTGTGTTCCCGCCGTGGAAAACGTCTCCCGAGCGTCCCACGACCCGGCGTGGGCCCGCTGCCGACCTTCTGCGTGCTTTCGTTCCGGCATGATTGACTCTGGACAGCGGGGGTGCAGTGCCCCGCGACTTTCCGACGACGATCGACGAGGTGATCCGTGGCTCCGCCGAACCTGACCCGCCAGCAGGCCGAACAGCGTGCCGAAATGCTCCAGGTCCACTCCTACGCGGTCGAACTGGACCTGTCCGACGGCGCGGGCGGAGACGATGTGGAAGTCTTCGGCTCGAAGACGACCGTAAGGTTCAGCACCACGCGGCCGGGCGAGTCCACCTGGATCGACCTGATGGCCGAACGGGTGCACAGCGCCGTGCTCAACGGTGTGCGGTTGGACCTGTCCGACTACGCCGAGGAGAAGGGCATCGCGCTGCCCGAACTCGCCGAGCAGAACGAGCTCGTCATACAGGCGGACTGCAACTACACCAACACCGGCGAGGGACTGCACCGCTTCGTCGACCCCGTCGACGGAGGCGTGTACCTCTACAGCCAGTTCGAGACGGCCGACGCCAAGCGCATGTTCGCCTGTTTCGACCAGCCCGATCTCAAGGCGAGTTTCCAGCTCACCGTGACCGCACCCGAGACGTGGAAGGTGATCTCGAACTCGCCGGGGGAGATCACCGCCACGAACGGGGGGCTGAGCACGCACGTCTTCCAGGCGACCCCGCCGCTGTCCACCTACCTGGTGGCGCTGGTGGCCGGTCCCTACGCCGAGTGGCGTGACGTCTACAGCGGACCGGAGGGCGAGATCCCGCTGGGGCTCTACTGCCGCGCCTCGCTCGCCGAGCACCTCGACGCCGAACGACTGTTCACCGAAACCAAGCAGGGTTTCGCCTTCTACCAGCGGGCCTTCGACGTCCCGTACCCCTTCGCCAAGTACGACCAGTGCTTCGTTCCCGAGTTCAACGCGGGCGCCATGGAGAACGCGGGGTGCGTGACCTTCCTCGAGGACTACGTCTTCCGCTCCCGCGTGACCGGCTACCTCTACGAACGCCGGGCCGAGACGGTGCTGCACGAGATGGCGCACATGTGGTTCGGCGACCTCGTCACGATGCGCTGGTGGGACGACCTGTGGCTCAACGAGTCCTTCGCCACCTGGGCCAGCGTGCTGGCGCAGACCTCGGCCACCGAGTACACGCACGCGTGGACGACCTTCGCCAATGTGGAGAAGTCCTGGGCGTACCGTCAGGACCAGCTGCCCTCCACGCACCCCGTGGCGGCCGACATCGTCGACCTGCAGGCGGTGGAGGTCAACTTCGACGGCATCACCTACGCCAAGGGCGCTTCGGTGCTCAAGCAGCTGGTCTCCTACGTGGGGCTCGACAACTTCCTCGGCGGCCTGAAGATCTACTTCGACCGCCACGCCTGGGGCAACGCCGAGCTCTCCGACCTGCTCACGGCTCTGGAGGAAGCCTCGGGCAGGGATCTGTCCTGGTGGAGCGCGCAGTGGCTGGAGACCACCGGCCTGAACGTGATGCGCCCCGAGTTCGAGACCGACGAGCAGGGACGCTTCAGCGACTTCACCGTGGTGCAGGGCCCTGCCCGGCCCGGCCAGGGTGAGTACCGCACTCACCGGATCGCCGTCGGTGTCTACGACGACGACCCGGAGACCGGCGCGCTCGTCCGGGTGCACCGCAGCGAGATGGACGTCTCGGGGGAGCGCACCCACGCCCCCGATCTCGTCGGCGTCCGGAGCGGCAAGCTCGTGCTGGTCAACGACGACGACCTCAGCTACTGCACGATGCGACTGGACCAGGGGTCCCTGGCGACCCTGGTCGAGCGGATCGCCGACATCGACCAGTCACTTCCGCGCGCCCTGTGCTGGTCCACCGCCTGGGAGATGACCCGCGACGCGGAGATGCGGGCGCGCGACTTCGTCGATCTCGTGCTCGGCAAGGACGCCACCGGAGGAATCGGGGCCGAGACCGAGATCGGAGTGGTCCAGCGGGTGCTGCTCCAGGCCAGGACGGCGCTGGGCTCCTACAGTGATCCCGCCTGGCAGCCGGAGGGCTGGCAGCGCTACACCGACAGGCTGCTGGAACTGGCCCGCGCCGCCACGCCCGGCTCCGATCACCAGCTCGCCCTGGTCAACGCGCTCACCGGTTCGAAGCTCGACGAGGACAAGCTGTCCGTGCTGCGGGGTTGGCTGGACGGCACGGACAAGCTCGAAGGGCTCGTGATCGACACCGACCTCCGCTGGCAGCTGCTGCAGGCCCTGGTCGCGCACGGTGCCGCGGACGAAGCCGAGATCGACTCCGAGCTCGCCGCCGATTCCACCGCCACTGGAAAGCGGCGTGCCGAGCGCGCCAGGGCCCTGATCCCCACCGAGGAGGCCAAGGAACGCGCCTGGCAGCGTGCGCTGTACGACGACGAGTCGCCCAACGCCATCAACGAAGCGGTCATATCCGGCTTCCAGCACCCGGCCCAGCAGCGGCTGCTAACCCCCTACGTCCAGCGCTACTTCGCCGAGATCGACGACGTGTGGCAGCGGCGTTCCAGTGAACGTGCCCAGCCGACGGTGATCGGACTGTTCCCCTCGTGGGCGGTCGAGCAGGAGACCGTCGAGGCCGCGGACGCCTGGCTCGCCGAGGAGCACCCCTCCGCGCTGCGGCGGCTGGTCTCCGAAGGCAGGGCCGGTGTGGTGCGTGCCCTCGCGGCCAGGGAGGCGGACCGCTCCTGACCCGAGCACCGGCTGTTCGACCTCGGGTGTCCGGCGCGGCAATGAGCCGTGCCGGACACCTCTTCAGCCGGACTCGTCGCCCCGGTGCTCCGCACGAGCCCCCGTTTGAGCTCCCCGCACGAGACGGGAAGGTACTCGCGGCCCGCCGCGGGGCCTTCCGAGCACTTTCGCAGTGATCCCACGGCGAGCCCATACAATCACTCGATCACGACACGTAAGCTGATGAACACACAACGTCCGCCGTGTCGTGGAGCTCCCCATGCCAGAGTTGATCACTGCCATCGCCACCCTGCTGTGGCCGCTGATCACGCTGCTACTGCTGCTGCTCTTCCGACGTGCCATCGGCAGAGTGCTGCGCACCGCGGAAAGACGCGAACTCGAGTTCGAGGTCGGAGGTCAACGGCTGACCTTCCACGAGCTCAACGACCAGCAGAACGAGATGATCCAGGACCTGCAGCGTCAACTCAGCATCCTGAGCAAGCGGCTCGACGAAAAGGAGAGGGACAACGTCACCTCCGTGCCCACCGGAGCGGGACAACCCCTCGAGCCGGCGGGCAACGTCGCGGCGCCCTCGGGGATCGAGCTGGACGGGGATCCCGTCGAGGAGTCCGAACGTTTTCCTCCCGTGCAGGCACCGAGCGGCCCCGAGCCCTTCGCCGTGCTGTGGGTGACCGACCGGGCCCAGAGCCACGCACTGCTGGTCGAGCAGCTGCGCAACAACGGGGTCCGGGTGACGATCACCGCGACGACGGCGGAAGCGGTGGCCGAGATCTCCGAGCGTCCCTATCGCCTGGTCGTTTCGGACATGGTCCGCAAGGAGGACGGCCGGTGGCGCAGCGACGCCGGGCTCACTCTGCTGCGGGAGCTCCGGGACCTGGGGGTGGAGATTCCCCTGGTCATCTTCGGGACGCATCGCGGACAGCTGCAGCACGCCGACCAGGCTCGCCAACTCGGAGCGGTGGCCACCACCCACTCGGCGTACGAGATGTTCCGGCACTTCCAGAACTTCGGCCTGCTTTGAGCCGCGAGCGCGGCCCCGGCCGGGTGGTTTCCGGAGCACGGAGCGTCCCGACCACCCGAGGGGCCGCGAGACTTCTACTGCTCGTGGCCGCTCTCGAAGTCCGTCCCTGCCGCGTCCGACAGCATCCGCAGGGCGCTGACCAGGCCTTCTATCAGATCGCCTTCCTTGAAGGAGGCGACCATGTTCATCACGGCGAGGTTGCACGAGCGGTCCGGAACCCGACGGTACGAGTGCTCACCGGTGACGATCTCCACCTTGCGCTGGGCGGGAGAGACCGCGATCAGCACCCCGTGCGGGGCTCGCTCGCCGAGATCGGCGTGGACCTGCTCGGCGCGCTCACGAGTGTCCTCGCCCAGGTCGCCGAGGTAGATCGCGAACTCCAACCCGGTGGTGCGGGTCGAAAGGGTCAGCGCCTCGTCCAACCTGGCGAGCTGCCCGGGTGAGAAGGGCAGCTTCGGACGTTCGGGCTCGATGCGCCGCGCGATGGACAGTCGGCCACCCGCCGTGAGCGCGTGTCCCGGTTCCAGCTCGTCCGGATCCGTGTTCGTCGGGGTTTTGGCCATTTCACCAGCTGCCACGAGCGCCTCCCCTCGCGGTACCGGGTTCGGAGCCCGGCGCGGCTTCCGCTTGTTCGGCCGACGGCGGACTGCTCGGGCTCACACCAGCGGGGTTGGCGACCCACAACACCGGCGGGAAGTCCCACTGCTGACTCGCCCGCCGATTGGAGCGAATCAACCTCGGCCACAACACGATCAACATGACGAGGCCGTAAACGGCCGCCGGGATCACGGCCAGGAAGAGTACGGTCTGCAGGACAGTCACACCAGCACGGTATCCGATTCCGCCCCGCCCTGGTCGACTACCTGGGGTGCTGATTCACACCCCCGCTCCGCGAAGCACGACGTCACCTTCGCCTCCCGCGGGAAACCAGCTCCACATTACGAAAACGTAACTATGTCCCATTTCACTTCACTCAGCCATTCGGCGTAACTGCTTCCTCCGGCCGGAGTCGGACCAGACGGTCTCCGTGGACGGTCAACTTGGCGGCTTGTACCGGACAGTGCTCGATTCTAGATTTCACCTGTATGGATCTTGCGTATGAGGCCTGATCCATAACAGGAGTACTTCTGATCACGAAAGGCAACAACGATGGACATGAAAAACCGCCATGCCGCCAAAAGCTTGACTCTTTCGAGTGATGACAACGAGCCGAACGGACACGGAAAGCACAAGCAGGACTACCCGCTCAGGGGAAGGACGGTTTCACGCACCCGCAATCGTGAACGCGCGCACCGGGGAGTTCGCATCAGCGCGTGGCGCGGCGTCCGGATCAGCGGCCGGAGCGGAGTGCGCATCAGCGGGAACGAAGGAGTGCGGATCAGCGGGCACCACGGGGTGCGGATCAGCGGGCAGGCGACCGAACCACGGCACGAACGCGGGGAGGCGCACGACGCGCACCATCACCGGCCTGCCCGGGCGCGGTCACTCACGCCCCGCGACAGGGCGACACCTCCACGTCGAAAAGCCGATCACGTGGCCACGGGAGGTCGTCACCGCTAATGCGCGGCGGCCTCTCCCAGGTACGGGAGCCACAGCGGATCGGGCTCGGCGGCACCGACCAGCAGGCGCCAGTGTCTGCCACGTGGCGCCTTCGGCGTCTCCGACAAACGCCATCCCAGTTCGCGGAGGGTGTAGTCCGCCTTGCGGCGGTTGCACTTGGCGCAACAGGCCACGCAGTTCTCCCAGGTGTGCGGACCGCCCCTGCTCCTGGGAACGACGTGGTCGATGGTCTCCGCACGAACGCCGCAGTACGCGCAACGATGGTTGTCCCGCATCATCAGCGCCGGACGGGACAACGGAACCCGACCGCGGTACGGAACGTGGACGAACTTGCTGAGCCTGATGACCGAGGGGATCTCGATGCTGTGCGTGGCGGAGTTCCAGGTCGAACCGGCCGAATCGCCGTGCACGACCTCGGCCTTGCCGCAGACGACGAGCACGATCGCCCTGCGCAGCGGCAATGCGGTCAACGGCTCGAACGTCGTGTTGAGCAGCAGCACTCGCCGCTTCGACCAGGCCCCCACACCCTCGGATTGTTCGGAAGGTGGCTGCCTGTGGCCACGCTTGCGGCCCGCGGGGCGCGTAGTAGTACCACGAGGCGGCGTCGCCGCCGGAGCGCCGCACGGGATCGGTTTTCGGTCGGGCACTCGACCACCTCCACCGTCTGCCGGGAACAGTCGAACACAAAACCCGCCCGGAACGCACGTGTGATCCGCACCGCACCACCGCGTTGACACGAGAAATCATGGAGAATTCGAGAACAACAACGGGTTAACGCGGAGGCGGTGGGAGCCTGCGGCCACCGCGTGCATCATTTTTCGATCTTTTCCGAAGGTGACTGGTCACACCCTCGTGTCCGGCTCATCCGCGGTCACGCCGGCCGGGAAACCGGTCGGCGCTCGCCGTCCCCGGCCGCGTGACGGCAGGTCGCACCGCGGCACGCGGCCGTGCTCACCCCGCCGCGCACCGGCGTGGGCGAGCACGAACCCGCTCGTCCGCGAGCGCGTCGGCAGCACATCGACCGGGTCCCGCGGTCGGTATCAGTATCGTGCGCGGAGTGAGTGAAGTTCAACCCGCCTCCGGGGGCTATCCGCAGCCGCCCCGCGAAGACCTGGTCGAGAACCTGCACGGCTACGAGGTGCACGATCCGTACCGCTGGCTGGAGGATCCCGAGGACCCGCGCTGCTCGAAATGGCTCCAGCAGCAGGACGAGCTCTCCTCCGAGCGATTGGCCGACCTGCCCGGCAGGGACCCGCTCGCCGAGCGGATACGCGCGCTGATGAGCACCGGCTCGGTCTCGGCCCCGACGTGGCGCAACGGTCGTTCCTTCTTCACCCGGCGGGGAACCGACCGGGAGTTCCCGGTGCTGTTCGTGCGCGACGAGTCCGGGACCGAGACACCGCTGGTCGACGTGGCCCGGATCGACCCGTCCGGGCTGACGACTCTGGACCGCTGGACACCGAGCCGGGAGGGGGACAGGCTCGCCTACCAGATCTCCACCGGGGGCGACGAGGAATCCCTGCTCTACGTGATGAGCGTGGAGACGGGAGAGTTGCTGGACGGCCCGATCGACCGCTGCCGCTACTCCTCGATCGCCTGGTTGCCCGGCGGGGAGGAGTTCTACTACATCCGCAGGCTCCCCCCGGAGGACGTTCCGGAGGACGAGCAGCAGTTCCACCGCAGGGTTTGGCGCCACGAAGTCGGCAAGGCCCCGTGCTCGGACGTCCTGATCCACGGCGAGCACCAGGAGCACACCTACTTCTTCGACGTCGACGTCTCCGCCGACGGCGGATGGCTGTTGATACACGGCAGCCCCGGCACCGCACGCCGCGACTCGCTGTGGATCGCCGAGCTGGACCACGCCGGACGTCCCGGCCCACCGCGGCTCGTGCTGGACGACTCCCAGGGCGTGCGGATCAGGGCCGGAGTCGAGCTCGACGGCAGGCTCCACATCAGGACCACCCTGAACGCACCGCGCGGCCGGCTGTGCGTGGCCGACCCGCACCACCCCGATCCCGCCTACTGGACGGAGCTGCTCGCCGAGGACCCCACCGCGGTGCTCGAGGCGACCCGCCTGGTCGAGGCTCCCGGCTCCCCTCCGGAACTGGCAGTGCTGCGCACCAGGCACGCGGTCTCCGAGCTGACGCTGCACCACACGACGACGGGAGAGCGGGTCCGCGAGGTAGCGCTTCCGGGAACCGGGCAGGTCACCGCGCTGAACACCACCGATCCCCTCACCGGAACCGGCGGGGGACGGCTGTGGATCGGTTGGACGGATTTCGTCACCGCACCGTGCGTGCGCACCTACTCGCTCGGCGACCGGGCCACCGAGCTCTTCGAGAGCGCTCCCGGGCAGGAGAGCTCCCCGAACGTCAACAGCACTCAGCTGAGCTACACCTCCACGGACGGGACCACCGTGCGGATGTTCGTGCTGTACCCGTCCGAGCTGGAAACGCCTCTGCCCACGCTGCTCACCGGCTACGGGGGTTTCGCCCTGTCCAGGGAACCCGCTTACACCCCGACCGCGCTGGCCTGGGTGGAGACCGGCGGTGTCTGGGCGCTCGCCTCGTTGCGCGGCGGTGCCGAGGAGGGCGAGCAGTGGCACCGCGCGGGAATGCGGGAGAACAAGCAGCGGGTGTTCGACGACTTCCACTCCGCCGCGCTCCACCTCGTCGACCAGGGGTGGACCAGCACCGACCGTCTCGCCATCAGCGGCGGATCCAACGGCGGGCTCCTGGTCGGAGCAGCCGTGACCCAACGCCCCGAGCTCTACCGGGCCGCGGTGTGCTCGGCTCCGCTGCTGGACATGGTGCGTTACGAGCACTTCCTACTCGGAAGGCTCTGGAGCGAGGAGTACGGCAGCGCCGAGGTCCCCGAGGAACTCGGTTGGCTGCTGGCCTACTCGCCGTACCACAACGTCAGCGGGCGGACCGAGTACCCCGCGATGCTGTTCTCGGTCTTCGAGTCAGACACGCGGGTGGACCCGCTGCACGCCCGCAAGATGTGCGCGGCCGTGCAGCACGCGACGAGTTCACCGCTGGACAAAAGCCCGATCCTGCTGCGCCGGGAGACGGAGGTGGGGCACTCGGCTCGCTCGGTCTCGCGTACTGTGGGCATGGCGACCGATCACCTCGCGTTCCTCGCCGCGGCGACAGGACTGCTGCGGGAGTGATCCGGTCAGCCGCGGGTGCCTCTTCGCGGGCACCCGCCTCCGCATCGTGGACGGCGGGGCGTGCACGAAGCGAACGATGGTCACTGACCGCGCACCGGACGTGGCGAGGATCGGATCGCGCCACGGCTCTCCCCGTTCCGACGGGCCCTGCTCGCGGGTCTTTCGAAAAAGACCCGTTCGGCTGGAGCTTTCGGCCCGTGCGAACCGAGAGACTGCCGGCGCGTGAGACGGATGCCTGGCGGGAAGGCAGGGCACCCGGGCGGTGAAACGCTGCTCGAGGTGCCCCGCAGCGCTGCTGAGGCACACCGTCCCGGGGTCGGTGGCCGAGCACTCCGCGAGGAGTTCCGACCCAGCAAGACAGTTCCGGCGTCCGGGAGCCCCGAGACCATGAGCACGTTGCAGTTAGCGCAATCCCAGTGTTCCGACGACTCCAGTCAGTGGTGCAGGACGATACTCGACTGGACGGGCAATCCGTGGTTGGCCAACTACTCGAAGTTGTTGGTCGCCACACCACTGAAGGTCCTGTCGATCATCGTGCTGGCCTTCCTGGTGCGCTACGTGCTGCACAAGATCATCACCAAGCTCAGCAGCACCAACGGCCACCCTCCTCGGCTGCTGCAGCCACTGCGCGAACGGAACGAGGGCTCCGTCTCCGGCGAGACGCTGGCCGAACAGCGCAGCCAGCGGGCCAGGACCCTCGGCTCAGTGCTGAAGTCGATCGTCAGCTTCGTGATCTTCGGCTTCGCCGCGATCTACATACTCCAGGAGTTCGGGGTGAACCTGGGGCCGCTGATCGCCTCCGCCGGAGTCGTCGGCGTCGCCCTCGGCTTCGGCGCCCAGAATCTGGTGCGGGACTTCCTGGCCGGCATGTTCATGATGGTCGAGGACCAGTACGGGGTCGGTGACTGGGTGGATCTCGGGGAGGCGATCGGCACCGTGGAGACGGTGGGACTGCGGGTCACCACGCTGCGCGACGTCAACGGAACGGTGTGGTACGTTCGCAACGGCGAGATCCTGCGGGTGGGCAACTCCAGCCAGGGTTACGCGGTGGCCGTGGTCGACCTGCCCATCGCGCACAGCAGCGACGCGCGCCGGGCCCAGGAGGTCGCGGAGTCGGTCGCCGGAACCGCGGCACAGCGCGAGCCGCTCGCCAAGGACGTGCTGGCGAAGCCGGAGATGCTCGGAATCAACCAGATCACTTCGGATACGATCACGCTGCGGTTGACCGCGAAGGTGCGTCCGGGACAGCAGTGGGCGGTGCAACGCCTGCTCCGCGCCGAGATCAAGCGGGCCTATGACGAAGCGGACATCAAACCGCCTTACCCGGCCGGACGTCTGATGCCAGACTCGGGTGAGCAGCAGTGACGTCGACAGCCTCGCGAGGAGGGCGTGTGAGCACTCCGGAAACCTTCTACGAACAGGTGGGCGGCGAGGCCACCTTCCGCACCATCGTGGCTCGCTTCTACCAGGAAGTGGCCGAGGACGAACTGCTGCGGCCGCTGTACCCCGAGGAGGACCTCAGCGGGGCCGAGGAACGGCTCCGCCTGTTCCTGATGCAGTACTGGGGTGGCCCGCAGACCTACTCCGAGCAACGCGGTCACCCCCGGCTGCGCATGCGCCACGCGCCGTTCAAGATCGGACTGGCCGAGCGGGACGCCTGGCTGCGGTGCATGCGCATCGCGCTGGACGAGGTCGAGCTGACCACCGAACAACGCGACCGCCTCTGGCGGTACTTCGAGATGGCCGCGCACAGCATGGTCAACTCCTGGTTCTGACCGATCCTGTCGTGCTGACGCCCGGAAGTGGTGCTCCCGGCGCTTTCGGCGCCGGGAGCTCGCCCCGGGCGAGCGGCACCTCCGGACCGCGTGCCGAGGCCGGGCCGCGGGGCGGTCCCGTGCGTTCGTCCTCCGCAGGTGACGGCGCACGCAGTGCCTCTCCGTCCTGCGGCTCCCCGCTCGCTCCCTCCTCCCCTTCGCGATCATTCCTCCATCGACGATTTCGCACCCCGCGTTCCGAACACGGGGTGACAACGCGCCCCCGAAACGTGATGATCGTAATTCGCACGCCCACCGCGCCATCGAGCACTCGTTTGCGGTAGGACATCATCGACGAACGTCGAGTCGGTGTCCGCGTTGGACCGGATCTCGTCGCGCGTTCGGGATCACGTGCGTGATCCAATGATCAATCAGCGAACGTCTGAGCGCATCGGCACCGTGCTCGGCAACCCCCGGACACGGTGCTCGGACGCAGTAAGGGGATGACCACTGTGCGCCGCTGGACAGAGCAGGACGGCCTCCCCGGGGGGCAAAAGCCGTGGTGGTGGAACGCGATCCATTACGCCATCGACATCCGGCTGTTCGCCGACTCCGACGGAGACGGGGTCGGCGATCTGGACGGGCTGCGCAACCGTCTCGGCTACCTGGAACTACTCGGGGTCGACACGGTGTGGCTGACCGGCGTCCCGATGACCGGGGTGGGCCCCAACGTCGGCGATCCGCAGCAAGCCGCCACCGTTCTCGAATCATTCGAAAGGTTGACGTCCGCGGCTCACGATTGCGATTTGCGCGTCACTCTCGATATCGGTGTGGACGTGGCCGACCTACGACAGCCACGCGCCCAACAGGAACTGGTACGGACGCTTCGGTTCTGGACCGATCGCGGGGTCGACGGATTCCGGCTGGCCCTCTCGCGGCGAGGCCCCGCAGCGGAGTCCGACGCGAACGGAGTCGACTTGGAAACGGCCAGAGCCATCAGGGCCGCGTTGGCCGATGACTCGGACCGACTGATCGGCTCGTTCATCGAGGAACAGCACTCGAGCCGTGGCGTGTGGGACGTCGACTTCAACCGGGCCCTCGCCGAGACGGACTTCGATGCGAACGGTATCCGGGAGGCCATCAGCAAGGAGCTGACCGCGTGCAAGGAGTTCGGAACCCGACCGGGCTGGCTCATTTCCGGACGTCACTTCCCCCGACAGGTGACCCGCTTCGGCGGCGGAGCGGTCGGACGGGCGCGAGCACATGCCACAACTCTCGTCCTGCTGGCGCTGCCGGGAGTCGTGTGCGTGGACAGCGGGGAGGAACTCGGGCTGCCCGAGGTCATCGGCAACGAGGCGGAAATCCGCACCCAGGAGCTGCTCGGAGCTCGGGTCCCCATGCCGTGGGAGGGCAGGACTCCTCCGTTCGGTTTCAGCGATGCCACGGACCTGTGCCTGTCCGCTCCGGAGGACTGGGTCGACATGACGGCCGAGGCGCAGTTGGAAAGCGCCGATTCCACGCTGTCGCTGTACCGACAAGCTCTGGAGATCAAGCGAACGGCGAGCGCCGAGAACGAGACCGGGGATCCGTCCGTGCCGCGTGAACTGTTCGACGATGACGAAGTGGAGTGGTATGGAGCCCCCACGGGATGCCTCGCCTTCCGCAGGGGTGCGGCAGGATTGATCTGCGCGCTGAACACCTCCAACCAACGGGTGCCGCTGCCGCCGGGAGAGCTGCTGCTGTCCAGTGCTCCGCTGGAGGGCGGACAACTTCCCCCCGATTCGGCGGCCTGGCTCGCCACGAGCTGAGCCCCGGTTCGTTCCCCGACGCCGGTGGCACCGGCCGAGGTTTTGCCGAGCAAAGCGGGGCGATCCTCCGCGCTGCGGGGCGGTGCGGGAACGCGCGGGCCGGTGGCCCCTCCCGGTGCAGGCGGTCCACGGCGATCGGACCGATCCGCCGGGACCGGTGAAGTGCTCCTCGGGAGGACGAAGAGCGCGGAAGCAGAACCCGATGACACGCCGGATTCGTTCACCGGCAGCCACGCCGGGGACGCGTGGGCGAACCCGAACCGCGAAAGTACCGGACAATGCGGAAACGCACGACCGCTGTGGGCCCCGGTGGGCTCACTGCACCGTGAAACACGTCGAAACCGATCCGGCTCGTATCACCCCGACAGGATGGCCACCGTGTGCTTGACCGAACTGAGCCACGAACATCCCACGACGTCGCCCGACTGGTGGGAGAATCGGGTCTTTTACCGCGTCGACATACGGGCGTTCAGCGATTCCGACGCGGACGGGATCGGCGATCTCGAGGGGGTCCGCGAAAGGCTCGGCTATCTGGAGTTGATCGGCATCGGCGCTATCTGGCTGACCGGAGTGCTGGCTTCGCCGGTCGGACGTGTCGGACACGGCAGAGACGTCGATCCTCTCGTCGGCACCATCGAGTCGCTGGAAGCCCTGTTGACCGAGGCGCACGCCGCCGACATCAGGATCGTGCTGGACCTGCCCGTGGACAGCGCGGCCGTGAGCGACTCCGGCAGCGGCCACGAGCTGGCCGAGTCCCTGCGCTTCTGGACGGCCTGCGGTGTCGACGGGTTCCGGGTGGCGGCCGTCCCCGGCATCACGGGCGCCCTGGACGAAGCCACGCACTCGATTCTGCGGGTGATTCGGTCGCTTCCCGGTGAGCAACACGCCGTTCCGCTCGGCGGCCTGGTGCGGAACTGGCGGACCGAGCACGGCATGTTGTCCGAACTGGACATAGGTGTCGACATGCGTTTCAGCTCAGTACCGTTCGACGCCGCGCAGATCCGACAAGTCGTCCAGAGCGCCCTGGACGACTCCAGGGCCGCGGGGAGCTCACCCGTCTGGTCGCTGTCCAGTTGGGACTACCCGCGACCGACGACGCGTTTCGGTGGTGGCCCCGCGGGACTCGCCAAGGCCAGGGCCATGGCACTGGTCCAGTTCGCGCTGCCCGGCGTGATCGGGTTGGACAACGGCACCGAGCTCGGACTGCCCGAGTCCGAACGCCCCGACCGCACGAGCAGACATCCGGTTCGGGGGCCGATCCCGTGGGAAGGCGCGGAACCGCCGTTCGGCTTCTCCGCGGCGCCGGGAAGCTGGTGGCCCACCCCGCCCAGCTGGGCCTCCAGCACCGTGGAGGTCCAGCTGGAGGAGCCGTCGTCGACGCTCTCCCTGCACCGCAACGCCATGGAACTGCGCCGCTTCCACGAAACGGCGCAGCACTCGACGGTCCAGTGGTACGGAGCACCCCGCGGATGCCTGGCGTTCCGCTGCGACCAGGGGAAACTGACCTGCGCGCTGAACACCTCGAACGAAACGGTGCCCGCGCCGCCGGGGAGGATCGTGCTCAACAGCGCCCCGCTCGACGGTGACCGGCTACCCCCGGACACCGCGGTCTGGCTGGTCTGAACGCTGCCGCGCCCCCGCGTCCTCGACTGCGGCAGCGTCCTGTGCTCGCTCCTCCCGGAGATCACCGATGGTGCGCAGGTCCACCGCGAGCCTCTCCGCGTCGTAGCCGTCCGTGTGCAGCGACAGATCCAGGTAGCGCGTGAGGTACAGGGCAGCGGCGAAAGGTAGTGAGACGGCGGAACTCAGCGAGTCACGCACCACGTTGCCGGACCAGCTGCCGGTCTCCGTGCTCGCCGTGGCCACCGCGGTCGTCAACGGTTCGAGCAGCGCGGGCAGCAGCAGGACCAGCGAGACGGTCCCCACGGTCGGGAGCAGCCGCCGCAGAACCATGCGACCGACCCGACCGACCGCTTCCCGCACCCCGGTGCGCTGCACCGCGAACGGGACCACGGCTACGTTGGCCACCACTCCGGACACTATTCCGGTGAACCCGCCGAGCAGCACGCACAGCAACAGCGCCACGAGCAGCAGCAACCGCCACAGCGGCGGGGACTCCTCCCCCGCGAGAACGGGAACGGCCTGCCGCTGCGCGAAGTACAGCGGAACCGCCGTGAACACCGCCGGTGCCGTGGTCAACACCAGCCCGAGAACGCACAGCCCGGCACCGCGCTTGGTGAACAACCGCCACACGTGACGCGGAGTGGGACGGTATCCGGCACAGACCCAGGCCAGCGCCGCCACGGTCACGGCCGTAACCGCGATGTCCGCCGGTGTCACGAGCACCGCTCGCAGCACGCGGGTCCAAGCGTCCACCCAAGTGTTCTGGTCCACCCGAAGCAGCCCATCGGCGATGCCGATCCTGCCGCACATCCCGAAACGACAACTCGCGAACCAGCTCAACGCCGTGAACGGAACCACGATGAGCAGCGCCACCGGAAAGAGCCACAACGTGCGCAGCAGCAGACCCACTCCACCGGCCAGCGGGCCGCTCAACAGGAACGCTTCCCGGAACGAGCGGGTCATGCTCAGCGCGTCCCGGCTCTCCGGCATCGACGGGTAGTCGTACACACCGTCGATTCTCGACACCACGATGCCGAGGGCCTAAGCCGTGAACCGAGGAATCCCCCGAATCGAGCATCGCGGTCCGCCAGCTCCAGGGCCGCCAGCTCCGCTCCCCCCGTTCGCGGGAAACGAGGGGCGTCCGGTCAGGTCAGCAGCGGCAGCAGAGCGTGCCTGCGGCGCACCACCGCACCGAACCGGGAATCGATGCGCAACCACGAGTCGGTGGCGTTAACCCGGACGATCTCGTCGTCCGAGGGGTTGCCGACCAGGAAGCCCATCCCGGTCAGGACGAACAGGCACCGCAGCGGAACCGTCACCTTGAGTCCCGACCCGCTCACGGTGAACACTTCCTGATCCATGAGCGAAGCCGGGGGAGTCCCCTTCGGGCCGACGTTCTCCCGAGCGACGCCGACCCCCTGCTCGGCCACCTCGCCCACCACCTTGGCGGGCAGGTCGTCCACGTGGCGCCACCCTTCGGGCGGGGGCAGCTCGGAACGCCACATCAGGTCGCGCTCGGGGCCGGGATCCATCACGGGCCCGTTCGCCACCGTCAGGGCCGCGAGCAGTTCCTTGCCGGAGACGCTCACATCCCGCGGTTCGACCTCGCCCTGCACCGAACGAGTGCACAACGCGTCGAAGGGGGTGGCCGACCACACGTCGATCCGCTCTCCGTCCGCACGCATCCGCAGCCGAATCACGGCCTGCTCGTCCAGCCGCACGGCACGAGCGACGAACGCGCTCAGGTCGTCCCGCTCGACCGATTGGGACATCCGCAATTCAGGCAATTCGTGGCTCCTCGTCCGCGATGACCGGATCCAGCACCCACTCCTCCAGGAAGGAGAACTCCCCCTCCGTGAGACGGCGCGGGCGACCGGCCGTGAGGTCGTACGGCACCATGAGGGTCTCGGCCGTGGCCACCGAATCCGTGCCGCCCGCGGCGACCGCGTAGTCCACCACGAACGAGGCCCGGCGCAGCTCCCGGACCGACATGCGGACCTGGACGTGCCCCATTCGGTAGTCGACGGGGCTGCGGTAGTCGACCGTCAACCTGGCCACCACCATCCCGTCGGCCATACCACCGTGACCCCGCCGCTCGGCCTCGGTGAACAGCAACCCCGCACGCGCCTCCTCCAGCAACGTGACGGTCCTGGCATGGTTGACGTGGCCGAACGCGTCCATATCGGACCAGCGAATCGGCACCTCGGTGACGAAGGCTCCCACCTTTTCCTCTCCTTACGCGTCGCTCCGCGGGCGCGGCCGACGCGACGTGCGGTACACGGGACCGTTCGGCACCACCTTACTCCGCCACGGTGCGGACACCGAACCCGACGAACCACACGCGACGCGTCGGCCGCGCCCGGCGCGAGGCTCAGCGCACCATGCTGCGCAACTGCCTGGCCGCGACCGAGAGGGTGGCCAGGTCCTGCCTGCCCGAGTGCTTGATCTCCTCGAGCGAAGCCCGCGCACGTCCGATCCGGGAGGCGTTCGCCGACTCCCACTGCGCGATCTTGTCCTCCGCCCCCTCGTCAGGTTCACCACTGCGCAGCACATCCACCGCGATGGCACGCAGCGAGGCGTACAGGTCGTCCCGCAGCGCCAGCCGCGCCAGGGCGTGCCAGCGATTGCCGCGCTCCAGCTCCCCGACCGAGACCAGCATCCGCTCCATGTCGAGGTACTCCGACAGCGCGAAGTAGAGCTCGGCGCTCTCCCGCGGGCTGCGCTCCGCCGAAACCCCCGCGTCACGCTCGGCCAACTCCGCGATCTCGGTGATGTCCAGCAGGGCGAACGTGTCCAGCAGGGTTCCGATCCGCCGCGCCAGCTTCTCGGGCACACCCTGCTCGACCAGCCTGTCGGACTTATCCGCCGCGTTCCTGGCCGCCCTGCCCTGCACCAGGTCCCAGACGGACTCGGAGAGGTCGGCCACCACGGGACGGAAGCGTTGTATCTCGGCTCCTGTGGCCAGCGGTTGCGGCCTGTTGGACAGCAACCAGCGAGAAGCGCGGTCGAGCAGCCTGCGGGTCTCCAGCACCATGAAGTCGACGACTTCACTGGGAACCGTCCCGTGCAACCCCTCGATCTCCGCCCACAGGCCGGGCAGGTCGTAGACGCCGGTCACGACCTCGAAAGCCCGGACCGCGTCGGTCGTCTCGGCGCTCATCTCCTCCAGCAGCCGGTAGGCGTACGAAACGCCCGCCCCGTCGACGACCTCGTTGACCAGCAGGGTGGTGGTGAGCTCGCGGTGCAGCGGGTGCTGCCGGACCGCGTCGACGTAGTCGCTCCGCAGCGGCTCCGGGAAGTACTCGGGAAGCCTGGAGGCGAAGGCCTCGGTGTCCGGCAGGTCGCTGCTCAGCACATCCTGCTTCAGCGCGAGTTTGACGTGCCCCATCAACGTGGCCAGTTCGGGCGAGCTCAGCCCCTGACCGGACTTCTCGAGCTCGCGGAACTGCTCCGCGCTCGGCAGGGCCTCGAGCTCACGATCCAGACCGGAGCGCTTCTCCAGCTCCGCGACCAGCCTGGAGTGCACCGAGACCATCTGATCGGCGTGGGAGCGCGAGGTCCCCAGCACGGCGTTCTGCCGGTAGTTGTCGGTCAGCACCAGGTCCGCGACCTCGTCGGTCATCTCCCGCAGCAACTCGTCGCGCCGCGAGCGGTCCAGCCGTCCCTCGGCCACGAGCTGGTCCAGCAGGATCTTGATGTTGACCTCGTGGTCGGAGCAGTCGACCCCGCCCGAGTTGTCCAGGGCGTCGGTGTTGACCTTGCCCCCGTTTCGGGCGAACTCGATGCGACCGAGCTGGGTCATGCCGAGGTTCCCGCCCTCGCCGACGACCTTCGCGCCGAGATCGGCGCCGTCGACGCGGACCGGATCGTTGGCTTTGTCCCCCACTTCGGCGTGCGACTGGGTGCTGGCCTTGACGTAGGTGCCGATACCGCCGTTCCACAGCAGGTCCACGGGAGCGCACAGGATCGCCCTGATCAGCTCGATCGGGGTGAGCCGGGACACGCTGCCGTCGATTCCGAGCACGGCGCGGATCCGCGGGTTCAGCGGGATCGACTTGGCCGAACGCGGCCAGACACCACCACCTTCGCTGATCACGTCGCGGTCGTAGTCGTCCCAGGTCGACCGGGACAGCCCGAAGAGCCGACTACGTTCGGCGAAGGAACTGGCCGGATCGGGATCCGGGTCGATGAAGACGTGCATGTGGTTGAACGCCGCCACCAGGCGGATGTGCTCGGACAGCAGCATCCCGTTGCCGAAGACGTCCCCGGCCATGTCACCGACACCGACCACGGTGAACTCCTCGCGCTGCGTGTCGGTGCCGAGCTCACGGAAGTGCCGCTTGACGCTCTCCCACGCCCCCTTGGCGGTGATGCCCATGGCCTTGTGGTCGTATCCCACCGAGCCGCCCGAGGCGAAGGCGTCCCCCAGCCAGAATCCGTAGGACTCGGCCACCTCGTTGGCGATGTCCGAGAAGGTTGCCGTGCCCTTGTCCGCCGCCACCACCAGGTAGGTGTCGGCGCCGTCGTGCCGCACGACGTTCTCCGGAGGGGCGACCCCGCCCCCGACCAGGTTATCCGTCACGTCGAGCATGGCCGAGATGAACATGCGGTAGCAGGCGATGCCCTCCTCGCGCACGGCCTCGCGGTCGGCGGCCGGGTCCCCGGTGGAAACCGGCGGCCGCTTCAACACGAAACCGCCCTTCGCACCCACCGGGGCGATCACAGCGTTCTTGACCGCCTGCGCCTTGGCCAGCCCGAGAATCTCGGTCCGGAAGTCCTCCCTGCGGTCGGACCAGCGCAGCCCACCACGAGCCACCGAGCCGAACCGCAGGTGCACCCCTTCGAACCGGGGGGAGTAGACGAATATCTCGTACTGCGGCCGCGGCTCGGGCAGCCCCGGTATCTCCTGCGGCTCCAACTTGAACGACCAGAACGAGCGCGGCAGCGCATCGGCGCCGCGTACGAAGTGGTTGGTGCGCAGCGTGGCCCTGATCAGGCTGAGGTAGTTGCGCAGGATCCGATCGGCGTCCAGGCTGCTCACCTCGTCGACGGCCCGCTCGATCGCTGCGACGAGCTCCTGCTCGCGCGAGTCGCGGCTCGTCTCGTCCAGCTCCGGGTCGAACCTGGCCTCGAACAGCTGGACCAACTGCACGGTGATCGACTCGTGCGCGAGCAGCGCGTCCTCGATGTAGTCCTGGCTGTAGGCCACACCGACCTGGCGCAGGTACTTCGCGTAGGCACGCAGCACGGCGGTCTGCCGCCAGGTCAACCCGGCGCGCAGCACCAGGGAGTTGAAGCGGTCGACCTCGGAATCGCCCTGCCAGACGGCCCGGAAGGCCTCCTCGAAGCGTTCCCGCAGCGTGTCCATCCGCTCGCCGCCCGACTGCTCCAGCAGTCCCTGGTCCGGACGCAGCCCGAAGTCGAAGATCCACCTGCGGGTCTCCTCGTCCGGTGAGACCTCGTAGGGGCGCTCGTCGACGACCTCCACCCCCATGCTCTGCAACACCGGCAGCACCCTGGACAGGGTGACGCGCTCGGTGAGGAACATCTTGAACCGCCGGTCCCCCGGTCCGGCGTCCCTGGGTGCGTAGAAGGACATCGCGAGCTCGCCCGGCCGGGAGATCCCCTCCAGGCGGCGCAGGTCCACCAACCCGTCGGCAGCGCTGAAGTCCTCCTTGTAGGCCTCCGGGAAGGCGGAGGCGTAGCGCTGCCCCTCCTCGCTGATCGTCTCGGAACCGGAGGTGATCGCACGCCCGTCCCGCCGGGCCTCGATGCGGTCACCGCGCCGCTCGGCGTCGATCTCCTCGACCATGTCGTCGTCCCAGGTGCGGATGGCCTCGCTGAGCCGCCGCTGCACCAGGTTGACTTCCGGTTCGATCCGGGTTCCCGGTTCGGTGTGCACGACGAAGTGGACGCGTGCCAGCGCGGACTCACCCACCCTGGTGCTGTACTCCAGGCCGGTGCCGTCCAGTTCGGCCAGCAGCACCTCCTGCATCGCCAGCCTCGAACGGGTGGTGTAGCGCTCCCTGGGCAGGTAGACCAAGCAGGAGAAGAAGCGGCCGTAGGGGTCCCGCCGGAGGAAGAGCTTGAGCTTGCGGCGCTCGACCAGGGCCAGCACGCCGGTGATGATCTCGAACAGGGTGTCCGACTCGGTCGCGAAGAGCTCGGTCCTCGGATAGCTCTGGATCTCCTCGAGCATGCGCTGCCCCGAGTGGGACTCCAGCGGGAAGCCCGCGCGGTGTATCACTTCGCGGGCACGCCGTTCGATGACCGGGATGTCGAGGACGTTCTCGTGCAGGGCGGTCGTGGTGAACAGACCGATGAACCGGTGCTCCCCGGTGACCCGGCCCTCCGAGTCGAAGGTCCGCACTCCCACGTAGAAGGGATGCCCGGCTCTGTGCACCGGGGAAGCCGCGTTCGCCTGGGTGAGCACGAGCAGCTCCCCGGGGTCGAGGTCGGTGACCGTCTCCGAGTCCGTGGACAGACTGCGGGCCGCACTGCTGTCGGAACGCAGCACCCCGAGCCCCGTGGCCAGGATTCCCCGCAGCGTCGCTTCCCCGCTGTCCTGATCGGAAGCCACTTCGTCGTGGCGGTACCCCAGGAACATGAAATGCCCGTCGGCCAACCAGCGCAACAGCGCGGCACCGTCCCGAATCCGCTCGGCCGACAACGGCGGAGCGTCCTTCTCCAGGGAGTCCGCGATTCCGCGGGCCGTGGCGTGCATGCGATCGGTGTCCTCGACCACCTCGCGCACGTCGGTGAGCACCGTCAGCAGTCGCTGCTCGAGGTCACGGGTGCGGTCCGACTCGGCCAACCGGTCTATCTCGAGGAACATCCACGACTCGGTCAGCGCGTCCGCGGGCGGGGCCGAGGGGTCCGCATCCGGCAGGACTTCCCGCAGCTCCCCGGCCACGTCACGACGGACCACCACGATCGGGTGCACGATGCGCTGCACCTGTGCGCCCGCCTCGGTCAGCTCGGCCACCACCGAGTCGACCAGGTAGGGCATGTCGTCGGTGACCAGCTGCACCACCGATCCGGGGCTCTGCCAGCCGTCGGTGGAGCGGTCCGGGTTGAAGATCCGCACCACGGGACGCCCCGGTGCTCTGTGCGCGGCGAGTTCGTAGTGGGCACGCAACGCTCCCGCGAGATCGGCGGGCTCGTCACCGGCCATCTCCTCGGACGGAACGTGCCGGTAGTAAGTGCGCAGCAGGTGGGCCAGCTCCGGAACCGTTCGTACGGCTCGCTCCACCAGGCTCGTCAAATGTTCGCCCCCATCCGCGCCGTGCTCGGAAGCAATCGCCGTTCCGGCGTTCGGTGCGGTGTGTTCGGTACTCAACTGTCCGGATTCAGAGGTCATCGTCACGCAGCTCCACAACTAGCGGCACCTCGTTGTGCCAACACGAACCACCCTAGAGGCTGTACGACTCCTCTTGGGGGCGGCCTGAACAGATCACCTCACGGCGCGTTCAGCGGACCTGCGGAGTCCAGGTGTGGGCGTTCCCGCCCTCGTCCTCCCCAGCCGCGTGGCGCCGACGTGAGCGTGGTTCCTCGGCGGTTCTCGACTGCTCGGAGGCCCAGCCGCTCGTTCCGCCCTCCGCGGACCGCTCTCCCCGATATCTTCCGGTGGAAGTGGTGCTCTCCTGCTCGGGGGCTGGTTCGACCGAGTCGTTGCCGTTTTCCGCAGCGGTGTCCTGCTTGCCGTGCTGATAGGCGACCAGCGCTTCCGCGAGCAGATCGGCGAGGCCTGCCTGGTCGGTGTCGTCGCCCCCGCTGTCCCTGTTCTCCAAGTCCGGAAGATCCTTGATCAGATCCCTGCTCTGCTCGAGCAGTTCCTCGGTGACAGCGGGATGTACCGGCTGCTTCTCCCCGACAGCAGCCGCGGAGGACTCGCCGGGCCCCACCTCGGAGGTGGTGTCCGTGCTCTCGGTGGGAGGAGCCGCACGACGGCGTCGCCCACCGACACTTCGTCCGCTCTCCGGAGCGGGGTCACCAAGACCGGCCCGGTCGCGTGTCGCACCCTGTTGCTCCGCCTCCAGCGCCGCCTTGATCTCGGCGAAGGACCGTCCGGACGAACGACGCCCGGTGGAGCCGTCGCGGCCGTACGAGGCAGTGGCCGGATCCTGACCGCGCTGTCCCCGCGTTTCGCCCGGAACGTGGTTCGGATTCTCCGAACGGTGTTCCTCTTCCGCGAGGGGGTCGGGGGTCCCGTTGCCGTACTGACTCGAGGGGCCCGCACTTCCGGGGACGGGCTCGTCGGGGGGCCGGTGCTGCCAGTACTGGGCGCTGTCGCTGCGCGGGGAGTCCACGTCCACCGTCGGTGCGGGAGGGACGACAGGAAGGACGGTCGTCGTCTCGCCGGCCGAGGGCCACTCCGCGTCCGTGGATGGGAGGTCGTCCCGCTCCACGTCCTCCTCCCGAGCGGTTCGAGCCGCGCCGGCGTCATCGATGTTCGGGGCGGACGCGAAGGACCGCCCGGGAGCGGGGTCCTGCGCGAAAACCCCCGATTCGTCCGGCGGGGGCGTCGTCCCCTCCGCGGGCGTGCCCGGTTCGGGCGGGGTCTCGGTGGGAAAGCCCACCGCTGCGTCGATCTCCTGCCCGCTGGGTTCGGGAGAGCGCCCGCCTTCCTGCCTGGTGCCGGGAAAGCCCTCGTCGATTCCGGACGGCCCGCCTGAATCCCCCTCCGGGAGATCCCGCCTACGACGCCTGCCCCCGGGCGCCTGTTTCCGAACCGGTGAATCGAACTCCCCCCGAGGCCACTCGGCATCCCTCGGCGAACTCGCGTCGCTGTGTTCCTCGAGGAAGGATGACCCGGTGGGGGGCGAACCTCCCGAGGAGCTGGTGCGGGCAACCGGGCCACGCCCGAAGCTCTCCCCCACCGCCTCGGCCAGCTCCGCCTCGTCCGAGACGCCGCCGTGCTTCACGAGGGTGTCCATGAGCTGGCGTGCCGCCTGCCTGGTGTCGTTGCCCTGTTCGGAGGTGGGCGGGGCTGGTTCGGGAGCCCGCCGCGGCGGCACGGTGTGCTCGGAACTCGCCCGGCTGACCTCGCCCACGGACTGTTGCCTGGGTATCGTGTGGTTCTCGCCCACGGAGGCCTCGTTCTCGGCTCCGGGGAAACATTCCAACAGCCGCACCCTGGCGTGCTCGATCATCGTGCGCCGCCGATAGTCGGCCGAGTACGCCTCCCGGACGCAGTGCAGGGCTTCCCGCAACTCCGCGGCGGACTCGTGAACATTCGACAGCATGTTGAGCACAGCCGCCTGCAGGTCGAGCAACTCGTGTCGACGTGCCCCGCCGAGGGCCTCGTTCAGCGATTCCAGAGCCGCTTGGCGCTGTCCCGCGGGCAGATGAACCCGGGTGGTCAGCGCCAGCCGCAACCACCCCACCGGAGCGGCGGCCGCCGCCCGCAGGGGCTGCTGCAGCAGATCGGTCGAACAGCGAACGGCTTCCCCGTGCCTGCCCAGGTCGAGGAGGGCCTGTGTCTGCTCCAGCACGAGGCTCGCCCTGATCCCACCGCTGTCCGCGGCGGGGTCCCCGAGGCGGTCCAGGAAGTCGAGCCCGCGGGCCGCCGCGTCGATCGCCGTGGTGAGCTCGCCGTGCGCGCGATGATGACCGGCGCGGACGGCGTCGACCCTGGCGCGGAGCAGCCGAACCGTGTCCTGATCGTGGGTCGTCTCGGCGGCGTAGAGCCGGTCGGCCTCGTCCAGCGCCTCCACCCGCTCGGACGAGCACCGATACATCGGCAGCGCACCGCACAGCTCCAGCAAGGCGTGCGCACGCAGCTGCGGCGGGATCGCCTCCCGCTCCAACAACGGGTGCAACACCCGCGAGGCCACGTCGTGACTCCCGCTACTGCGGGCGCAGCAGGCGAGCTCGACCCTCAGCTGGTCGAGCAGCTCGGTCAGCCCCGCCTGCTCGGCGTCCCGCAGTGCCCCGATGACGCGTTCCACTCCCGCGACCGAACGCCCCAACCTGTTGGCGGCGAACAGCGCGATGAACTCGGCTCGGAGTCGCTGCTCGACATCGCCCGTTTCCCTCGCCAGAGAGGTCGCGCGGTTTCCGAGTAACAGAGCCAGCTCCGGAACCCGCCAGCGCCATTGCCAGGCGGATTCCAGCAGTTCCCAACCAGGCTTGCTCACCCGCGAACCGCGCTCCCTCGCCAAGACGACTCTCCGATCTCAGCCGCGTGTCAGTTTGCGGTGGGTCACCCGGTGCGGACGTGCGGCCTCGGCGCCCAACCGGTCGATCTTGTTCTTCTCGTAGCCCTCGAAGTTGCCTTCGAACCAGAACCACTTCGCCGGATTCTCTTCATCACCTTCCCAGGCGAGGATGTGCGTGGCCACACGGTCGAGGAACCAGCGGTCGTGGGAGATGACCACGGCGCAGCCGGGGAACTCCTGCAGCGCGTTCTCCAGTGAGGACAACGTCTCCACGTCCAGATCGTTGGTCGGCTCGTCCAGCAGCAACGTGTTGCCACCCTGCTTGAGAGTCAACGCGAGGTTCAACCTGTTGCGCTCACCGCCGGAGAGCACCCCGGCCGGTTTCTGCTGGTCGGCACCCTTGAAGCCGAAGGCGCTCACGTAGGCGCGCGAGGGCATCTCGACCTGCCCGACCTGGATGTGGTCGAGCCCGTCGGAGACGACCTCCCACACGTTCTTGTTCGGGTCGATGCCGGAACGGTTCTGGTCGACATAGCTGAGCTTGACCGTGTCCCCGACCCGGACCTCACCGCTGTCCGGCTCTTCGAGCCCGACGATGGTCTTGAACAGGGTCGTCTTGCCGACACCGTTGGGACCGACCACGCCGATGATGCCGTTGGGCGGCAACGTGAAAGACAACCGATCGATCAACAGATTGCCCTCGAAGCCCTTGCTCATCTCGTTCGCCTCGACGACCAAGTTACCCAACCGCGGCCCCGGCGGAATCTGGATCTCCTCGAAATCCATCTTTCGGGTCTTCTCGGCCTCGGAGGCCATCTCCTCGTAACGCTGCAACCGGGCACGGGACTTGTTCTGCCGCGCCTTGGTGTTCGAGCGCACCCACTCGAGCTCGTCCTTGAGCCGCTTCTGCAGCTTGGCGTCCCGCTTGCCCTGGACGGCCAGCCGCTCCTGCTTCTTCTGCAGGTACGTCGAGTAGTTCCCCTCGTAGGGGTAGGTGTTGCCGCGATCGAGCTCGAGGATCCAGCCCGCCACGTTGTCGAGGAAGTAGCGATCGTGGGTGACGGCGAGCACCGCACCGTGGTAGTTGGCCAGGAAGTGCTCCAGCCACTGCACGCTCTCCGCGTCCAGGTGGTTGGTGGGCTCGTCGAGCAACAGCAGGTCGGGGCGGCTCAGCAGCAACTTGCACAGGGCGACCCTGCGCCGCTCACCACCGGAGAGGTAGCGAACCTCCGCCTCCGGGGGCGGGCAGCGGAGCGCGTCCATCGCCTGTTCGAGCTGGGAGTCCAGCTCCCAGGCGTCGGCGTGGTCGAGCTCCTCCTGGAGCCTGCCCATTTCTTCCATGAGCTCGTCGGTGTAATTGGTGGTGAGCTCTTCGGCGATGTTGTTGAAGCGGTCCAGCTTCTCCTTGATCTCGCCGACACCCTCCTCGACGTTGCCGAGGACGGTCTTCTCCTCGTTCAGCGGTGGTTCCTGTTGCAGGATGCCCACGGTGTAACCGGGTGACAGGAAGGCCTCACCGTTGTTCGGGTGGTCGAGTCCGGCCATGATGCGCAGCACGCTCGACTTACCGGCCCCGTTCGGCCCTACCACACCGATCTTGGCACCGGGGTAGAACTGGAGCGTGGCGTTCTCCAGTATTACCTTATCCCCGTGCGTTTTGCGCACGTTCTTCATGGTGTAGATGAACTCGGCCATACTCCGATCGTAGATGTGTCGACACGCGAAGTCTGCACTGCGTCCGCACGGTGCCCGCCCGCCCGAAGGGCCCTGACCAGGCGAGCGGCGCACCGTGGAGAACGCGGAGGCACTGCGGGGCGTCAGCGCCGATCGAAATGATCCCCCTCAGGCACCGATCGCGTGACGCGTGTCGGCAGCTGTGTTCGACTCGACGATTCCGAGGGGCCGCAGCTGACTCGGCGGCTCCTCCCCCGTCCCACCTTCGACCGTGTTTTCGTCACTGTCCGTGCGAACGCTGCACAGCACGTCGAGTCCGATGGCTCCGGCCTCCACCTCGGCCGTGACGCGGCGCTGCCCCTCGAACTCGTACTCCCTGGTCCGCAGCCTGCCGGTGACCACGACAGAGTCGTTCTTGTCCAGCGAGTACAGCACGCTCTCCGCGAGCTGCTTCCAACAGTTGATCGTGGCGTAGACCCGATCGCCGTCCACCCAACACTGACGGGTGCGGTCGAAACGGCGGGCGGTGCTGACCATCCGGAAGCTCGCGACCCGGTTGCCGTTCCGCGTCTCCCTGGACTTCGGGGTGCTGAGGACCTCGCCGACGAGGGTGACAGCCGTCTCGTACATGAACTCCTGCCTTTCCACCACTGGTACGTGGTCACTTCGGTTCCGACGCCGCTCGGCGCTGAGTTCACACTGCCCCGGTGCCAACACGGATCGCCATAGCTCTGTTGCTTTCTGTGCACAGCCGGAAGGCTTGTGGACAACTCCACTTCGGGCCGAGCGCCCCCCTCCGCGCTCCCTCGTCGGGCGGGCGCGCCACGACGAACACCGTTAGATTACGAATCGATACAGGAGACACACGCGACGCAGGTGAGCACGAAACGGGATCAGCACAGCAATGCGGGAATATATTCGCTGGTCAAAGCATTGCACAGCGCAGCGGAAGACCTCCGAAAAGCGATCCAGACAACTGGGACCAACCACGTGGGATTATGATCAGCTTGCCGTTCGATACCGTCTCGGCAACACCGGCCGTGTGGGTTCCCTGTAAACCACTTACGGCAGATACTCTCTTGAGGCGACACGGCGGGCGCCTGCGCGACGCCCGCGCGGGTCGTTGAGCCCTCGTAGCTCAGACGGATAGAGCAAGAGACTTCTAATCTCTAGGTCGCAGGTTCGAATCCTGCCGGGGGCGCCTTCCAGCAGGGCACAGACGTGGGGGCGGATCGATACCAAGATCCATCCCCACTCTATCCCCACTTCTGCTCATTGCTGCCCGGACAGATCGTCCAGGACACGGGCACTCACGTCACCAGCAGACTGATGCGTCCCCGTCACGGACCAGGCTCTACGGCGATGGAGTCCGTAACCGCCACCTCTCCACACGGCAGCGGGATCAGGGCGGAGGCACCTCGCGAATCGCTGCCGCGCGGACAATCGCTCCCCTCTCCGGAGCAAACACCTGCGCAGCGGGAGCACGGCAGTGGGTACGATGCGCAAGACGGCGCATCAGGTTGCCGATGACGAGGACGGCCCATGGACACCAAGCACACGGTGATCGAGTCGCCGCTGGGCCGGCTTACCGCCGTGGCCGAAGGGGATCGGCTGACCGGGCTGCACTTCGAGGACCGCGCGAACGAGGACCCCGAAGCCCCCGAGGCGGTGTTCGGCCCCCGCGTCGACACCGATTTCCGCGAGACCAGACGTCAGCTGGACGAGTACTTCGCCGGCGAGCGCACCCGCTTCGACCTGCCGCTGACCTTCCACGGCGACGACTTCGACAAGCGCGTGTGGAATCTGATCGCAGGAATCGGCTACGGCGAGACCCGCAGCTACGGCCACTTGGCCGAGCAACTCGGCAACCCCGGCCTGGCCCGAGCGGTGGGCGCGGCCACCGGCCGCAATCCGCTAGTCGTGGTCGTGCCCTGCCACCGGGTGCTCGGCGCGGACGGCAGCCTGACCGGATTCGGCGGCGGACTCGACCGCAAGCGTTACCTGCTGCGCCTGGAGGAACCACCCGCCGAGGAGGCGGGCAGACTGTTCTGACCTCCTGGCGCTGTCACGTCCGGCCCGCCGCGGCGACCGGAACCCGCCCACCCTCGACTGAAGCGGTCAGCTCAGGTGGTGCACCTCCTGCATCCCGTACACGGGAGTCGGGATGTTCTCGTAGCGGGCCTTGAGCTGCAGCGCCAGGTACAGCTAGTAGTGCCGCGCCTGGTGCAGGTTCCCGCCGTGGAACCAGAGGCCCTCCTGGTGGGTCGGTTTCCACATGTTGCGCTCCTCCCCTTCCCAGGGGCCGGGGTCCTTGGCCGTGCCGGAGCCGAGCCCCCAGCACTTGCCCACCCGGTCGGCGACCTCCTGGCCGATCAGCTCGGCGGCCCAGCCGTTCATCGAGCCGTACCCGGTCGCGTACACCACCAGGTCGGCAGGCAGCCGCCTGCCGTCCTCCAGCACGACAGCGTCCTCGGTGAGCTCGGCGACCTGGCCGTTGGCGAGGCGGATGTCGCCGTTGGCGACCAGTTCCGAGGCCCCGACGTCGATGTAGTAGCCGGACCCCCGGCGCAGGTACTTCATGAACAGCCCGGAACCGTCCTCGCCCCAGTCGTGCTGGAAGCCCGCCTTCTCCAGCCGCTCGTAGAAGTCGGCGTCGCGCTCGGCTATCTCCCGATAGATCGGCATCTGGAAGTCGGGCATGATCCGGTAGGGCATCGAGGCGAACGTCAGGTCCGCCTTGTGGGTGGTCATCCCCGCTGCGATCGCCCGCTCGGAGTACAGGTCGCCGAGCCCGAGCTCCATCAGCGAGTCGGACTTGACGACGTGGGTGGAAGAGCGCTGCACCATGGTGACGTCGGCACCGACCTCCCAGAGCGCGCCGCAGATGTCGTGCGCCGAGTTGTTGGAACCGATCACCACGGCACGCTTACCTGCGTACTCCTCCGGCCCGGGGTGCTCGCTGGAGTGGTGCTGCTCCCCGGTGAACCGGTCCCGCCCGGGGAACTCGGGCACGTTGGGCTTGCCGGACACCCCGGTGGCCAGCACCAGGTGCCTCGGGCGGAGCGTGACCCGCTCACCGTCGCGGTCGACGTGCACCACCCACTCCTGCGCCCGCTCGTCGTAGTACGCCGAAGTGCACGTGCTGGAGGTCCAGTACGGGATCTCCATCACCCGCGTGTACATCTCGAGCCAGTCGCCCATCTTGTCCTTCGGGGCGAACACCGGCCAGTTCTCCGGGAACGGAATGTAGGGAAGGTGGTCGTACCAGACCGGGTCGTGCAGGCAGAGGGTTTTGTAGCGGTTGCGCCACGAGTCGCCCGCCCGGGCGTTGCGCTCCACGACCAGCGCGGGAACGCCGAGCTGACGCAGCCGTGCTCCCAGCGTGATCCCCGCCTGACCGCCGCCCACGACGACCACGTGCGGCTGGTGGGTGTAGCCGAGCGTCGCCTGCTCCTCGGCACGCCGCTCGCCCCAGCTGGTGCTGCCGACCCCGGGCCCGTGCTCGGTCCCCTTCGGACGTCGGTTCCCCGTCGCCTCCTCGAACCCCTTGAGCTCGTACAGGGTGGTCAGCAGCGTCCAGGCACCCTCCTCGGTCAGCCGGAGGTGCCCGCAACCGCGACCGCGGGCGGTTTCGAACTCGACGAAGGCGGTCACCACTCCCTCCGATTCCTGCGGTGCTTCCGTGGTGCGGAACCCGGAGGGGGCGGTGTCGGCGAGCCGGGCCGTCAACATGTCGGCAACGCCTTCGCGTCCCTCGACGGTTTTGATGTTCCAGGTGAACGCGATCAGGTCACGCCAGTAGCTGTCGACGGCGAACATCTCGCAAGCCCGCCGAACGTCGCGGGCGGCCAGTGCGGACTCGAATTCCGCGAGCCACGCGTCCACCCGTCGCTGCGGGGCCACATCGTTGCGTGCGGTGGTCTCGTCGAGCTCAGTGGGGCCGGTCCGGGTCATCACGACTCCTCTCCTCGCGTGCCCCACAGCACAACCCGATGTGTCCTGATTCACAAGAGTTGCATCGCGTTGCACCACTTCTCGGCTATGGTGTGCTTCACAGCCCCGGGTTATCGTCGTGCGGGACTCGGCCTACGGGAACGTGATCGTGAAGGACTTCAGCGCGGCCGGACAGAGCACGGATCTGCACGCGCACGCCCGCCTGCTCGCCGAGACGCACGAGGCGGTCATCGGCGGTTCCGCCCCACGTGTCCGTCCACGTGGGATCGTGGCTCGCTCCTGGTCCCGAGCGCTCGCGCTCGGGCTGGACCCCGAGGGGCGCAACTCGCGCGACGCGCTGCCCGCTGATCAAGTGGAGCTGCTGCGCCGCGAGTCCCCGCTCGGCTCGGTCGTCGAAGAGCTCCGCGCCCTGATATCGACGGTGGCGGACGCCTCGCGATTCCTGCTCGTGATCACCGACGGCGACGGGGTGATCCTGTGGCGCGAGGGCGCGGTCGACGTCGCTCGCCGGGCGGACGAGCTGGGCTTCGTCAGCGGCACGCGCTGGGCCGAGTCGGTGGTGGGCACCAACGCCATCGGGACCGCGCTCGCCGAGTCCTCCCCCGTGCAGCTGTTCTCCGCGGAGCACTTCGAACAGCCGCAGCACCCCTGGTACTGCAGCGCTGCCCCGATCCACGACCCGCGAACGGGCGAACCGCTCGGTGTCGTCGACATAAGCGGCCCCGCGCTGAAGCTGCACCCCACGGTCGGCGCGCTGGTCGGCACCGCGGTGCGCTTCGCGGAGCTGCGGCTGTGGCGCGAGCATCAGCGCGAGCTCGAACAGCTGCGCACTGCGGCAGCACCCTGGCTGGCCGGAACGCCGGGGCCGTGGCTGCTCGTGGACGGGCACGGCTGGGTGGCGCACAGCTCAGGCGTAACCGCAGGGCAGCGCACAGCGGTACCGCGCACGGATCGTCCCGTGGCCGTCCCCGGAATGGGGCTGTGCTTCGCCGAACCCCTCGCGGGGGGTTGGCTGGTGCGCCCCCACGACGAGGACGTCGCCCTGCGACTGCTGCTCGACCTGTCCACCGGCACCCCCGCGGTCGAGGTCGGTGGCCGCGGAACGCCGTGGCGCAGCTCGCTGGGGAAACGGCACGCCGAGATCCTGCTGCTGCTCCACCTCGCAGGCCCGGAGGGGGTCAGCACCACCACGTTGAGCCGCTGCCTCCACGGCGACGCCGAGCACGCGGTCGCGACCCGCGCGGAGGTGTCCCGCCTGCGCAGGCTGCTCGGGGGCGTGATCGGGGCGCAACCGTACCGCGTGGCTCCTGAGGTCGAGCTGCGTGTGGAGCTCGGCAGCGCCGAACGCGTGGAGGACTGCGCCTTCGTCCGCGACTCGGCCTCGCCCGGGGTGCGTGCCTTCGTCCGGCGGCAGGCACCGCTGCGGCGGGAGTAAGCCGCCGCCGGAACCTAGGAAGCAACGGTGCGCCCCGGGTGGTCGCGGTCCGATATCGCTGCGCAGCATTCCCCCTCCGCCTCCGCAGGCGGCTCCCGCACCTCCCGAACGCTCCAGGCGTCCGAACACCGGGACGGTGTTATCCAATAACTGTCCAAATCGTTACTGTTTTGATACTCATGGCTAGTATGTGAGGGTCGTGTTGTGGCTATGTTCGACACACCTACCCATGTGGACGACCCCGCTTCGATGGAGGGGACCGAGAAGGTGAGCACGTCCCTTCAGTGGCACGGGCGGACCGCTGTTCTGGCGATCACCGGAGAGGTCGACATGGTGACCGCACCACTGGTCCAGGGGAAACTGACCTCCACGCTGGAGGAGCACCGCCCCCCAGTGCTGGTGGTCGATCTGGAGCACGTCGACTTCTTCGCATCGGCGGGACTGTCCGCGCTGGTCGCGGCGTACCAGCAGGCCGGGGAGAGCACCACCCTGCGCGTCGTGGCGGGCAGCAGCGCGACCGCACGACCGCTGCGGGTCACCGCCCTGGACCGC
Organism: Actinopolyspora sp. BKK2; assembly: GCF_011291845.1. Classification (NCBI taxonomy): domain Bacteria; kingdom Bacillati; phylum Actinomycetota; class Actinomycetes; order Actinopolysporales; family Actinopolysporaceae; genus Actinopolyspora; species Actinopolyspora sp. BKK2. The sequence goes on along the minus strand of NZ_JAANTE010000007.1, from coordinate 33,735 downwards.
AAGATCTCCGTGTACTCCTCCCGGCAGGAGGCCCTGTCCGCCGGCCGGTGAGTGCGACCGCCACGGCGGCACACCCGCACGGGGACGCTTCCGGGCATGAACGGATGTCCCCGTGGGGTACCCCGGGCGGGAATTCGAGCTCCGAATGGCACGAGGACCGAGTGAGTACGCATGATGACCACCCGCCCAGCCTGTGCTCGCGATGAGCCCACCTCCGAGTTGTGCTACCGGGAAGTCCCCGCCGCTCCCGAGCGACTTCCCGCGTTGCGCAACGCGCTCTCCGAATGGGCCGGAAGGGCCGGTTTGGACGCGGAGCAGGTGGAAAAGCTGATACTGGCGAGCTACGAGGCGCTGGCCAACGTGGTCGCGCACGCCTATCCGGACGGAGGCGGTGTGCTGGACCTGCAGGCACGTCTGCTGCGCGATCCCGCGCGGGTAGAAGTGACCGTGACTGACTACGGGCATTGGCGTCCGGAGGCGCAGCGACGACGGGACCTCGGTGGGCGCGGACTGATACTGCTGCGCAGCCTGGCCGAGCACGCCGAGGTCCTCACCGGGGGCGCGGGCACCACGGTGCGGATGAGCTGGACCCCGCCCTCGCCTTCGTGAGAGCTCACGCCACTCGGCACCGGACCGAGCGCGCGCCGAGCGCGCTGCGGCCTCCCGGTGCCCCGGCGCCCGGGAGGCGGAAGCCCTACCGCCCCTGGTCGTCCGCGATCCACCGGTATCGGTGCTCGGGTCTGCCCGCGGAGCCGTACCGCAGGTTCAGCTCCACCTTGCCGATCGCGACGAAGTGGTCGAGGTAGCGCCGCGCGCTCACCCGGGACATCCCGGACCTCCGCGCCACCTCCACCGCGGAGAGGTCCGCGTCGGCCGCGCGCAGCGTCTCGGTCACCAGCCGCGCCGTCACCGCGGAGAGCCCCTTGGGCAGCTCGGCGGGCACGCTCTTGTGCTCCCCCGGACGCAGCAACCCGTAGGCACGGTCCACATCGGCCTGCTCCGCCTCGACCACCGAGTCCAGCTTCCGCTGCGCCTCGGCGTAGTTGTTCAACCGCTCGCGCAGCTCGCTGAACGGGAAGGGCTTCAGCAGGTAGTGCACCGCACCTCCCTGCATGGAGGCCTTCACCGTCTCCACGTCCCTGACCGCGGTGATCACGAGGACGTCCACGGCACGAGCGTTGCCCCGCAGCCGCTGCAGCACCCGCACCCCGGAGTCGTCCGGCAGGTACAGGTCCAGCAGCACCAGCTCGGGCCGCAGTTCCTCCGTCAGCCGCAACGCCTCCGCTGCCGTGTGGGCGACGCCGACCGCCTCGAAGCCGTCCAGGCCGTCGACGAGCTTGCGGTGGTTCCTGGCCACGAGTACGTCGTCGTCGACCACGAGAACCCGGATCATCGCCCGTCTCCCGAGTCCGCTGCGTCCGCATCCGCTGAGCCCGCATCCGCTGAGCCCGTATCCGCTGCGTCCTGGTCCGCGCGGTCCGAATCCCCGCGAGTCACAGCGGGGGCGGGTTCTGCCACCACGGGCAGCAGCGCGGTGAACACGGCACCTCCGTCGTTGTCGACGCGGACCCAGCCACCCCGGTTGCGGCAGGTCTGGCGCACCAGCGCCAGCCCGAGACCGCCGGTTCCGCCCTGTTCGGCCACCTTGGTGGTGAACCCGGCCCGGAAGACCTCGCTCACCAGGTCCGGGGCGATCCCGGCTCCCGAGTCCCCGACCTCGATCCCGGTGGCCGCCGCACCGTCCTCCTCCGTGGAGCGCAGTGACACCCGCACCCTGCCACCTTCCCCGCCCAGCGAGTCCAGGGCGTTGTCGATCAGGTTGCCGACGACGAGGATCAGGTCGTCGCGCGCGGTGGAGCTGGGCAGCGCGTCGAGGTCGGTTTCCGGGTCCAGCACGAACTCGGCACCGCGCTCACCCGCCGCGGCCGACTTCGCCAGCAGCAGGGCCGACACCGCCGCGTCCCGGACGCGCGTGGTGAGCTCCTCGGTGAAGCGGCCGTGAGCGGCGCTGAGCTCCGCGACGAAGGTCCGCGCCTCCTCGTGCTCGCCGAGCTCCAACAGCCCCGAGATCGTGTGGATGCGGTTGGAGAACTCGTGGGCCTGGGCGCGCAGCGCGTCCGTGGTGGTGCGCGCACCGTCCAGCTCCTGCGCGAGCTGGTCGAGCTGGGTGCGGTCCCGCAACGTGACCACGGAACCGCCGTCGCTGCGGTCCGCGCGTATCGGCATCCGGTTGAGCGCGAGCACCCTGCCCGCGCGCAGGACGATCTGGTCCGTCCCGTCGGCCTCGCCCGCCAGCACCTCGTGCAGCCGCTCCGGCAGCTCCAGCTCGTCGAGGCGACGCCCCTCCGCGTCGGCGGGCAACCCCAGCAGCCGGTGGGCCTCGTCGTTGACCAGGGTGATCCTGCCGTCCGAGTCGAACGCCACCACTCCCTCCTTGAGCGCGTGCAGCATGGCCACCCGGTGGTCGACCAGCCTCCCGATCTCGTCGGAGGCCATGCCGAAGGTCTTCCGGCGCATCCTCCGGAAGACCAGGTAGGTGCCGAAACCGCCGAGCAGCATCAGCGTCAGCACGGTCCCGAGCAGCGCGGGCAGGCTCTGGGTCACCTCCTCGCTGACGGTCGAGACCGGCACCCCCACGGAGACGACCCCGATGACCCGGCCGGAGTCGTCGAGCACCGGCACTTTCGCCCGCATGGAACGCCCGGTGGTCCCGGTCTGCACACCGGTCCACACCTCCCCCGCCAGCGCGGGCGCGGCGTCGGTGGACAGGTGCTCGCCGATGCGCCCCGGATCCGGGTGGGAGTAGCGGATCTGCTGCCTGTTGGCGACGACGATGAACGAAGCTCCGGTCGCCCGGCGCATCCGCTCGGCCAGCGGAGCGATCGTCCTCTCGGGGTGCGGGTCGTCGAAGGCCTCCCGGACCGTGTGCAGCGAGGCCACCGACTCGGCGATCACCAGCACGCGCTGCGCGTACTGCTCGTCGAGTTCGGCTCGGGTGTTGCGCCACCAGAACAGCCCGCTCGCCACGAGGGCTATCACGATCAGCACCAGCTGCAGCGCGAAGAACTGGGCCGCCAGTGGCCAGCGTCGCGCCGCTCCGCTGCCACGCGCGGAATTGCCCTCGGCGATGACGTCCACCCTCCTCACGCTCGGAGATCACCCTCGTGGAACGGCAGCACGGCACGAAGGGCATCACACCGCGAACGGATCCCCCGCACTCCCCCACCTCCCGTGACCACAACGACCACTACTGAATTTATGAACACCACATTTCCCACGAACGGGTGTGACCCACACCCTGTGATCCACAACGCTTAACGTGATGTTCACGTCGACTTCGCAGGGAAGGACCATGACAGGACGACTGATCCTCCGCGTGGCCGCCGCGGTCCTGGGCGTGGTCGTGGTGGGCGCCGGGCTGGCCGACGCCCACACGAAGGCCTCCAGCGGGACCGGCCCGCGGGACAAACTGCACCTGGTCGCTCCGGCCGACCCCGGTGGCGGCTGGGACAGCGTGGCGCGCGAGATCCAGAGCGCGGTGGACGCGCACGGCTTCTCCCGCACCACCGAGGTGCTCAACGTCCCCGGTGCGGGCGGAACCATCGGGCTGTCCCGGCTGGCCAACCAATCGGGCCAGGACAACAAGCTGATGATGACCGGAGCCGTCATGACCGGCTCCATCCAGACCACCGATTCGCAGGTGACCCTCGACGACGCCACTCCCGTCGCCCGGTTGGCCGACGACTACGAGGCCGTGGTCGTGCCGGCCGACTCGCCGTTCCACACGGTGCAGGACCTCATGAACGCCTGGCGGAAGTCCCCGAGCTCGGTGGCGGTCGGCGGTGGCTCCGCCGGTGGGACCGACCACCTGTTCGCCGGGATGCTGTTGCGGGAGGCCGGGGTCGACATATCGAAGCTGAACTACGTCGCCTACTCCGGTGGCGGCGAAGTGGTGACCGGTCTGCTCGACGGCGGGCTCGACGTCGGGGTGTCCAGTTACCAGGAGTTCGCCGGGCAGATCGAGGCCGGGAACCTGCGGGCGCTCGGAATCTCCTCGGAGCACCGACTGGACGGCATCGACATTCCCACCTTCGTGGAGCAGGGCGTGGACGCGACGCTGGCCAACTGGCGCGGCGTGATCGCACCTCCGGGGATCAGCCCCGAGCAGCGCGCCGAGCTGGAGCGGATCGTCGAGCAGGTGCACGCCACCGATCAGTGGCAGCGGGCGGTGCACCGCAACGGCTGGCAGGACACCTTCCAGACGGGAGCCGAGTTCGAGAGGTTCCTCGAATCCGAGACCGCACGCATCAAGGGGATCAGTGAGGAGCTCGGGCTGTCATGAGCACATCGGTGGACCACACCACCCCGACGGGGGAGGACCCCGTGCGGGGCAACGACACGCGGTCGTTCTGGACCGGGCGCAGTGAGCTGTTCGTCGGTGTCCTCGTGATCGCGCTGGGCGGGTTCCTGCTGATCCGCTCGGCGATGATGGACGTTCCCTCCTCGGTGAGCTTCCTCGGACCGCGGTTCTTCCCCGTCGTGGTCGGCGCGCTGCTGACCGCGCTGGGAGTGGCGCTGACCGTGCGGATGCTGCTGCCCCGCAGCGCTGCCGCCTCCGCCGAGGGCGACGGCGAGGACTCCTCCGCCGCGGCCGGGGCGAGCAGCGACTGGAAACCGCTGCTGCTGACCGCGGCCGCCCTGGCCGCGCACCTGGCGCTGCTGCAGACGGCGGGGTGGATCATCGCGGGTGCCCTGCTGTTCTGGGGCGTCTCCTGCGCGCTCGGCAGCGGGCACAAGCTGCGCGACCTCGGCATCTCCTTCGTCGTCTCGGCAGCGGTGCAGCTGGCCTTCTCCGCGGGGCTCGGGCTGCCGCTTCCCTCCGGTGTCCTGGTTGGGGTGTTCTGAGTGGAAACGTTGTCCTTGCTGGGCGGGGGTTTCGCCGAAGCGGTGACCCCGCTGAACCTGCTGCTGTGCCTGACCGGGGTGATACTCGGCACCGTGGTGGGCGTGCTGCCCGGACTGGGCACGGCCATGGCGATCGCGCTGCTCGTCCCAGTCACCTTCCAGCTCGACCCCACCGGCGCGTTCATCATGTTCGCCGGGGTCTACTTCGGAGGGCAGTTCGGCGGTGCCACGACCGCGATCCTGCTCAACACCCCCGGGCAGAGCTCCTCGATGGCCACGGCCTTCGAGGGGTTCCTGATGGCGAAGAACCGGCGGGCTCCCCAGGCGCTGGCCACCGCGGTGCTCGGTTCCTTCCTCTCGAGCATCGTCGCGGTGACCCTGGTGGTGTTCTTCTCGCCGCTGATGGTGAACCTGGCCGTCGGCTTCGGCCCGCCCGAGTACTTCGCGCTGACCGTGCTGGCCTTCCTGGCCACCTCGGCCGTGGTGACCGGTGACATGCTGCGCGGGCTGAGCTCGCTCGGCATCGGGCTCGCCGTCGCGATGGTCGGCATCGACGAGCAGAGCGGGGCCGTGCGGTTCACGCTGGGCAGCACCCAGCTGCTGGACGGGATCAGCGTCGTGGTGGTCACCGTGGGGCTGCTGGCCATCGGCGAGGTGCTGCACGTCGCGTCGCGCTCCCGGCGCGCACCGGCCACCGAGACCGTCGCCTCGGGGCGCCCGTGGTTGAGCAGGCGGGACCTGACCCGTTCCTGGCGTCCCTGGCTGCGCGGCACCGCGCTCGGCATCCCCTTCGGGGTGATCCCGGCGGGCGGGGCCGAGATTCCCACCTTCCTGTCCTACGGCACCGAGAAGAGCCTGTCCAGGAGGCGGGGCGACGACGAGTTCGACCACGGCGCCATCGAGGGGGTCGCGGGCCCGGAGGCCGCGAACAACGCGACGACGGCGACCTCGCTGGTTCCGCTGCTCGGGCTGGGCCTGCCCACCTCGGCCACCGCTGCGATCATGCTCGGCGCGTTCCAGCAGTACGGGATGCGCCCGGGACCGCTGCTGTTCACGCAGGAGTCCGATCTGGTCTGGGCGCTGCTGGCCAGCCTGTTCATCGGCAGCGCGATGCTGCTGGTGCTGAACCTGCCGTTCGCCCCCGTCTGGGCGAAGCTGCTGCGCATCCCGCGCAACTACCTCTACGCGGGGATCGTGGTGTTCGCGACCCTCGGGGTGTACACCACCAGGTCGTCGGTGTTCGACGTGCTGCTGCTGTACGTGATCGGTGCGCTGGGCTTCCTGCTGCGTCGCTACGGCTTCCCGATCGCTCCGGTGCTCATCGGGGTCATCCTCGGACCGCTGGCCGAGACCTCGCTGCGCCGCGCGATGGCGATGAGCCAGGGTGACGTCGGGGCGCTCGTGGACAGTCCTTTCGCGGTGGCGATCTACTCGATCCTGGTGCTGGCCGTGGTGGTCTCGCTCGTGCTGCGCGCGCGCAACCGTCGCCGAGCGTCCTGAACCCGCAGGTTCGCTCGCCGGATCCCCTCGCTGGTTCCTCCGTGGTGCTCTCGCGGCCACAGCCCCGGCACCGTGCGGAAGCACTGCCCGGTGTCGGGGCACCCGCCGCGAAAACCCGACCGGCCCCGATCGACCCGCCGAGCGAACCGAGTCCCGCCTCTCCGATTCGGAACGCGTTCAGCCCGAGGAGCTGGTCCGAGCGTGTCACGACGTCCATCCACTCTTCACCGCACTATTGACCCGCGTTGACCGGCGCTTGTCACGCTGCGGTGGTCTCCCCAACCACTAACGTGAGGAGGACGGTCGTGCGAAAGCTCGTCACCACGCTCACCACCGCGCTCTCCGCGGTGGCTCTGCTGGCCGTTTCGGCGGGAACGGCCACAGCCTATCCACCCACCCCGCCCGACCGGAGCACCGCGAGCCAGCAACTGGCCGAGCTCACGGTGCGCTCCGAGGGCTCCATGAACGGCTACGACAGGGACCGCTTCCCCCACTGGTCGAGTCAGTCCGGCAGCTGCGACACCCGCGAGACCGTGCTGAAGAGGGACGGCAGCGAGGTGAGCGTCGGAAGCGACTGCTACCCGACCTCGGGAAGCTGGTACAGCGTCTACGACCAGCAGTGGGTCCAGGATCCCAGTGAGGTGCACATCGACCACATGGTCCCACTGGCGGAGTCCTGGAGGTCGGGCACCGCGAGCTGGAGCGACTCCAAGCGCGAGAACTTCGCCAACGACCTGGACAGCCAGCAGCTGATCGCGGTGTCCGGAACGTCCAACATGGACAAGAGTGACTCCGACCCCGCCGAGTGGAAGCCGTCGAACACCGGCTACCACTGCATCTACGCGCGCGGTTGGATCAACGTCAAGCACAAGTGGGGGCTGAGCATCGACTCGGCCGAGAAGACGGCGCTGTCGAACATGTTAGGCAGCTGCTGAGGCACCTCCGCGCGGGTGGCGGGCGCGCCTCGCTCGTCACCCGCGGCCGGCCCACCGCCCCTGCCGGGGCAGGGGGATCCGCCGGGACGAACCCCCTTCCGCGCGGCCGGGGTGGTCCACGGCTCTCGCCCGGGCGAAAGGCGCGCACGCGGTACCCTGGTTAACAGCGCCGCCCGCTTCCCGGCCGCGACCGCCTCGGAGGTGTCCCGGATGAACCAGCCCGAGAACCGTGACGAAGAGCCGTTCCTCGGTTCAACGCCGCCTCGCGAGGAGGTCCGCACCGACCTGCCGAACGCCGCGCGGATGTACGACTACTACCTCGGGGGATCCACCAACTTCGCGGCGGACCGGGAGGCGGCCGAGGCCGGTTCCGCCGCGGTGCCGCACGCACGCGAGTACGCGCAGGCGAACCGCGCGTTCCTGCAGAGGGCGGTCACCTTCCTCGCCGAGAACGGCGTCGACCAGTTCCTCGACCTCGGATCGGGCATCCCGACCGTCGGCAACGTCCACGAGGTGGCCCGGCAGTCCAACCCGCGGGCCAGGGTGGCCTACGTCGATCACGAACCGGTCGCCGTGGCGCACGCCCAGCGCCTGCTGGGCGAGCTGTCCGGAGTCACGATGACGCTCGCCGACATCCGCTCCCCGGAGGAGGTGCTGTCCGCACCCGGTGTGTCCGGGCTGCTGGACTTCGACCGCCCCGTCGGCCTGCTGGCCGTTGCGGTGCTGCCCTTCGTCCCCGACCAGGACGAGGCGCGCGAGATGCTGGCGACGTATCGCGGGGCCTGCGCTCCGGGAAGCCACTTCGTGCTGTCCCACATCTCCGCGCTGTCCGCGACTCCCCAGCAGGTGGCCGCGGCCGAGGAGGTCATGGCCCGCACCCCCACCCCGGTCAGGTGGCGCCCCCCGCACGAGATCGAGGAGCTGTTGGCGGGCTTCTCGGTGGTGGACCCCGGTCTCGTCCCCCTCCCGAGGTGGCGGCCCGAGGCCCCGGTGACCGAGGACGAGGTCAACATCGCCAACGCCTACGGGGCCGTCGGCCGGCTCGACGGGTGACCCCGACCGTGACGGCGCGCCCGGGCAACCACCGGGCGCGCCCCGTGCACGCGGGGGTCAGCCGCGGCGCTGTCCGGGCACGGGGGCCGGATGGCCGAACCTGGCCAGCACGTGTGGCTCCCCCGCGAGACCGAGGCGTTCGCGCAGTCCCCGCCGAACCTCGGCCAGGTGCAGCGGCTGGGTGATGACCGAGGCCACCAGTCCCAGACTGGTCGCCGTCAACCAGGCCAGTTCCAGCGCTTCCCCCGTTCGGAAGTGGTCGGACGGCTCGTCGGAGTCGGTGCACAGCACCATGACCGACTCCTCGGCTATCCACTCGGCGAGTCGGCCCTGTTCGGGCAGCCGGGTGCCCGAAGTGGTCAGCCCTACCCCGGGGACCCCCTCCCCGACCAGGTCGTCCCCGTCGAAGCCGCTCCCGGCCCCGCCGGCCCGGCCGGACCTGTCGATCATCCACATCGCCAGCTCGCGCTGGTAGTGGCGGTCCTTCTTGTGGACCCGTGCCGCGTACCCGAGCAGCTCCGCCACGTGCCGGGCCTCCGCCGTGCCCGTGACCCAGCGGGCCCCCACCCCGGAGGAACCGCCCGCGGCGAGCAGGGTCTCCCTGGAGACGTGCGCGAGTCCCTCTTCGTGGAAGGGGCGCCGGTGGCTGCTGCGCCGGGTGATGGCCCTGAAGCGCTGCCCTTCCAGCACGGAGGGCTCCCGACGGGCCGTTCCGGTCACGACTCCCACGAGATCCGGTTCCTCCGGCCCCGGTCCGCGACGCAGCTCGACGTCCCATCCGGTCGCGCGCACGGCGAGGAACAGGTTCGTCAGGGCGGCCCCGCAGGAGATCCTCCGGTCCCTTCCCTCCGGATCGTGCTGCTCCAGGGAGACCTCCGCCCGCTCGTACAGGCTCGCCGTGCGCCCTCCGAAGACCAGCGACCACGGTTGCGTGTTGTGCACCGACGGCGCGCGTCCCACGGACTGCTCCATGCTGCGGACGTCCTCGGGCGGCCACTCCTGTCCCTCGGTGGCGGTCCCGGCTCCTCGCCGGTGCGATCTTCGCGGACTCATGGGCGAACCACCCCCGGCACGATTCACGACCCCGGATTCACACGGCCCCGGATCCACGCCCCCGACTGTGCCGACCGGCTCGTCCGCCCGGGGGCCCGAGACCGGGTGACACGGCAACATCGCTGGACACCGTCCGCGCGACCCGACATCACTATCCCCTCCTCATCCGTGCGCCGCATTTCGGGCACCACCCGCGCGGACGCGCCGCTCCCGCGAAGGCGCGCGGTGACGGGAGGAGGGGCACGGGGCCATCCGGCGGAGGACTGCCTCCATCGCCCGGAGGAACGAGCGCTGCTGCCGACGCTCTTCGAGGTCCGCCCCGCCACCGCGGAGCGGAACCGACTTCTCCGACGCTCTTGTCGTGAGCCGAGGCCGTCGCTACGGTACCGAAAAACTTACAGCGTTAGTTACCTGGGACACACCCGAGAGTTACACCGACACGAAGGGTGCGTAGCGATGGCCGGTTCGACGACCACGCAGTCCGGAAGAGTGGCCCTGGCCAGTCTGATCGGTACGACGATCGAGTGGTACGACTTCTTCATCTACGGCACAGCCGCCTCGCTGGTGTTCAACGAGCTCTTCTTCCCCTCCTTCGACCCGCTGGTCGGCGCCCTGGCCGCCTTCGCCTCGTTCGCCATCGGGTTCCTGGCCCGCCCGCTGGGCGGAGTCGTCTTCTCCCACTTCGGGGACCGGCTGGGACGCAAACCGATGCTGATCTGGTCCCTGATGCTGATGGGCGTGGCCACGCTGCTGATCGGCACGCTGCCCGCCTACGGCTCCATCGGGGTGTGGGCGCCCGTGCTGCTGGTGCTGCTGCGCTTCGCGCAGGGGATCGGAGTCGGAGGCGAGTGGGGCGGGGCGGCGCTGATGGCCGTCGAGCACGCCCCCGACAAGCGGCGGGGCTTCTACGGGGCCTGGCCGCAGGTCGGCGTCCCTGCCGGTCTGCTGCTGGGCAACATGACCTTCTCGCTGGTCTCGGCCAGCGTGACCGACGAGCAGTTCATGGCCTGGGGCTGGCGGATTCCGTTCCTGATGAGCGCGGTGCTCATCGTGCTCGGGCTGTTCATCCGGCTCAAGATCAGCGAGAGCCCGGTGTTCGAACGCGTGATGCGCACCAAGGAGAAGTCCCGCGTCCCCGTGGTCGAAGCGCTGCGCTCGCACCCGAGGACGATCCTGCTCGCCACGGGAACCTTCCTCGGCACCCACGCCACCTTCTACATAACGAGCACCTGGCTGGTCTTCTACACCACCGAGGAGGGCCTGTTCGAACGGACCACCGTGCTCAACGCCAACTCGCTGCTGAGCTTCGTGGACATACCGTTCATGCTCGCCTTCGGACTGCTATCGGACTACCTGGGCAGGCGGCGCATGATGATCAGCGGCATGGGCGTCATGGCGCTGTTCGCCCTTCCCTACATGCTGCTGGTGGACAGCGGGTCCATCGTGCTGTACCTGCTCGGCGGCATGGTGCTGCAGCTGTGCCGGACCTCGGTGTACGGGCCGCAGTCGGCCTACTACTCCGAACTGTTCTCCACCCGGCTGCGCTACAGCGGCATCTCCATCAGCTACCAGCTGGCCTCGATACTCGGAGGAGGAATCGCCCCGATGATCTGCACGGGGCTGTACGCGGCGACCGGCTCCCCCGTGGCGATCGCGGGCTACATGGCGGTGCTGGCCGTGATCTCGTGCGGATCGGCGTACCTGCTGACCGAGACGTACAAGCGCGATCTCGCCGAACCCGCTGCCGCGCGGGAGGTCGACGGCGAACCCACCGCCTCCGGCTGAAGGCCGGGAGTTCGCTCTCCGAGCCGGCCACGGACGCCGGGCTCGACGTCGGGCCTTCCCGGGAGCGAGCACCCGCGGAAGGCCCGCCGAGCGATCCCGCACGACCACCGCGCCGAACGGCCCGATCGAGCCGACCCGAGCTCGCCGATCCGGACCACCCGGGCCGGTCAGGCCAGCACGGGCAGCCCCACCGCGGCGTCGACGGCGATGGCCAGGAACAGCCCGGTGAGATAACTGTTCGACAGGTGGAACAGCTTCATGGGGTTGACCTCGTGGCCCCGGCTTATCCCGCTGTGCAGCCGGTGAGCCATGACCAGGAAGGTGACCCCGACGATCACCGCCCAGGCGACGTAGATCCAGCTGGTCACCGGGATCAGCAGCAGCGTGCTGGCCACCGTCGCCCAGGAGTAGGCCAGGATCCGCACGGACACCTGCCGCGGTGTGGCCACGACGGGCAACATCGGCACGGCGGCGCGTTCGTAGTCCTCGCGGTACTTCATGGCCAGGGACCAGAAGTGCGGCGGGGTCCACAGGAAGACCACCGCGAACATCACCAGCGCGGGCCATTCCACGGTGTTCGCCACCGCGGCCCAGCCGACCAGCACCGGCATGCACCCGGCGGCACCGCCCCAGACGATGTTCTGCGCGGTGCGCCGCTTGAGCAGCAGGGTGTAGACGAAGACGTAGAACAGCGTGGCCGACAACGCCAGGGCCGCGGCCAGCACGTTGGCGCCCGCCCAGAGGACGGCGAAGGACAGCACGCTGAGCGCGATGCTGAACACCAGCGCGTGTCCGCGCGAGATGCGGTAGCTGACCAGGGGGCGCGACTTCGTCCGGTCCATGACCGCGTCGATGTCGGAGTCGACCACGCAGTTCAGCGCGTTGGCGCTGCCCGCTGCCATGGTCCCGCCGATCAGGGTGACCAGCACCAGCCAGAGCGAGGGGATCCCCCGTTCGGCGAGGAACATGGCCGGGATCGTGGTCACCAGCAGCTGCTCGATGACACGTGGTTTGGTCAACGAGAGATAGGCACCGAGCACTCCGCGGACTCCCGCTCTGCCCGGTGTCGTCTCGCTCTGGACGGTTCGATTCGTGATTGTCATGAGTGTGCCGACCCGGTCTGCTCGGCGGCCCCTGCACCGGGACCGGACTTCGCTGCGTTCCACGTGCGGAACCACTGGACCACCCTGCGCTCTGCGAAGAAGGCGCCGAAGGGGATGGTTCCGGCCAGCAGGACCAACAGCATCGGACCGACCGGAACTCGCAGCAACCGGGTGATCAGCAGGGCCAGCACCAGATAGACCATGTACAGCCACCCGTGGGCGATACCGATCGTGGTAGTGGCTGTCTCACCGACGTGCTGGACGTCGGTACCGCTCGGCCAGCCGTACTTACCCACCATGGCCACGCACAACGCGATCAGCAGCACGGCCGTCACGTACGCCATCACCCGGTAACCGGCCAGCAGAACACTCGGCTTCACGACAACTCCCTCAATCCCGCCTCGTGCCTCCACCAGGACCGCGGCAGCGATGTTCGTCCCGCTCCAGGACGAAGGCTCGGCCGCCGACCGCAGCCCGACGGATGAGGCGGGACACCGTGGCTGCCCATCGTTGAAAACCGTACGCCACGCCTTCGCGCCGCTCGCGACTACCTGACTCCGAGAGTGGCGCCGCCCACGTCACAGCATGCGCCCGGCGGAGATCACCCGGCCACTGGAACTGATCGCCGTGTCGCTACGTCCCCGGCAGGCGGTAGGCCTCGGCGATCAGCTCGTAGGAACGCAGCTTCGCCTTCCGGTCGGCGATGTTCGCCGTGATCATGATCTCGTCAGCGGCGGTCCGCTCGGTGAGCGCGTCCAGCTCCTCCCGCACGGTCTCGGGGGTGCCGTAGATGGCATCGGCCAACCAGTTGTCGATGAACGCCTGCTCGCGCTCGGTGAGCTCCTGGGATGCCGCCTCCTCAGGGGTGGGCAGCTTGCCGGGGTTTCCGGAACGCAGCCGCAGCATGCTCAACGCGATCGGACGGGCCAGGTGCAGCGCCTGCTCGTGCGTGTCCGCCGCGATGACCTGGGCGCCGACCATCGCGTACGGCCGGTCGAGCACGTTCGAGGGCTGGAAGGAGTCCCGGTAGATCCCCAGGGCCGGGACCGTGTTCGCGGAGGCGAAGTGGTGCGCGAACGCGAACGGCAGCCCGAGCGAGGCAGCGAGCCTGGCGCTGTAGTCGCTGGATCCGAGCAACCAGACGACGGGCTGGGTCTCCCGCGGGACGGCGTGCACGTCCACGTGGGGGTGGTCGATGGGCAGCTCGTCCTGGAGCAGCCCCAGCAGTTCCCCCAGCTGCTGGGGGAACTCCTCCGCGGACGGCGGGCCGCTGGTGCGGCGCAGCGCCCGCGCGGTTCCCTGGTCGGTCCCGGGCGCCCTCCCGAGTCCGAGGTCGAACCTGCCCGGGTGCAGCGCTTCGAGCATCCCGAACTGCTCGGCCACCACCAGCGGCGCGTGGTTGGGCAGCATCACGCCGCCGGAGCCGAGTCGCAGCGTGCCGGTCGCCGCGGCCAGGTGGGCGAGCAGCACGGCGGGTGAGGAGCTGGCGATGCCGGGCATCCCGTGGTGCTCGGCGACCCAGTAGCGGTGGAAGCCCCACCGCTCGGTGGCCTTGGCCAGCTCCGTGGAGGTGAGCAGCGCCTCGGTCGCGTCGGTGTCCACCGACACCGGGGCGAGGTCGAGCACCGAGAGCGGAACGGGCGACTGGCCGCGGGCGACTCCCGCGATCCTGGCCGTGGTCTCCCCGTCCGGGGTGTCGCCCAGCGAGGTGCGGTCCGGGTTAGCGACGGAATCCATCACCGGGTGCAACCCCGCGCTCCCGCCGATTGTTCCCGACCGGGGCCGGGAACCGGACGAGCGTGCCTGCGCCCGGGCTCGGGAGGGGGCCGAACTCCTCGGAAGCGCGAAATCTCACCGGAAAGAGAGTTTCGGCGGAGTTCACCGCAGAACAGAAATAAATCCTTCACATTTTCCGCGCGTCGCTCATTCGAGTGAGAAAGCAGACGTGCACAGCAAGCTTGAACAAACGGGCAGCCGAACCCACCTAGGATACAGCCCAGCACAGTTTCGATCGGAAATGCGGTGGACTATGGAAGACGAGGCCATCGTTCCCCTCAGGCCGGGGTTCGATAACGAGTTCCGCGGATTCAACCGAAAACAGGTTTTGGAACATATCGAACTGCTCGAGGACCAGATCCGAATCCTCGTCACCGACCGCGACGAGGCCATTCGCCTGAACGAGGACCAGCGGCGTATCACCGACGAGACCCGCAGGCAGATGGAGGAGACCGCCGGAGAGCTCAAACGACTCCAGAACGCCGAGACGGGACAACCGTACGCCACGGCACGGATGCAGCACATGCTCAACATGGCCGAGGAGGAAGCCACGGCCATCCGCGAGCACGCCAACCGAGAAGCCGAAACGGTCCGCGGGGTCGCCGAGAACGACGCCGAGCAGATCAGGCGCGAGGCGGAGAACCGGGCCGCCGAACTCCGTCAGGAGTGCGCCGAGCTCGTCGACGACCTCGAACGGCGCCGGCAGCACATGGACGAGGAGCACGCGGCGCGCTCCGCCGAGCTCGAGGCCAAGGCGGACCAGCTGCAGTACGTCTACAACAACACCTACGAGGAGGCGTTGAACGCCGCGCGCAAGGAAGCCGACGAACTGCTCCAGCAGACCAGGCAGCAGTGCGCGGAGCTGGAGGAGGGCACCCTGCGCAAGCACTCCGAACTCATGGCCGACCTGCGCTCCAGGGCGGAGCAGCTGGAGGAGATGCGCACCAGGCTGCTGCAGAACGTGGACGCGGCCGCGAACTTCATCGGTCAGCAGCGCACGGTCCTCAGCGACCAGTTGAAGCCACTGCTGGTCGTCGACGAGACGTCCGAGCCGAACTCCGGACCGTCCGAGGAAGCCTCCGGGGGAACCTCCGGTTCGCAAGCCCCCTCGGCCAACGAGGAACGCCCCGTCCCCGCCGCGCAGCACCACACCGCGCGTCCGGCCGCGGAGTCCGCGGTGGACGGCGGGATACCCGCTCAACCGGGTCACGGGGCATCGGATGCGCTCAACCGTCCGATCCCGCTCGACCCGGTCACCGAGGACGACCCGGTGCACGAGGAGGTCCCCGTGCTGAACCGCACGGGAACGCGGGGAACGGACGGCGGAAACCAACCCTATTCGGTCGAATACGGACACTGATTCGATGCTTGCTGAACTGACGTCATGGGGTCCGGCCGGGGAACGGTTCCTCCGGCTGGGGCTCGCGGTGCTGTGCGGCGCACTGATCACCGCGATCCCCGCGACGGTACTGCTGGTTCGGGCACGACACCGCCAAGCACGTCTGCGCAGCCAACTGGCCAGGTTGACCACTTCCACGGCCCTGCTCACCGGAACGGGTCGAAACGGTCAACCGCGCAGAGTGGGGGCGGGGGACGCGGAGGAAACCTCCGGAGGAAGAACCGAGACCACCTCGGCCGGCTCCCACCCGAGCGCCCCCTCCGAAACACCCCGGCAGCCCTCCCCCGGCGTGTTCCCCGAGCCGGAGACGGTACCCGACCAGACCCGACCGAACGCACGGAACGAGATGCCCGACGGGGACAACACCATGCGAACGGAAACGACGCCCGACAACGGCCGTCCGAGCGAACCCGCACGGGAGCGCGGCGAGGAGCCCCAGCGGGAGTCCGAGCAGGAACGGAATCGGACGCAGCACACCTCCGCGGAGAACCTGGACTTCGGCAGTCAGGAGATCGCCGAACGCTTCCGCCGCGAGTACATGGAGGCGCTGGACGACAGCAAGAACCGACTGGATCAGCTCCGCAGCAGGCTGACCGGAGAACTGCGCACGGACGAGGCCGCGCACTCGACCAACGGGCACCGGCCGGAGAGCTGAGCCAGTCGGCACGAAGAACCGCAACCACCCGCGAACGGGGGAGACCGTTCCCACTTGACGACTCCTCCCCCGTTCGCCGGGCGGCGCTCCGACGACACATCCACTCTTTTCGAATATCGAACCGACTTCGCAGGGGCAGTGGCGGACAGGAGGATTCGACATGGAAGACGCCGCCGACGCCGTGGTGCCACTCCGGCCGGGGTTCGACGTCACGTTCCGCGGTTTCCACCGGGAGCAGGTCCTCGAGCACCTCGAAGTGCTGGAGAACCAGCTGGAACTGGTCACCATCGACCGCAACGAGGCAGCCCGACTCAACTCCGACCTACGGGCGCTCTACGACCGGACCCGTGAGGAGCTCAACGCGACCCAGCAGCGGCTGCGTCACCTGGAGACCTCCGACACCGGATTGCCCGTGGCCTCCCAGCGTGTGCAGGAAATGCTGAACATGGCCGAGGAGGAGCTGCAGACGCTGCGCGAGCAGGCCAGGCACGAAGCCGAGATCATTCGCGGGGCGGCCGAGACCGAGGCCGACCGGCTGATCGAACAGGCCGAGGAGACCGCGGGAGAGCTGCACGAGCAGTGCGAACAGGTGCTGGCCGAGGTGGAGCGGCGGCGCGATCAGTTGAATCAGGAACGGACGCACCAGCTGAAAGAGCTGCGCGAGCGGGAACAGCGGATGCGCCGCTCGATCCGGGACGCCTACAAGTCGCTGATGAGCTCGGCCGAGCAGCAGGCCGAGGAGCTCAGCGAGCGGACGCGGCAGGAGTGCACGCGCCGCGAGACCGAAACCGAGAACTACCGGCAACGCGTTCTCGAGGAGATCGAGCACAACCGCTCGGAGCTGGAATCGCTCCGCGCGCAGGTGCTGGCGGCCCTGGACACGGCCACGGACAGGATCGGGTCCTCGGTGACCTCGCTGCAGCGGAGCTCCATCGAGGAGGTGGGCTCGGCCGAGCCGAGCGGCAACCATTCGATTCCGGAGCAGTCCACGCGGGAGTCCTCGGAGGACGCGGCGGGGACCGCGGCGGAGGACGAGGGTCCGACCGAACAGACGTGGCTGCCGGTCCAGTGGGGGGACCCGACGAACGCGGAGGTCACCTACTTCGAGTCCCCCGAATCCGTCTACCGCGACTCGAACGGACCTCCCGGAAGTGAGAGCTCCCGGGAGTTCACCACGGAGGCCACGGCACAGGCCCTCGATCAGGACGAGGAGTCCGGTGGCGGGCGGAAGCACGGAACGGACACCACCGGCCCCGCGGCTCGCAACTGAACGACGTGTGGAGAGACATCATGCCATCGGCGCAGTCCACCTTCCCCGCCATCGACATGCTGGTGCTGACCTTCCTCGTCGGTTTCGGACTCGCCGCCGCGGTGTTCGTCCCGCTGTTGCTCCGCGAGCACCGCAGGAGCGGCAGGAGGGCAGCGCGTTCGAGGCGGTCCAGCCGGACCCGCCCCGGCGCCTCCCCCACCGCGGAGCGAGCCCCCGCGCAACGACGGCGGAGTCCCGAATCGACCTCCTCCTCGGAGGCTCGGGAGCAGGACTCCTCCCCGGAAGATCCGGAGCGGGAAGCGGACGGGGAGGAGGCTCCCGAAGCGCGAGATCCGCAGGAGTCCCCGAGCTGGCAGGACGCGGAGCGCTCGTTCGGCACCACCACGAGCAGGTGGGAGAAACGGGTCGAGCTGTGTGCCGCCGACTGCGCGGTACGCTTCGGAAGGGCAAGAGCGCGCCTGCTGAGCGTCACCAGGGAACTCGGCATCGAGTGACTCACTTCGCGGCGACCGTTCTCAGGGGACGCTCCCCAAGCGGCGTCTTCCGACACGGTCAAGGAGCGCGTAAGTGAGCAACCCACCCCCGGAGCACAGCTCCTTCTACCTCGTGGGCACCACGGGCAACCCCAACTACGGTGACGAGCTCATCGCCGCCACCTGGTTGAAGTACCTCGCCCACCAGGCCCCGGAGGCCACGGTGTGGCTGGACTGCCCGAATCCGGGGCCCAGCGAGGTGCTGCTGGGGGACCTGCACCCGAACGTGCGCTTCACCGACACCTTCTGGCGGCTGTGCTGGCAGGCCTCGTCGAGCGAGCCCTGGCAGGTGGCCTCCTTCGTCAGGCAGGCGATCGACAATCCCGGAATGGCTCCCCGCTGGGTGGCCGGAATCAGGGTGGCCGCGCGGGCCGATGTGTTCCACATCATCGGCGGCGGCTACATCAACGGCATCTGGCCGCACCACATCGGACTGCTGGCCGCCGCGGTGGCCAGCAGCGAGCACTCCGGTGGGCGGCTGGCCATGACCGGACAAGGCCTCACGCCCGTTGCGGCCGACGCGCGTCCACTGGTGCGGGAGCTGGCACGGCACTTCGACGTCGTCGACGTCCGGGACGAACCCTCCGCCGAGGTGCTGGCCGACGTTGCAGGGGTCACCTCCACCGGCGACGACCTCTTCTTCGACACCGGGGCCGGGCTCTACCGGGAGGATCAGGTTCCCGAGGTCATGGTCTGCATCCAGTCGGACCTGCTCACGCTGAGCGCCCCCGCGCTCGCCGGGCACGTGCTGGACACGCTGCGCCAGTGGGGGGCGTCTTCCGAGCAGGTCGGTTTCGTGGAGGGAATCCCCCGGGTGGACCGGGAGATATTCGCCCTGGTCGAGCACGAGCTTCCGGGCGCGCGCTTCTACCCCTTCTCCGAGATCATGGACAACGGTCTGCCCGCCACGGCCGGACAGCGCTGGTTGTCCACCCGCTTCCACATGCACCTGATGGCGGCCGCTGCCGGTGCCAGTGGCACGGCGATCGTGATCGACACGAACTACTACACCAACAAGCACCGTTCGCTGATCGAACGCGGCTCGGGGTGGTCCCTGAGCACCGATCTGAGCACGTCCCAGCCGCCGACGGGCGGGTTCGACCCGAAGACGCTGCGCAAGCTGCGCGCCGCCAAGGTCTCGCTCGCGCGCCGGATCTACTGAACCGAGGTGCTGCCCGCGCACTCCGACCGGCTCGCCGGTCGGAGCCCCACCGGCCTCGCCCGGGCTCCGAGCTCGTGGTTACCCCGTGCGGGCACCTCGAGGGTTCACTCCACGTGGTCGCCCCGGCGGGGGAGCCAGCGCGCGGTCGGCCACTCCTGCTTCTCCCAGGCGCTGTTCCAGAAGAGCCACTCGTACTCGCTGCACCGGACGAAAGCCGTGAGCATCCGCTCGCGGGTCCGCTCGTCGGCGGCGGCGGCCAACCTGTCGGTCAGCTCCCTGGCTCCGCGCACCGTCGCGGCGAACTCCTCGTCGGCGTAGGTCGCTATCCACCTGCCGTAGGGGTGCCCGGAGGTGTCCCCGGTCCGCTCCAGGATCGTGCTGCCCACGTGCTGGTACACCCAGAAGCACGGCAGCAGCGCGGCCACAGCCACCGGGTAGGGCTCGCTCTGCGCGCTCGCCCGCAGGTACGAGGTGTAGGCCAAGCAGGTCGGCGAGGTCTCGATGCCGGACATCTCCTCCGCGGTGAGACCGAGCTGCTCGACGTAGCCCGCGTGCAGCCTGCGTTCCTCGGCCAGGGCA
Source organism: Actinopolyspora sp. BKK2 (assembly GCF_011291845.1). Lineage (NCBI taxonomy): Bacteria > Bacillati > Actinomycetota > Actinomycetes > Actinopolysporales > Actinopolysporaceae > Actinopolyspora > Actinopolyspora sp. BKK2. The sequence goes on along the minus strand of NZ_JAANTE010000007.1, from coordinate 14,027 downwards.
CCGTGCGCGCTGCCCGCGAGGAAGGCCGAGTCAGCCGGGTCCTCGGCGCGCGCCGCCGCCGCGGCCAGGGCTCTGGCGAACCCGAACAGGTAGCGCGCGTCCTGAACGATGTAGAACGCGAAGCGGTCGCGCTGCAGCGTTCCGTCGGCGAGTGCCAGGTTGAACGGATGACGAACGATCGCGTCCTGCAGCTCGGCCGTGTGCGCCCACGCGGCGGCGCAGAACCCCTCCGGATCGGGCTCGGGCAGTCGACGGTTCATGGCTCTCCTCCCGCCCGGCGCGCGAGCCGGGCGTTCCGGTGGCTGCTCTCGGTGTCCCGGTCCTTCGCTCGCCGGACCGGGGTGTCCAGGTGCTCCGGGCGACCCGCCGGACGAGACGGCCCGCCCGTGCTCAGTCCCATCGGTCGTGGAAGTGGTGCACCGGACCGTGGCCCTGCCCCACTTCGAGCTGCTCGGCGGCGCGCAGCGCCCCGCTCAGGTACTCCTTCGCCTCCCGGACCGCCGTCGCCCAGTTCGGGCGTCGTGCGCGCAGCGCGGCCGTCGCGGCGGAGAGGGTGCAGCCGGTTCCGTGGTCGTTCTTCGTGTCCACCCGCTCCTCGCGCAGGAACTCCACGGCACCGTCCGCGTCCAGCACGTCGACGCTGGAGCTCCCGCCGAGGTGGCCGCCCTTCAGCAGCACCCGTGCGACGCCGAGCCTGCGCAGTCGGGCCGCCTGCGCGGGCATGTCCGCGACGTCGGTGATCTCCTCCGCGCCCAGCAGGTCGGCCGCTTCCGGCAGGTTCGGGGTTATCAGGTCCGCGCGGGGCAGCAGCTCGTCGCGCAGGGCCAGCACCGCCTCCTCGGCGAGCAACCTGTCTCCGCTCTTGGCGACCATGACGGGGTCGAGCACGACGTTCGGCAGGCGGTACCGCTCCAGTTCCGCGGCGACCGCACCGATGATCGCGGCGTCCGAGAGCATGCCGATCTTGACCGCGTCCACCCGCACGTCGTCCAGCAGGGTGCGCAGTTGCTCGGTCACGAACCCGGCCGGCACCTCGTGCACCGCGGAGACCCCCGTCGTGGTCTGGGCGACCAGGGCCGTGATCACCGACATCCCGTAGGTCCCGTGAGCCGAGAACGTCTTCAGGTCGGCTTGCACGCCCGCTCCCCCGCTGGGATCGGTCCCCGCGATGGTCAAGACGTTCCGGATCACTGGCGCCCCTTTCCGAGGGGACGCGCACGCGGGTCGCACCACCGCCCACACGCGGCGGCCGCCGCCGGTCGATCGACTCGCCACCGGCGGGTTCCGACCACGAGCGAGGAGCGCGACGACAGCACAGCAGTACCGGTAACACTGCGACGTCCCTCCGCTAGTACGAACTAGTTCAGGTTCGACGGGTCTTTCTCAGCCCGGTCCGAAATCCGGGCACCCCGCGTCACTCACCGGAATCGTGGGAATCACCCCCGATTCGGTGAGACAAACATAGCAGCGGAGGTCAACAACGCACCGGCTGCGGCCGTTCCAGACCGCTCGGTGCGGGTGCGGCTCGGGGCGAGCGCTCACCCGGCCGGATCGACCGCGGGACGAGCACCGTGGGCGCTCACCTCCACCCGCACCGCCGAGCGCACCTCTCAAACCACTCCGCAGTGCCGCGCGAGACCGGCGGCTATTCGATCAACCCGACCGGAAACCCCGAGATCACGGATTCCCCGGCTCTGACCTGCTGGCGCAGCGTTCCGGTCGCCAGCGCGTTCACGTGGGTGTGGTGCTGCCCGGTGCGCACCTCCGCCAGCGGTTGCCCCGAGTGCACGGGGCTCCCCTCGGGGGCCAGCCACCGGACCAGCACGGCGCGGGCGGTTCCGAACCCTCCGGCTGCGGTGTGTTCGGCGCAGTACAGCAGCTCCGTCATCGATCGTCTCCGGCCATCCTGTTCACGTACCGCGCCCGCCTCGGTCGCTTCCGAGGCGAGGGGCGGGATCGGTTCCCACGGGCGGAGCCTGTACAACGCGGAGTCACCGCGACAAGACCGTGCGGACACTGAGTCCGCTCCGGGGAGCAATCCCCGGTGCAGGTGACCAACCGACTTCCCCGCCCGCCGCGTGGTCCGTGTGACCGCCACTGACGGCGAAATACGTCACACCTGCGGTAAATCACACCACACAGCCGAACCGCACCCGTGAATCGATGCGCACCCCCGGACTAGAGTTGGGGTAATGAATAGCACTACCGAGGGACTCAGCACGCGCTCTCGGCAGGCTGACCAGGACCCCGCCGCAGTATGGGGCCCACTGACCAGCCTCGCCGATGCGGCAGCGCGAACCGCGAGCGACTCCACGACGGTGGCCATCAACCGCGGGTTCGACCGCAACGCGCGCGAACGCGCCCGAGCACTGCGACAGCTGCTCAACGAGCGCGGCGCGAACGCCGTGGAGATCACCCCGGCCCCGGACAGCGAGGAACTGCTGACCGGCACCGAGGTCAATTCGGTGGTCAACCTCGTCGGCACCGGATCCTGGCAGCCCTACCGACTCGCCGCGAAGAAGCGGGCGGCGCTGCTGGCTCCCTCTCCCGACGGGAGTGAACCGGGGGAGAACGTCCGCCGGGACGTCATCGGAATGACACGTCAGGACTCCAGCAGGGACGCCGCGCTGACGCGGGTCGTGGTGCTGCCGGAGACGACCGAGGAGAGCAGCCTCACCCTGACCAGGGACGGCGAAACGCTCTCCATCCCCGGTGGTCAGGTGACCATCACCCTGCACGAGGGACAGCTGGACATCCGGCTGCAGGGCCCCGACTACGCCGAGCAGCACTTCACCGCCGACCGGCTGAGCGTGGAGACGCACGGCGCCTCCCACCGGCTGATCAGGGACGAGATGCCGGTCGCCGAGTTCGAGGGCTCGTTGGACTTCGGCTGCGAGCAGGACGGGCTGGTCGTCCACTCGGTCTGACGGCTCGCGGCGGAGCCTTGCCCGCGGGCGGGCACAGCCGTCGCGTAACTCGACGCCGCGCGCCGGAGGGCGCCCAGCGAGAGCCGACCGGAAGGCCTCAGCGCCGCCGGGTCCGGGTGAGACGACTGGCAAGGGTCGTCAGCCCGGCCCCGGCGAGCACTGGGACCGCCAGCGACAACGGGGCGAGCACCCCCGGAACGAGCAGGTTCACCAGCGTCCAGAGGGCCGTCAACACCGCCGAGCAGGCCAGCAGTGCCGCCGTGATCGTCAGCAGCAGGCGGTGCTTCGGCAGCTCCGGCAGCCTGGCCCGCGCGTGCGGCGGCATTCCCCGCACGGTCAGCGCGGCCGGCGCCACGGCCAGGCCCAGCAGCAGCAGACCGAACAGCGAGTCTGCGCGCTGCGCTCCCCGGCCCAGCCCGATCAGCAGGAGCACCGTCCCGAGGGCCAGCACGAGCAGCGCCCTGTGCAGCGCCCGCCACAGTCGCACGTCGTAGTCGCTCACTTCTGCGGACTTCCCCTTCGATACCGGTCCGGTCGTCTCGACACCACCGCGCGCACCGGGGCAGCGGTCGAACGCCCCGCGCGGCGCGGAGCGCCCGTGCCGCTCAGTCTGTCAGCCGGCTCACATCCGTGGACATTCCTCGCTCGTCCCCTCTTTCCCAAAAGCGACACTCAAGGCATTATCTACTCACCAGTAGGTAGATTTGCGAGGTACCGCGTGACCAGTGAGCGGATTGCGAAGGAACGGCGGCGATCCAGGTGGACCGCGGGCACCGCGGCGCGGATCACGCGCTGGGCCGAGCGGCGCACCCCGAAGGCACTCGACGCGCTGACCCTGATCAAGCAGGGGGTCGTCCGCCCGATGCGCCCGGACAAACTGCTGCGCACGGCGCTGGCTTACCGGCGCTGGGGGATCACGATCCCGCTCGGGTACGCGGTGGGCGCGGTGCGCCATCCCGACCGCCCCGCCGTGATCGACGAACGCGGAGCGCTGAGCTTCGCCGAGGTGGACCGGCGCACCACGCGCCTGGCCGGCGCCCTGCGGGAGCGCGGGGTCGAGTCCGGCTCCAGAGTCGCGATCCTGTGCCGCAACCACCACGGATTCGTCGAGGCGCTGGTGGCCGCGGGCAAGCTGGGCGCGGACTCGATACTGGTCAACACCGGCATGAGCGGCGAACAGATCTCCACCGTGCTCTCCGAGCAGGGTGCCCGGCTGGTGATCGCCGACTCCGAGTTCACGGGGCTCTTCTCCCCGCCGGAGGGCGTGGAACTCGTGGTCAGCTGGACCGAGGGCACCACCAGCCACCCCACGGTGGAACAGCTGATCGGACGCTCCGGCGCGGACGAGCTGCCGAAACGGCCCCGACACGGTCGGATGATCGTACTCACCTCGGGGACCACCGGCACCCCGAAGGGGGCTCGCCGCCCCGACCCGCCGAGCCTGAGCCCGGCCACCACGATCCTCTCCAGGGTTCCGCTGCGCAGCGGCGAGCGCGCGATGATATGCGCTCCCCTGTTCCACACCTGGGGGCTGGCTGGGTTCCAGCTCGGAGCCGTTCTCGGCGCCACGCTGGTGCTGCACCGCAAGTTCGACCCGCAGCAGACCATGGCCGCCCTGCAGCGCCACCGCTGCACCTCGATGTTCGCCGTCCCCGTGATGCTGCAACGGCTGCTCGAACTGCCCGCCGAGCAGCGCAGCTCCTACGACCACGGAGCGCTGCGCATCGTGGCCTGCAGCGGGTCCGCGCTGCCCGGAGAGCTCGCCAAGGACTTCCAGGAGGTCTTCGGTCCCGTGCTGTACAACTTCTACGGCTCCACGGAGGCCTCCTGGGTGAGCATCGCGACCCCGCGGGAGCTGCGCGCGAACCCGGACACCGCGGGACGCCCGCCCAGGGGCACCACGCTGCGCGTCCTGGACGACACCGGCGCCCCCGTGCGGCGGGGCGAGACGGGCAACATCCACGTCCGCAACGACATGCTGTTCGAGGGCTACACCAACGGCGGGAGCTCGGGGCGGCACGACGGCCTCATGCCCACCGGGGACCTCGGCTACCTCGACGGGAGCGGACGCCTGTTCGTGGTCGGCCGCGCCGACGACATGATCGTCTCGGGCGGGGAGAACGTCTACCCCAAGGAGACCGAGGACCTCATAGCCGGTTTCCCCGAGGTGAGCGAAGCGGTCGTCACCGGGGTCGACGATCCGGAGTACGGACAGCGGTTGGCCGCTTTCGTGGTGCTGCACGAGGGCGCGACGCTGGAGGCGGACACCGTGCGCGAACGCACCCGGCAGCGATTGTCGAGCTTCGCCCGCCCCCGCGACGTGGTCTTCCTGGACGCGCTGCCCAGAAACGCCACCGGCAAGGTCGTGCCGGGCAGGCTGCCCGCGGTGTCCCCCGAGCGAAGTCGGTAGCCCGGCCCGACGACGCACCGACAGTTTCGCGTGCACGCCTCGTGGCAAGTTAGGCTCACCACGGTGAATGACCGTCTCGTGTGGATCGACTGCGAAATGACCGGGCTGGAGCTCGGCAAGGACGCGTTGATCGAGATAGCCGCTCTTGTCACCGATGCCGACCTGAACATTCTCGGGGAAGGCGTGGATGTGGTCATCCACGCCGACGAGGAGACCCTCGGGGGGATGCCCGAGGTCGTGCGCGAGATGCACGACCGCTCGGGGCTGACCGAGGAGGTCCGCCGCTCCCGGGTCACGCTCGCCCAGGCCGAGCAGCAGGTCCTGGAGTACCTGCGCCAGCACGTCCCGGACGGGCGCTCCGCCCCGCTGGCGGGCAACTCGATCGCCACGGATCGCGGGTTCATCGCCAGGGACATGCCCGAGCTCGATCAGTACCTGCACTACCGCATGGTGGACGTCTCCTCCATCAAGGAGCTCTGCCGCAGGTGGTACCCGCGCATCTACTACGCGCAGCCGGAGAAGGGGCTGGCGCACCGGGCCCTCGCCGACGTGCGGGAGTCGATCCGCGAGCTCGCCTACTACCGGCGAACCGCTTTCGTCCCGGACCCGGGCCCGTCGAGCGAGGAGGCCCAGCAGGTCGCCACGGAGTTGCTCTCCGCGGAGGAGCTGGGAGGCACCGAGCAGGCGCGGCGGCAGCTGGACGAAAGCTGATTCCCGCAAACCGTCCGGGCTTGCGCAGCGATTTCGTCCTGGTGAACCACGAAGGGGGATCCCGTTGCAAGAGCGCGAAACGGGCACGCTAGGATGGAACCTGTTGTTCGGGCATGAGCCCGGGCGAGCACGGTGGGTGTAGCTCAGGCGGTAGAGCACTGGGTTGTGGTCCCAGGAGTCGCGGGTTCGAATCCCGTCACTCACCCGGTCGACGGCGGCCCCGATCTCGTTCGGTCGAGATCGGGGCCGCCGTTTTCGTCTCTTCCCATCCGCTGCTCCCGGTGCCGGTGCGCACCACCCGAGCAACCGGCACCGCCGCGCGAACCGGGCCGGTCGAGTTCCCCGGCTCAGTTCTGCGCGCTCAGTTCTGCGCGGTGTCCTCCTGCAGCATCTTCCCGAGCTCACGACTCAGCTCCAGCGCGCGGTGGGCCCAGCGCGGCGACGCCCCGGCCAGACCGCACACCGGGGTGGGCAGTACCTGCTCGGCCAGCACCCGTTCGGAGAACCCGAGGTCGTTGACGAACCTGCGCGCAGGCTCCGCGAGTTCGCGCAACCCCGGCTCCCGCGCCGGTTCGACCGTGGGGACCATGCCGAGCATCAGCGTGATCCCCCTGTCCCAGGCATCGCCGATCTCCTGGGCCAGCTCGCCCTCGGGGGATCCGAGCACGGCCGTGTCCAGGCCGATCACCCCGGCCCCGGCCCGGTGCAGCAGCCGCACCGGCGGGCGCTGCGCGCAGCAGTGCACCAGCACCGGACCCGCCGTCGCCTCTCCGAGTCGAGTGATCACATCGCTGAGCAACCGCTCCGCGTCGGGCTCGGGCACGGCGGGCACCGTTCCGTAGTCGGAGGGCGTGGGCAGGTCTCCGGCCAGGACTGCGGGCAGGGTCGGCTCGTCGAGCTGGAGCAGCACGCGCCCCCCGGTGCGCGTCGCCAGCTGCTCGACGTACTCCCGAACTCCTTCCACCAGGGCCTCGGAGAAGTCGCGCAGCGCGCCGTGGTCGGTCATCACGCGGTGGCCGCGTTCCAGCTCGATCCCCGCGCTCAGGGTCCACGGTCCGGCGATCTGCAGCTTGATCAACCGTGGCTCGGTGTCTCCGGCCGTGGCCGCTTCCACGGCGTCCAGGTCCCACCGCAGCAGGTCCAGCGCACGCCGGTGGTCGCGTCCCGCGACACGTGCCACGCGGTACCCGGAGGGCACCACCTGCACGGCCAGATCGCGCAGCATCCCCGCGGTGTGTCCGATCACGTCGCCGCCCACTCCCCTGGCGGGAAGTTCCGGCACCGGGGTCAACTCGGGCAGCTCGCCGGTGACGATCCGAGCGGCCTCCGAGGAGTCGGTGCCCGGCATGGAGCCGATCGCGGTGGCAGTACCGGGTTTCCAAGGCTGTTGCGTCACACGGCGATTCTCTCAGCCGCGAAGCAGGGCACCCGCCACGCGGGCCGAGAGGCGCGGGAGAGAACCTCTCCTCCCGCCGCCTGGAGACGTCATGCCCACGAACGGGTCAGAAGGGGCACGCGACGCGCCGTCACGGGCAGAATCGGGGGCAGTCGGCCCCGCACACACGGCGCGCCTGGAGGTTCCCTTGCCCGACCTGCCGAAGCACTCGGTCAGCGTGGCCGGTGTGGTCCTCGACAGCAGGGGGCGGATCCTGCTGGCCCGCCGCAGGGACAACGGTCACTGGGAGCCCCCGGGAGGCGTCCTCGAACCGGAGGAGTCCTTCGAGCACGGGGTACGGCGCGAGATCCTGGAGGAGACGGAGGTCTCCGTCGGGGTGGACCGGCTGACCGGGGCGTACAAGCACCTCGCGCGCGGAGTGGTCACCCTGGTTTTCCGCTGCCACGTCCTCGGGGGCTCTCCCCGGCCCACCGAGGAGAGCTCCGCCGCGGACTGGTTCGAGCTCGCCGAGGCGCTGGCGCTGATGACCGAGTCCCGCGCCGCACGGGTCACCGACGCGCTGCGGGACACCCCCGCGGTGCGCACCTACCCGGGATGACCGGAGGCGCGGGCCGCTGCGCAGCCCGCGCGGGACTCACACAGTTACAGGCAAAATTGGCGCACCTCGCCGGGGCTCACCGCGTCTCGGAGATCTTCGCGCTGCCCAGCACCAGGTCCCCTGCCGGATCCGGGCGGTAGAGCACCACCGACTGTCCGGGAGCCACGCCGCGCATCGGTTCCCGCAACCGCACCCGGAAGCCCTCACCGGTCATCTCGGCCACGGCTTCACCCGTCTCACCGTGCGCCCGGATCTGCGCCACGCACTCGGTCGGCCCGTCCAGCGCGCTCTCCGAGGGCCACACCGGCCGGGTCGCGTCGATCTCGGTGACGCCCAGCTCGTCCGCCGAGCCCACCTTCACCGTCCCGGAGACCGGCTCCAGCGACAGCACGTAACGCGGACGCCCGTCCGGTGCGGGCTTGTCGATCCCCAGCCCCTTGCGCTGTCCCACGGTGAAGCCGTGCACACCGGAGTGCTGGGTGAGCACCTCCCCGGAGTCGGCGTCGACCATGTCGCCGGGGCGCTCCCCCAGCTTGGAGTCCAGGAACTTCTTGGTGTCCCCGTCCGGGATGAAGCAGATGTCGTGGCTGTCCGGCTTCTGCGCCACGGCGAGGTCCCGCTGCTCGGCCTCCGCGCGCACCTCGGACTTCAACGAGTGCCCCAGCGGGAACATGGCGTGCCGCAGCTGCTGCGAGGTCAGCGAGGCCAGCACGTAGGACTGGTCCTTGCCCTCGTCCCTGCTGCGCCGCAGCTCCGGGACGCCGGACTCGTGGGACAGCCGCGCGTAGTGCCCCGTGGAGACCGCGTCGAAGCCCAGCGCCGTGGCCTTCTCCAGCAGGGCCTCGAACTTGATCTTCTCGTTGCAGGTCATGCAGGGGTTCGGAGTGCGCCCTGCCGCGTACTCCCCGACGAAGGTCTCGATGACCTCCTCGCTGAACCTCTCCGCGAAGTCCCAGACGTAGAACGGGATCCCGAGGATGTCCGCCGCGCGCCGGGCGTCCCGGGAGTCCTCCACCGTGCAGCAGCCGCGCGCTCCCTCGCGCAGCGTCCCTGGCTTGGCGGACAGGGCCAGGTGGACCCCGGTCACGTCGTGGCCCGCGTCGACCGCCCGCGCCGCGGCCACCGCGGAATCCACCCCGCCGCTCATCGCCGCGAGTACTCGCACCTCACACCTCCGTAGGGGCGGTGGCCGATCCCACCGAAGTCTTGCTCAAACCGGAAAGGCCGGCGCTGCGGGCACGCCGCACGGCCGGTTCGAGCGCCTCCAGGAACGTCCGCACGTCATCGGCCGTCGAATCGTGCCCGAGTGTCAGCCGCAGCGAACCACGCGCGACCCGCACGTCCGCCCCCATCGCCAGCAGCACGTGGCTGGGTTCGGCGACCCCGGCGGTGCAGGCGGACCCCGTGGAGCACTCGATCCCCTTCGCGTCCAGCAGCATCAGGAGACTGTCACCCTCGCATCCGGGGAACGTGAAGTGCGCGTTTCCGGGCAGGCGCCCGCCCTCGACGGTACCCGGGTCCCCGTTGAGCACCGCGTCGGGCACCACCTCGCGGACGCCCGCGATCAGCCGGTCCCGCAGGCGGGTGAGCTCCTCGACGTGGTGCTGTCTCGTGTCCACCGCCTCCCGCAGCGCGTTGGCCAGCGCCACCACGGCCGGGGTGTCGAGAGTCCCCGAGCGCACCTCGCGCTCCTGCCCGCCGCCGTGCAGCAGCGGCGTGCAGCTGACCTCCCTGGACAGCACCAGCACGCCCACGCCGTAGGGGCCACCGATCTTGTGCCCGGTCATGGTCAGCGCGGACACCCCGCTGCTGCCGAAGTCCACCGGGAGCGTCTCCACCGCCTGAACCGCGTCCGTGTGCAGCGGAACACCGTAGCGCTCGGCGATCTCGGCGATCTCCGGGATCGGGTTGATCGTGCCGACCTCGTTGTTGGCCCACATCACGGTGGCCAGGGCCACCTCGTCCGGGGCCTCCCGCACGGCCCGCTCGAACGTCTCGGGAGTCACCCTCCCCCAGGAGTCGACCTCCAGCCAGGTGACCTCCGCGCCCTCGTGCTCGGCCAACCACTCCACCGTGTCGAGCACGGCGTGGTGCTCCACGGCGGAGGCCAGCACCCGGCGCCGCCGCTCGTCGGCCGCGCGGCGGGCCCAGAAGATGCCCTTGACCGCCAGGTTGTCGCTCTCGGTGCCGCCTGCCGTGAACAGCACCTCGGACGGGCGCGCACCGAGGGCGTCCGCGATGTCCTCCCGCGACTCCTCCACGGCTCGACGCGCTCGTCGGCCGGAGGTGTGCAGTGAGGAGGCGTTGCCGAGCGTGCTCAGGGCATCGCTCATCACGGCGATCGCGCGGGCCCTCATCGGGGTGGTGGCCGCATGGTCCAGGTACGTCATCGCCCGTCCAGGATAGTCCTTCCGGAGCGGATGACCAGGCGCGCACCCGTCAGACCGATGACGATCAACGTCGCGCTCAGCACGAGCACCCCCGCCGTGGGGTCACCGGCGTCGGAGAGCAGGTTGACCAGCACGCCGCCCAGCCCTATCAGCAGCGCCTGGCCGAGCATGTCCGACAGCTGCAGCGCGGCGGAGTTGAACCCGCGCGCGGACTCCTCCGAGCGGCCGAGCACTCCCACGGCGGTGCTGGTGATGGCGATCCCCATCCCGGCACCGCCGAGTGACCAGGACAGCAGGACCAGCCAGCCGGGGCCCCACGAGGGGGCGATCGCGCCCACCCCGGCCACCGCGGCCACGACCAGCAGGAACCCCAGGGCGACCATGCCCTCCCTGCTGATCCGCTCCCACCGGCTCTGCAGGAAGGCCCCCAGGCTCCACCCGAGCGAGCCCAGCGTGAGCGGGACCCCGGCCAGCGCCGGTGAGTAACCGTGCACCACGGTCAGCACCAGGGGGACGAACGCCTCCGCGGCGAAGAAGACCCCGGCCAGCAGCCCGCGAGCCAGCACCAGCATCGGAACCCCGGGACGGGCCCGCAGCGTCCCCGCAGGCAGCAGCACGCGGAAGCAGCGCCACAGCAGCACGGCGGCCAGCGTCCCGAGCACCGCCGAAACGGCTCCGGGGTGCTGGGCCGCCCAGTTCACGCCCAGCGTGCCCACACCGGCGCCCAGCGCGGCTGGAACGAGTCCGGGGCGCTGCCGCGCGCCCTCCGCCCGCTCGCTTCCCGAGCTCAGCACGGTCGAGGCGAGGAACACGGTCCCGAGCAGCACGAGCGGAGCCAGTCCGAGGAAGACCCAGCGCCAGTGCAGGTGCTCGGTGATCAGCCCGGAAACGGCCGGGCCGACCAGGGCGGGGACCACCCAAGCGGCCGACATCGCCCCGAACGCCCTGGGACGGTCCCGCTCCGGGTAGACCCGGGCGATCAGCACGTAGAGGGGCACGGCCACGCTGCCTCCGCCCATTCCCTGCAGCGCTCTGGCCGCCAGCAGTACCGGCATGTTGGGCGCCGCCCCGGCCAGCACCAGCCCGGCCGCGAACAGGGGCAGGGCCAGCAGCAGGGGCAGCGCGGGTCCGCGGTGGTCGGCGAGCCTGCCCGCGAGGACGGTTCCGACCGCGCTCGCGGCCATGAACAGGGTGAACGACCAGGAGTACCAGCGCTGTCCGTCCAGTTCGGAGGCTATGGTCGGCAGGGCGGTGGCCACGCCCATCGCCTCGAAGGCGACCAGCGTGACGACGAGCAGCAGGCCGATCGTGAAGCTACGGTACGGCGGAATCCACAGTGAACTCCTCCTGCGCCGGCGGGGCGACTCGCGGGTGGCTTTCGGATCGGTCGAAGCGCTCACCCGGGAATCCTGCAACTTCGCCCCCGCTGGAAGTCCATCCCGCCCGCGCGGACCGTTCCGGCGCTACCGCTCCCGCGGCGCGCGCGCAGCGCAGCGCCAGTTCACGACGCGCCCGCCCGCCGGTTCCGCCGGAGACCTCGCGCTCCGTGCTCGGGCTCCGCGTCTGCCGCGCCGGGAAAGGCGGCAACAGCTCCAGCTCGACCACGAGACCACGCGCCCCCAGCACGCTCACCACCGAACGCAGCAGGGTGTCGTCGCCCACGAAGGCGGCGGCGGTGGTCGGCTGACCACCGACGCGGTAGCGCAGCACCGCCGGACGGACCTGGGCGTTCGCGTCCAGGGCCGCCTGGAAAACGGCGGGGCGGTACTGCCCGGAGGCCCGCCCGCACCACGTGGTTCCCTCGGGGAACACGCCGACCACGGACCCCTCGTCCAGCGCCCCGGTGATCCGGTCCACCGCCGCGGGCAGACAGCGCAGCCTGTCCCGCTCGATGAACAGGGTTCCCGAGCGAACCGCGAACGTCCCCAGCAGGGGCCAGCTCCGCAGTTCCGACTTGGCCAGCATCCTCATCGGACGCACCGCCTGCAGCGCCAGGACGTCCAACCAGGAGACGTGGTTGGCCACGACCAGCGTGCCCACCCCTCCACCGGGGAACGAGGTGTCCCCGCGCACCCGCAGTTCCACGCCGAAACCCGCCAGCAGGCCCGCGAACCAGCGACGCGCCGCACACCCCCGGATCCCCCGGGGCAACAGCGGGGACGCGCAGCCGAGCGAAAACCCGCAGCACAGCAGCACCACCACGACGAGCAGCCGCAGGATCCTGCGCACCACCCCGACCGAGGGAAGGGATCCGCTGCGCGGGAGGCACTGCCGCCCGCACGGGGACTCGGGCAACCACCCGCGGACGGGGCTCATCCCGCCTCCCCCAGGAAACGTTCGAGATACCGGCGGTCCATCGTCTCGGTGTCCAGCAGCACGAAGAAGTCGGCCACCCCGAACTCGCGGTCGTGCGCGGGCGGACCGCAGACCCGCGCTCCCAGCCGCAGGCACCCGCGCAGCAGCGGAGGGGTTCCGGGCCGCTCCGGTTGTTCCCCGGGCTGTGCCCGCCACGGGACGTAGGGCCGGACCCGCCGTGCCTCCGGGGCGTAGTAGCGCCGGCTGACCACGCTCCAGACGCCCGCGGCCGTGCCGCCGCCGTCGCGCAGCGGCACCGAGGCGCAGCCCGCCAACCAGCGGTGCCCGTGCAGCAGCATGTAGCGCGCTATGCCCGCCCACATCAGACCGACCACAGTTCCGTTCCGGTGGTCCGGGTGCACGCAGGAACGTCCCGTCTCGACCGTGTCGGGACGTATCGGATCCAGTCGCGCCAGGTCGAACTCGGACTCGGAGTAGAGCCCTCCGGCTGCCGAGGCCCGGTGCGGCGGCAGCATTCGGTAGGTGCCGACCGGTTCACCGGAGTCGTCGTCCCGGATGATCAGGTGGTCGCAGAACTCGTCGAAGTCGTCGCTCTCCAGTCCGGGGGCGTCCCCGCGGACGGTGGCTCCCATCTCCCCGGAGAACACCAGGTGCCGCAGCCGCTGCGCGGCGCGGACGTCGGAGGGTTCCCCCGTCAGGTGCAGTGAATAGCGGTTGATTCCGTCTCGGTTCGATCCGCCGGTCGAAGCCAGCACCGTCGAGTCGGATCGCCCTGTTTCTGCCATACCCGAGGTGTAGCCGCGTGAGCACTACGGCCGGTAGACGCGCCGGTGAGCCACGACGGGAATTCTCGGTGAATGCGCGGTGCAGTCTCTGACAGCACCCGGGGCGGGCCCGAGCGGACCCGCCCCGCTGCGTCGCTCACAGGAGTCCGCGGTCCGAGCGAGCGCTTTGAGCTTGGTAAACCGGCACCGCCGGGGGTTCTCAGCCATGGGTCTCGCGAGGACAGCCCCGACGTTGTGTAGGTCGCTACCCGATGTCGAGGCGCCCGAAGCAAGAGCCCGCGAGAGGCACCACCGCTCAATCACCTACGACAAGCCAGTCCCCGAGAGGCCTGTCGCCCCAACGAGAACGCTTACGAGCCTGAGCAGTCGGCACCGCCGGGGGTTCTCAGCCATGGGTCTCGCGAGGACAGCCCCGACGTTGTGTAGGTCGCTACCCGATGTCGAGGCGCCCGAAGCAAGAGCCCGCGAGAGGCACCACCGCTCAATCACCTACG